>NZ_CP063458.1:3921759-4575385 GCF_015169395.1 Humisphaera borealis
CGACCTATACGCACAACGTATCGACCAATACGACGACCATGGGTCGCGGGCGATTCACGTTCAAGCTTTTCGATGAAACGGACGGAAATCTTTCCAACAATTCGTCAGACGCTGTGCGGATCTACGGGATCGGAACATGCGGGTCGGCGTCGCGAACGTATAGCGTGAAGCTGACCGGCACGGGAGCGGCACTGGACTCGCTCAAGAACTCCGTTCAGGCCGGGGGAAACCTTTCGGTGACGTCAAACGTCACCACCACCGGCGGCCCGATCTCGGCGAACGGAACGTTGACGGTGCCATCGGGCATTACCGTGACCGGCGACGCCGAAGGAACCACGCTTAGTATCTCCGGAACCGTCTCCGGCTCGAAAACCAGCCTGACAACGGCCCGCAATCTCCCGCAGTCCACGGTCTTTGACACCTACAAAGCGCAGGCGATGACCATTCCGTTTGCAAGCATTCCGGGTGGCACCATCAGCAGTAAGGTGATCAGCGGCGCGTCCAATCCCTGGGGCACCGCCAACGCGTCCGGCGTCTATTACATCAAGGTGCCGTCGACCGGTACCCTCTCGATCAAGACCAGTCGGCTTGTCGCGACACTGGTCGTGGAAATGGATCCCGGCGGGGTGTTCAGCACCAGCGGGTCGTTCGCGTGGGATCCGCCGCGGGCCGACTTCCCCACGCTGATCATCAAGGCAAGTGGTACCAGCACGGTGTCACTGGCCGGATCGACGTCCGCGTTAAGCGAAGCCTCGGCACTGACCAACTTCAATCCTGCCAGTACGCCCAATTCGTCAGGCGTCAGCGACACCGACATGAGTGACAGCTATCCGGCAGAGTTCAAAGGTGTGCTTCACGTGATCGGAACGGGATTTACGACGAGCCTGACCAACAACTTCAAGTTGACCGGGGCGGTGATTGCAGAAGGCGCGGTTTCGCTGGGCCTGGGCGTGAGGCTCACCGCCAATCCCACGCTCGCAACCACGCCCCCGGTGGGGTACACCGCCGCTTCCGAGATGGTCATCTCACCGGGCACATGGCTCTGGCAGCCAACGCAATAGGATTAGCCCGTAACGCCAATGCCTGGGGCAGGTTGCGTGCATGTCAGGAGGACGGCTATGCCGATTCGGTGTCCGCACGCCCTTGCAATCATTTGCCGCAGCGTGGTTTTCCGTTGTTTTCGAGGGTCTCGGGACGATAAACAGTTGTAGCGGCGGTCTAGGGTTAGCCGCCTCCATTTCTTTGTCGTACGGCGAACCACATATCTGGCCCGCCGCTGAGGAGTTGTCTACATGATCTTCGAATCTCTGGAAAACCGCCGGGTCTTCTCGGCGTCGGCTGTCCTTGTCGGCGGAACGCTCCTGGTCTCCGGCACGTCGGGTGATGACAACATCGTCGTCCTGCAAAACGATCCGGACGGCCCGGTGCTTGCCGCCCATTTCGACGCTGCTGAGCCGGTTTTCCTTAGCCCAGAGGGTGGATTCCTGGGTGTCCAGCGGATCATCCTGCTCAGCGGTGGCGGTGCCGATAACGTCACCCTCACACTGAATGGCGCCGACGGGCTCGTCATGACCGGGTCCGGCAGTGATCAGTTGTCGCTCGACGCGGCCAACGGATCGCACGTGGTGTTCGACACCGGCAGCGATAATGACACCTTGGCCGTGGTCGGGTCGAGCGAGGCAAACATCCTCGGCTCGGCCGGTAGTGGCGATGACGCCGGTTCGGCTTCAGCGTTCAGCGGCGCTGACATTTACATCGATGCCGGAAACGGCAACGACGGAATCGTCGGAGCCGCGTGGTCGGTCAGCGCGGCGGACATCGGATCGTCTGTCACGTTCTACGGCGGCAACGGCGATGACGCAGTCGTCGTATCGGCGACGTCGGGTGGCGTCGTTTACGTTGACGGAGGTAACGGCAACGACAGCATCACGCTGTCTAACGTCGATGGCATCAGCCGTGCCACCCTCGCAGGCGGCAACGGCAACGACTCGTTCACGGTCATCACGATCGAGCCCGGTGGGCAGGTCACCGTTAACGGCGGGAACGGCAGCGATTCACTCGTCGCCTCGGCGGCACCGGGCGGCGCACTGATCATTTCGCGGGTCGAGAGCACGAGCATCCCCACTTGAGACCTTCGACACTATGGAATGGCTGGCAAAAGGCCGTCGATCAAGAGATCGACGGCCTTTTGCGTTAGCGATTCGTTACGTTCCGTGATTTCTCCATCACTCAGCAACTTTGTTGGGAAATCGGCTCGTGACGGGAAGGTTGTCGGCAGTGAGTCATCATAGTCCCAGTTCGTTCGCGCGAAGCAGAACGTCCTAGGTGAATGACTTAGATGCCTGCGAGGAGACATCTCGTAGAGTTGAGCGAGCCTTTCCCAGTCTGCGGACGGGTGAGGTTGGCGACCTCGCCGCGCAATGTGCACATCTGCTGTGTCTGATCAGTTTTGTTCGCACCGGCTCTCTTAACGCAGCCGGTCTGTCCCGGAGCATTCCATGAACTTCGAAGCGCTTGAGTCTCGGCAGCTTCTATCGGCTAATCCATTTCACCGCGAGTTTGATCGGGAAGGGGGACACGAACGGGAACACGCCTGGCGGAAGCTTTCCTCCGGCATCTACCAGAACGGATCGACGCTCCTCGTCAACGGCACCGCCGACGACGACGCGGTCAACATCTACGAAGATGTCGGCGGTGTGAACGTGAACGAAAAGGTCTATTCGCGGGTCAAGCTGATCATCGTTTCGCTCGGCGGCGGCAATGACTTCCTGTCATTCGACCTGAGCAGCGCGTCCATCGCGGCTTCGACCGGTGCCGGAGATGACTTCCTCGTCGGTAGCCTTGCCAACGGCCGCAGCGCGTCGCTGGACACCGGGGATGGGCACAACTTCGTTTCCGTTGCGGGCGATGCCTCTCGACGCCTCTCCGTCACGGTTGAAGGCGGTGCAGAAGACGACCGCATCCAACTGTCTGGCATCGACAAGGCTTACATCGACAGCGAAGGCGGTGACGATGACATCTTCGCCGCGGACATCAAGGAACTGGTCGTCAACGCCGGCGCGGGAAATGACAAGGTGTCCGTGTCTAATCAGGTCGGCAAGACGCTGATCCTGGGCGGCTCGGGCGATGACACGATCGATATCTCGGGGACCGGCGACTTCTCTGTTTTCGGCGGCGTCGGTGCCGACCTGATCAACAACAGCGCGACGGGATATGTCGTGGCGATTGCCTGAACCTGCGCGGTTACGCCGGATTGTTAACGCATTTCGAGAGGCCGTCGGACGTTGGTTCGACGGCCTCTTTACGTACTCGACGGCGCAATAGGCGGCAGGCGGGGATCGTCAAGTAGTCCGCCCCAGGCCTCGTTGTAGTCGTATCGAATGCCCGGCAGACAGCCGGGGAGCTGCTTGCGCTTATAGGCAAACGCTTCGCCGTTGCGCAACGCGGCGTAGTAGAACCGGGCGCTGACGAACGGTGCCGTTCTGCCGAGCTTGATGCCGTACTTCTCGCGCACCTTGTTGATTTCAGATGCGCCCACGGTGTTCATCAGCTGGCTCGTCTTGGCTTCCTCGTGCTCGCGGAACACGCCGAGGAAGCGATTGACGCGGACGAACTTCGCGCCGGCCTGCATGTAGCGGGTGAACAGGTCGTAGTCGATCGCGAACCGCAGGGAATCGTCCACGTTGCCGCACTTGTCGAAGTATCGTCGACGCCAGAAGCAGCTTTCCTGTGGGATCAGGTCCCAGCGCATCTGGTACCAGTTGCTGTGCTCGGGAAGGATCCAGTACCACTTGGCGAGATTGTGGCCGTCGACGGTCAGGCGGTGGCTGTAGACGGCGTCGACGTCGGGGTTGCGGGCGAAGAAGTCCGCGACGTAATGCAGTGCGCCGGGGGCGAGCATGTCGTCGCTGTTGAGATACGCCATGATCTCGCCGCTGCAGCGGTCGAAGCCGCGCTTGATGGCGTCGCTCTGCCCCTTGTCGCGCTCTGACTGGAAGTGTGCCAGGCGGTCGACGTAGGGCTTAAGCACCTCGACCGTGTTGTCCTTCGATCCACCGTCCATCACGATGTATTCGAGGTTCGGGTAGCGCTGCAGCAGGACGCTGCGCACCGTCCAGGGCACGTACGCCGCCTGGTTGTAGCTGGGGGTGACGATGGAGATCTTGGGGTATTGCATTTCGTAGGGTGGGGTTCACCCCACCGCACACTGAGAAACGTCGAGTTGTGTTCATTCGCCGAAACGTCTGACCATTGAAATCGCCGCTCGAAAGCCACTTCGGCGGCCGAACACGATCTGTGTTCGATCGCAACCGGTGGGGTGAACCCCACCCTACAAGAGCCGAAGGATCGCCCACATCTCGTCGCCGCGTCCGAATCGGTCCCACAGCGTTCTGGCCCAGCCGGCCCACTTGGCGCCGCGGCGGGCGATGCGCATTTCGAACGTCGCGCCGTCCGGAACGATACCGGCCAGGCCGATCTCATTGAGCTGCACGCTTGCCGCGGCGGTGTAGGCGTCGGTGATTGTCTTCAGTCGCTCGACCCTCATATCCACCGCGGCCGCCAGCAGCCGCAGGCCGCGACGGCCGAGGAGAACGCGATGATACGGTAACTGCCAGAACCACCAGGTCGGCCCGAAGCGGCGGCGGAGCATTGAATCGAGGTTCGGCGTGCGGATGACAATGCGGCCCGTCGGCGTCAGCAGGCGCTGCAGGCGGCGAAGGACCCACGCCGGGTCGTCCCAGTGTTCGAGCACGGATGGGAGAAAGATCAGATCGAATACCTCGCCGTCGGGCAGCGTCATGAACGCGTCCTGCGGATTGCAGCGGAAGACACGATGACCCTTCGCTTCGGCCTCGGCGGCTGCGGTCGTATTGGTTTCGAGGCCCGTCAGGATCCACTTCGTCGTCGACTTGATGTCGTCCATGTCGCGGCCGTCGTAACAACCGACGACGAGGGCACGGACGGACGAGTCGCCGGTAAGCTCCGGACCTACCATTGATCGCAGTCGGCCGGTCGGCGTTTCGGCCGCAGCCTTCGCGCCCGCCAGCCGCCAGTAGGGCGACGGCAGCGCGGCTACGATCCGCGCCCAGCGCGGTCCGCCGCGAAAGCGCTGGAACGGCGATATGGCGACCGATATTCCTTCGCCGGCAGGGACGTTGGCCGACGGCACCACGGACGAACCGCTGCGTCTCTGCCGCTCGGTGCAAAGCGTTAGCAGCCTGTCACTGGCGATCGACGGGCACGCGATCGCCGCATCGCCTGCGGCGTCGCGATAAACGCGGTAGATCTCCGGCCCGCCGGTTGTTACGTCGGGAGATGAGAACAGGAGCCGATCGGGTCGGCGATGGTTGATCGGGCTGGTTGCGGTCTGCAGCGGTTCGGCCGGTGCGGCAACACCGCCTTCTGGAACGACCCAACTCGGCCAGCGCCAGTCGTCGCGAACGACCCATTGGCGTAGCAGGGATGCCAGTTCGCGCCCGACAGCGGTCGCCCGGCAGCGGATACGGCCGGCCAATCCGAAGCCCGCGTTAAAGTCATTGATCGCTTCGCCGAGGTGAACATGAGCCAGTTCGCTGACCGCAGGAGCGGCGAACCGATATACGCCGTGGCCGCGGACGCGCCGGATGCCGAAGCGGCGAGAGAAGCGAATGAGCAGGTCCCAGCCCGCCGCTTCACCCTTGGCGGGATTGATCGGGCCGATCAGGCCGTAAGGCTGCCGGCGAAAGAAGACGTGGGGCAGCGAGGTAACGCTTCCGTCGTGGCGCAGCGAATCGACGTCAACCCGCGGCCAGCCGTGATGGAATCGCCAGCCGCCGTCCTTGGCGGATGTTTCCTCGAACACGGCTGCCATCGCCATCGAATGATCGCGAAAGTACTCGCCCGCGCGGTGCAGCGCCCCCGGCTCGTACGCCGTCCCGACGTCCAGCCAAGCGACCAGATCGGATTCGCCGGTCGCTATCGCCTCGGCGGTGGCACCGAACGGTTCGGCGGTGGGTTCGACGATCTTCGTCACGCGGTCGGTGTAATGGTTCAGCGCTGCCGGCACGCCGTTCGAGACCAGCACGTATTCAAGATGGGGGTACCCTTCGGCGATCGCCGAGTCGATCGTACGGCAGATGTCTTCGTCTTTGTCGCCGGGGCGGACGATGGTGACGAGCCGAATCGTCGGCATCGGCGGCGGAACACGCTTGGGCTCGTAGTGCCGTTTCCCGCAGACGACATCCACGAGCAGTTCCCGCCAGCTTCGCCGGGGTCGGGCCGGTACGACAATCACCGGGGCTGGCTCCATCGCCGACAGCTTGTGCCGCAGCTGTTCCACTTCCTTGCGCAGCGGTTCGACTTCGGACTTTCGGGCCGCGGCTTCGATATTGGTCCGCTGGTTGGCCTCTTCAATCGCCCGCCGTAGCTCGACGACCGCCTGCTCGCGGTCCTGCAACTGCTTTGAAAGATCCGACGACTGTGTCTCCAGTTTCTGCGTGACGTCGTTGAGCCGTCGCACCTCCGCCGATACTACCGACAGTTTCTGAGCCAGTTCTTCGGCGGTTTGCGCGGTGGCGTTGCGTTCGACCGTCAGGCGCGCGATCTGGGAAGGGTCGATCAGATCGAGCTGGCGCTGGGCGCTGGAGAGCAGTCGGAGCCGGTCGCGGGCCAGGTCGGCGGCGTAGAGGGTCATTCGGTCCTGGACGTCGATTGGCAGCGGCAGCAGGCGAATGTCCTGGCCGACGATCCGGCCGACCTCCAGGTCGTCGATGGCGCGAAGCACATCCGCGGGGCGCAGTGCCTGAACGCAGTGGGCCTCTTCGAAGCTGCAGGCCCAGCCGCAGCCGGCGCAGGGCACCCGCACGCTCAGGACGATGCTCGGCGTCGCCCGCGGCGCGAAGCGCAGCTTGTGCCCCCCGCCGAAGATCGCCAGTACCGGCTTGCCGACGGCGGCGGCAATGTGCATCGGGCCGGTGTCGTGCCCGACATACCCCTCCGACATCGCCGCCAAAGCCGCCAGGGTGGTGACATCGCCGTCCGGCTCCATCCAGACGGCCGCGGATGTCGCGGCGTCGGCCATGCCTGCGAGCGTCAGTTCGACAACGGATCGTTCCGCCGGCAGTCCGACGAATAGAAACCTCCGCCCGTAGCGTTCGTGCCAATGCCGCAGCACCTGGGCCCATTGCGTCGCCGGCCAGGCTTTGATAGGCACATTGGCGGTACCGGTCACGCATGCAATCCAGTACTCGCCGGGGGAAAGGCCTCGTTCGGCAAGGATTCGCTCGGCGGCAGCCCTGGACGTGTCATCGGGTACAAGCACCGGTTCAACCGACGCCACCGGACAGCCGAGCATGTCGGCCAGCAGCGCATTCTTGTCGGCCTCGCGGATGTCTTCGTCGACAGCGAGCGTTTGATCGAGCCGAAGCTCAGACGGGCGGGCCTGGCCCGCGTACGGGTCGCCGGCATAGAGCCGGCCGCTCATTCCGGCGACCTTCACGCCGGGCAGGCCGTTGCGCGGTTCGCGCAGCTCGGCGGCCAGGCGTTCCTCGAAGCGGGTCCATTGGAACGGGGCAATCAGCAGCAGATCGGGTCGGAACTCGATGGCCTGTCGCACCAGCGGCACGAACGCTTCCCATCGCTCATCGACGGGGCAATAGACTTCCTGGGGCAGGACGATCGTCGTTGCTTCGGGAACGATCAATTTCGCGATCGGCTCGACAGATTTGCGGACGATAAGGGTCAGCTCGTGCCCCCCTGCGACCAGCGCGCGATACAGCGGCTGTCGCAGGACCATGTCGCCGATGGTGTCGGGGTTGCTCGCGAGAATCCGCATGAGGGAAATGACGAATGACGGAAATCAGAATGGCGAATGAATCTCGAAATCGCGAATCACCAATAACCGACCGTATCGTCTTTGTCAGTATTGGTCGTCGCGATTTGAAGGTTCATCCGCCATTTTGACTTCGTCATTCCGGCTGGCTTCAGGGCTTCAGCACTTCCTCCACCCAGGCGCGATTGAGGTATTTGGCGCCGGGGTCTTCCTTCAGCTTCACGTTGTTGTATTTCAGAAGTGTGCCCTTGGCACGCTCGAGACGCTGGATCGCAATGTTGTAGTTCGCGATCGCGGCGGCCTCTTCGCGGGCTTCGTTGGCGAGGGTTTCCTGGGCCTGCAGTTTGACCTGAATGAAGGGCGGCGTAATCGGTTCGCCCAGATCCTGCTGCTTCTGGATGAGGTCGAGCTGTTCCCGGCTCGCCAGCCGAGACTGCGTGCGGGCTGCCGACTGCTCCCAGTTCGACCGGATGTCGGACATCGACGTCTTCACGTCGAGCGACACCTGGGCAAGGATGTTGCGATACTGCTCAATCGCCTGAAGCCGCTGAAGCCGGGCACGCTCGAAGATCGCCCGCGCCGAGCGGTTGCCGATCGGATACTCCATTTCAAATCCGAACGACCAGCTCGGGCTGTTCAACTCCCAAAGATTCTTGCTCGCCTCTCCCGGGCCGTCCCCCAGCCCGCGGAAGCCAAAGCTTCCGACGAAGTCCACCCGCGGCAGCTTGTTGTTGGCGGCGACACGTTCGGCAACGCGCGACTGTTCGATGCGGACGAGCTGCTGACCGAGTTCCAGGCGATGTGCGACCGCAGCGTCGATCGCCACCTGGTAGTCGAAGTTGACCGGATCTTGCAGCGGCGCGTCCGAAGGCACGATCAGGAATGAGGACGACACCGGGAATTCCGGGTCGTTCATGCGGCGTTTGATCTCGTCCGACAGGTCCACCACGTTCTGCTTGGCGCGGATCAGGTCTGCTTGGCGGGCTCGCGCTGATGACTGCGCCTGGCTGACGGGAATCTTGGACGCGTCCAGACCTCGAATCCATCGCTCGTACAAAACCCGGTAGGTTTCGATCGTGTCGGCCAGCAGCGTTTCCTGGATGTAGACGATCCGGTTCGCCTGATATAGCTGCCAGTAGGCCCGTTCGAGTTCCGAAAGCTGCTCTTCCAGGATCCGGCGGAAGTCGAGCACGCTGATCTTCTGGTCGCCGCGGGCGATCTCGATCCGTGCCGAGTTCACATCGCGACCGAAGTCTCGAAGCAGCGGCTGGGTTACTTCCAGGCGGACTTCGTTCTGCCAGAATTTTTCGTCCGAAGAGGCGATGTTGTCGATGCGGCTCCAGGCCCAGGAGTAGGTCAGGCGAGCCTCGCCGCCGGTGACCATCCGCTGCCGCAGGCCGGTTGCGCCGGTGTTGGTGACGGTCTTGTTGTTGAACCCGACAACGGTATTGCCCGCCTGATTGCCAAGGCCGAGGCTGTCGGTCGTGGACAGGCCGGTGTCCTGGCGGGCGGTGCTGAGGTTGAGAAACGCGGCGGCGTCGAACACCGCTTCCTGTTCGATCGTGCGCTGGGCGTTGATGGCCGGGTCGTAGCCGGCGACTTTCACTTCGGAGTTGCAGAGCACCGCCCGGGTGATGATCTCACGCAGGCTCAGGTGGACTGCATTCTTGGGGTCGTAGGTGCGGCCGGTCGTGGGCAGCTTTCCGATGTAGGCGTCGTTTGGCGGTCGCGGGCCGCCCGCGTCGCCACCCTTGGGTGTCGGAATTGCCTGCAGCGTCGCCGGGTACTTTTCCAGTTTGACCGAGGCGTCGTTGGCGCCCTGGCGTTCCCGCAGTTCGACCATGCTGGGGTCGAAGATCGGCGGTTCGTAAGCGTTGCAGCCGACCAGGGTGTAGATCGGCGCGGCCAGCCCGCCGATGACCAGCGCCCTCAGGGCGGCGGCGAGCAACCGGGGGCGTCGGGCCGAGCCGGACAGCCGGGTGGGAAGTTCGTTCCGAAGCGTGCGGTGGGTCATCGTCTGGCATCTCCGGCGGAGGATCGAGATTGCCGTTTCCGACCAACGGTCGGATGGCGGCGATGTCTCCTTTCTCCGCAAAACTGATTCACTACAGGGCAAACTGAGTCACTACGAGACTGTGCCGACGGCGGAAGGCAGGCCGCCATGAGCTTCGATCTCCGACGTCAATGTGGCGACACGGCAGATCGGGGCATCGACCATTCAGACGGTCGAGGAACACCGGCGGCGATTATAGGACCGCCTTCATCCACTGCCAGAACCCGACCGCCGACAGCACACCAAAACCCAACAGCGCCGCGCCTCCGATCGCGTCGGCCAGGGCAAGCCACTTTCGGCGACGGTGGCCGGAACCGGCGGCGCGCTGTGCGATCGACAACGCGGTCGAGAATCCCAGCACCCAGCCGACAGTACCAAGGAACACGCCGACGCACATCATCGGCAGTTGGCTTCCCGCCGCTTGGGAAGTTGTCTGTCCGGCCGAATCTCCTGCCGCCGGCGTTTGCCCGGTGCCCATTGCCGGCACCACCACGAACCAGAACGCCAGCGTCATCGGGTTCAACAACGTCATCAACAAGCCGGTCACATATGACCGCAGGGCGGTATGGCCGGACCGGGAGGCAGCCGCCGTATCGGACAGGCTGGCATCAATGGGGTCAGTCGTCCATGCCTTGCGGGCCGCGATCAGGCATTGCACCCCCAGGTATCCCAGCAGGAGCGTGCCAAGCCCGGACATCGTCAACAGTACCGCCGGCTGATTGAGCAGGCGTGCGAAGCTGAAGGTGGAGAGCACGGCGTAAAAAACGTCGACCGTGACCGCGCCCAAACCCAGGGCCGCGCCTGCCAGGAAGCCGTGCCTGAGCACGCGCCTGGCGATCTCCACGTTGACAGGTCCGATCGGAATCGCCGCACCCAGCCCCAGCGCCATGCCCCTGGCCAGTGCCTGCCAGCCGACCGAGACGGCAGCGATCATCAGCAAGTCAGCGACAATCTCGTCCATTCGAACTTTCCAACAACGTTGGCGTCTTAGTTGACGACGCGGAGACTCGTTCTTCGTCAAACATTCCGTGGCTGCCAAAACTTTCCCGCTTTGGTCGCCCTGCCTGGCAGGATATATTCCCCGCATGGCGTCAAAGCACCAGACCCAGACTCGCGAAAAGACGTTGGAGCAGGTCGTGGCCGATGTCGGCCTCTACCCGCGCGATGCGTATGAGTTCGTCCAGCAGGGGTTGGGCTTTGCGGCACACCGCGTTCATGGCGAAGCCAGGGCCGAAGGGGCCGAGCACGTCAACCGTCATGTCTCGGGCCAACAGTTGTGCGAAGGCCTTCGCGAATACGCGTTGGCCCAGTGGGGTCTGCTTGCCCGCGCGGTTCTCGGCCGATGGAACGTCACTTCGACGTACGATTTCGGCAGAATCGTTTTTGCTCTGATCGACGCAGGACAACTCCAGAAGACCGAAGACGACACGCTGGACGATTTCAAGGCCGTCTTCGACTTTCGTTCCGGTTTCAACCAGGGCTACAAGATTGTCATCCCTGACTGAGTCCTGGCTGCGTGTTTCAGGCGTACAGTTGTAACCTTTGCGCGGCACCCATCTGGTCTTCAGACCATTTCCCGTAATCTTCAGTCAGAGAATAATGAACGCCGGCAAGAAACATCGTTCCGTCGCCGCCAAGCCGGACGCCACTCCGGACGAAACCCCGCAGGCGTCGCGATTGCGTTTTCTGCCTCCTTTGAAGCCCAGTCGCCGTCGATTCTTTGTTGCTGCGGGCCTGCTCGCGGCGTGGCTGGGTCTGCTTTTGATCCTTTACGTCACGGCGGTCTTCCCCGAAAAGCAGAAGAAGACGGTCAAGCGTGTCGAACCGCAGCCGGCCCCGAACATCGTACCCAGATAGTTTGCCCCATAAGGACGCACGATCGCCGGTCTGTAGTGCTCGTTTGTAGTGCCGGTCGCAACCGGCTTGTCGATCGGTTCTAATCGCAGTCGTGACGGATCACGCCAACGAAGATCCTCTTGATCCCGCGTCGCATCCAGCCGACGGCAAATACTGGTCACTTCGTGCGCTGGGCAGGAATGGGCTTCCGGCACAATTCGAGATCGACGGGGTCGTCTATCGCCGTACCCAGACCATCAAGCACGATTTCTTTGCCGCGACGGGTTTTTACGCCAGTCAGGCCGGCCGGAAAGTCGTGCTGAAGATGGGCCGGGCAGAAAAGTTCCTCGGCTGGCCGCTCGATTGGCTTGGCAAGTGGTTATGTGAACGCGAGCTGCGGTTTTACTTGAGGCTCGCCGACCTGCCCAATATTCCAGGGGTGGTCGGCCGCGTCGGCAAGACTGGTTTCGTCCACGAGTATGTCGAAGGGCAGCCGCTGAGTGCTGACCGCCCGGTGCCTGACGGATTTTTCGACAATCTGCTGGCCCTGATGTCGCAACTGCACCGTCGGCGAATTGCGTACGTCGACACCAACAAGCCCGAAAACATCCTGCTTGGCGACGACGGCCTGCCCCACCTGATCGACTTTCAGATCAGCTACGACCTCTACGACCTCGATGACTGGCCTTGGAGCCGCTGGCTGCTCGCACGCCTGCAGCGCGAAGATGTCTACCACCTGCTGAAGCACAAAAAGAAGTTGCGGCGGGACGAAATGACGCCTCAGGAACTGGAGCAATCGCAGCGGCGAAGCTGGTTGATCAACCTTCATCGCACGATTGCCAAACCCTATATGTTCGTCCGTCGGCGGGCGTACAAGAAGCTGAAAGCCAGTGGCAAGCTTCTGCCCGAGGGAAGCAAGTAGACAGAGCCCGCTGAAGCAAAAGGGGTTTGGAACGGGCAACTGTGCGGTAACATGACCGCATGCCGACTCTCCGACGATCGCTGTCGCCCGCGGTATGCCTGTTCGGGCTTGCCATCCTGTGTCTGGCCGGCTGCGCGGGCGCGCCTGCCGAACGGCGTGCCCTGCTCGTCGAGCTTCCGCCTGCGACGAACGCCGCCGTCCCCAAGCCCGACCCAGGTTCCGATGAAGCGAAGGCCAAGGTGTCGTTCGAAACCGTTTCCAAAATCCTTGGTCGCAGCGGGGTGTACAAGACTGCTGGCGTCTATGTGATCACCGTCCCGCGCGACGATCTGGCGCTGGCGATTGACGGCATGGAAGTTCCCACGGCGGCCGGGATCGAATCGGTGTTCAGCTTCTATTACTGCCCCTGCGGGAAAACGAACGTAGTCGGTCAATTCTGCGTGCTGGACTACGAGTCGAACGACGTCATCGATGCATTGCGCGCGGCACGCATCGAAATTGTGTCGGTCGCGCCCATGCTGCTGCACACCCGCAACGCACCGATTGCCATCCGATTCTTCGCCGAGAGCAAGCCCGAACCACTCGCGACGGCGATCCGCGAGGCACTCCGCTGGACGGGCAAGGAAAGAATGGCGCCGGCTACGAAGTAAGACGCGACGATTCACACCCTGGTTGGCAACGCGATCTTCCAGAGTTCGACGATCTGCTCCGGCGTAAAGACTTCCGGTCGGAGTGACCCGTCGATGCCGCTCTCCCGGATGATTCGGTCGGCGTCGTACCCTGCCTGATCGATAGCCTTGCGCAATGTCTTCCTCCGGAACGAGAAGACCTTGTGCATGAAGACATCAAACGATTTGACGCCCGCGCCGAGCCGGTCGTCTCTGCGAAGCCGTACGAGGGAAGAATCGATCTTGGGTGCCGGCCAGAATGCCTGGGGTGGCAGGTTGCGCAGGACCTCTACTTTCGCGAGCATCTGCGCCATCAGCGTCAGGGGGCCGTAGTCGTCGCTGCCGGCTTGGGCCTTGAATCGGTCGGCGACTTCCTTCTGGACGGTAAAGGTCAGCAGATCGACGCCGGCGATGAGCAGCTCGATCACCAGCGGCGAGGCGATGTTGTACGGCAGGTTCGCGACCAGCTTGGGGCGGAGGCCGTCCCGGCGGGCGGCGTCGAGAGCCGCCCGGAGGTCGGCATTCAGCTCATGCTTGCTCGCCAGGGCGTCGCCTTCGATGAGCTGGAAGTTCTCGCGACCGCTCAACCGTTCACGAAGCAAACCCGCAAGGTCGCGATCGATCTCGACTGCCGTCACACGGCCGGCCCGGGAGAGCAGCTCTTCTGTGAGCGTGCCGGTGCCGGGACCGATTTCCAGGCACCAGTCCTGCGGCGTCAACTCGCCGGCGTCTGCGACGAGCCGGACGAGGTTCTGGTCGATCATGAAGTTCTGCCCGAACCGATGTCGTGGCGAGGTATCCGCACTTGCCAGAAGGGATTGGATTTCGTGTTTGGTCTGTGCCAATGGAAGAGGTAGTGGAGTGGTGGGGTTTATAGAGAGAACGGCGGTGCGCCTCGGCACATACCATCGGGTTTGCGACCGCAATGCGGACAGTAGCTTACAGGGTGCCTGTACACCACTACACCTACACCACGTCCCAGGTAGCTCCCGGATTCAGCGCAGAAAAAAGCCGCACGGCGGAGGGTAGTGCCGTGCGGCTTGGCGGAGGAGGAAACGAGGATTAGGTTCGCGTCGGCTTGATGTCTCAACCCATGTCGGGGAGCGTCAGCCTCGGCGAAATGTTTTGTGAGCCTTGATAACCCCTCGGACAATATGCGGCCTGCGGACCGCCCGCAGGCCGCACTTGTCCAGGGAACCAACCGCGCTCGACTGACCCTAGAGCGAAGTTGATGCCAGAGACGAAAAAATATTTCGCGACCAGCGGAAGTGCCGGAATTCAGCCCAGAATTGGCCATTTCACGTGGAGGAGGCCGAGCCAAGCCTGGTTCTGATGTGCGGCTGGCCTCGGTTGTATCGCACGGCCAATAGGCACACCCTTGATTCCAGCCGGAACCTGCGCATCCGCTGGGCTTGCCTACTCGATCGCGAATCCAACAGTCTGATTCGCTAAGATTTGATGTGGGGAAGTGGGTTGGGAATGCGTTCAATGACGCCCCGATCGACCAGCATCTCGGCGATCTGCTTCATGTTCTGATTGAGAAATGGGATGAGCCCGGGATTGTCGTCGGGATCATGGCCGGCGCGCGTCAGTTCGATGTAGGCCTCTTCACCTGTACGACCTTGGATCAGCGTCCGATAAAGTGCGACCACCCCGCCGGTCCGTTGCGTGCCGGCATTGCAGTGGACCAGTGCTGCCTTGCCCACCTTTTCCGACGCGGTCAGAACAGCCAGCGCGTCGGCATAGCTTGCCGGATTTCCCAGCCCGTCACCCCCGAGACTGAAGTTGTGTCGCTCGATCCCGAGTTCCGCCGACACTTTGCACTCGGCGTCGACATCCGGTATCCGCCGGTCGTCCCGGCTCATGAACACGATCACCTTGATCTGGTGTTGCTCGAGTGTCTTTCGAATGAGATGGCTGGAGATTTGTCCACTCCGGTAGATCTTTCCTTCCTCCACCGTTTTGAAGTTGCGCGGGAACAGGTACTCGTCCCAGACGTGATATCGCACTACGTACCAGCCGACGATCGACAGCGCGACAGCTACGCCGGCTATAGCAAGCCGACGGACGCGAAACCGACGTGTTGAAGGCAGCGGCTGTGTCATCGGCGAGACAACAAAAGAAGCGAGCCACGAGGTAGACCTCGTGGCTCGCAGAAATCGTTACCGATGGATCGACCGACGTCGAGCCCTCAATCCCACTTGAACACGCCCTTACCCCATGCATAAAGGTAAGCAACGAGCAGCAACAGAACGAAAATCCCCATTTCCAGGAGCAGCAGTGTTCCAAAGGACACGCCACCCACGACTCCGGTCGAGCGGACGCCGTCGGTGAAGATCGTCGCCCAGGGGTACATGAAGATGATGTCGACGTCGAAGACCAGGAAGATCATCGCGACGATATAGAACCGCACGTTGAACCGCTGGTGGGCGGTGCCGACGGGGACCATGCCGCTTTCGTAGGTCTGTTCCTTGCCCGGACCGGTGTTCTTAGGCCCGACGAAGATCGACAGCGCCACGTTCGTGACGGCAAAGCCGATCCCCATGATCAGCAGAAGCACGACCGGTGCCCAGGCAACCCGCGGCTCATTGGCCGACGTCTGGGCGAGATAAGGCAACAGGGCGAGAGTACTCATGGCGGGGATACTTTAAGGAGGGCAGGCACGAAGGCAAGAGGCGTGAAGACAAGAGGCACGTAGGCACGAAGAGCGTTGGATCGAATCCGAATCCCTCCGTGCCTGCGTGCCTCTTGGCCTTCGTGCCTGCTTAAGCTGCTTTCCCCACCGCCGCCACCACCTTCTTGGCGGCGTCGGTCAGGTCGGTCGCGGGGATGAGCGTGGGCAGTTCGGCTTTCGCCGCCTGCAGGATCTCGCGGGCCTTGTCGACGTTCGTGCCTTCCAGCCGAACGACCACCGGCACCTTGAAGCCGACTTCACGGCCGGCCTTGACCAGCGCCTCGGCGATCAGGTCGCACTTGGCAATTCCGCCGAAGATGTTGACCAGGATGCCCTTCACCTTTTCGTCCGACAGGATGATCTTGAACGCCTCGATCGCGCCCTCGGCGGTCACGCCGCCGCCGACGTCCAGGAAGTTGGCCGGCTCGGCGCCGTGCAGCTTGATGATGTCCATCGTCGCCATCGCCAAGCCCGCGCCGTTGACCAAGCAGCCGATCG
The DNA here is from genome assembly GCF_015169395.1 of Humisphaera borealis. Taxonomy (GTDB): domain Bacteria; phylum Planctomycetota; class Phycisphaerae; order Tepidisphaerales; family Tepidisphaeraceae; genus Humisphaera; species Humisphaera borealis. The sequence goes on from NZ_CP063458.1 coordinate 3,938,221, forward strand.
TGCCGTCAAGGGCGATGTAGTTCAGGCTCGCCTTGTGGGCCCGGACGTCGAGTTCTTTCTCCTGCGATTCATCGGCCATCGCGGCGATGTCGGGGTGGCGGAACAGCGCGTTGTCGTCGAAGTTGAACTTCGCATCCAGCGCGAGCATCTGCCCGTCCTTGGTCACGACCAACGGATTGATTTCGGCGAGCGAGGCATCCGTCTGGAAGAACGCCTTCACCAGGCCGGTGATGATCTTCGACGCCTCGCGCGTCTGCTTGCCGGTAAAGCCCAGCTTGTACGCCAGCTCCGTCGCCTGGAACGGCTGCAGGCCCAGCGCCGGGTGCAGCGGAATCTTGAACACCTTCTCGGGCGAGTGCTTGGCGACTTCTTCGATCTCCACGCCACCCTCGGCCGACGCGATGAGGGTCGAGGTCTTGCGGGCGCGGTCGACGGTGATCGCCAGGTAGTATTCCTTGGCGATTTCGACGCCGGGCGCGACGATCAGCACCGACACCGGCACGCCTTCGGGCCCGGTCTGGTAGCTGGTCATGCGGTTGGTGAGCATGAAGTGGGCGGCCTGCATCGCCTCGCCCGGGCTTTTGACGAGCTTGACGAACCCGGCTTTGCCGCGTCCGCCGGCGTAGACCTGTGCCTTAACGACGCACATCGGCGAGTTGAACTTGGAGAACGCCGCCGCGGCTTCTTCCGGCGTGCGAACCACCTCGGCGGGAGGAACGGGAACGCCGAGGTCGGAGAGGATCTTGCGGGCCTGATATTCGTGGATTTTCATGCTGATCGGGAGTCTAATCGCGGGAGGGACGAGAGACAAACGGGGCTAAGGTCATCGGTCCTGCCCGAGAGTGGCCCATGGCAACCACCGACATCAATTCGCAGCCTCCCAATACACCGGCTTCTTTGGTTGCGCCAATTCCATTGGGGTACGCGCGACCCGGTACGACAAAGCCAGGGGTCGACCCAAGAAACGTCGCGATCGCGGCGTGGGGCTTCGCGATTGCCGCGTTGTCTCTCATGTTCTACCGGTTGGATTCCTGGCTGCAGCGAATCGACTACGTAGCGATCTACATCGTCCCTCCTGTTCTCGTCTGGGTCGGGACTCGGCGACGACCGATTCGCTGGCTCCGAACGATCACGTTCGTCGTATGCATTTCATGGATGATCTACGAAGCAATTCATCGAATTAACATCATTTACGGCGACCCCAATCATCCTCGTTCCCGCTGGCGAGCGGAGTTGGTGGAGCCGAGCGTGAACATCCTCTGGCCACCAGGCATCTACGTCGCCGTGCGATGCTGCATCTTTGTTTACGATGGGGTTCGTCGCCGAGCACGATCCAACGCTGAGGTGCGGCAATAGACAGCAAGCCACCGACCATACTCGAATACCATCGCCCGATGATTCCCACCCCCGCCCCGCCGAAACCGTCGCCCTGGAACAAGCCGGCGTCGCCGACGCATGTCATCTGGTTCGTCTTCGCCGCCATTTCCGCCACACAAATCAGCCAGTTCGAAGAAGGACGCACCAACGGCCGGGGCGCGTTCCTCTTCATGGTGTTTGTGACCCCGCTGCTCTTGCAGGTAGCGGTCTACCTGGCGGCAAACCTGCTGTTTCGCGTCTGGAATCTCGAGGGAGTTTGTCTCTACCTGCTGCTGACGCCCGCCGTGATTCTGTTGGTCTTGCAGTGGCGGCTCTATACACTCGACCCCGGCTTTCCTCGGCCGCGCGACCGGTGGGACATGTTCGAGGCATTGCGCTGGGCGACGGGCCTTTCAATTGGATGGGTGATGATCCTGGCAGGCGGACTGCTCGTGCGATGTCTGAAGCTGGTGATGCAGGCACGATCAATCGGGCGGTAGCAAGACACCGCCGCCACTGTCACTTCTTCGTCCCGTCCTTCACTTCTCGCTCCACCACCACCTCGTCGATGATCGTCCGACGCAGGATGACGCCCGGCTGATGCGGCATCTCGGCTTCTTCCACCTTGTCCTGCCGGAAGATCACTTTCTCAGAGAGCGTCGCCCCCTCGGACGGTGCTGGACTGGCGGCCGCACGGGATGGCGACTTTGGCGTTCCCGACGCTTGGGCCGCTGTCGGCTTCTGTGCCGCGGCTTGCGGCTTTTTCGCGGCGGGCTTGGTGACGTCGGACTGAACTGCCTTCTTCACGTGCCCCACCTGCCTGCCGAGCCAGCCGAAGACATACTCGGTCGTGGAAGCGGACTTCTTCGCGGGCTTTCCGGCGGGCTTCTGGCCGGTCGGCTTCTGACTCGTGGACTTCTGCCCGGCCGGACGTGTGGGTTTTTTGGGGTCCATGGAGAACCTCGTAGCGCAGGCTTCGGGTCTGCGAACACCGACCGTCATCTACTCTTTGCTCATCGGCAGCGACTTGGTCATGCGCCTGGTCACCGGATCATAGCACTCGATGAACCGCTTGATATCGCCGACGGTCCGCTCGCTGTGGCCGAAGGTCTCGAGCTCCTTCACGGCCCGCTCCTTATCGTACCCGAGGACGGACATCTGGTAAGCGGCGACCAACATCCCCGTCCGCCGAACGCCCTGGGCACAGTGCACCAGCACCGGCTGTTTCTGCGGATCGGCCAGGATCGCCAGGAACTGCTCGCACTGGTCCCCGTCCGGCCAGCCGCCGAGCTTGATGGGCACGCGGGCCACCGTCGCCCCGCCGTTGCCGCCGGTGTAAGTGTCAATCTCCCGCTTGAACTGGGGCTTTTCGGCGTCGGCGATCTCGGGGTCGTCAACAAGGGTGATGATCGTCTTGGGCTTGGTCTTACGGACGGCGTTCTCGAACTCCCCGAAGTTCTGCAACCCGCAGCGGTAGAGCACGCCGGGCTGAACGGTCAGCAGGTGGTAGGTGCGATGGAAGTAGTAAAACCCGCCAGCGACGAGAAGGACGATGGCGATGCCGATCCAGAGCATTGGAGACAAGTAACGTGTCGGGGTGGTTGGGTGGCTGGGTGGTGGGGTCGCCATGAGCCAATCGATCCCGGGCTTGCTGATTGCGGCCGCGCCACCCCATCACCCGATCACCCCAGCACCTCCTAGTGGTGCGGCAGATCGCTGTCGTTCCAGCCGATCTCCGGGTCCTTGTAGTCGTGGGCGTGCTTGGGAAGCTTTTCGATGAGCTGGTCGAGCGTCTCGACGGTCAGGTTCTCGTGGAGCACGTCGTTGATCAGCGCCACCGGGGCGGTGCCGCAGGCGCCGAGGCATTCCAGCTCGACGAGCGTGAAGCGGCCATCATCCGTCGTTTCGAATGGCTCGATGCCCAGCTTCTGCTTGCAGTGGTCGGTCAGCTTCGCCGAGTCGCAGATTTCGCACGAAAGCGACCGGCAGACCTGGATCAGGAACTCGCCCTTGGGCTTGAGCCAGTACTCTTCGTAGAAGGTCGCCGTGTCCATGACCTCGGCGGGCGCGAGCTCGAGAAACGCCGCGATCTCTTCCATCGCCTGGGGCGGAATCCAGTTGTAAGTATGCTGGATGGCGTGCAACGCCGGCAGCAGTACGGCCCGCTTGGTGGGATAGCGTGGGAAGTACTTCCTGGCGAAGTAGTCCTTCAGAGCGTCCGTGAGGTAAGGCTCCGAGCGACGCTCAAGGACTTCAGTGCGACGGTTTTCGGTAATCCAGGCCATGGTGCTTTCGGGGTCATGTAGGGTCCGCACTGCGGACCGCAGCGTTTTGCCGGCTGGCGGATTCTACTCAGAGCGGCGCGGTTTTCGAGTCTGGATGACCAAAGACTAAGTAATCACACCTTTGGCGCGCAAGAGTTTGCTGGCCCATTGCGCGTCCTCGTTGCTGAGTGGCGGATTGGGCGGCACTCGGTAATCGGTGTCCAGATCGTAATCCGCATCTGTGAAGGCGAGCGTCAACGCCTCCTGCAAGTCGAGTGGCACATCGGATTCACCCGGACGCAATGGGACACCAATGACCGGAAGCGGCTCGCGAATACCGAACGACCACAGCCAACGCCTCCTGCCGTCTGCGGTGGTCCGATCCTGGTAGGCGCGGTATGCAGTGCTCGGAATCGAAGGAAAGCTGATGGTCGGCGCACCATCGCGCAGTAAATCGATCTCCAACCAGCTGCAATTGGACTCCGTGACATCCTTTCGTTTTTTGAGAAAGGACCGGCGCCCGGCGGAACCAGCTCTCTTGTTCGATGGGCTGACCAGTTCGATGACGGTCACTACCTGACGATTTGACGCATCGCGAATCTCAATGAATCGCTCTTGCGCTACGGCTGGAGATAGCTCCGTGACGTCAATCGCCGGTGAGATGCGCTGGTCGATGACAGCCGTCCCGCCACTCGTCCTTCCGTCACCGACTTTGATCGCCTCGGGATTGCGAAGCACCACTCGCGCATCCGGGATGACGTAGATCTCGCTTGCCGGGTCGTCGTCATCGAACATGAATGTTCGCAGTTCGACTCGAGCCACGTAGTTGCTGGTTCTCAACTTCGCGCTCAGCAAACGCTTTATTGTGCCGATCAATCCGTGATGAACATCCGGCCACAGGTCCGGATTCTCGAGGTAGGGATCCATGCCAGGGAAGGGTGAAGGCATTTCTGGTCCTCGAGCCTATTCTACCGGTCCAACTCCGCCGCGATTACGTTAATGCTTCCCAGCACCGCCACCACGTCGCTGATCATGTGCCCTTCGAGCAGCTTCGGGAACACCGAGTAGTTGATGAACACCGGCGGGCGCGTGCGGCAGCGCCAGGGGCGGTTGCCGCCGTCGCTGACGACATAGAACCCCTGCTCGCCGTTGGCGGTTTCGATCGCGTTGTAGACTTCGCCCTTGGGGCACTCGAAGCCGCGGTTGGTCATGATCAGCTCGAAATGCTGGATCAGGCCTTCAATGCTGCTGTAGACCTGTTCCTTCGGCGGAAGGACATCCTTGCCTTCAGGGCTGACGTTGACCGGGCCGCCGGGGATGTCGTCGATCAGCTTGCGGATGATGTCCAGCGACTGCTTCATTTCTTCCAGCCGGACCAGGTATCGGGCGTAGACGTCGCCGGTGGTCATGATCGGGACCTTGAAGTCGATCGCGCTGCTCCCCTGCCCGTCCCAGTTGTTGGCGAAGCAGAGGTACGGCTCATCCTTGCGAATGTCGCGCTTCACGCCGGCCGAGCGGGCCATCGGGCCGCTCAGGCTCCAGGCGATCGCCTCTTCGCGGGAGATCTCGCCGATGCCCTTGGTACGGTCGATGAAGATGCGGTTCTTATTCAGCAGCTTGGCGACGTCTTCCATCGCGCGGGGCATGTTCTCGTCGATGAACTTCTTTACCATCCGCTTGAAGACGGCTTCGTCGGGCAGGTCCTGGTTCAGGCCGCCGACGCGCGTCCAGGACGTATGGAACCGCTGGCCGGACATGTATTCGACGATGTCGTAGATGCGTTCGCGCTCATTGAAGCCATAGAGGAACGCAGTGAACGCGCCCAAGTCGAGCCCCGCCGCCCCGACGCACAGCAGGTGCGACTGGATGCGACCAAGTTCGCCTGCGATCGTGCGGAGCACCTTTGTTCGCGGCGTCAGTTCGATGCCGAGCAGCTTTTCGACCGCGCCGTGCCACGCCAGTTCGTTATAGATCGGCGCCGAGTAGTCCATGCGGTCGACGATCGTGACGTACTGGTTGTAGTTGAGCGCTTCGCCGCACTTTTCGAACCCGGAGTGCAGGTAGCCGATGTGCGGCGTGACCTTGACGATCCGTTCGCCGTCCAGTTCCAGCACCAGGCGGAGCGTGGTGTGGGTGGCCGGGTGCTGCGGGCCGAAGTTGAGGGTCCAGCGGTTTTCGGAGATTTCGCTGCCGGTCAGTTCGCCGGGGAGGACTTCGTCGCTGGTCTTGGAAAGCGTGTAGGGCATAGTGCGGACCGTGGGAACGAATGAGCGTCTGCGAACGTCAGTTCGGCGGGATTATAGGGAACAACGGATCAGACGCCACAGGCGTAAGCCCGGCAACAAGTTTGAAAGGACAGACGATTCTACAGCCGGCCAACGTGAAGCCGGCGGGCTTGCCCGCCGTATAGCCTCGGAGCCCCTGTCCCGGAAATCCCCACAAATCGTCGTGCACCCTCAACATATGGTACGATTCTACCGTCCACCCGGCTGCCGGAACTGCGGGCTCTTCGAGTTTGCCCCTGCGGCCGGAACACATACGGAACGGAGTTCGATCATGGGTAAGGGTAACAAGGTTCGCAAGAAAGAAGTGAAGAAGCCGAAGCAGGACAAGACGGCCAAGACGGTGAAAAAGTAGGACGGCAGAACGGTGTTTCTGGATGGCATGGGCAACGGTAACGCGTTGCCCGTGGCGAACGTCGGACGGCATCCGCCACGGGCAAGCGAATACGCTTGCCCATGCCACCCATCAGTATTCAAAAGGCAGAGATTTGCCTGTTTACGCCGCAGTTACGTTCTGGTCTCCACTCCTGGTTTCGCCCGACGCACCTTGCGCATGCCGCAGCCGTCACGATCAAGCTTCGATCTCAGTCGGCTTCGACTGGCAATTAAGCCCTTTCGGCTTCACTGGTTCCCCCGGCTGCGCAGCACCAACGACCATGCCGTTGCCCTTCGGGAGCGGGGAACGCTTTACGCGCCTTCCGTCGTGCTGACCGGACACCAGACCGCCGGCCGCGGGCGCGGGGCGCACCGCTGGTGGTCGGCGGGCGGATGCCTGACCGTCACGTTCGTTTTGCCGGTTGACGAAGCAATGCAGCCACACCAACTGCCGCTGATCGCCGGCATCGCCGTCCGCCGGGCGGCCGAGAAACTCTCCGGCAAGCCGGGCATTCAGCTCAAATGGCCCAACGATCTTTTGCATGCGGGCCGAAAACTGGGCGGGCTTCTCTGCGAGCGGGTCAGACGGGCAGACCTCGTCGGGCTCGGGCTGAATGTCAACGTCGACCCCGCCGACGCACCCGCCGACCTGCAAAAAAGCGTAACGTCCCTTTCCGCGATCGCCGGCCGGCCACTCGACATGACCGACGCGCTGGCGTGCGTCGCGACCGAGCTTCAGCAACTGATCCGCTGCCTTCCCGAAACGCCTTTCCCGGCATTGCTCAAGGAATACGATGAACACCACGCCCTGATCGGACGGCAGGTAAGCGTTTTCGACAACGGCGACGGCAAGGCTGTCAACGGCAAGTGTGAAGGACTGGACGACATGGGCCGTCTCCTGCTGCGCGACCGTGGCGTCCTGCACCATGTGATCGCCGGGCAGGTGTCGGCGAAGCTTTCGAAGTAGATGCCCATTGAGATGACTGATCTTTCGACCGACGCGTTGTTCGCACCCGCCGCCAGGCAGCGTTACGCGCTCCGCCTCGGCGTTGGTGTTCCCGCCATCGCGCTGCTCGTAGGCCTTTTGAACGGCTGCAACGCCGCCCCCGCCGGTGATCCGTCTACGCTCGCTGCCATAACGGCTCCGACGACATCCCCCGCGTCGCGGTCTGCGATCGTCCTGATTCGCGGCTGGCGGGATCTGTATTCCGACGGCATCGACCAGCTCGCGTCGAAGCTGCGGCAGGCCGGCCGCCCCGCCGTCGTCTTTAAGGAAGACCAATGGCGGCAGGTGGAGTCGGCGTTGGCCGAGCGCGCCGCCGCGAAATCGCTTGCCAGCCCGGTGATCCTGGTCGGCTTCTCGTATGGTGCCGACGACGTCATTCTCATCAGCCGGCGATTGAACGAGATCGGGCAGTCCGTCGATTTGCTGATTGTAATTGATCCGGTCACGCCGGCCGAGATCCCGCCGAACGTCGTTTCGTGTCTGAACTTCTACCAGTCCAATGGCGTGTGGGACGCCTTCCCCTGGCTTCGCGGCGTACCGGTGAAGGATGAACCCGCCAGGCTCACCCGTCATCCGCCGACGACCAACATCGACATCCGCACTCGGCCGGAGTTGCTCGAACCCGGAACGTCACACAGCACGATTGCGGCAAACGCCAAAGTCCACGCGGCGATCGTGGACGCGGTGAAAAGACTTCCGGTTGAAACTCAGAATTGAAGCGAAAGGAGCCGAGGCGGGATTCAGACGGCGGCCGTCTGGGCGACGCGGAGGGCCAATGCCTCGGCACGGCGACGGCGGGCCCACAGGATGTGGGTCAGGGCGACGGCGAACGCAAGGTAAGGCGCGAACAGCGCAAACCCGTGCACGCCTGCCAGATACGCCAGCGGTAGGAATCGAAGTGATCTCACGTTCGCGGCACTGTATCGCGATGCCGGTAAAACTTGAGAGAAAATCGTTACGACAATCCGTGATTATGGTTATCGGACCCGGAACCTCGGGGGACTTTTCCTTCTCCGCCGGGTTGCCGAACGGCTCACGACGGAGACACGCAGAGTTGGTCTCCGTGCCCGCTTGTTGATTCTGCATTTTCGCAACGCTTGACCGTACTCCGTCCTGCCCCTCCAATCGACCCGTGCCATCGCTCCAGAAAACGGTCGTCATCAATGCCGTCGGCCTGACGCCGTCGCTCATCGGTCCTCATACGCCTCGGCTCAATGCACTCGCCGATGCCGGGGCGGTCGCGCCGATCGGGCATGTGTTGCCCGCCGTCACGACGACGGTGCAGTCGACCTACCTCACGGGGAAGTGGCCGGCGGAACACGGCGCGGTCGCCAACGGGTGGTACTTCCGCGACGAGTGCGAGGTGAAGTTCTGGAAGCAATCCAACCGCCTGGTGCAGTCGCCCAAGATCTGGGACATCGCCAAGGCAACGCACCCCGGCTTTACCTGTGCCAATTGCTTCTGGTGGTACGCGATGTACTCCCGTGCGGATTACACGGTGACGCCGCGACCCATGTATCCCGCCGACGGCCGGAAGCTGCCTGACATCTGGACCAATCCGCCGACCCTCCGGGATGAATTGCAGCGCGAGCTCGGCCAATTCCCGCTGTTCAACTTCTGGGGACCGGCAACCAGCATCAAGGCGACCGACTGGATTGCCGAGTCGGCGATTCGCGTCGACCGCAAGTATGACCCCACGCTCACGCTCGTCTACCTGCCGCACCTGGACTACGTGCTGCAGAAGGTCGGCCCGGATCAGGCAATCGCCGCCAAAGACCTTCGTGAACTCGACGATGTCTGCGGCAAGCTCTTCGACCATTTCGAGAAGCGCAGCGCGAAGGTGATCGTGCTGTCGGAGTATGGCATCGAGGCCGTGAACAAGCCGATCGACATCAACCGCGTGCTCCGCCGGGCCGGCCTGATCGCGGTCCGCAAGGAAATGGGGCGCGAACTGCTCGACCCCGGCCAGAGCGTGGCGTTCGCTGCCGCTGACCACCAGGTGGCCCATGTGTACGTCAACGACCGCTCCCGCGTCGCCGAGGTGAAGGCCTTGCTGGAAGACGTCGACGGCATTGAGTCCGTTCTCGATGCCGACGGCAAGCGGGCCCACCACGTCGATCACGACCGCAGCGGCGAACTCGTCGCCGTCGCGGAGCGCGGAGCCTGGTTCACCTATTACTACTGGCTCGACGACGCCCGGGAGCCGGACTTTGCCCGCAGTGTCGACATCCATCGCAAGCCCGGCTACGACCCGGCGGAACTGTTCCTCGACCCCAAGGTGTCGATGGTCAAGGGCCGCATCGCGCTGACGCTGCTGCGTAAGAAACTCGGCTTCCGCACGATGATGAAGGTGATCCCGACCGACGCCACCCTCGTCAAAGGAAGCCACGGCCGTCCGCCCGCAACGCCGGCCGAGGGGCCGATGTTCATCTCCCGCGACAAGGATCTGGTTCCGCCAGGCGAGATCGCACCGACGGCGGTCCGCGATCTCATCCTTCGGCATGTCGGGATTAACATTTGATGGTCCCCTTCCCTCGAGAGAGTCGGCATCACGCACCGGGCTATGGCACGGCCGACTGATGTACCGGTTTCCCGTTCAATGTCACCCGCCTGACGGCCGACGCCGGCGAGTTCAGATCGTCGGGCAAAATTACCCGAATCGCCTGCTCGCCCGTCGTCTTTCCTGCCACGTCGGTATCGCCCGGCATCACCTCGATAAACGACATCGGCCGACCGGCTTCCAGCCGGCCCAGGGTGGCATCGAGGCCGAGAATGACCGCCGGGGCGAGCGTCGCGCGACAGAGCGCCTCCACGGCCGTCGCGTGTTTTGATCGCCTTTCATGGACGGTCATGAACCGCTTCATCTCCGCCAGCATGCTCACCGTCGGGGATGCGCCGACGTCGGTCGCGATCGCATAGGGAATGCCGCGGGCGACGACCTCGTCCAGGGGCATGACGCCCGAGCCCAGCAGCAGATTCGACGTCGGGCAATGGGCAACGACCGAGCCGGTGTCGACGACGATCTGCCATTCCTCCGGGCGCATCTGGATGCAATGGGCAAGGATGCAGCGATGATCCAGCAAGCCATCCCGGCGGTAGACATCCGTGTAGCTGGCGGCTTCGGAATAGAGCACTTGCTCGATCTGCCGCTTCTCGCCGACCTGCTCGTTGAGGTGCGTCTGCGTGCGGAGCCCGAGCCGTCCGGCGAGCTTCGACGCCAGCCGCCGCAGCGGCGAACCGACCGCGTACGCGAAGCGATCGGTAACGATGGACCGCGGCCCGAATCGCCGGGCAAGTCGCTCGATGTCGGCGGCGACGGTTGCCTCGTCGGTGTGAAGGTTGGGCGGGCAGTTCTGGTTCATCATCGCCATGCCGACCTGCCAGGAATCGGGCAGCGTCGCCAGCGCCACTTCAGTCGCGCCGGCCGACGTCGTCATGTAAGCCGCCCCGCCGACCACGCCGTGGGAGAGTGTGTCGGCCAGAAACTGCCGGGCTACCGCCCGTGCGTGGTCTGGATCGTTGCAGGCTTCCTCGGCGGGAAAGACGTTTCGTCGGAGACCCGCAATCAATTTGCCGCCCGGTGCATCGTCCGGAATGCCTTCCACGAACCGGCCACGAATCGGGTGCTGTGGCACGTGGGTGTGAATGTCGATCAGCGGCGGCAGCAGGACACCGTCGCTCATCCTCGCGGGAGGTGCGTCGCTCCCCAACTGTGATCGCAGCGCCGGCCAGTCACCGGCGAACAGCAGTACGCCTGAAGCATCACCGGCGAGAACACCATCGCGGTAGAAGTCGACAGAGCCGCCGTCGCGGGGGATCAGGAGCGGACCTCGGACGATTTGCTGTAGCACGCCCGTATGGTAAGCGGGCAGGTGGCGGCCGTCTTGCGAAGCGTTCGGCATGGTGCAACAGCGATTGCCCATGCGACACGAGCGCAATTCTTTCCCATTTCATCCGGGAATCGCATCTGCCGGATAACAATCGCTTCGATTCCTCAGCCGGATAGAATGCGATGCAGATGACGCTGCGGCAGAAGATTTCCTGGCAGGTCGGCGCGACGCTTTTCGGGCTTTTGCTCGTCAGCGCCGCGAGCCTTTGGGGCATCAACGGTTTGCATCAGGACTACGGCGTCGCCCTCGACGGCTACCAACGGCTTCGCCAAGCGTATGTCGCCGGCACCCACCTGCAGACGGCGCAAAAGCTTCTGCAATGGCCGCACCCGCAATCGATCGCTGCCGCGCGTTCGGAAGTCTCGGCCGCGATCACGAGTTTTGCGCTGAGTGATGAGTCGGCCGGCCCGGGTGTGGCGTCTCCCCGCACGCTCCCGCCGGTCGTCAGCGATGACCCCGCGACCGGCGACATCCGCCGATCCCTGCAAACGATTGCAGGCAACCTCGAACTGCTCGAGCAATCGACGCAAGGCGCACCGGCCGAGGCCGTGGCGATGCAACGGGACGCGATCGTCGCACAGTTGGGGAAGATCGCCCTGCTGTCGTCGGGAATCCGTAAATCGACAGAACTGGCTCAGGAGGCAGCGGCGACCAAACGGCAGGCCACATTTGCGCTGGTTGGCGGTTTGTGCGGGCTGGTCGTCTTTCTGGCAATCGTTCTGGGCGTGCTGCACTACCGCGGCGTCATGAACCCGATCCGACGGTTGACCGCCGGCGTACATCAGTTGACCGCCGGCGAGTTCAAAGGCCGGGTCGACGCCCGCGGCCGCGACGAACTGGCTTCGCTCGCCAATGACTTCAATCAGATGGCCGCCGAGCTCGACGGTTTCTATCACGAGCTTGAACGCAAGGTCGCCGAGAAGAGCAAGGAGCTCATTCGCTCCGAGCGCCTGGCGAGCGTTGGTTATCTGGCCGCCGGCGTGGCGCACGAGATCAACAACCCGCTCGGCATCATTTCCGGCTATGCCGAGTACTCGATCGCGGCGATCGGCAAGTTCGAGCCTTCGTCCGATGCCGGCCACACCGCCGACGTCGCCAAGTCCTTGCAGATCATTTGTGACGAAGCATTCCGGTGCAAACAGATCACACAGAAGCTGCTGTCCCTGGCCCGCGGCGGTGATGACGCGCGCCAGCCCGTCAGCCTGCTCGAGACGGCCCGCGAGGTGGCGAGCATCATCGGGGGGCTGCGAGAGCATCGCGACAAACGTGTGGTGGTGATCGCCGATTCTGACGAGGGAATCGCCCCTGATCCGCTCGCGTCGGTCACCCGCGTGGGCGACGCCGAAGGCCTCGTCATGGCCGTCGAGCAGGAAATGAAACAGGTGCTGCTGAACCTCGCAGTGAACGCTCTCGAAGCGGTCGCATCCGGGTCGGGCGAGGTGCGGATTGAGGTTCGCGAGGCGCCCAACGGGTTCGTCGAACTGAGCGTCATCGACAACGGCAGGGGTATGACGCCCGAAACGCTGGACCGTGTCTTCGAGCCGTTCTTCACGCAGAAGCGCGGCCGGGGAGATGACGGCTGCGGACTCGGCACCGGACTGGGGTTGTCCATCAGCCATGCCATCGTGCAAAACCACGGCGGCACGCTGACCGCCGAGAGCAAGGGCCTCGGCCTTGGCAGCAGGATGATCGTCCGGCTGCCGGCGATCCATGGTGCTGCGGTGCCCGCCGCACCGGTCGCGTCCGGGCGGACGACCGTATAGAGTCTTCCGAAGCATGTATTACGTCCTTGGCATCGTTCTTGCCGTCATGTGCGCCGCCGTCGGCATCCTTGCACTCGGTCTCATCGGCTACGAGCTGCTCTGGCTCGCCGGGATGCGCGGCTACACCCGCCGGCGTCTGCAGTTGGCGGGGCTAGTTTTCGCGTTGCCGGCCGGCCTGGCCGGGGCGTGGGTCGGCTATCAGCTCTGGACGCAACTCCTGATCTGAATTGACGCCATTCGCATCATTCCGTGCCGCCGATCCTGCCCTTAACATGCAGCCCGGTTCGACGTCCCCCAACGCCGCGTCATGGAAGTCCGCATGAAGAAAAAGCGAAGCTGGCTCAAACGACTGCTGCTGGGCATTACCCTCCTGCTGGTGTTGATCGCCGTCGGCGTGGCGACCCTGGCGTACATGACCGGGCGGTCGCCGTCCTGGTACCGGACCAACGTCATGGACGACAAGACCATGACGCGCAACTACGACAGCGCGCTGGTGAAGCTCGGACTCATGCAGAACTGGGCCCAAGACCAGAGCAACTGGCCGCACCGCACCGCCCGTCCGCGTGTCGATACCGATCCCGCAACCGCACCGGCTAAAACTCAGTCGATCTCTCTCACCGAAGACGAGCTCAACGCCGTCCTCTGGAAAGAGCGGGAGAAGCTCCTGGAGCGTTATGGGCACGCGATCGCCGACCCGTATATCGCGATTCACGAAGGCCATATCGTGCTCGCCGTCACCCACAAAGGCACGGGGCGCGTGGTCAGCGTGCACGTGGCACCGAAGATCGACGAGCAGGGTCTGTTCATCCTTTCCGTGGACAGCCTGATGGCCGGTAGCATTCCGATTCCCAAGGCGCTCTGGTCCGGCTACACCGACAAAGTCAGTGGCGCCCTCAAGCCCGCGCTCGACGCCGTCCGTGACAACGCCGCCATCGAAACCGACGGCACCTGGAACCAGGCCGCGGTCGTTGCGGCGCGGTGCCGGCTGGTTCTGAGCTCCCTGAACGGAAAGTCTGACGACGCCGTCCTGTTTCTTCCGCCGGACCCCAAGAAGCTCGAGAACGGATATCCCGTCAAAATCACCCAGATCAAGATCGAAAACCAGACGATGTCGCTGGTCGTCATACCCCTGGACTTTGAAGAACAGCAGCGCCTCCTGCTGCGACTGCGTGCACCCATCGGCGAGTCACCTGCGGCCCCCATCGCCTCCAAGGCCGACCAACAGGGCAACAATGCCACGCCATGACACCAGGTCTTGATCCACACCAGGTCTTGATCGACCTCGGGTCTTCATCCACACGAGTGCCTCCTCGTTAACGTTTCGTAAAGCGATGGCATAGCTCGCGGTAAGATGCAGGATCACCACCCTGCAGCGGTCACCGTTTCTCGCGACGATTCGCGTGGAATTAGGGCCGATCGCGCCGCGTCGACCTGTATCGAGGCCACGAGCGATACGACGCACTCCCTAAAAGGAGCGTGTCGTGACGAGCCTTCCCGACTCCGCGGTACAACCTGCCGTACCCGGCGACCCTGGCGCCGCACCGCTCCCGGCTCTGCACACGCTTGCCTCGCGCCTGCCTCGATCGGCCACCAAAGCCACGCTTCTGGCGTTCGCGATCGCGCTCCCGCTGGTGTTCGCCAAGAGCATGGCCAAGGACGTCAACTCCGACGAACACCCGTATGTCGCTGCCGCAACCCTCTGGTCGCGCTACGGGCTGACGCCTTACCAGGACTTCCATTACAACCACCTTCCCACCCAACTGCTGATCCACGGCTTGCTCTACAAGCTGACCGATCATCTGCTACTGGCTTCCCGTGCGTTTTCCTGCCTCTGCGCCGCGGGTGTCGTGGCGACCTTGTTCCTGGCGGCGTTTACCGCTTTCGAGTCCCTCCACCACCGTCGCCGTTGGCTGCTCAGCGCCGCGGTCGCCGCGATCGCGCTGACCAATCCGCTCTTCACCCTCGCCACCGGACTGGCCTGGAACCATGACCTGCCGACCCTGCTGACGCTGCTGGCGTTCCTCGCCGCCTGTCGCGGCGTGCGGCCGGGCAACCCGATGTCGCCCCGCGCCGACAACGCCGGAAACGCCGGCTGGACGGCGCTCGCCGGCGTACTGGTGTCACTGGCGTTTACATCCCGGCTGACGTTCGGCCCGGCGGCCGCAATTCTCGCGCTGATGCTCCTTGTCGCGCCGGGCATGCAAATCCGCCGCCGAGCGGTCCTGCTGTCGGCGTTTCTTTCTGGCTGCCTGCTGGCCTGCCTGCCGACGATCTGGATCGTCGCCCAGTCACCGGCCAATGCCATCTGGGGCAACCTGCTGTTTCCCAAGCTCAACACCGCCTACCACGCCGACGACGGCGCCGGCCGCATCACCATCCCCGGCAAAATAGGCTTCCTGCTGCTCGATCTGCTGCAGCGGCCGGGCAATACGCTGCTGCTGATCGCCGTGTTCCGAACACTCCTTCCGCGGGTCCGCGCGTCCGCCGATGGCGCGCTGCCCGCCGAACAAACCGGCAACGTGCGACTCGGCACACTCGGCCGGTTCGCTCTCGGCCGGTTCGTCGCCTCGTGGGACGAGCGAACGCTCATCTTGCTGGCGGCCGGACTCTGGCTCGCCGGCTGCTTCCCGAGCCCCATCTTCCGACAATACCTCTACGCGCCGATGCCCTTGTTCCTCCTGCTGCTCGTGTTCGGCTGGAAGGCGGCACGCGACCAGACCCGGGCCGAGAACTGGATCCTCATCGTCGCCGCCGTCTCGGTCGCGATCGGCTGCTACCACTACGTCAGCATCTACCGGCTGGCGATGCCCAACAGCTGGGAACCGATGAAGTTCCACGCCGAGGGCGTCGCCATTCGCAACGCCGTCCTTCGCAACGCCGCCAATGGCAACGTCACCATTGCCGGCGCCACCACTCACAACGCCGCCCCGCACAGCGGCGTCCGTCCTAATCCCACCAGCCCCGGTCGAGTCCTGACGCTCGGCCCGGCGATCCCGTTGGAAGGCGGGCTCCACATTGATGTAACGCTCGCCACCGGGCCGTACGCCTACCGCGTCAACCCCTACCTCACGGACGCCCAGCGGTCCGCCCTGAAGCTGTCCGACCTCGACGACCTTAAACGGTCCGTCCAGACCGACCCGCCGGCGGCGATCCTCACGGGCTTCTCCAAAACACTCGAGGCCGACATCATCCAACTGGCACGCGACAACGGCTACGCCTCCCGCCGACTGCCCAGCGGAAGATTGCTCTGGCTCCGCTCCACAACGCCCATTCAACCCGCCACCCAACCCACCACCGCCCGACTTGCCGACCCGACCGGCCAGTAAACGACCCCAGCACAACTCCGCCAAACGAACCCGAGACCCCATGGCACGGCGTCCCGCCCGTGTTCCCAACACCTCGCCAAACGAACCCAGCGCGACATCGCCGAACGAACCCAAGCCCACGTCTCGCGACCGCCGTCCGTGACACGGCTTTCCAAGCCGTGCGAGTTGCGTCACACACCGATGGACGTACATCCTCAGCAGCCCACACACCCCGCCAAACGAACCCGGCCAGGATTGAACGCCAAGACGCCGAGCCGCCAAGCATTGCCTCGCCTCGGATGGCCTCCTTGGCCAGGCGGCGTCTTGGCGTTCATCACGCTTTTTACCAACCGGACGAAGAGCCAACCGCGGATTCCGCAGATGTCGCAGATTGCCTCCTCCTCATCTGCGTCATCTGTGAAATCTGCGGTTCATTGCCTTCTCTGGAGCAGACCACGGCGTTCATAGAGATCCGCCGAACGAACCCAGCGAGGACTGAACGCCAAGACGCCAAGCTGCCAAGCGTCGCCTCGCCTCGGATGGCTTCCTTGGCCACTCGGCGGCTCGGCGTTCATCACGTCTTTCCCCGAGCGGATGAAGAGCCAACCGCAGCTGTCGCAGATTGCCTTCTCCTCATCTGCGCAATCTGCGAAATCTGCGGTTCATCGGCTTTCTCCTTGTCCGCCTTGGCGGTCCTGCATGTCGCTGGCGAAAGCGAAACCCCTCGGTCCCGATCCCTCCGGATCGTCCGAGTGCGCGTGCGTCCCAACCAACGACCCCGGCGGGCCAACCGACCCGCCGACCAGACACGAAGCAAAGCGACGAGACACCCAACGAAACGCCGAGACACGAAACGACAAGACAGGACGCCACCCATGCACCCGGCGCGACACCCCGGCGGACGACGGATCACACCCGCGTCAACCAGGCCCCGAGTCCTGTCAGGCAACGCCAGCCAATGCCAGCGGATACCCGCCGACCCCGCAAAACGGTCCGGCCAGCAGCCGCTAAAATGTACGGTATATATTAGGTATTGAAGGTAGAATTGCAAGCAGAAAGCAGCGGCCACGCAGGCCGTGAGAGGGCGTGACCGTGGGTGGCCGTTGCTTCGGCCGGCGATGGTGGTGCAGGCTTTCAGCCTGCATCTCCGCAGCACACACCGTTCGTTCTACACCGCGCGGAAAAGTGACCATGCCCACGCGACATGGCCACACGAATCCGAAACCGCCTCATGCTACCGCTATCCGTGACACGGCTTGGAAAGCACAACTGTCCGGCAATTTACCAATTCCAGCGTGAGCCATGACCTGGCACATCCTCATTTCACCAGAGTCGCTCGGCTTTGCTTGCGATCGCGGCTGATGGCGCGCATGCGGCGGCGTCACCCTCAGATCAGGGTGTGCGGGAACGTCGTGGCTTCAGGCCAGCTTCTTGCGTGCCCGCAGCCGGGCCTGACGCGCTCGTTCCAGCGAACGCTCTCGCTCGCGTTTGGCGATCACCGCCATCGCCTCCTGGATCGACATCTGGCCCCGGGCCACGCGGCCCAGCGCCGCCAGGGCGTAGACGCTGACGCGGTAGCCGCTCTGCACGTACATCATCAGCACGGCGATCACCGCGATGTACAGCTGCGTGGTGATCCCATTGCGGCTGGTGCTCAGCAGGTGGTCCATTCCCGCCCAGGTCTTGAGCCACTTGAAAAACAGCTCGATCTGCCAGCGCAGCCGGTAAACGGCGCCGACGACGTGAGCCCCGACCGTCGCCGCGGGAAGATTGGTCAGCAGCCGCAGTGCCTGGGATTCGCCCGATCGGTCGGTGCTCTCGATGGTGATGCAGCGGAACAGGCCCGCCGGCGCGTCGCGGCCGGGAAGTCTCACCACTTCCTCGGCGATCACGCCCGCCTCGACGTCCGCCGCCGACGGCGGCAGGGTCTGGACCACCGTCATCGCCGGTTGGTTGGATTTGATACGAACGACAAAGTCGCTGCCCTTGTCCAGGACGGCGCCGAGGAAGCCGAACTCGACGAAGTTGCGGTCCACGACGTACAGCACGCCGGGCAGGAGGTCGGCGGCGAAGGCCGCGGCCTCCGAATGCCCGTCGTCGCCGCTGACGGTCAGCACGCGGGGAATCCAGTTGCCGGCGTCGAGCTGGACGTTGGCGCGGACCTGTCCCTGCACGCCGCCGTCGCGGTTCTTTTGGCGCATCGCCCAGGCCACATCGCACAGCGTGGTCATGTAAGTGCCGTCGGCGGCGATGATCTGCCGGGTGATCCCTTCGAGGCCGTCGGCGTCGCCGAGATTCGGGACACGTTGCTGCAGGTCGTCGATCAGCGGCACGAGCAGCTGAGGGTCGAACGCTGCAAGAGCGTCGGCGGTGGTCGAGCGTGCCAGCTTGTCGAGTCGCAGATCGCCCTGGAAGTCGCCGCAGTCTTCGATGCGTCGCAGCGATCGGGCCATGGGATCGAAGAACGACAGGAGCAGGCCTTTGACCAACTGGTCGCGGCCGAGGATGGTGTTGCCGTGAGCCGGCAGCGCCGCCAGACGATGGAGATGTTCGTCGAGGAGATTCCCGGAGCGGCGCACGGCCAGACGTCGGTCCGACGGCGTCGGTTGCTGCTGCGGGGATGGACGACGGACCGCCACGGGCGCGAACTATGCCACGCGGCATCAGAAAGCGCAAGAGCGAAATCTTGCGAATGTCACGGCGTCGAAATGCCGGACAGTTGTGCTTTCCAAGCCGTGAAAGGTGCGTCACACGCCAGCGACCGTTCATCCTCAACACGCAACCTGTGTCCCGGTGGAAGAGGATCTGGCGTCGGTTGCCACAACTGTAAACATGGAAGAACCCCCGGCGGCGATGGAACGCGCGGTGCGTGGCATGACGCAGCAGCTCCAGTCCGAACGGCCGCCGAGAAACTGCAATTTCAGCCCCATTCGCAAGAGTTAGTCGTTGACGTGATCTCCACAGCCTGCCAAGATCGCGCGCTTCAACCGCGCCCATCGGGAGATGGGCTCAATGCATCGAATATGTCGATCGTCACTGTTGTTGGGTGTTGGAATCATCGCGGTCGGATCCGCTTCGTCGGCATCCGCACAAGTCGTCATCAACGAGTTCGTCTACGATGACGGCGGTACCGACGATCGGGAGTTCGTCGAGCTGTTTAACCGGGGGACGTCGGCGCTCGACATCAGCGGCTGGAAAATCGGTGGACAGGACGTCGTTGGGACAAATACGACCTTTACCATCCCCGGGGCGATCGGCTCTGGAACGCATTTGATTCCCGCCAAGGGCTTTTTCGTCGTCGGCGCCAGTACCATCCCGAATCTGAATCTGGCGTTTTCACAGAGCAGTGGGACAACGATCTCGTCGTTCGAAAACGACGCTGAGACGCTCGAGTTGCGGAACAACGGCGTGCTCGTCGACGCCGTGCTGTTTGAGGCCAACAAAGGGACTGCCACGGCTACGATCGGTTTCGGCACGTTGCCGGCCGACGTCATTACCGCCGTCGGGGGCGGGATCTATGGCAATCACCAAACCAACGACCTCGCGACGGCGGGCCTGGCGACGTCCTCCCTCAGCCGGTTTGTCGACGGCGTGACCAGGAGCAGCAACGGGCGTGACTTCGGCTTGCGAACGGCGACGCCGGGAGCGTCCAACACGACTGCCGGTATCACGACTTTCTACAATGCCCCCAACGTCGATTCGATTGCCAACGACGCCGAAGTCACAGGGTTCGCCTATTCGTTCTCGGCGCCCAAGGCGATTACGCCGGGAACCATCAGCGCCTTCAACCCCAACGTAATCGCCGCCCCTCCGACGGGCACCAAGGCGATCGTCGCGTGGGATAGCACGGGCGGCGGCAACGGGGTCGCTCTTTCTCAGACGATGAAGGGTCAGGGGGGCTTCAAGATCAGCGCCTTCTTCGACACGACGCCGTTGCCCGTCAGTACCAACACGACAGGCACGCCGTTTCGCGGGTCGGAGATCACACAGTACGGCGTCATGGGGTCGGCCGATGCACTGACGAACCTGACAGACGTCTCGGGGCAGGTCGGCGTTGGGACGGGTCTTTCCGCCAATGGCGCCACCGGCGTCCTCTGGCTCTACGAGAAGGTCGGGCCTGCCGTCGCCGGGGGAGCGATTTCCGAGAAACTGATCCTCGTCGACGCCAAGAACGGCGGCAACAGCAACTCGGCGACGACCTCGACCGAGTTTCCGTTCACATGGACCGTGCTTGCGACAGTCGACGTGAGCGGCTTGCCGTCGGGGTGGTACGACCTGGGGATTACGGTAAACCCCGATGGCAGTGGATCGGCCGTCTTCAACGACCAGACGTTCACTTTTACGACCGACGCCAATCTCGACGGTACGTTCTATGTCGGCTATCGCGAGAACACGCAATCCGGCTCCATTGCGGTGCCCAGCTACGTTCGCCCGCCGACCTGGGCAACTGTCCCTGAACCGGCCAGCCTGTCGGCGCTGGGTGTTCTAGGATTGCTCCTGGGTCGGCGTACCCGCCGACGCGCACGGACGTCGTGAATCGAGGCAAGAGAAGGCTGCCATAGATGTTTCGGGAGGATGAATGGGACATCGACCTGTCCCGTTTTCCTGTCCCCATTGATGGGACCATGTTAGAATCCCTGGCGGTGATGGAGCGCGTGGCATGACGCGATACGCAGGCGGGAGAGCGGACGAGGGTCAGAAATAGAGACTACTTGCCGACGCTCGGATGCTGGGGGCAACGCGATCCCGCAGGATACGCAGATGGAACAACCCTTTACCTGGCCTACACGTCGAATCCGACCGCGTTCACCGATCCCTTTGGCACAGAGAGTTGGACGGAGCTTGTTGCGTCTCAAAAATGGGGGCGAGAGTATGCAATGGGTAAGCTGACGGTCCATGACGGACAAGATCAAACGGGCGAAATCATAATCGACAACGCCGACGAAGTAGTAAAGAATCCTGATGTCGGACTGCATAGGCGCGGGATGATATTTATGGCGCGATGGAAGCCACCCAAAGGCGGAGATTGGTCCAATAAAGACGAAACCTGTAAGCCCTGCGAGAAGGTGGTATTCATACAAAAGATTCGTTGGGGAGGAGGCGACTGGCAATGGGACTGGGGTGACGACGACTATAGTCAGCATGGCGGGAAGTCGCGGAATCCGCTCACGGGATCTGACTTTGCACAAGTGTATGATGAACCAAACATTGCAGCGATTAGCTTGCTAGAATACTATTTCAGAGGTATGAGATTTTCTGCAATTACACATGCTAAGTGTGTCAAGGGGCGCGATATGGGAGTAATTTACGCGGAGATTCGATGGGGATTCTCTGTGGACGCGAAAGGCGGATTGAAGTTGTCAGATATCTATATAGGGGGCGAAGATCGTTCGGACACGAGAGAGATCCCGAAATAGCGGAGACAGCAATGGGCGTTCCCCTAGCATATTCGAACGAAAAGCGAAGAACGAAGCCGCTGAGCTGTTTGTCATGGATGCTAATATCTGTCTTATTTCTCCTGGCGTTATGCATATTGTTCGTTCCCCGCTATTTCAACTCTTCAAATACTGAAGAGAAGAAGCACGCCGTGGCGAACCTTTTCTTACGCCGGTGTGCTAATGCCATCGAGCGATTTCGAGTTGACGTTGGGCGATATCCAAACGAAGACGAAGGGCTATCGTCGCTGGTTGCTGCCCCGGCCGCAATTTCTTCACGCTGGCGTGGGCCGTATTTGGACGAATTGCCTCGAGATCCATGGAGCGGATGCTATTCCTATAGAACGTCGCATAACGATGGAAGGATTTCAATTGTTTCCTATGGAGAAGACGGCGTACCATCTGCCGATGATCTAAAGTTCTTCGGGCCGTCACCGTAGGGTACAAGTATCAGGTCAAACCGTAGTCCGCAAAAATACAACAGGTGCTTCAGCACCTTTTTTGCCGCACGATGGCGAGTGATGCTATAATTGCTCATAGGACACGATTGCGTTAACTGAAGATGAGTTCCCCGCGATTCCGAGGAGGATGCCCGTGGACGCGGATGGGCCTCGAATTCGAAGCCTCGATGTCTTCTTGGCGGACATGCTCACCGATCTGCGATGGGCGCAGTGTACATTGCGGGTCAGGCATCACGTCCGGCAGCATATAGTCGATTCCGATCACCGGGCACAGGCAGCTGCCCCGACAACGGAACATCCGGCAGCCCCGACGACCGGCTCAGCCGGGTGAAATCGCTCAAAGACGGTTCGACCGTGCTGGCGAGTTACACGTACCTGGGACTGTCATGATCATCCGTATCGACTATCCGCAGCCCGACGCCCGCCTGGACCTTTGGGGCGGCGTCAGCGGCACTTTCGCCGGACTGGACCGGTTCAACCGGATCATTGACCAGCGCTGGCAGAACGCGGTCGGCACGACGCCGGCGGACATCGACCGCTACAAGTACGGCTACGACCGGGACAGCAATCGCACCTGGAAGCAGAATACGGTGGGATCGACGCTGGACGAGTATTACACTTACGACCAGCTCAACCGATTGGCCACGATGGACCGAGGCACGTTGACAGGTTCGCCGCCCAGCGGGATCACCGGCACGCCGGTGAAGGAGCAGGACTGGACGCTGGATCCGACAGGCAACTGGCGTGGTTACGTCACCAAAGCCAGCGGCACGACGGACCTGAACCAGGCGAGAGCGAGCAACACGGTCAACCAGATCACCGGCATCACCGAGACGACGGGGCCGAGCTGGATCGACCCGGCGTACGACGCCGCGGGGAACACGACGACGTTCCCGCAGCCGACGCCGACGAGCAGCTTCACCGCGACCTACGACGCCTGGAACCGGCTGAAGGACGTGAACGACGGAGCGAACGCGGTGGCGAAGTACGATTACGAAGCCCGAAACCGCCGGATCGTGAATAAGAGCTACACCGGCGGGACGCTGACCGAGACCCGCCACGCCTACTACACCACTAACTGGCAGAACATCGAGGAGCGGGTCGGAAGCAACACCACCGCCGACACGCAACACGTCTGGGGCATCCGTTACATCGACGAACTGGTCTGCCGGGACGATGCAACGCCGGCCCGCATCTACGCATGCCAGGACGCCAACTTTAACCTCACCGCCCTCATCAGCACCGCCGGCTCGGTCCTGCAACGCTTCGTCTACGAACCCTACGGCATCGACTCCGTCCGCGCTGCCAACTGGAGCACGACCACCGACGCCTACAACTGGACCGTCAGGTTCCAGAGTGGACGCGTCGACAACGGCACTGGGCTCTACTATTTCAGGAATAGAGACTATGTGTCCACATTGGGACGTTGGGGGCAGAGAGACTCTGGAGAATACATTGATGGATGCAACCTCTTCGCATTTGTTGAAAGCAATCCAGTCAATATGACTGACCCAGAGGGGTTACAGACGACGGCGAAAAATGCCGAAACGGCAAATGATGCCAAACCAGCGACACGACCTACGACATCGCCCGCAACGTCACCCGCAACACGACCTTCAACAAAGCCATCGACAAAGCCGGTGACCGATCCCCATAAGATTGCTCCGCGACCAAGGTTTATTAGAAAACTGAAATTCGAAGGGGGAAAGATAAGGGGACATCACTCTTTTTCATTCTTGTCCGCGCACTGTCCTTGCCCCGCCGTTCCTCGCGTTACTCCCTCCCAAATTTCTCGATCGCCCAGTTCTTAAACGCACCCTGCACGTTCTTCCCTTCGCCGGGGAATCCGCCGTGCTGGACCATCCAACGATAAGGGGACATCACTCTTTTTCATTCTTGTCCGCGCACTGTCCTTGCCCCGCCGTTCCTCGCGTTACTCCCTCCCAAATTTCTCGATCGCCCAGTTCTTAAACGCACCCTGCACGTTCTTCCCTTCGCCGGGGAATCCGCCGTGCTGGACCATCCAGATGATGGCGATTCCCCTGGCGGGGCGGATTTCCATGTTGGTGGCGTGGGCCCCGCCGTGCCCGAACGTGTCGGGGCCGACGGCGAAGCCCAGGCCGTAGCTTTCCTTGACGGTGGTCGGCGTCTGACGCTTGGAGATCTCGTCGATCGCGGCTTCGCTGAGGTACCGCTTGCCGTCGAGCTGACCGCGGTTCAGCAGCATGCGGCAGAACGCCGCGGTGTCGGCGGCGGTCGAAAACAGGCCGCCGGCCGGCATGGGGAATCGGCGGGTGCGGTCGGTCAGCGGGTAGATTAACTGGCTGATGGGGAACGGCGACAGGTTCGTCCTGGCCGCGTCCGGCCGGTACGACGTGGCGATGCGGGCGGCCTGCTCTTCGTTCGGCCAGAAGGTGGTGTCTTTCATGCCCAGCGGCGTGAACAGCCGTTGCTGCATGAAGTCCTCGTACTTCGTGCCGGAGACGACTTCGAGAATGCGGGCGGCGGTGTTGATGCCGGCGTTGGAATACTTGTACGCCGTGCCCGGCTCGGTCTCGAGCGGCGTCATCGCATAGGTGCGGACGGCCGCCGCCAGGGGAAGTGCGTCGAGCGTCGGCTCTTCGGCGGCGGATTTGAACGGCAACCCGCTCATGTGGCTGAGCACCTCGCGCACGGTGATCGGGTGCGCGGGCTTGCGCAGCAGCAGGTGGTCCTTGTCGCGCTCGGCGACCACCATCTGTCCCTTGAACTCCGGCAGGTACTTCTCCACCGGGTCGTTCAGCGCGATCTTCCCTTCGTCCACCAGCATCATGACGGCGACGGATGTCATCGGCTTGGACTGCGACGCGATCCAGAACATCGCGTCGGGCTTCATCGGCCGGCCGGCGGCGATGTCGGCGTGGCCCACGGCTTCGACCGACAGCACCTTGTCCTTGTCGATCACCATCGCCACCGCGCCGGCGAGCTGGTGCTTGTCGACGTAGGGCTGAAGGACGGCGGACGAGGTGGCCGGGGCCTCGGCGCAGAGGCGTCCGGCGCAAGCGAGCAGAAGCAGCAGCGCGGCAATGCAGTAGCGAGTAGGGATGATGGGTGTGGGTCTGATCATGGGCGTGCGATTGATCATGGGAGCGAGTCTCGTTGGGTGATGCGCTGACCTTCGGCACTCGGGTGTGTTTCGGGTGCCATGGGCTGCGGTACTCCGCTGCCCGTGGTGACGCGTGACTGCGGCAACACGACCACGGGCAGGCGAGTACGCCAGCCCATGGCACCCGGAAGTTGCCGACAACTTGAACTACACCCGTCTCCTTCGTTTCGGCGATGTTCTGCGGCGCCGGCGACCGCGCTCCGCTTCGCGTCGCGGTTAACCGGTGCTACGCGTGCCTATAAGTCCTACGCGGGCTTCCACGTCTTGCGGCCGAGCATGCGGTCGAGCGAATCGCTGGTCTGGTGGATGAACGCCTCCGGCCAGTGCATCCAAGGGTGGAAGTATTCGAACGTCAGGTAGCCGTCGTAGCCGATCGCTTCGAACGCCTGCAGGACGGCGGGCCAGTTGGTGGTGCCGTCGAGCAGCGGGCGGAACGCTTCCAGCGAGTGGTCGGTGCCCTTCTTGGTGTATTCCTTCAGGTGGACGTTCTTGATCCGCTTACCGAGGATCCTGATCCAGTGCTCGGGGTACTGGTACTCCATGATGTTCCCCGTATCGAAATGCACCCGCACGCGATCGGAGCGGAACGAGTCGACGAAGCTCGCCATCTCCATGGGCGTCATGAGGAAGCCGTTGAAGAAGATGTTCTCGAGGTTGAGGTAGACCTTGTGTTTGTCGGCCAGGCCGATCATCTGGATGACGGCTTCGCGGGCGCGCTGCTCGCAGATGTCGTTGGGAACGGGCTCGTGGTCGTCGCGCCAGGGAATGCAGACGGCGCCGGGCACGACCAGCACGTTTTCGGTGCCGAGCAGGCCGGCGGCCTCGATCATTTTGCCGCCCAGTTCCAGGCCTCGCTTGCGCTTGGCGGGGTCGTTGCTGCTGAGCGGGTACGGCCAGTACAGGAACGAGCAGAGCCCGCTGATGGCGATTCCGATGTCGGCGGCCGTCTTGCGGATGTCGGTGAGTTCCCTTTCGCCGGCCTTGATGGAGACGTCGCTCTCGAGGTCGTAGTTGAGTTCGATGCCGTCGAAGCCGGCGTCTTTGGCCAGTTGCAGGCACTGGCGCAGCGTCCACTTTTGCGGGTAGGGGAACGCCCAGAGGTTGATGGACTTCTTCAGCTTTGAAGGCTTGTTCGCGGCGGCCTGATCGGCGGCAGGCGCGGCGACGGGTGTGGCGGCGGGGTCGGCACCGCGGGCCGCCGTGGGCAGAACGGATGAAGCCGCCATCAAACCTGCGCCGATGAGCATCGAGCGGCGGGACATGGCATCTTGGATCGCCGAAGCGTCCGGGAAAGCCGATGGATGGCGTGTGAAAGGATCTCGCACCGCATGCCTCCTGTTGTGTCTGGATGAAATGACTGCGTGGCTATCCTACCCGTTGACGGTGATCTACCACTACAGCGGGGCGTGGCGGTTTTTCGGGGTGGTAGGCGAGAACGTCGGTCGTGGGGCGGAAATGCAGGCTGGAAGCCTGCACCACAATTGCCACCCGGGAAAGCAGTCACACCACGACAATGGCCGTCGTGAATAACACATGGCGATATGTCGCGCCGTGGGTTAGAGTTGTGGTCAAAGCCAGCGGCTCAGTTCGTTTGACGGCCAACGCCATGGGTGAACACGACGGGGAATCAGAACCGCAAGTCGAGGGCAGGACTTCCGCCCAATACGGGAGCGAGCTTCTGCCGCTGGTTTACGACCAGTTGCGCAAGCTCGCGCGTCAGCGGATGGCGGGCGAGCGGATCGGTCACACCCTGCAGGCGACGGCGCTGGTTCACGAAGCGTTCCTGCGAATCGTCGGCCCGCAAAGCAACGGATCCCAAAATACTGGCCCCAAGTTCAGTAACGTGGGGCACTTCTATCGCGCCGCCGCCGAGGCCATGCGGCGGATCCTCATCGAACACGCCCGCGCCCATGCCACCGATAAACGGGGCGGCGGGGTGCATCGCCTGAGCTTCACCACCGTCCTTGATCTGGCCGCCGCGCCCGATCCTGAAGAAATCCTGGCGTTCGACGACGCTCTTTCTCGCTTAGAGAGTCAGGCAGCAGATGCAGCCGCGATTGTGCGGCTGCGTTTTTATGCCGGATTGTCCGTGGAAGAGACGGCCGAATCGCTGGGCATTTCGCCCCGCCAAGTCAATCGCGAATGGCAGTTCGCGCGGGCCTGGCTCTACCGTGAGCTGGGTTCGCCGGATCAGCCGTAGGTTTGCGTTTGACGCGACCAGAGCGCCCACCCTCTTTCCACAACAGAGTTGACCTTGCGCTACGTTGCCGAGCGGCGGCTGCCGATGCGCGCCGGCGGGACGCGAGTGGCCGATTATCGCCCCAGGGAGGCTAGGGGGGCCTCCCTGGGTGCGCCGGCCAAACGCGCGGCATGGCGGTCGATCCATTTCAGGCGTCAGGTGTTCCGAGGCAGGCTATACGGGGGATGTATTCGTGAGGCGTCGTACGATTCCACTACTTTCCCAATCTGAATTCACCCGTCTGAAGGAGCTCTTCTGCGAGGCAATCGAGCAGTCGCCGGATCTCCGCGATCAGTGGGTCGCCGCGAACGCGTGGCGTCTGAAGCCGGCGATCCGTGACGCCCTGCATTCGCTGCTACGATCGCACGCGGCAGCCGGCCGATTTCTGGCCGAAACGCAGACGGACCACCGTTTCCTGTTGGCTACGGAGATGGAACAAACGGCGTTTCAACTGCGGAAATGCAGGCCGAAAGCCCGCGCCACAATGGCCGCCCATAGCCATGGTCGCCCCCAATCGACCGCTCCCTCCTGATTTCCGCGCTCACACCCCCTAAACTCACTGTGAGATGCCCCATGATTCCCTGATCACGTTCGATCCCCCGCTTCTGGAAAACGGTGCCATGCTTCTGGCCTTCTCGGGCTGGATGGATGGCGGCGAGGTCTCGACCGGAACCGTCAATCACCTGCTGAGCACCCTCGACACCCGGAAGGTCGCCGAGATCGATCCCGAGGGCTACTACATCTACAACTTCCCCGGCACGATGGAGCTGGCATCCGTCTTTCGGCCGAAAGTGCGGTACGAAGAGGGTTTGGTCAAAAGCCTTGAGCTGCCGGAGAACACCTTCCATTGCGATCAATCCCGGAAGCTTGTCCTGTTCACCGGGAAAGAGCCGAACCTCAACTGGCGTGATTTCGGCGACCGCATTCTCGACCTGGCCCGCATGACGGGGGTGCAGAGGATTGTCTTCGTCGGCTCGTTCGGCGGTGCGGTGCCCCACACGCGCGAGCCGCGGCTGTTCTGCTCGGTATCCCACGAAGACCTGAAGCCCGAGTACGCACGCTACGGGCTGAAGTTCAGCGATTACGAAGGACCTTCGTCGTTCGTGTCATTCTTGTTGAGCCGTGCGCCCCAGGTTGGCATCCGCATGGCCAGCATTGCCGCGGAGATTCCGGGCTATCTCGAAGGGGCCAATCCGCTGAGTATCGAGGCGGTGACTCGCCGGCTCGCGAAAATTCTCGACCTGAAGGTGGACCTGGCGGCGATGCGGTTGGCAAGCGACGACTGGACGTCGCGCGTCAGCGAACTGGTGGAGAAGGACAACAAGCTTCGCAAGCACATCGCCAAGCTGGAAAGTGCGTACGACGATGCCCTGCTGGAAGCCGCGGAGGAGTAGGAAGAGGTATGGGGTTCGTTGCGTGGACGGGCCGCTCGGTCGCCATGACTTCGTGAAGGCGAAGCGACAAAGTGCAAGAGCAGGCGACTGCGTTACTCGGCCATCTCAATACCCAAACACCTCTCTTAACCCCCGCCCCCTGCCGCCTTGCGCCGTTCCAGGTCTTCGCGCAGGAACTGCTTGAAGGTCGGCATGCCGGCTTCGGCCCATTTGCCTTCGATGGCATCGGCGACGGCGCGGTTCTGGCTCATGAGCTCGGCGAACGCCGCCTGCTCGCGCGAGCCGGCTTTTGGTTGAATGTGGGCGTCGTGCGTATCGGCCCGCAACAGATACCCTTTGCCGTCAGGCGATCGGTCGATGATCAGCTTCATGTGTGGATAGCTGAGGTTGCCGAGCCGCAAGGCGTAGCGGATCGGCATCGTTTCGCGCGGCGAAGGGTCGCCGCTGGCCCGCGGTGCTTCCTGGCGTTCGAAGACCGGGCTATCGTAAAAGGCGTCCTGCGGGGTACTCTTGAGGGTTTCCAGTCGGGCTCGGACTGCCGAGGGAACGGGTTCCGGTCCGGTCGGCTCCGACTTCTTGCGAGCCGCAGCCGTTGCCTGAGGAATGGGTGTGTATGCAACCTCCAGGAAGATGTCGATCGCCCGCCAGACGATTCTGGGGCTGGGCCGCTGCCAATTCATGGTTGCCGCTCCTGTCGATCTACCGGGGCTGCGTCGACCTCATCGTCGTCGCGCTCAGACCGGTACGATCCATCGTGCCGGTGTCCGTTCGTTTCCCGATTGTCGCACGCCAGACGCTTTCAGGGCCGCCGGCGATTGATGCCTCAGTGGAACGGATTATAACAGGCAACCGTCCCTTTGCGGGATGGCGGAGTTCCCGATGCGCGTTTTGATCGTCGAAGACGATCCCGAGATCAACCAGTTGCTGGCGGCGTACGCCCAGATCGCCGGCTTTCAGCCCGACTGCGCGCTGACCGGCGAAGCCGCCCTGACGCTGGTCGCCACCGGAACCTACAGTCTGGTGATCCTGGACGTGATGCTCCCCGACATCGACGGCATGGAGATCGCCCGGCGGCTGCGGACCAACCCGGCGACAATGCACCTTCCCATCGTCGTCCTCACCGCCCTCACCGTCGATTCCACCCGCCGAACGGCTTTGGAGTTGGGCGTACAGGCATTTTTGAACAAGCCGTTCGACCCGGACGAGCTGATTCGGGTGATGCGGAAGTGGGCGAAGGGGTAGGGAGGCCATCGCGACGGTCTAAGCGTTGGCTTCAACGATCATCTTTCGAATGACATCGTCGTACGCGTCGCGCATCGGCAGGTCCAGTTCCCGATGAAGGCGACGGCGGGTCGTTTCGACTGCTGTGCCGGTACGCGGATCAACGCCTACCTTAACGACGTCTTGCCACCAGACGCCCGAACCACGCTTTTGCC
Organism: Humisphaera borealis; assembly: GCF_015169395.1. Taxonomy (GTDB): domain Bacteria; phylum Planctomycetota; class Phycisphaerae; order Tepidisphaerales; family Tepidisphaeraceae; genus Humisphaera; species Humisphaera borealis. Next base: position 3,968,572 of record NZ_CP063458.1, read on the forward strand.
ACACGGGAAGGTCGTTGAAATTGATCTTGCCCTGTTGAAACAACAGTTCGTTCTTCTCGGCGACCGTCAATCCGGAGAGCATCTCCGTCGCACGCGTATCCGTTTGCCCCTGTCGCCGAAGGAACCAATAACAGTGAGCATTGAGCGCGTTACGGTGCGCGTCTTCATTTCGCCAGCGGAAGTAGTCCACAACCAGGTTCTCTGTGGGCAGTTCGCAAACCCTGGAGTCGAAGCATCCGATGTCGCCCAACAGTAGCGAGAACCTGGCACTGGCTTCGCCAGCGAGGACGGAGTTGAGCTTGCGTGTCTTGCGATTGAACGAGCCGTCCTCGCGGTGCAACAGAAGAGAAATTTCGTCGCTCTGCGTATAGCCGTAGATCACACGGGGGCCGCAGGACATAAGGTGTTCGACGGTGGCGAGCATCATGTCGCGGAAACGCACATCGAAGGGGGCTTCGAACTTGTGTACATCCTTCGTCAACCGGGTGAAGCTCCGGCCATCCAGACGGACCACGATATAGATGCCCGGCACGACAAAGTAGTCGTGAGAGGTTTCGAAGACGCGCATCTTTGCGTCGAGTTCGTCAAACTTCATGACTACTCCAATGGCAGACGTCGGGCAGGAGCCTACGTCAATTCGGACAACTGCTCGATTCCCGCTGCAGTCCAGGTCACACGCCAGACACGATCGAATCCTTCGGCTTTCGAAGGGATCATGAGCTTCGCGGCCGTCCCACGGATCGCGATCTCCGGCACGCGTGCGTCATCGGGCCGGGTCGCATTGCGGGCAATACATTCCTCGATTCCGGTATCGAACCAGTAGCACTCCAAGGACTCAAATCCTGCGGCTCTCGCCAATGCGACATACCTCATCCGCTGAGAGGGTGAGGGGTTGGTATTGTCGACCACGAAGGCCTGCTGTGCCGCAAGGCACCCGTGCAACAGGATATCCTCACGGTTTCGTGTTCGGAGCATGTCCAGATTCAACCGGATATGCGTATTCGCGAATTGACGCGCATAAAAGGTAGACTTTCCCGATCCTTGAAGCCCACAGAAGATGATCGCAGTAGCCACGTTGATGTCTCTCGGACTATACGCCATCGTTCATCCGCCATCCGCCATCAAGTTCACTTCAAGTTCTCGGGATTCAGCCCCAGCAACTCCTTCATCACGAACTTCCCGTCCTTGCGGATCAGCTTCCCGTCGAACCAGATCTCGCCGCCGCCGACGGCCGGGTCCTGGCGCATCACCATGTCCCAGTGAATCTTGCTCTTGTTGCCGTTGCTCGCCTCGTCGTAACACGCGCCGGGCGTGAAGTGGATGCTGCCGGCGATCTTCTCGTCGAACAGGATGTCCTTCATCGGCTTGGTCACGTACGGGTTGAACCCGATCGCGAACTCGCCGACGTACCGGCTGCCAGCGTCGGTATCGAGCACCTCATTGAGCTTCTCGGTCGCGCTGCTGGTCGCCTCGACCACCTTGCCGTCCTTGAACGTCAGGCGGATGTCGTTGTGGGTGGTGCCGCGGTAGATCGTCGGCGCGTTGAACTGGATGACGCCATTGACGCTGTTCTTCACCGGCGCGCTGAAGACTTCGCCGTCGGGAATGTTCACCCGGCCGTCGCACGGAATGCCGGCGATGCCCTTCATGCTGAAGGTCAGATCGGTATCGCCGGGGCCCTTCAGGCGGACCTTGTCGGTCTTGGTCATGAGCTTCGCCAGCGGCTGCATCGCCTTGGCCATCTTGCGGTAGTCCATCGTGCAGACGTCGAAGAAGAAGTCTTCGAACGCTTCGGTGCTCATCTCGGCCATCTGGGCCATGCTGGGGCTGGGCCAGCGGAGGACGCACCAGCGGGTCTTCTTGATGCGGATCTGGTGGTGGACCTTCGTCCAGACGGTGGATTCGTACTTCTTCTGCTGGTCGCCGGGGACATCGGACAGCTCGGAGATGTTGGCGTTGCCGCGGGCGCCGATGTAGCACTGCACCGACTGCATCTGTTTCTTTTCGACCTCGGAAATCAGATCCCATTGCCCGCCGTCGCCGGCCATCATCAGGGCGCGGTTGATTTCGTTGCTCTTGAGCGTCACCAGCGGCTTGCCGCCGGCCTTGGCGACCGCGGCGATGACCGCCTTGGTGAAGGCGTGCGGCACATCGATCGCCTCCAGAAGCAGGGCTTCGCCCTTCTTCACAGCGCAGGAGTAGTTCACGAGCAGGTCGGCCAGCTTGATGATTCGGGGGTCGGTCATGTCCGGGAGGATAACGTGGCTTTGCTGGCGTGGGGAGAGCGTGAACGTTGAAGTCGGACGATGCGACGTTCGAGTTCACCACGGAGCACGGAGACACGGAGGGTCACTCGACGTTCGACACCATACTCTTCTCTCTTGCCTTTTTGAGACTGAGGTACGCCGACGACATCGAGCGTCGCATTGCCCTCCGTGTCTCCGTGCCTCCGTGGTGAACTCGAACGCCGGAATGCATCAACCTTCGCAAGCCTTCTCCCAATCCAGCCCGAACCGCGCCAGGTACTTCCTCAGCCGGTCGGCGTCGTTGGGCTTGGCCTTCTGCGCCCGCGACGCGGCGAAGAGTGTTCGCCCGGCGTCCGACAGTGTTCGCGATTGGCGGCACACGCGGATCACCTCGGCGAGCTGCACGCGATCAAAGCGATCGATCTTTTCCATTGCATCGTTGGTCAGCACGCTGCCAAGACATTCATCGTCGCTCGCCCGGCCAGCGTCGCGCAGAGAAGTCGATGCCCACTGCCGGCGGAGCCGATCCACTTCTTCGGCGACGGTCTCGACCGTGATCCGCCCGCCGGCCGCCAGTGTGGCCATCCGTGTGACGGCGGCGTTGAGGTCGCGGAAGTTGCCGATCCAGGTCGCATCGCCGCCGATCGCGAACGCCAGGAACCGCTCGCGCGCCTCTCGGTTGAACGCAACTTTCACGCCCTCGCGCTGGGCGAAGCGTTCCAGTTCGTAGGTGAGGTTGGGTTCGATGTCTTCCCGCCGTTCGCGCAGCGGTGGGAGCGCGAACGTCCAGAGGTTGATGCGGGCCAGCAGGTCTTCGCGAAACCGCCCGCCGGCAACGGCCGCCGGCAGGTCACAGTTGGTGCCGGCGATCAGCTGGAAATCGCTGCGGGCTTCCTTGTCTGAACCGACCGGCAGGAAGCGTTTCTCTTCGATCGCCCGCAGAAGCATCGCCTGCTCGTCAGTGCCGAGTTCGCCGATCTCGTCGAGGAAGAGCAATCCGCCGTCGGCCGCGCGAAGCAGGCCCGGTCGGTCGCTCGCCGCTCCGGTGAACGATCCCTTCACATGGCCGAACAGCGCCGACATCGCCCCGTCGCCGCGGAGCGTGGCGCAGTTCACCTCCACAAACGGACCGGCGATCTGCCGTCGCGACTTCTTCAGTTCGTAGATCTGCCGTGCCAGGTGCGACTTGCCCGCGCCCGTCGGCCCGTTCAGCAGAATGGGTGCCTTGCTCGCGACGGCGACGCGTTCGATCCGTTCGATCAGCCGGTTGAAGGTGTCGCTGCGCGTCTCGATGCCACTCTTGAGCAGCGAAGTGCTCTCTCGCGTTTCGCGATCGAAGCGCGACGCCAAACGGTCGTACTTCGACAGGTCGAGATCGACCACGCCATACGACCCCGGCCCGCTGCCCCACTTGGTCGGCGGTGCGGTCTGGATCAGCTTCCCCGGGAAGTACCGCGATTCGGTCAGCAGGAAAAGGCAGATCTGCGCCACGTGCGTGCCGGTGGTGATGTGAACGAGGTAGTCCTCCTCGTCGGGGTTGAACGCGTAAGACCGGCAGAAGTCGTGCAGCCCGCCGAAGACGTCCTGAAAGTCCCACGCGTCAGCGAAGTGCAGTTGGTGTTCCCGAACCTCGGTCTGCGGCGACACCGAGCGAATGTCGTCGCTGACGATGGTCTTGAGCGCGGTGAACTTCGGCTCAAAGAGCAGCTCGAACCGATCGATCGCCAGGTCTTCATGCTGAAAGAGCGACACGGTCGGTCGCCAGCGTTCCCACCGCGTGGTGCCCTTGCCCGAATCGAGCATCGGGCCGAGAAGGCCGATCGCGACCTGACGCTTGTTGGGTTTCGGCATGTGTCACCGCACCATTTCGGGGTGCCATGGGCAAGCGTACCCGCTTGCCCGTGGCGATCGCCGTCAGACGTTCGACACGGGTAACGGCGTACCGTTACCCCTGCGACTCGATCCAGAAGGATGCGAGCGGTTGGATAATATACGATCCTGCAGGATACTAAATGGCGCAATCGTCCAGAAGTCGGGCCGGCGACCGAAGTTGCTTACTGATGCGCAAAGTCAATTCATTGATAGTGTTGCGAGAATCTGTGCCGCTGTTACCAATGTGTGGCACGCCTAATGCTCTGGGCCTCCCGTACGAACGATTTCGAACGGAGGTTTCAGATGGCAAGCAAGACGCTCTTCAAGTCCAACGCGGGTTCGCTCATTCCGGCGGTCGACACGGTCAACGAGGCCGGCGGCATCGCCTACCGCTTCCCGGCGAAGCACATGCTCGCCCAGTACGCGGCGACCGGATGCCTGAACTCGACCTTCTACGCGACCGCCGAGCAGCAGCTCGCGACCGTGTTGGAGCTCTGCAAGAACCTCGAGCCCGAGTTCATTGCCCGCACCGCGATTTACGCGCGGCAGCGAGGCTACATGAAGGATCTGCCGGCATTGCTGTGCGCCGTTTTGGCGGCCAAGCCCAACGCCGGTGGATTGCTCGCGGAGGTCTTCGATCGCGTGATCGACGACGCCCGCATGCTCCGCAACTTCGTCCAGATCGTGCGGTCGGGCGTCACTGGTCGTAAGAGCCTCGGCTCGATGCCCAAGCGCCTGATCCTCAACTGGATCGAGAAGCGGTCGGACGATCAGCTGTTCCGCGCTTCGGTCGGCAATGACCCGTCGCTGGCGGATGTGATCAAGATGGTCCATCCCAGCCCGCGGTCCAAGGGCCGCGCCGCGCTGTTCGGCTACCTGATCGGCCGTGAGGCGACGATGACCGAAGCCGGCGCGTCCTGGACCGCCAACGACCTGCCGCAGCTCGTGAAGCAGTACGAGGCGTTCAAGACCGGCGCGTCGAAGGATGTCCCCGATGTGCCGTTCCAGATGCTCACCAGCCTGCCGCTTACCAGCGGCGACTGGAAGCAGATCGCCCGCAATGCCCCGTGGCAGATGACGCGGATGAACCTGAACACCTTCGCCCGGCATGGCGTGTTCGACGATGCCCAGGTGACGCAGTTGATCGCTGATCGGCTGCGCAACCCGGAACTGATCGGCAAGGCCAAGGTCTTTCCGTACCAGTTGATGGTCGCGTACACGCAGGTCGATTCGAAGGTGCCGACGGTCGTCCGCGAGGCGATCCAGGATGCGATGGAGATCGCGATCGCGAACGTCCCCAAGGCGCCCAACGGCGTCTGGGTGTTCCCGGATGTCAGCGGCTCCATGCATTCCCCGGTCACCGGTCACCGCACCGGTGCGACGACCGCCGTGCGGTGCATCGATGTCGCGGCTTTGGTCGCGGCGGCGATGCTGCGGCAGAACCCCGGCTCGGCCGAGGTGCTGCCGTTCGAGTCGAACGTGGTCACAAGCTGCCGGCTCAACCCGCGCGACACTGTGCTGACCAACGCCCAGAAGCTGGCCAGCCTGCCGTGCGGCGGCACTAACTGCTCGGCGCCGCTGTCAGAGCTCAACCGCCGCAAGGCCGAGGGCGACTTGCTCATCTACGTCTCGGACAACGAGTCGTGGCTGGACTCGCCGAACTACGGCTCCTGGGGCGGCGACCGGACGAAGACGATGGTCGAGTGGGCCGCCTACAAGAAGCGGAACCCCAACGCGAAGCTGGTCTGCATCGATATCCAGCCGTACGGATCGACGCAGGCGACCGAGCGTGAGGACATCCTCAACATCGGCGGCTTCTCGGACCGCGTCTTCGATATCATCGCCGAGTTCGCCAACGGCACGCTGCACCCCGACCACTGGGTGGGCGTGATCGAGGCGATTGCACTGTGAAGTGAATGGCTGCCCCCTCTCCTGGAGGCTTCCGGGAGAGGGGCGGGCCAGTGGAACTCAGACGGAAGACCGGTCTTCCTCGCGACCGCCGCCGAATGCTCGATGGGATTACATTTCCCTGTAGCGTCTCATCAGAACTCTTGTCGGCGTCGGTCGCGCGGAAGTCCATGCAGGCGAATGCTGGTCGGGAGTACATGGCAGCCGTGTGGGTTCGAACCCCACCTCGTCGCTTGCGACGGGAGGCAACTCTCGCCGAATTGGTCGCCTGCTTTTGAAACAACGTGCTGGCCTGGTAAGCCCGCGCGCTGAGGCCTCGATTTTGCGAATGCTGACGGAACTACATGCTTTAGAGGCCCGAGATGCGGGTTCGATTCCCGTCGGCTCCATTGCCCGCAAGGGCGTACATTTGGGGTCGTCGTCTAACGGCAGGACGCGGTAACAAGTTTCGTTAAATGTTGGTCGCAGCGAGTCCGAACGCCGATCGGCGAATGCCTTGAGGAACTACACCCTACCCGGTGGAGGTCGCGGGTTCGAATCCCGTCGCCCGCAAGGGCGTAGCTCAGCGGCTAGAGCACCTGTTTCTCAATCCTTTGGTCGCTATCGTCGGCGATGCTTGAAGATGGTCTAAAACAGAAATGGTGGGATTGGCCTTTGCGAATGCCGGAGGAACTACATTTAAACTTGAGGTCGCGGGTTCGAGTCCCGCCACCGTAAAGGTGTAGCTCAGTTGGTTAGAGCGCAAGTCTCGTTTCTCCAACCCTTGTCGTGATGGCCGATTTCAGTGGTACGCGGTGCGAATGCTGTTCGGACTACATGTTGCGGGTTCGAGTCCCGTCGGCTCCATTTTCTCGGTTCGGGGCCGTAGCTCAATGGTAGAGCACTCGTCTGGACAACGCCTTGTCGCACCTTGTACGAGCGGAATGCCTGTGTAGGGCGGGCACTACCCGCTGAAGAAACGCGGAACTACGGTTGCGATCCCTCATCTGTGTAACGTGGTAAGGAACAATCAGTCCGGCGGGCAATGCCCGTCCTACGAGAACGAACATGTATATCGACCCCACCACCCCCAAGCCCCCGATCACCGCCACCGGCGACGCCGTGGGATTTTTGCCAGCGCGCAACTCGTACGGCAAGCCGATCACCGTCATCGGGACCGAAGCTATCCGCAACGGGTTCGATGCGATCTGCCTTCAGCAGGCGCTCAACAGCCGCGGTGCGCCCGGCGTGACCGACCTGGTGCTGAACCCCGATGCGCACGCCGGCTACGGCGCGCCGGTCGGGTCGGTGCTGGTCTCGCCGACGCACATCTATCCCGGCCCGGTGGGCGTCGACATGAAGTGCTCGATGAGCCTTCTGCAATTCGATCTGCCGGTCGAGGAAATCGCCGATAAGAAGGTCCGCCGGAAGCTGATCGAAGAAATCTGCCAGCGCCTGCCGACCGGCGCGGGGCGGGGACAGTCGTCGCTCAAGCACGGCCGCAAGATCTCTGTCGACCTGGGAAAGCAGGCGGTGATCGAAGGCGCTTCGGCATCGGTCTGCGCACAGCTCGGGATTCCGCCGCGCTGGGCGGATCGGTGCGAGGATTCGTTCCACGTTGCCCATGACGGGTCGGCGGGAACGCTCGGCGAGCGGCTTGAGTGGCTCCTTCACGCCGGCGTGGTGAAGAACTTCGACATCAAGGTCAACCAGCTCGGCAGCTACGGCGGCGGGAACCACTTCGGCGAGTGCGAAGCGGTGGAAGTGGCCGACAACGACCGGGCCCGCGCCGTGGCCGATGTCTTCGGCCTTCGCCACGGCAAGACTGCGTTCCTGTCGCACTGCGGATCGCGCGGGCTCGGCAACGTGCTGGCGAGCGGGCAGTTCAAGGCGCTGCAGGCGATGTTCGCCCGCTGGGACATCCCGCTGCCCGGCGGCGACAAGGAGCTGGTCTACGCTCCGCTCGGAACCCCCGAGGCCGACGCGTACCTGGACGACCTGGCGCTGGGTGCGAACTTCGCGACGGTCAACCACATGCTGATCAACGCGATGGTGCTGGAGGCGTTTGAGTCGGTGTTCCCCGGCATTAAGGGAGACCTGGTGTACTTCATCAGCCACAACATCGCCCGGCAGGAGATCGTGGACAACCGGCCGGCGTGGGTGCACCGCAAGGGCGCGACGCGCGCGTTCCCCGGCGGGCACCACGCGCTCAAGGGAACGCCGTTCGAAGCGACCGGACATCCGATCCTGCTGCCGGGAAATCCGCGCGACGGCTCGGCGGTGATGGTCGCCGACGCGGGCGCAGCGCTGAGCTGTTACAGCGTGAACCACGGCGCCGGCCGGGCGATGGGCCGCAAGGAGGCGATCCGCCGGCTGGACCAGGGAACGATCGACTCGGAGATGCACGAGCACGATATCCTGAGCAATTGCCGTCAGTACCCCAAGGACGAGGCGCCGGCGGCGTACAAGGATTTCAACGAAGTCCTGAAGAGCGTCGCGCTGGCGGGACTGGCGAGTGAAGTCGCGCGGCTGAAGGCGCGCTTCGTCATCAAGGACGGCGACAAGGCGGATGATTGAGCAGGTGTCCGTGACACGGGTTTCCAACCCGTGCGAGTTACGTGCGGTCGCAGGTTATCGTTCATCCTCAGTGCGGCTCTCATCGATCGCTTCTGGCATCGTTGGCGAATGGATCACTGAGGATTGGCGTCTGACCGCGGCGTGGCGCAGCTCGCACGGGTTGGAAACCCGTGTCACGGACGCTCGGCTCGGGCTGACGAATTTTCTCTGTACGGGGACGATCATGATCACCATCGACGGCTCACAAGGCGAGGGCGGCGGGCAGGTGCTTCGCACGTCGCTGGGCCTTTCCATGCTCACCGGGACGCCGTTCCGCATCACGCGGATTCGCGCCAACCGTGACAAGCCGGGGCTTATGCGGCAGCACCTGACGTGCGTGCTGGCGGCGGCGCAGGTCTGCTCGGCGGAGGTCGTCGGCGCGGCGGTCGGTTCGTCGGAACTTACGTTCAAGCCGGGCACGGTGCGGCCGGGGGATTACACGTTCTCGGTCGGGACCGCCGGCAGTACGACGCTCGTATTACAGGCGGTCCTGCCGGCGCTGCTGAGGGCGGCTTCGCCGAGCACGATTACGCTGGAAGGCGGCACGCACAACATCTTTGCGCCGCCGGTCGATTTTCTGGAAAAGTCGTTCCTCGCGGTCGTGAACCGGATGGGGCCGAGCGTTGCAGTCACGCTGGACCGGTACGGCTTCTACCCCGCCGGCGGCGGGCGGTGGACGGCGGCAATCACGCCGTCGGCAAAGCTCGATGCGATTGAGATCACGAAACGCCTGGAGATCACCCACCGCCGCGCGGTCGCGCTGGTCGCCGGTTTGCCGGGCGAGATCGGCATGCGCGAACTGGAGACGTTGCGCAGAGGATTCTCGTGGGAGCCGGACTGCTTCCAGATCCGCCAGCTCCCCGGTGACTGTGGGCCGGGCAACGTCGTGATGATAGAGATCGGCGACGGTCAGGTGACGGAGGTGTTCACCGCGTTCGGCGAGCGAGGCGTTCGCGCCGAGGCTGTCGCCGAGCGGTGCATCAAGCAGGCCCGCGCGTATCTCGCCGCCGGTGCGCCCGTCGGCGAGCACCTGGCCGATCAACTCCTGATTCCGTTGGCGATGGCGGGCGGCGGGTCGTTCGTCACCGGCCGGCCGACGGAACACACGCGCACCAACATCGACATCGTGCAGAAGTTTCTGCCGGTAACGATCACGATGCGCGAATTGGAAGGGGATCAGTGGGGAGTCGAGATTGCCGGGATATAGACGGCCCATCAGTGACACGGGCTTCCAGCCCGTGCTGGCGACGTTGTGGTTCGAACGTTCCGCATATCAGCCCACTTAGCGTTTTCTGCGATCGGATCTGATTGCTGACGTGTGAACGATCTTCGACGCCAACATCGCCCGCGCGGGCTGGCAGCGCTGGAAGCCCGTGTCACTGATGAGCCTTTGATCGTGCCTATTTCTGGCCGATCTGCGTGCCGAATGGCTTCAGCCGCTGGAGGACTTCGTCGATCGTCTGCGGCCGATACGCCGGGGCGACCTGCACGCATTCCATGATCAGCTCCGACAACTCCAGCGGCACGGCGGGGTTGAGTTCGCGCGGCTCGGGGTACTCCTGGTTTTTCAGGATGTCGCGCTGATCCTTGGCGACCGTCAGGATCGTGGGCACCCTGCGGAGCGTCAGTGCCCAGTACATCGTCGCGCCGAAATTGTAGACGTCGGTGAAGTAGTTGAGCTGTTTGCAGCGTGCCTGCTCGGGCGCGATGAAGTCCGGCGTGCCCTGCACTCGCTCCTTGGTCGTCCCCGCGAGGCAGGCCTGGCCGAAATCGATCAGCTTCACATTCCCGCGGGCGTCGCGGACGATGTTGCTCGGCTTGGTATCGCAGTGAAGGTACTGATAGTGATGCACCGCTCCCAGGGCCGCACCGACCTTAAGGAAGACATCTACAATCGCGGGAACGCCTTCGGGCATGTCGCGATCGAGGGCGACGCCGTCCACCAGTTCCATGATCAGCGCGGCCTCGGTCACGGTTCCGGTGAAAAGCTTCTTCTTCAACTTCAGGTCGATACACTTGCGCAGGCCGGGGTGACGAAAGGTGCGGGAGACCTTGTATTCGGTTTCGAGCTGTTCGATGTACCGCTGGTGCTTTTCTTCGGTGGGGACGACGTGTTTGAGGGCGTAAAGCTGCTTCGTCTTGGGGTCCATGACGGCGTAGATCGCACTGAACGCGCCTTCGCCGATGCGCTGCACGATTTCGTAGCCGAAAAGCGACTTTGGGGCCGGAGCGTTCGACACTGGACGGATTCTAGGCTATGTCTGGAACTGTTGAAACCGGGTGCGGTGGTGAAGCGTCGAATACCGAGTGTTCGCGACGGTTCTCACGCCCCCGGGTGCAGCTATCTCGAAAGGATGTAGCTCCCGATGACCTATTGCCTCGGCATCGTCACCAAGTCCGGGTTGGTGATGGCCTCCGACTCTCGTACGAACGCCGGCTACGACCAGGTGAACGTCTGTCGCAAGATGTACACTTTTGTCACGCCCGGTGAGCACGTGTTCGTGCTGCTGGCCAGCGGCAACCTCTCGCTGACGCAGTCGGTGGTGACACTGCTGCGCCGCGACTTTGAGGCGGGCTATGGCATCGCCAAGGCGCCCAGCCTTTACGACGCGGCACGTCTGGTCGGTGAGCAGGTTCGGCGGGTGGACGCGGTTGACCGTCCGGCGCTGGAAAGGGATGACTTCAAGTTTAACGTCAACATCCTGCTCGGCGGGCAGGTTGCGGGGCAGAAGCCCGGTTTGTTCCTGATCTACCCGCAGGGCAACTTTGTGCAGGCGACGGAGGAAAGCCCCTACCTGCAGATCGGCGAGACCAAGTACGGCAGACCGATCCTGGATCGCGGCATTAACTTCGAACGGACCAGCCTCGAAGAAGCCGCGAAGTACGCCTTGCTGTCGATGGATTCGACGATGAAGTCGAATGTCACGGTCGGGCCGCCGATCGACCTGCTGGTTTACCTCACCGATGAACTGAACCTGACGCGCATGCGTCGATTCCCGGCCGACGACCCCGACCTGGCGAAGATTCGCGTGCGGTGGGAACAGGCTCTGCGACAGGCGGTGATGAAGCTGCCGCAGGTTCGCTTCAAGCAGAAGTCGGGGACGGCCCCGCAGACGACGGGAGAGTCGATCGAGCTGGTGGAGACGCCATCGTCGCAAACCAGCGATCTTCAGTCGCAGCAGCAGCCGGGCAGTGCTGGGCAGGTCGGCGGCGGCGGCGCCGCTACTCGCGACGGGTAAAGGTGACGGTTACGGGCTTGAGCGCCGATCGTGCCAGGTCGGCCTGGAACGTACCGGTCACCGAATCCGCCCAGGCCCCTTCGGTCAGTAGAAACAGCAGCGGCGAGCGAGAGCCGTCGGGGAAGACCTCTTCCCCGCGCACTTCCCAGAACGCCAGCGGCAGGTCCACGATGATTCCGTCGTTCAAGGACGTATTGGTGGCGTTGTAGTTGCGGATGGCGGTCCTGGTCTTGGCCTGGGTGCCGTCGGGAAGCGGGGTCTTGGGGATGAGAGTAAAGATCACCTTGGTTCCAGGGGGAGGGGCTTGCACGACGCGTTTGAGGTCGGGTCGGAAGCTGCGGTACTCGGGGTAGATCGAGCCGCCGATCCAGGTTTCCGGGCGAAGCTTGTCGCCCCGGTCGCCGGGTCGTTGCCCGTCGAGCTTCCACACGAAATCCTGGGACACCCCTTCGCTGGCATCCTGCCGTTTCGCTTCGGGCGGGCGCGGCGTCAGAGGCAAACGGTACTGGTTCTTGTTGTACGAAAACTCGATTCGCGCCGACGGCTGTTGGTACGTTCCGGGCTGAAGACGGCCGACATACACCCCGTCGGGCCTGGCGTCGATCGGCTGGCTCACCTTGGTGTTGACGGAGTCGTCGAGCAGGCCGGTCTGGAGGACTTCGACCCGCAGCGAAGGGTCGTCAATCAGTTTGCCATCGGTCCGGAAGATGCGGCCGGCGGCGAACCCGGGAAATGCCGGTGTTGGCTCTTGCAACGGAATGGACGTCGCGTCGATTTTGGGCAGCGGCTTTTCCGCGGGCGCAGTCGCCGTGGCCGGAGGCGGCACGGGGTTGATCGGCGTGCGCTCCTCGCACCCGCAACCCACCCAGACGACCATTAAAACCATGGTCATGACGGCAACGCAGATCGGCTGTTTCACACGTGGCATGCTGGCTCTGGGTCCTCGTACCGGTTGGGCGTGAAGTCCAGAGAATACCCTTACTCCCCTTCGATACAAAAACAATGCGCTAATACCCGACTGATCGGCTGGTGCTTCGCTCTGCCGAGTTGGCTTGTTCGGCGTCGCAAATGGCAATAGCCTATCGCAGAACGCAGGACTTCGAGCCGGGCTCTCTGATCCCCGGTCGTTGCGAGGACGCCGAATTGGTTGCGAGGCTTTACCCCACTATGCAAACCGTCGTCCACGTCACCCACGAGGCCGTTCAGAAGATTGGCGGCATCGGCGCGGTCCTGCAGGGATTGCTCACAAGCCGCACCTATCTCAAGGATTGTCCTCGCAACATCCTGATCGGTCCCTTCTGGCCGAGCGACGGGCACGGCGAGCAACGACTCGGACCGAATGCGGAAGTGCTCTACAGCAGCCTCGATCACCTCTACCGTTCGCCGCTCGCCGAGCGATTCGCGCAGATCGAGCAGCGCTATGAAGTGGGTATCGTGTACGGCCGACGCCGATTCGTCGATCCGCAGACCGGCGTCGTTTCGACCGCAGAGGTGCTACTGGTCGATGTCGCCCGTTTTGATGCTCAGCAGATCGGCGACTTCAAGTTTCAACTGTGGCAGAAGTTTGGCATCGAATCCGGGCGTTACGAAGGCGCCTGGGATTACGAGCAGTGGGTCCGGCTGGCGCGGCCGGCGATCGATGCCTTGCACGCGCTGGGCGCCACAACCCACGGGCATGAGCCGTGCGTCATCCTCGCCCATGAGTACATGGGCATGCCTACGGCGCTGGCGGCTATTCTTGAGGGAGACCGCTCAAACTTCCGCACGATCTTTCATGCCCACGAATGCGCGACCGTCCGGCGCATCGTCGAAGGGCATCCGGGCCACGACACGATGTTCTACAACGTCATGCGATCGGCGATGGCGACGGGTCAGTTCGTCGACGACGTGTTCGGCGACCAGTCCGACTTCTACAAGCACGTCCTCGTGAAAGCCGCCCGCTTCTGCGACGGCATCTTCGCCGTCGGCGACTACACCCTGAAGGAGATACGCTTCCTCGGCAACGACTTCGTCCATACCGATGTCCAGATTGCCTACAACGGCGTGCCTCACTGGAGGATCTCGCTCGAAGAGAAGATGGCCAGCCGACAGAAGCTGCGCAACTACTGCCGGGCGCTGCTGAAGTTCGAACCCGACTATGTCTTTACGCACGTCACTCGGCTGGTTCCCAGCAAGGGGCTGTGGCGCGACCTGAAGGTGTTGGAATACGTCGAGGAGATTCTTCGCGACCGTAACGAGACAGCCGTCCTGTTCACCCTGAGCACCGAAATCCCGGCCCGCCGGGGCGACGACGTCCGCAAGATGGAAGCGGCGTACCACTGGCCGGTGGCCCACCGCGAAGGTATCCCCGACCTGTCCCATGGCGAGGCGGACTATTACTCGGGCGTTCAGGAGTTCAACGCCTGTTCCCGCAATGTGAAGGTCGTCTTCGTCAACCAGTTCGGCTGGGACCGTTCGTGCTGTGGTGATCGCATGGCGGCCGACATGCAGTTCATGGACATCCGCAAGGGCTCCGACGCCGAGTTCGGCCAAAGCATCTACGAGCCGTTCGGCATCGCGCAAGTGGAGCCGATCAGCTTCGGTGGAATCTGCGTGTTCACGAACGTCTGCGGCTGCGCCGGTTTCGTCGAAGCTGCCGCCGGAGGCGAAACGCCAAACGCGATCGTCGCCGACTATACGAACCTCGCTGATCGCATGATTCGTCCGGAGAAGCTGCTGGGCCTGGGGAAGGACGAACGGGGCGTCATCGAAGACCGCGAGGCGCTGCGAGTCGCCAAAGAACTGGTCAACCGCCTGCCGCGAACGCAAAAAGACTTCGAGGCCACCATTCACCGCGGCTACGAGCTGGCGAGCCGGATGAGCTGGGACGTGGTGGCGAGAGATTACATTCTGCCGGGGATCCATCGCGCGGCAAAGGCGAGCCGGTTGAAGGAGATGGCTTAACCCCTTCTCCCCCAAGTACGGGGGAGCGGGAGTAGGAGAGTTCATGCCTCGCCTGATCGCCGCTATCGATCAAGGAACAACCAGCAGCCGGTGCATTCTATTTGATGCATCCGGGTCGCCGGTCAGCGTTTCGCAACTGGAACATCGGCAGATCTATCCGCGGCCGGGCTGGGTTGAGCACGATGCGCTGGAGATCTGGCGGCGGGTTTCGGATGTCATCCATGGCGCGATGTCCCGCGCGAACGCAACCGCCGCCGACATCGCCGGGGTGGGCATCACCAACCAGCGGGAGACGACCGTCGTGTGGGACCGCCGAACGGGCTTGCCCCTGACGCATGCGATCGTCTGGCAGGACACGCGTACGCGCGACCTGTGCAACGAGCTTTCGGCTGATGGCGGGCAGAATCGGTTCCGCCAGCAAACGGGTTTGCCGATGGCGACCTACTTCTCCGGGCCGAAACTGCGGTGGATGCTCGAGAACGTCGACGGTCTTCGCGACGCCGCCGAGCAGGGCGACGCACTCTTCGGCACGATCGATTCCTGGCTGATCTGGCATCTTACCGGCGGCCCCGATGGCGGTGCGCACGTCACGGACGTCACCAACGCCGGCCGGACGATGCTGATGGACCTGGCGTCGCTCGATTGGGACGACGAACTGCTGAAGGTCATGCGTGTACCGCGCCAGATGCTGCCGCGGATCGTCCCCTCGCTCGATCGAGCGTCGTGGGGCATGACCCGCCGCGACGGCCCGTTCGGCGGCGAGATTCCCGTCTGCGGGTGCCTCGGCGATCAGCACGCGGCGATGCTCGGACAGACCTGCTTCACGCCCGGCGAATCCAAGAACACCTACGGAACTGGCTGTTTCATGCTGTTGCACACCGGCGAAAAGCCGGTCGTCTCGACGCGCGGTCTGCTGACGACGCTGGCGTACAAGCTGGGCGATGAGCCGGCATGCTACGCGCTGGAAGGTTCGGTCGCGGTCGCCGGGTCGCTCGTCCAGTGGGTTCGCGACAACCTCGGCATGATCGCCGATTCCACTGAGATCGAGTCCCTCGCCCGCAGCGTCCCTGACAACGGCGACGTCTACTTCGTACCGGCATTCGCGGGACTGTTCGCCCCGCACTGGCGGAGCGATGCCCGGGGAACGATCGTCGGGCTGACCGGCTTCGCGAATAAAGGGCACATTGCCCGCGCGGTGCTGGAGGCGACGGCATTTCAGACGCTCGATGTGCTCGATGCGATGCGGCAGGATTGCGGGCTGGACCTGAAGGTCCTTCGTGTCGATGGCGGCATGGCGGCGAACGAACTGCTGATGCAGTTTCAGGCCGACCTGCTCGGCGTGCCGGTGGTGCGGCCGGTCGTCACAGAAACCACCGCCTTGGGGGCCGCCTATGCCGCCGGTTTGGCCACCGGCTTCTGGAAGAACACCGATGACCTGCAGCGAAACTGGCGTGCCGCCAAGCAGTGGGAACCGCAAATGAAGTCGTCCGACCGCCGACGGCTGCACGAGCGATGGAAGCAGGCGGTGGAGCGTTCGCTGGGATGGGAGAGGTGAAGAAGCAAGGCACGAAGGCAGGAGGCACGCAGGCACGAAGGACCGCCCTGCTCCTGGTGCCTGCGTGCCTCTTTTGCCTTCGTGCCTCGCGTCTCACTTCTTATGCACGTAGATCGCCGTCGCCATCGCGTTTCGTGTCTTCGACTTGTCGATCGGGATGATGTAGGGCTCTTCGTCGTACGTGCCGACGGCACGCAGGCGGTATTCGGGCACTTGCAGCAGCAGGCCGTTGCCGCCCATCGCGGCCGCCTTTTCCTTCAACTCGTCGATCACCTTCTGCATCTGCCCGACCTCCTCCCATTCGAAGGAGCCTTCGGTCTTGATGATCCCCAGCACTTCATACTTCGATGGCGGGTCCTGGAAGAGCGCGACCGCGGCCGGGCTCGTCGCCGGGCGCGGACCGGTCGTAGGGACCACTGTCGACCCGCAGCCGCACAGCAGCATCATGGTCGAGACGAGCATCACAACGAACGACGACTGGCGGAGGAGCGATAGATTCATGGCAGAACCATCATACCCCAGAACCGCGGGTCTGACTTGCCGGTTGTTGGTTGAGATGTCTGTTTAACGGTCGCACCGCAGGTGCACTCTTGCGTCTTTCGCAGAAGGCAAGGAGAGAAGAGTGCGCCTTCGGTGCGACCGCTAAACGGGGAAGGCTTACTCTGAGGTCTTGAGGGTCTTGATGATGACATCCGGGTGCAGCAGCTCGACCGCCTGGATGTGCTCGTCGCCGACGGCGAACAGCACGTCGTTGATGCGGAGCGATCGCCGGACCTCGCTGCCCGGGTCGACGTTGCCGAGCGACTTGAACTGCTTGCCCGCCACATCGACTTCGAACACCGCCAACGACTGCGTGTACTCGCCGTCGCCGTAGCTGCCGACGGGGACCGCAAGGATGTTCTGCTCGGCGAAGTACGAGAACGCGTGGGGGTCGTACTCTGCTTCGCTGTACCCGTCGGCGATCGTCGTCTTGGCGATGCGCGTCGGGTGGGCGAAGTCCGACACATCGAACAGCGACAACAGCAGGCCGTTGTCGTCCACGCCGTCGGAATCGATGTCGCGACCGATGCCGAGCAACAGGCCCTCGCCGATCGGTTGAAGGTAGCTCGAATAGCCGGGGATCTTGAGTTCGCCGGCGATCTTCGGACTACGGGCGTCGCTGAGGTCGACCGTGAAGAGCGGATCGACCTGAAGGAAAGTGACGATGTAAGCCCGGGGCCCGTCAAACCGGGCGGCCTGCAACTGTTCACCCTTGGCGATGTTCTTGATGCTGCCGATCGTTTCGAGCTGATCGCCGACCTGCTCGAGCACGAACAGATGGTTCGTCGGTCCGTCGCCGGACCAGTTGTTGGTGGCGATGCGGAAGGTGTCGGCGTACTCGTCCATGCCGAACTGGTCGAGGACCGAGCCGTCGACGGAGCCGGTCGCCTGGAGGGTGACGGCATCGGCCTCGAGGCCGAACTTGAACAGGCGGGTTTCTTCGCCGTCGTCGGACCAGGTCGTGCCGGCCAGGTAGAGCGCATCCGCCGAGGCGTAGACGGTGCCGCCGTAACCGGCGACGGTGCTGGTGGCGGTCGGTCCGCCGTTGGTGTCGCCGACATCCAGCAGGGTGACCGTCGTCAGGTTCTGACCTATCTCGTTGTCGCCGAGGTCCCGGACGTAGGCGTTGGGGGCGCTGACGAGCGGGCCGTCGGTGGTCTTTCCGTCGGCGGTGCTGGTGTAGCCGGGGAGCAGGTCGGCCAGCGTCATCGCTTCCAGGCGGGCCCGGTAGGCGGCTTCGGATTCGTAGATGGTGTCGGAATACCCACCGCCGCCCCAGAAGGGCGGCGCGATCTTGGAGATCGAGGAAACGCCGCCGGGCGATCCGGCGGTCGGATCGTCGACGACGACATTGGTCGGCGGGTCCTGGGGGTCGGGATCGACGGGAGCCGGATCGGGATTGGGGATCTTCTCCGGTTCAGGGATCCAGGCGTCATTTCGCATGACGACATAGAGCTGATCGCCGATCAGGCGCGATTCGCCGTAGGAACCGTCGAGCTTGGTCGTCTCGACGACGCTCGGCGACGCCGGGTTCGATACGTCAAACACGGTGACCGTGACGAAGGGATCCTGCGCCGGCGTTATCGGCATGAGCGAACTGATCGCGATGCCGCCGGTCGCGGGCTGTGCCCAGTAGTAGAGCGAGCCGGTGAGCATGGTCAGCCTGTCGCCGGACAGGTAGATGCCGATCGCCGAGCCGTCAATGTCGTCGCGGTGTACGACACTCATCGAGGCGGCAGGGTCGGCATCGGTGATGACCAGTTGGCCATTCTGCAGTGTGTAGATGTAATGCCCGTCGGTCTCGACCAGATCGGCTTCGTCCACGCCGGCGACCTGGGTGTTGGTGGACGACGCATCGGGAACGTTGCCGTTGGTGGTGGGTGAAGCTTGCGGCGGCGGCGGAGAGGCAGGCGGTGCCGGGGTGGGACTGACGCCACCATTCGTAACGTCATTCAGGACGCCAGCTTTGATTGCGACTTCACCACCACGGCCCCAGTAGTAAATCCAGGGATTGGTCGCCTTGCCGAACGCCCAGGACCATTGCTTTACGGCGGCATCGACGAGCCACTGTTTCAGTTCGGCGTCGGTGGTCTGGCGGAGTGTTGATTCGTGGGTGTCGTCGACGCTGAGGCGGTCGCGTCCGGCTTTCACGCCCGGCGTTGGTCCTCCGACGGGGCCGACATGATCGACGCCGTTCTCGGCGTAGACGCGGTCGGTGCCCTTTCCGCCGTCGAGGTTATCGACGCCCTTGCCGCCAAAGAGCTTGTCGGCACCTTTGTCACCCTGGAGGTTGTCGTCGTCGTGGCCGCCGCTGAGACGGTCCTTGCCGATATCGCCGTGAAGGTCGTCGTCGCCCCAGCCGCCGGCGACGACGTCGTTGCCGGCCCCGGCAAAGAGGTCGTCGTTGCCGTCGCCGCCGCTGAGGTTGTCGTTGCCGTCGTCGCCGTAGATGACGTCGTCACCGCCGCCGCCGTCGATGCGGTCGTTACCCGCCCCGCCGTAGAATGTCTCGCCAAGGCTGGAGCCAAAGAGCCGGTCGTCGCCGTCGCCGCCGCGGACCTGAATGGCCGCCGCCGACGCGCGAAGCGTCGCCGACGAGTTGGCGGCTTCCAGGCGGAGGGTGACGCGGTCGTCGCCCGCGCCGGCGTCGAGATCGATCGAGGCGACGTCGGCGGCGGTGACCGTGCCCGCGACCGCGCCATTGATGACCGCGCGCAGGCTCGTCGCATCGCCGGGGACCGCTTCAACGACGATCACGTCGCCGGTCGCGTCGCCGCGAATCTGCCAGACGCCGGCTTCAAGGGCGGCAGAAAAGAGCTGTCGGCGTTCGAGCGTTTCGACCGCGCCGATGCAGGCACGGACCAGATTGCTTTGAGAGATCGACGACTTCTTCACCGCCTCGCGTGCACGGTTCGACATATGCGCTCCACCTGATGTAGGGATTGGAAGGAAATGAAATGCGACCCTGTGACGGGGCCCGGCTTCCGATCCTTGTAGACCCTGACCTAATGACTGAACTTCCCAAAAATCCGCCAAAACAGAAAAGCCCGGCTGCTCGGACGGACCGGTAGTCTATCACACCGGACGTCAGTCGCTCGAATACATTTCAACGGTCGGGGAAACAGCACTGGTAAGGACTTACCTTAGAAATCGAGCGGTGATACTGGGGCAACGGATGCCAAGGGTGCGAGGGAGCATATGGCCCTCACCAATGCATCAGGACGGCGCCCGTGGGGAGCGCCGTCCTGAAAGGTCTGACATTCGGGTTTGTGAGAGTGGTTCTCACCAACCGCGAACGCGACGACGGGATTTGGACAGTTTCGCCGATGCTCCGGAAAGCTTGGCGAAGAGTTGTCCGAAAGATCCACTGGGTGGTACGGCCGATCGACGTTTTCCGGTTCGTCGAACGCCACGTGTGGTGCGTTGCGCCATAACTGAGCGCTCCTTTCAGGGCCGAACTCTACCCAACTCGCCGGGTGAAGTCTGGAAGAAAATTCCGTTTGTAACATCCTATAAAATAAGGACGTCCGATAAATTGAGCGTGCAATAAGTGGGTAGCCCGGGAGCCGCAAGCCAGACGGCCGAAGGTGACGGCCGAGACTTGAGTCGCGACAGCTCAGCGCTGTTTAAATCAGCACGCTCGACGCGCTGGCTCCCCATAGCGAATCTCGACGATTTCAGGACAATGCCCAACCCGGCCGATGCTGGCCGGCCGCCGACGGCTGGCGTTCAGAGTTGGTGGGCGACGAGGTACAACGACCATGGCATCGATCAAACTTCCCGACGGCAGCATTCGCGAACTCCCCGACGGCTCGACCGTTCTGCAACTGGCCGAGTCGATCGGCAAGCGCCTGGCTCAGGCGGCGATCGTGGGCAAGGTCAATGGCAAGCTTGTCGACGTCTCTTATCCGCTCACCGGATCGCACGAAGTCTCGATCATCACCGATCGCGACGCCGACGGCCTGTACGTCATGCGGCACAGTACCGCCCACGTGCTGGCCCAGGCACTGCGACATCTGTACGGGGCGAAGTTGCAGTACACCATCGGCCCGGTGATCGACAGCGGGTTCTTCTACGACTTCGAGTTCCCCACTGGGGTCACCATCTCGGCGGACGACCTGCCGAAGATCGAAGCGGAGATGCAGAAGATCATCGCCGCTGACTACAAGTTCAGCCGGGAAGAGGTCGAACCGGCCAAGGCGAAGGAACTGCTGCACGCCGAGAGCCAGCGATTTAAGGACGAGATCATCGACGAGCTTGCGGCGGCAGGCGAGAAGTCGGTCAGCATCTATCGCCAGGGTGACTTCACCGACCTCTGTCGCGGGCCGCATATTCCGAGCACCGGGCGAATCAAGGCGTTCAAGCTGCTGAGCACCGCCGGGGCGTACTGGCGTGGCGACAGCGACCGCGAGCAGCTCACCCGCATCTATGGCACGGCGTTTTTCGACAAGAAGGACCTGGAAGCGCATCAGAAGCAGATCGAGGAAGCCAAGAAGCGCGACCATCGCGTGCTCGGCCCGCAGCTCGGGCTCTACGCAATCGACGACGCCGTCGGCCAGGGGCTGGTGCTCTGGAAGCCCAAGGGCGCGATCGTCCGGCAGGAGTTGCAGAACTTCATCGGCGAACACCTGCGGCGGCAGGGCTACTCGCAGGTCTTTACCCCGCACATCGGCCGGCTCGGGCTCTACAAGACCAGCGGCCATTACCCGTACTACCGCGAGAGCCAGTTCCCGCCGCTGGTGGACCGCGAACTCATCGAAGCATTATCGAAAGAGGGTTGCTCCTGCGGCGAGCTGAGCAACCGCATGGAGAAGGGCGAAGTCGACGGCTACCTGCTGAAGCCGATGAACTGCCCGATGCATATCAAGATCTATTCGAGCGAACAGCGCAGCTATCGCGACCTGCCGATCCGCCTGGCGGAGTTCGGCACCGTCTATCGCTGGGAGAAGTCCGGCGAACTTGGCGGGATGACCCGCGTGCGCGGATTCACCCAGGACGACGCCCATCTGTTCTGCACCGAAGAACAGATTCCTGCCGAAATCGCCGGGTGTTTGGAGTTGGTGAAGATTGTTCTCGGAACCCTCGGAATGAACGAATATCGCGTGCGCGTTGGCCTGCGCGACCCGGATTCGGCGAAGTACGTCGGATCGGCCGACCAGTGGGACAAGGCCGAGAAGGCGTGCAAGGATGCCGCGGCGACCCTGGGCGTGCCGTTCACCACCGAGCCGGGCGAGGCAGCGTTCTATGGTCCGAAAATCGATTTCGTCATCAAGGACGTCATCGGCCGCGAATGGCAGCTCGGCACCGTGCAGGTGGACTATCAGTTGCCCCAGCGGTTCGACCTGAGCTACACCGGCTCCGATAACCAACCGCATCGGCCGGTGATGATTCATCGGGCCCCGTTTGGGTCGATGGAGAGATTCATCGGCGTGCTGATCGAACACTTCGCCGGCGCGTTCCCGCTGTGGCTCGCCCCGGTGCAGGTCGCGGTGTTGAACGTGAGCGAGAAGTCTCAGGCGTACGCGGCGGAAGTAGCGGCAAAGTTGAAGACCGCGGGCATCCGCGCCGAGGCCGACCTTGGCGGAGACAAGATCGGCGCGAAGATTCGCCTGGCGTCGATGGCCAAGACGCCCTACATGCTGGTCATCGGCGAAAAGGAAGCCGCCGAGGGCAAGGTAGCGGTGCGGCATCGCACCGAGGGTGACAAGGGCGTGGTGGAGACGGGGGCGTTCGTGGAGGAAATTCGGGCCGCCGTCGCGGCAAGGAAGTGATCGATCGAGGTTCCGAACTCGCATGACGGCGCGAGCCGTTTGCCGAACGATGTCGCCGAAATCGCAACCGTCGACGGGCTTCGAAACCCGCGCGGCAGTCGCTCAGACGAACAAGTGTCGCCGGCGAACTTAAGGACGAGCATGTACGCGATCGCGCAGCAATCATTTTCGGGAAACGTGATCCAGTATTACCTGCAACGGCTCTCCACACCGAGCGGGGTCATGCTTGTCGTTGCGATGGTCATGCTTGCGACGGCAGTTCTTGCGGTCGATCGATTCAAGTGGGTTGCCCTGACGATCTCGATCTTTCTGTCGACTTTCGCCTACAACCGGTCAGGTGGCACGGTCGACCTGGTCGACGTGGTAGCACTACCCGCTCCGTTTTCGGTCATCGCTTCATTGACCCAGCCGCTCGGCGTTGCCTGTCTTTTGATCATCGCGATTGCGTCGATGAAGCCGATGCCATGGCAGCGGTTGCACGCTGTTCATCCGGTGGCGATAGGGACGTTCGCTATCCAAGCCCTGATCGCATTGCGACAACTTGCAGGCGGACTTCCCGAGCGGGGAATAGTCGGAGTCGCGATCTATGGCAGCGTGCTCTTGATTCTTGGCGCCGGACTGTCTCGATGGCTGTATGACGAAGTTCAGATACGCAGCATGGCGCGGGCCGTCTCGTGGTTTTCATTGATCTTCTGCGTTTCGACGGTGCTAGTGCTCGTAATCGATCGCGATGCGGCGTTTGTTTCAAACCGACTGACCGGCGTGGCGGACAATCCCCAGCGCACGGGCATCATCTTAGCGCTGGCGTTCCCCTTCTGCCTTCTCCTCGCCGCTGACCGCGGCAACTCATTCAATTCGCGCCTTTTTCACGCCATCGTCGGTGGCGCCGCTGCGACATTCCTCGTCTTTACGGGTTCGCGCACCGCGGTGCTTACGCTCGTCGTCGGCACTTCCGTGTTTTTCCGCAGGCGATTCGGTGCGCTTGCCGCCACGGGAGCCGTTCTCTTCGTCATTTTTCTCGCCGTTCTCTCCGTAGCCGAAAAGGATCTGGCCACCGCCCGCGACAACGTTTTTCGCACCAACAACACCCGCTCGGACGGTTGGATGGCGGCGATGCAGTACTTCTACGACTCCCCGCTGATCGGGACATCCATGGACGGCAACGCCGTGGAGAGCTCGTACGTCTGCGTGGCTGCTCAAAGCGGACTGGTCGGGTTGTCGGCACTGGCGATCACCATGTTCCTGCTTTTTCGGTCGGCTTTCCGATTGTCGCGCCACCGCAATCCGGGGCCATACGGGCCTGCGGTCGATCTTGCTGTCGCCAGCATGGTCCAGTTCACCGTGGTATGGGCGTTTGAGGCCTATCTCATCGCGCTCGTGACGAATACCGTCTTCATGCTGTACTGCACCCTTGCGATCGCCGCCCTAGTGACTGAACGGATGAACACCGCGTCGGATCCCGCTCTGCCGCTGGAAGATCGATCTGGCGAGTCCTCTTACGGTCATGCCGCCGATCTCACCGGGATCGGACTACGGAGCCAATTGTGAAGCGATACAGCTCGGTCTGGATCTTGGTGATATTCGCGCCGCTGGTCAGTGTCTTCCACGGCCACGTTCCGCTTCGGGCCGCGGCTGCAGACCTTCCTGCGGATGCCGAGGGCTTCCTCCCCCTGTTCAATGGCAAAGACCTTTCCAACTGGGTGCCGATGAACGTCCATCCCGGCACGTTCACGGTCAAGGACGGCATCATCGTGTCGACCGGCAAGCCGACCGGCGTCATGCGGACCGACCGCATGTACGAAAACTTCATCATCGAACTCGAGTGGAAACACCACGAAAAAGGCGGCAACGCCGGGCTGTTCATCTGGGGCGATGGCATCAATGCCCCAGGCACGCCCTTCGCCCGTGGCGTTGAAGTGCAGATCCTCGACCACGGGTACGTCGAACTGCACCCGTCTGCCAAGGGCAAGGCCACCGGGCATGGCGACGTGTTTCCGATCCACGGCGCGACCATGATCCCCGACCGGCCGCATCCCTTCGGCGGCTCTCGCTGCCTGCCGAGCGAAGAGCGCGTCAAACCGCTGGGCGAATGGAACCATTACCGCGTCGTCTGCAACGACGGCGTGATCAAACTGTCCGTCAACGGCAAGGAAGTCTCCGGCGGCAAGGAATGCAATCCGCGCAAAGGCTACATCTGCCTCGAATCCGAGGGGGCACTTTGCCACTTCCGCAACATCCGCATCAAGGAACTTCCCAGCACCGGTGCCAAGCCCGAGCAGACCGCCCGGGTCGATCCCGGCTACTCCCTGCTTTACAACGGGATCGACCTGGCGGGCTGGGTCGCCGACGACGGCCACAAAGGACATTGGACGCCAAAGGACTGGACGCTCGACTACGACGGCAAGAGCGACGCCAAGGACAAGAATCTCTGGAGCGAAAAAGAGTACGGCGATTTCGAACTGATGGTGGACTGGCGGCTTACCGGAAAGCCGAAGAAGACCGACCGACAGGTCATCCTTCCCACTGGCGAGGTCGCCAAAAACGCCGACGGCACCGACAAGATGGTCAGCGTCGATGACGCCGGCGACAGCGGCGTCTATCTGCGCGGCACCAGCAAAGCCCAGGTGAACATGTGGTGCTGGCCGATCGGGAGCGGCGAAGTCTACGGCTATCGCACCGACCCGAGTCAGCCGCCGGAAGTTCGCGCCGGCGTCACGCCCAAAGTCGTCGCCGACAAGAAGCCCGGTGCATGGAACCGTTTCATCATCACGATGAAAGGCGACCGCCTGACGGTCCTGCTCAACGGCCAAACCGTCCTCGAGAACGCCCAACTGCCCGGCGTACCCGCCAGGGGAAAGATCGCGCTTCAACACCACGGGGATACGGTGCAATTTGCGAACATCTGGATCAAAGAGCTTCGGGACTCGAATCCAAAATAGCGGAATCGGGTCCCGCCCGTTGTTCGGCATGGCGCGTCGGCGTACCCGCCCGCAGGCTCGTAAGCATTCATTTCACCAATGCCCGCACCTGCCTTTACATGCGGTTTATTCATTGGTCTGCTGCCGCCGCCCTCGATACGGTGAGCATTCCAACGACGTCCGTTAACAGGTGTGCGAGTTTCTCCATTGCTGACGTGGCGATAATCCGTAGGGGTTCCCCAAGATTGACGTGCGGCAGATTCAGTCACCCGAACCGATGGCCGATGCCACGGGCGGGATCGGCCCTATGCAACTGAGTCTGAAGCTATACGAACAGCTCAACAGTCTTCTGTGCGCAGAAGCTGTCACCGGCCGGCAGCAACGCAGCGAGCCGCGGGTCGGCGTGCGGATGCGCCAGCAGATCGTTCCGAACATCGTCGGCGACGCCGGCACACGGCCGATCGACGTCTGGATTCGCGACATCTCCCTCACTGGCCTTGGGTTCTCGGCGAATCAACCGCTGGGGCAAGGCACTCAGTTTCTGATTCGCCTGACCAGTTCATCCGGCTCGAAGGTCGCGATTCGATATTCGATCGCACACTGCGTGTGTGTCGCCCCCGGCGTTTATGTGGCGGGCGCGAAGGTCGATCGTGTGTTCTGCACGGAATGTGCATGCCTGCAAGGCATGATGGATCGCATCGCGAGCCTCGTGGTCACCCCCGCCGCCTGAGGCGTCACTTCTCTTTTCCAGTCGCGAAACTCGTGCACCGGACATCGCCCGCTCGTCGCTTTGCTGCGCCTGACTTGGCTCATCCCGGCGGGCGTACGCCGAGCTTGCCTTCGACACGCTTGATGGCTGTTTCCAGCAGCGCCGGCCATTCCTCGCGCGGGTACTCGACCTTCATCCGCTTGTACTTCTCGAGCGCCTTGGCCGGGTCTGTGTCTTCCAGGTCCATCGCCTCACTGAAAACCTTCTGAGCGGGCGTAACCCCGAGACCAGCCGGCGGCGTGGTGCCCGGTGTTGCGGTTGGCCGTTCGCCAGTAATACCGGGATTGGAAAGACCAGGATTTGGAACACCCGGGTTTGTAACGCCGGGACGGACGATATCGTCCGTGGGCCGGGTGGCCGCGGGCTTGGGCTGATTGCTGGTCTTGCGGGGTTGATCGCCGAGCTTGTCGGCTTCCGTCTGTTTCGAGAGGTTGTCGATCTGCTTTTTGACCCAGGCCTTGGTGGTGTCGAAGAGCTCGGGATTGACCGCGACCGCAACGCCAAAACCCGCCGCGGCGAGCATCAGCAACAACAGGAAGATCTTGAGACCACGGAAGCGGCTTCGTGCCGGCGCGGGGTAGCCGGGAACGCCCCCAGGAACGCCCATCGCGCCTGCCGTCGGGTTGCGCGACGCAGCGGGGTTCGCGGCCGGTTGGCGGACGGTGCGCTGAACGGGCGCTTCGTCATCTTCCCCGACAAATCCGAGATTGAATGCCGCGGCAAGATCCTTGGCGCTAAGGAAGCCGCCGTCTCCTTCGTTGCGGCGGCCGGGAGCGTCGTCGTCGGCGTAAGGGTTGAAGGCCTGCCCGGCGTTGGGCGCGGCGGTCGCCGGGCCGCGCGGGGCTGGCCTCGGTCGCTCCGGCTTGGGCTGCACGCGGTCGCGGGGTGTTTCGGGGATCTTGGCCCAGCTCGCGTCGCCGCTAATGCCGCTGTACGGCTCCGGTGCCACTTCGGTGGTCGGCTTCTGCGCCGGAACGCCGCGATTGCGGGCCGGAGCCGGGGTCGGCGCGGCTGCCGCGGGTTGCGGCACGACGGGAATCGGCGTCGCCGGCCCGGGGGTGTACGGGGGAGCGACATTCGTACCTGCCGCTAGTCCCGACGCCGCCGCCGCCCCCCTGCCCGGGGTCTGTCCACTGCCCAATGCGGGGATGACGAAATCCCCCTCGTTCACCGGCGGTGCGACAACCGCGGGCGCGGATGCCGCGAGTGAACCGGGCATCAACTGTCCGACGATCGTCGCCGGTCCCGAAGCGGCCAGCACGTTGCCGTCGATCGTCGCTGGCGGTGTTCCGTAATTGGGCAACTGGGCGTCGCGGCTGGCTTCGAGCAGCGCATCGGGGTTGGGCGGCGGCTCCTGCATCCGGTTGCAGGTCGGGCAGAGCGACGCATTGGTCTCGATGTTCGATCCACAGCTGTAGCAGATCGCAAACTCGCGACTGAGCCCCTTCACCTGCGCGGCGAACCGCCAGAGTTGGTGCGTCGTCGGGCCGCGGACGATCGATCGCGGTTTGACCCGGCCTTTGCGGATGAACGACAGCAGTGTCTCCCAGGTCATGCCCGGGGCCGCGGGGTTGCGCGTCTGAAGAACGTACCACGGGCCGATGCGCGTCTTGGTGGCCTTGCGGGTGGCGGCGGAGTTTTCCATCGTGCAGCGCGGGCACATGCCCTGCTCGCTGTCGTTCACCGAACCGCAGAAAGGGCAGACGTATTTTCCGCGCAGTCCGTCGCGGATCGCTTCGGCGCCGCCGGGCGGGGTAAGGGCGTTGGAGAAGGATGAACCGGAATCCGGGCTTTGCGACACGGCAACCCTTGGTGCGGACAAGATGAAATCCCGACGGTCGAGATCGTCGCGCTCGATCGCATCGGCCATCAGCCGGGCGACACGCGATACTCCCTTTGTCGGAGGACCAACCAATCGATCGTTCCTGTCAGGCATTATCAACCCCGACACGGGGTAATGCCAGCGGTTGGCGGATTGCCCTGAACGGGGCCGCGACGGCAGACTGGATACGCTACCGCCCTGCCGCTCGATCACCCCACTACACCACGACTACATGATACCACCACCCCGTCGCCCGCCCTACCGCGGGTCGAATGGCTCGCGCGAGTTGGTGATGTACGTCGGCCTTTGGCCGGTCAGTGCGGGTTTGCTCGCCGGCTGGGTCACCGGGCCGGCGGCGATCCCCCCCGCCGGATGTGCCGGCTGCGTTGTTGGTGAATGGGTGTCCGGCTTTATCGGACCTTCGACCAGCGTGGGCTGGGTGGCACTTGCTGCGACGGTCGGCTGAGTTGCTATCGGCGACGACCCGAGGTCGTTCTGCTTGATAGTGCGCAGTGCGTACCTGGCGATCTCCGCCACCGACTGTGCGTCTGCCAGTTGGGACAATCGATCCTGCAACCTGGCAGACTCGATCTGCAATCGCACCAGTTCGTTCCGTGCCCTGTCACGTTCGTCTGTCAGGTGGTTGATCTCGGTCTTCTGGTCTGTCACCTGCGCGCGAAGGTACGACGAAGTCCCCTCAGACGTTGTCAGACGGTAGGTGCCCCAGCCGACCGCCATGATCGCCCCCGCTGCCATCACCCCGACCGCTGCCCAAGCGCCCAGCGCCACCCGTCGCAGCGAATGCACCTGCATCTCTGACGTACGGGCCAGGGTCTGATAAGCGGCGACCGCGAGCGACGCCTTGTCGTCGGCGCTGTCTGCCAGCGTGAGCATGGTTCGCAGATCCAAAGGCTTCTCGTTGGACTCGCTGTCGAACATCGCCCGACGAACCGATTCGTAGGCCGGCTTGTCCGCCGCTGCGTTGGCAGACGGGTTGGACGATGCCGCGTCATTGCGGTCATTGGCTGCCGCACCCATGGTGAAGTTGACCGTCGATTCCGGCGCTGGCGGCGTGTCCGTCGTGCCGCTGGCAGACGGCGCTGCTGAAGCTGCACGTTGAGGGGCCGCCGATTTCGTGCTGTCTGCCGGTCTGACCGGATCTGGCAAGGAGACGAGCACTTCTCGTCTGCCTTCGAACAGTCGCGATTCCAGCTTGCCGCCGGTGATATGACGGTTCACGGTGCGGACAGACAGGCCGAGTGTCACAGCGGCCTGTTCGATCGTCTGCCAGGTGTCGGGCATGGGTTGGCCCCTTCCTTGAGGCTGTGGGTCGGGAAGGTGTGAATGTCTGTCGAGGGCAGACATGGGCATCGTCGACGGCCATCCGTAGCCGATCGTGACTCTGCTTGTGTCCAAGAATACGTCTGAGCCGCGAAACACGCAAGATGCCGTCAGACACCTCAATGGCTTTGATTTGGGAAATTCAGTGTTTGGCGGACATAGAGGTGGGCGGCTGTCTCAGCGGTAGGGTGGCGCGAACACAGCTAGTCGGACAGGTGATCCTCGGCCATCCGACTTATGTGGTTGCAGGAGTGTATGGATGACCTGAGAGTTTGCGAACGCGGCTGGGGATAACCAGTGGATGATGAGGTCAGGTGCGGGCGTGGTGCAACGCTACGTCTATGCAGGCGAAGACCGGTGGTTTGGTTGCCAAGCGTTCGCAAGCTATTGAATAATAGAAGTTTAGGACAATTGGGCGTCGCCCGACGGCTCGCGAAGTCAGAACCGGACAGGGGAGTCACGTTCAACCGTTGTGTCTCGTCGCCGTTGTGGATGAACTGCTGGGAGTGTCCCAGGAAGTGCGTGCGGCTGAAGCTCCTGGCGGGGATGATCTTCGTACCGTCAGGAGTGAACGCCAAGACGCCAAGGCACCAAGAGTTGTCTGCCTTGGTGGTGCTGTCCTTGGTACCTCAGCGTCTTGGCGTTCACTCCTCCTGTCTGGCCGGCAATTCCTATCCGATGAGAGTCAGGATGGGGTTGGTGGGCAGCGGGGGGCTAGAGGGCTTTAAACTACCTGAACTCTGTGGCAGACAGAAGGCAGTCAGATGCAATGTTCCACGTGGAACATGCCAACTTCACCCCCTGCCAGGTTGTTCCACGTGGAACATTTGCCAAGAATCGCCCCCTCCCGCCCATTTCCTACGTCCCCTTCCAGCCCTCACTCCGTCTCGGACAACTTCACGCCCAGCCGAGTCATGATTTCATCAAACTGGTCCAGGTTCACGTAGTTGATTACCAGGCTTCCCTTGGTGTTTGTCTTCGACCGCAGCGACACCCGCATCCCCAGATGGCTGGAGATCGCCTTCTCCAGATCGCGGAGATGTGCTGTCGTCGCAGGCTTGGTCGGCTTTGTCGCGGCGGGGGAGCCCAGGGACTGCACGATCGTCTCCAGATTCCGCACCGATAGCCCCTGCTCGACCACTAGTTTTCCCAGCCGCTCCTGCTCCAGGACATCGCTTACCCCCGCCAGGACCTTGGCATGACCCAGTGTCAGCTTGGCGGACCGAATCAGTTCTCGCACAGGCACGGCCAGCTCCAGGAGCCGCAGATGATTGGAAACCGCCGATCGATCCTCACCTAAACGCCCCGCCAACTCGCTATGGCTGAGCCCGAGCTGTTGTAACAGCAGCTTGTAGGCCTCCGCCCGTTCGATGGGGTTTAGGTTCTCACGCTGGATGTTCTCCACCAGCGCGAATTGGGCCTGTGTCAGCCCGTCAACTTCCTTGACGATGGCAGGCACCGTGCTCAGACCGGCGATCTTCGCCGCCCGCAGCCGCCGTTCGCCGGCGATCAGCTCATAGCCCCCCGCCGACTGTCTCACCACGATCGGCTGAATGACGCCGTTGGTCTTCAGGCTGGCGGCGAGTTCCTTAAGAGCGGTTTCGTCAAAGTCTCGGCGGGGCTGATGCGGGTTCGGCCGAACGTCTGCCACCGGCAACTCGATCACCCGCTGGGTCAATGGGATCGTCTCGACCACCAGTGCTGCAGGGGCCGGCTTGGCAGACGGTCCGACGAGCGCCGACGGCGCTTCGGATGGCAGGGGGGGGATCTCTTCGTCGGGGATATCGACCGATATCAGACTGCTCAGCCCCCGACCCAATCTTGGCTTGTTGATCTTTGACATCGTCTCTCCCAGGCTACTCGCCTGGCCTGCCAAGCGGCGGGGCGGAGCGAGACGATGTATTCTATCGATTGGCGGTCATCCGGCAATTTACAGGACGTGGGATGACTGACGGCGTTACCATGCAGTGTTTCAGTGGGGCAGGCATTCTTGCCTGCCGCGAGCCCGCGTAGCCGGCATTCGTGCCGGCCCGAGCGGGATCGCAGTGGGACGCCGACCCACACTGATTCGCATGACCTCGACCGGGCAAGAATGCCCGGCACTCGATCATGCGAGACAGGCATGAATCAACTTTATGCGCCATTCGCGCAACCTATTGCGCAAAATAGAGATGGCCTCCAAAATCAGGTTCCCTTCTCACAAGGAGCCGATGAATGGAGGCCAAGCTCTATGCTGCACTGTACCAACTGGTGTTCTCAACTCCACACCCTCGTCACAAACGTGAACAGTTCTGTGATCGCTGGGTCGTGATGATTTATCTCTGGGCCGCGATCTGGAATCGACCGGTCTGTTGGGCATGCAAAGAGGAGAATTGGACGGTGACGCTGGACCGCCCGTTGATCTCGCAGTCACGCATGAGCCGCCGTCTGCGAACCGTCGGCATGAGCCAACTGTTCGAGCGGCTCCTGGCCATCGTGTCGGAGAAGTTCGGCACCCCGCTGGTCAAACAGATTGATTCCAAGCCACTGGTCGTCGGCGCTTACAGCAAGGACCCTGACGCCAGGCGGGGACGCCTGGCCGATGGGCAGTTCTGCAAAGGCTACCGCCTGCATGCAGTGTCGCACGGCCGGATTTTCAAGCAGTTTCTGATCGACTCGCTCAACACCAACGATGCGGTCGTCGGACCGAAATTGCTGCCGAAGCTCGAAGGCGGCGGATACGTGTTGGGCGACAACGCCTACGACACCAACGATTGCCACGAGGCGTCGGCGTCGGCGGGTCATCAGTTGGTCGCGCCCCCGAGGGAGGTCAACAAGGGCAAGCGGGACAAAAAGTACAACGGGCCCGAGCGACTCCGCGGGCTGGACATCATCGACAGTCCGCTGGAGAACTGCGGGGAGCCGTCGGCCTTCGGCCAGAGGTTGTATGGTGGGCGACAAGAGATCGAGTCAGGCTTTGCCGGGCTGACGTACTGTGGCTTAGGCGCGTTGCCGCCGTGGGTCCGTACACCCCGGCGCGTCGCGCTCTGGGCGGCGGCAAAACTCTTGATCTACCTGACGACTCAGGCCCTAAACAAAAGACTTATGATGTAGACGCATAAAGTTGATGAATGCCTGCCCCACCATGTAAGCAGGACCCAACGCTAACCCGAAGCGATCGAAGGGACGCAAACAAATTGCGAACAGGCCGTAGGGTCCGCCAAGGCGGACCCTACGGTTCCAGCACTACGCTTCCAGCACCACCAGCAGGTCGCCGGCCGTCACGGCCGACCCGGGCTTGACGGCAACTTCCTTGATCTTGCCTTCGCGTGGGGCGTAGACGGCGGTCTCCATCTTCATCGCCTCGATGCTCAGCAGCCGTTCGTTCCCCTTTACCAGGTCGCCGGGCTTGACGGCGATGTTCGTCACCTTCCCCGGCATCGGGGCGGCGATCTGCTTGGCGTCGTCGGGGTTGGCCTTGGGGTGCTTGTGCAGCGTCGCCTCGAGCGACCGATCCGGTACGTTCACTTCGCGCGGCTGACCGTTGAGCTCGAAGAACACCGTTCGCGTGCCGTCTTCGCGTGGCTCGCCGACGGTCAGGTACCGGATGATCAGCGTCTTGCCCGCCTCGATATCCAGCGTGATTTCCTCGCCAGGCTGAAGCCCGTAGAAGAACGCCGGCGTCGGGATGACGCTGACGTTGTCGTACAGCTTCACCGTCTTGTCGAAGTCGAGGTACACCTTGGGGTACATCAGGTAAGACTGCACATCGACGTCGCGCGGTTCCCGGCCGATCTTCTTCTGCAGTTCCTTCTTCGTCGCGGCCAGGTCCACCTTCTCCAGCTTGGAGCCCGGTCGGCCCTTGATCGGCTTTTCGCTCGCCGAGTCCAGGATGATCTTCTGGAGCACCTTCGGCCAACCCCCTTCGGGGAAGCCGAGCATGCCCTGCATCATTTCGACGACGCTCTTGGGGAAGTTGTGCTGACGGCCGGGGGTGAGGATGTCGGTCGCGGTGAGGTTGTTGGTGACCATGAAGATCGCCATGTCGCCGACGACCTTGCTGCTGGGGGTGACCTTGACGATGTCGCCGAAGAGCTGATTGACCTGGGCGTAGGCGTCGGCGATTTCGCGCCAGCGTGCTTCCAGGCCCATGCTCTTGGCCTGCTGCCGAAGGTTGGTGTACTGCCCGCCGGGCATCTCGTGGTGGTAGACCTCTGCGGTGCCGGCGAGCATGCCTTCTTCGAACGGGTAGTACGCCTGCCGCGTCGCTTCCCAGTAGTCGCTCAGGCGGTTAGCCGCATCCAGATCGACCTGCGTGTCGCGCGCGGTGTTGTTCATCGCCGCGACGATCGAGTTCAGGTTCGGCTGGCTGGTCATGCCGCTCATGCTGGCCAACGCGACGTCAACGACATCCACGCCGGCGTCGCTCGCCATCAGGTAGCTCGCCGCCTGCACGCCGCTGGTATCGTGCGTGTGGAAGTGGATCGGCACGCCCACTTCGTCCCGCAAAGCCTTCACCAACGTCTTGGCAGCAAAAGGTTTAGCGAGGCCGGCCATGTCCTTGATCGCCAGGATGTTCGTCCCCATCGCGACCAGCTTCTTGGCCATCGAGATGTAGTACAGCAGGCTGTACTTGGTCCGGCGGGGGTCCAGGATGTCACCCGTGTAGCAGATCGATGCTTCGCAGAGGCTGTTGGTGTGCTCGCGGACCGTCTCGATCGCGACCTGCATGTTGTCGACCCAGTTGAGCGAGTCGAAGATGCGGAAGACGTCTATCCCGGCTTCCGCCGCGGTCTTGGTGAAACTCTTGACGACGTTGTCGGGGTAATTGGTGTAACCCACGGCGTTACTGGCGCGGAGCAACATCTGGAAGAGAATGTTCGGCACCCGCTTGCGCAGTTCGTACAGCCGATCCCATGGGTCTTCCTGAAGGAACCGCATGGTGGTGTCGAAGGTCGCGCCGCCCCACATCTCCAGGCTGAAGAGGTTGGGCATCAGGTGGGCCGTTGACTCGGCGACCTTCAACAGGTCGTACGTGCGGACGCGCGTCGCCAGCAGCGACTGGTGCGCATCGCGCATCGTCGTGTCGGTCAGCATCAGCCGCTTCTGCTTGCGAACCCACTCGGCGAACTTGACCGGGCCGAGCTCGGTCAGCTTGTCCTTGGTGCCCAAAGGCGGACGCTGGCCGTGCGGGTAGGGGGGGACGACCGGCATCGGCAGCCGGCGTTTGACATCGACTTTGCCTTTCACTTCCGGCCGGCCGTTCACGATCACATCGCCGAGGTAGGTCAGCAGCTTGGTCGCCCGGTCCCGCTTTGCTTTGAACTGGAACAGGCTCGGGTTCTGATCGATGAAGGTGGTCGTCGCCTCGCCGTTGCGGAAGGCGGGGTGGTTGATCAGGTTTTCCAGGAACGGGATGTTGGTCTTCACGCCGCGAATGCGGAACTCGCGAAGCGCCCGGTCCATGCGGTCGATGGATTCGAGGAATGTCGTACCGCTGGTGATGACCTTGACCAGCAGCGAGTCGAAGTAGGGCGTGATGACCGACCCGCCAAACCCGTTGCCACCGTCGAGCCGAACCGCAAATCCGCCCGGCGACCGGTAGGTGCTGATGCGGCCGTAATCCGGGATAAAGCTGTTTTCCGGGTCTTCCGTCGTGATGCGGCACTGGACGGCGTAGCCGCGCGTCTCGATCTTCTCCTGCGGCGGAATGCTCAGCGGCGCTTCGTGCAGCTTATGCCCCTGGGCGACGCGAATCTGGCTCTTGACCAGATCGATGCCCGTCACCACTTCCGTCACCGTGTGCTCGACCTGGATACGCGGGTTGACTTCGATAAAGAAAAACTCGTTGCGCTCGACGTCCACCAGGAATTCGACGGTGCCGGCGTTGATGTAGCCTGCCGTCGCGCAGAGCCGCTTGGCGGCTTCGCAGATGTCCACCCGCAACTGCTGGGGCAGGTCGATGCTCGGCGCGATTTCGACCACCTTCTGGTGCCGCCGCTGCACGGAACAGTCGCGCTCCCACAGGTGAACGATGTTGCCGTGGGTATCGCCGAGGATCTGCACTTCGATGTGCTTGGCCTTCCTGACGTAGCGTTCGATGAATACTTCACCCCGGCCGAAGGCTGCGCCGGCTTCGCGGCTGGCTTCTTCGAGCTTGCCGAGGATCTCGCTTTCGTTCAGGACGACGCGCATCCCGCGGCCGCCGCCGCCGAAGCTGGCCTTCAGGATGACCGGATACCCCACCTCGGCCGCGGCGGCTTTCACCTTGGCCGGGTCCGACAGTGCGCCGTCGGTGCCGGGCACGGTGGGCACCTTCGCCTTCCTGGCGACGCGCTTGGCGGCGGTCTTGTCGCCGAAGGTCTCCAGCAGCTCGGCCGTCGGCCCGACGAACACAATGCCGGCTTCCTTGCACTGGCGCGAGAGCTCAGCATTCTCCGACAGAAATCCGTACCCGGGATGGATCGCATCGACCTGGTGTTCCTTCGCAACAGCGATGATTGCCGGGATGTCCAGGTACCCCTTCACCGGCATGCCACCCTCCGGCGGGCCGATCAGGTAGGCCTCGTCGGCCTTGAACCGGTGAAGCGAGAAACGGTCTTCGTGGGTAAAGACGGCGACCGTCGAAAGTCCGAGTTCGGTCGCCGCCCGGAACACACGAATCGCGATTTCAGATCGGTTGGCGACGAGTAACTTGCGCATGGATGAGGGTCCGTTCGGGCGGTGAAGGAAGCAAAAACGCGGCGGTATTGTGGTGTGAACACGCCATTTTGCAAGGGTTTAACAGGGATGACGGTTGACGATATGAACCACGAAAGAGCCGCGCACGAAGCGGTACTCCGCGTAGTAAGCGGGGGTCGTTTTGGCGGCCGGTCCCCGCTTACTACGCGGAGTACCGCTTCGTGCGCGGCTCTTCTTCGTCCAAATCACTGTTCACGACCGTCATAAAACGCCAGCATCTCGCCTTGCTGATTCAACGTATAATCGACCTTGTCCGCCACCGACGCCTCATCGAACAGATGCAATGTGCTCCCGTGACGAGTCCAGCGTTTGCGATCAGCATCGTCGAAGCCTGCCTTTGTCAGTGCCCGCGAAGCCCGGGACTTCAGGTCGCTCATTACGCGACCCGGATCTCGGTCGACCGACATCACCACGTGCACGTGGTTCGTGCGCACATGGGCCGCCAGCAAACGCCAGCCCTTTTTCCGGCACAGCGATACGATCGCATCGCGGACAACCTCGCGCTCTTCGGCCGAGCGCAGGACATATGGCGGTTGGGTCATGTCCTGTCTCGATCGTGATTCGCGCAGCGCGTCGGGCTCGACGAATTCTGTTCCATACTGGTTGTGTTCGCGATCGACGGAGCCCTTGCTCTTGGAGGTGCCGTGCAACCACGTGCCGTAGGTGTGGAAGGTGATGAAGTAAGCAAGCGCCACGGGTGGGAAGAGTATATCTTGCGAACTGGCCCCCGCTTACTGCGCGGAGTACCGCTTCGTGCGCGGCTCCTTCGTGCGCACCTCAGTCCACCAACTTATCGCTTGCTTGCGTGTCCCGGTTGAGGCAGAGTGAACTTCCGGCGACCCCCGTGCGACTGTAAGCACTGCATCGACGAGGTAATGACACCATGGAACGGCATTTTTTCATTGCGGTCCTGTTGGCGTTGGCGACATCGGCCGCCGCGCAGAGCTTCCAGGGAGACGGGCTGACGGTCGAGCTTTCGGCGGCCGGCGACACCATCACCGGGCATGTCACCAGGGACGGCGCGCGATTCCCCCTGACGGCCAAGCCGGCGGCGGGCGGTCGGATGGACGGCACGTTCACCGCCAACGGAAGCTCGTTTGAGTTCACCGCGACGCGCGACGGGGACGGCTTGGTGTTCCGCACCGGCACCAAAACGTATCGCCTGAAAGCTGTCGCCGCGCCCGCCGCCATCCCCGACACGCTGACGTTCGGCCGGGTCGAAATCCGCGACGTGCACATGGACAATCGCGTTTCGCACACGATGTATGTGCCCCAGGGCTGGTCCTTCAAAGGCGGCGTGCACTGGTCCGAGGGAACGATCGTCTACCCGCAGAAGACGATCGAAGTCGTCTCGCCGGACGGCTACGCGGTACGGTTCACGCCGGCGTTGTACCTGGGGTACTCCGAGATGGACCCCAACTTCGCGATGCAGCTGAAGCAGAACGGACTGTGGGATCCGCGGCAGCACCAGGAGCGCAGCGGCATTCCTCCGCCGACCGACATCGGGCAGTTCATGGTCGGCTTTATGCAGCGGAACAACCCGGCGATCAGCGATGTTCGGCTGGTGGACCAGCGGCGCGACCGCGACGGCGAAGAGGCCATGAAAAAGGCGATGGGCGACGCCGCCCCGTCCGGCCAGTTGCACGTCGTGAATGTCGAGTACAAGCGCAACGGCGTGGCGATCAGGGAGGAAATCAACCTTCAATACTATGCCTCACCGCCGGTGCGCGGCCCTTCAACCCTCTGGCAATACATGATCACTACCGACGCGATCGTGTCGGGCCCGGCCGAGGGATTCGCGGCCAAAAAGCCGCTGCTCTATGGCATCGCCAAGTCGCTTCAGACGGTGCCGAACTGGGATCTCTGCAAGAACAACGTGCTGGTGGCGATCCAGAACGCGAGGCATCAGGCAAACATGCAGCAGATTCAGCAGTGGGGCGAAGCCATCCGCAAGGCCGGCCAGGAGTACAGCAAGATGTCTGACGCACAGATGAAGAGCTGGAAGGAACAACAGAAGGTCGACGACAGGCTCCAACGCGACCGGATCAATCGAATCTACGACCTTTACACCGTGACCGATACAGAGGGCAATCGCATCGTCGTGCCGCTGGGTTACCCGCACCTGTACAAGACCAACGACGGGAAGTTCATCGCATCGAAGCAACAGTTGTCGCACACTCAGGCCCAGGGCCTGACGCCTGTGGAGGCAAACTAGCGATTCAGACCCGTTTCAGACGTGAGTACACGCCCGTGACAGAAGTACGAGCCTGGGCACGTGATCACCCCTGCGGCTTGGCCTTGGCCAGCGCATCGTGAAGGTCGTGAATCTCCTGATCGACCTCGCCGTCCCCGGCGTATTCGGCGATCGCTTCGCGGAGGCTCCGATTGAACTGGCGCTTTGCCGTCGTCAGCAGGTTGGACACCTGCTCGGCACTCTTGCCGCCGATGGTGCGGGCGATCACTTCGTAGTCGGCCGGCGGGGTTCCGTCACGCGAAGGGGCCAGCAGCCGGGCTTCGAACACCGTCCATAAATCGGTTCGTCCGTCGGCATCGCAGGTTTGGTGCATCAGTGTGGCAGCGCGGTCCATGACCTGCCGTGCCCAGGCGGCTTCAAACGCCGCCGAGGGTTCTTCGGCCCGCGGGTCGGCCGGGTCGCCGGTCACGTCGGCGTCGATCGCGAGGGTGGCTTCACCGCCACCGCGCTTCTTTGCGCGTGCCGCCCGTGCCCGGTCCACCAGGAAGTTTCGCAGCGATGCCAGAAGGAAGGTGCGGAACTTGCCGCGTTCGGGCTGTGCCCGCGCGACCAGGGTGTTCTCGATCAGCTTGCTGGCCAGGAATTCCTGAAGCAACTCGTCGGCGGTGTCGTGACTGAGCCGCCGGGCAAGGATCAGGTGGGCCCGCAGCGCCGGCAGGTAGCGGATGACCAGTTCGTTGAGCGCGTCGCGCGACTGCTTGTCTTCCGCGCCGGCCGCCCGCCCGACCAGCGACCAGCTGGTCTTCGGAAATGCCGCGGGCTCGTCGCGCTCTCTGGTGGCCATGGGGCGTGCTCCGGAAGTCGAGAAAAAGGACAGAGTCGCGCACGATTCGCGGCGTCTTAAAGCACCTCGAACCGAACAGCGTCCACGCCGTTCTTCCCCGATTTGAGAATCGGCCGCGGCTCCGGCTGGGCGAAGTCGTTGAGATCCACCGCGCGGGCGCGGAACTCGTACTTGCCCGGCTTGAGGTCCTTCAGTGCCGCCGACCAGGAGATCATGCTGTAGCGCAGCGGCCACTGGAGCGGGCGGCCGGTGGCGGGATCGAAGCCGAGCAGGTCTTTCGGAGCCACGCCCGCCGGCAGAACCTGCCGCCAGTCGGCGGGGGGCGATTCGAGGTCTGCCGGCGTCCATTGCGCGGCGCGGTACGTGACGTCGTCTTGGGTGACCGCCGGTGCGCCGGGCTCGACGCGGTGCAGCCAGTACTCCACGCGTTTGAGCCCCGATAGCCCTGACATCACCAGGCCTGTCATGATGATCGGCTGGCCGGCGGCGAACGTGTCGGGGCACTTGTCGGTGTAGGCGGCGGTCTTCAGGTGCGAATCGGGGTCGTTGTTCTGGTTGGCGTAGGTGTCGTTGGCTTTGAAGTCGTTGGTCAGCGAGATCCGCTGGAGCCACTTGATCGATTTGAACCCGTGCGCCCAGGGGATGACCATCCGCACCGGCCCGCCTCGCTCGAGCGAGACCGGCTCGCCATTCAGCCGGTACGCGATGAACGCCGGCAGTTCGCCGGGTGGGGTTTCCATCGCCTCGGTGTAGCTCAGGGACGACTGGAACAGTTGCTTGGGGTCGTTGTTGTGGAAGCCGTGGAAGTAGAGGCGACGGACATTGCGCATCGGACCGCACAGCCGCAATACGTCGCGCAGCGGCACGCCTTCCCACAGGCCCTGACCGAGAGGCGAAGGGATGTTCAGGCACTGCATCGCTTTTAGGTAGCGCACGCCGTGCCTTTTGCCCATCTCCAGCAGAGCAGGAAGATCGAGCGCGGTGCCGTCGGCGATCGCGAGCGGTTTCGTGATGCTCGCCGGCTCTTTGACGAGATCGCTGACGAACGGGTCGGCGACGATTTCCAGTCGCCAGGCTTCGGGCGTCAAGCGTGCTTTGACGAGCGCTTCGCCGACGAGCTTGTGCGGCTTGGGGTTGCCGCGGGAGACGTCGTAGAAATCGTCGGCGGGGGTGAGCAGCGGATGTGCCGGCGGCGGGGTGGCGGTGGCGGCGGGGGGTGATGCCGGACTTGCCGCGGCCGACTGTCCTGCAGCCAGCCGAGGCGCCATCGCCGCCAGGCCCGTAGCGGCGGTTGCTCGCAAGAGCTGGCGGCGGGAAGACGAGCCTGTCGGGGTTGGTAAATCCATGGCGACGTCGGGTTCGCGGCAGCGGTATCGGGGACGCGCCGGGTATGATCACCGCCGTGCATCGGCGTGGCAATTCAAATCGCCACGACCGGTCAGGCTTTGCCTTCGACCGGCCGCAGAGCTTCGCGCATCGGGTCAGGTCGTGGCCACGCCTGGATTACAGTGGAGGGCTCTTATGTCCGTTCGAACCATCGGTCGGCTGTTCGTCTTCTCCAGTGCCGTGGCGCTTGCCGCGGGTGTGATGTGGGTCGCAGCGCCCGAATCGGCGGGCGTGGCGATCGGCGCGCCGCCCGTCGCTACGCCGGCACCGGAATCAGTTGCCGACATTTCGGCGCGCCTCGCTCGGCTTTTCTGCGTTGAACGTGCGACCCCTTTGTCCGGCAAAGAGCTCGGGTCGCTAAAGGTCGGCGTTCGACCAAACCCGGCGGCGTCTGCCGCGACCCCTCGGCCCGACGTGCGCTGGCTCGTCCCTGACATCGCGAT
The DNA here is from genome assembly GCF_015169395.1 of Humisphaera borealis. Classification (GTDB taxonomy): domain Bacteria; phylum Planctomycetota; class Phycisphaerae; order Tepidisphaerales; family Tepidisphaeraceae; genus Humisphaera; species Humisphaera borealis. The sequence continues at coordinate 4,009,678 of NZ_CP063458.1, forward strand.
TCGCGTCCGCGGCGAGCATGTCGTCAGGGACGCCGCGACACGGCAGTGGATGGTGGGCACGTACGACGCCGGCGAGCGAGCCGTCATCGGTTCGGCGACCTACAAAGATATCGACGAGCTCTACGCCGCGCTCGACTACCACGCCCTCCCCAAGCCGCCCGAGGGCTTCACACTGTGTGAGGTCGCCCGCCTGCCCGATTTCCCGACGCGCCTCGCGAGCGACGGCAAAGGCGGGCCGCTGTTCGTGCTGTGTCAGAGCGGCGATGTCTATCGCGTGGACCGCGGCCGCGACCCGTCGCTGCCACGCCGCGTGCTGGAGGCCCGGAGCTATCTCAAGGCCGGATACTGGTTCACCCTGGGATTGATGCTCGATCCTGACGGACGGCTGTATGTCGTTGCCAACGAGCGCGACGATACGGTCACGCCGGTCATGAACCGCGTGACGATCTTCCGCACCGCCCCGCGATCCGCCGATGCCGTCACGCTCAAACAGGAACCCTGGCTGAAGGTCGAGTTTCCGTACGAGATCAAGACGTTCAATCACGGCGTGAGCCATATCGCCGCCGGGCCGGACGGGTGTTTTTACGTCAACAGTGGGTCCCGTACCGATGCAGGGGAGGAAGGCGAAGACCCCCGGTTCGCTCAGATCGGGGAGATCGATCTGACCGCGTGTGTTTGGCGGATCGACCCGCGGAACGATCCGCCGAGAGTCGAAGTGTTCGCCAGAGGGCTGCGCAATACCTATGGCTTTTGCTGGGATGCCCGCGGCCGGATGATCGCGACCGACAACGGCCCCAATCGCGACGCGCCCGAAGAGCTGAACTTCATCGAGCAGGGCAGACATTACGGCTTTCCGTACGCGTTTTCCGACCTCGCCGAGCGGCCGTACACCCACACCCCAAAGGCCCCGAAGCCGGCGGGCGAGTTCGTGAAGCCGATTCCCAACCTCGGCCCCGACGGCGGCTACGCCGACGGCAGGGCGATCTCGACTTTCACGCCACACTCGTGCCCATCGGGCATCGTGTGCCTGGGGGCCGACTTTCCCGAGGCGTACCGGGGCGCGTTTCTGGTGGCGCGGTTCGGCAACATGATCCCAGGCTCGACGGCGAGCGGGTTCGATCTATTGCGTCTCGATCTACAGGACAACGACGGGAAACCACAAGGTGTCAAGGTGCACCGCATGTTATCGCCTCTGGGCCGTCCGATAGATGTCCACCACTGGGGGGAGGGCACGATCGCAATCTGCGAATACGCGCGCGAAGTCACGTTCCCGTCGTCGGTGCCTATGCTGCCGGGACGCATCCTGGAGCTTAGGGCTGAAGGGCGTCGTTAGTTGATCTCTATCAGTGACTTATGATCCCCGCGACGTGCTCGGGCCACGGCTTGTACAGGAGAGATCAAAGACTGGGTTACGGCGGGAACCGTCCAGCAAGATATTGAGTATCAAAAGTTTGCCACGACGAAATGAAATCTTGTTGACGCTGGTGGGCTGTGATGTACCCTACTCGCTGCACCTTTTCGGGTTGTACATGTCGTTGAAGATCGCGGAGTTTACGTCGCCTTGCATGCAGGGTGACGCGAGGAGAGAGAATTAATGCGCCTTTCGACTTCTGCGGCTTCGCGCCGCAAGCGTCGCCACGTCCTGTCCGTGGCCTCTGTGGCCGCGGCTCAAGTTGCTGCTCCTTTCGCGATGATGGGTCTGCTTTCGCAGCAGGCGGAAGCGACACCATACTATTGGGACGTCAACGGAACTACGGCGGGTTTCTCGACCGTTGTCGGAGCATGGAATACTGGCGCGTTCTGGGGCCCGAATGCTTCAGGCACTGGCGGTACCTACATCGTCAATCCGACAGCCGCCGATGATCTGAACTTCGTGACGGCTACCACCAATACCGGCACCATCACGGTGACCGGTGCCAAGTCGGCCAGCAGCCTCACTTTCGTTGCGGGCGTGGGTGCCGTGACGATCTCAGGCGGTACCAGCATCACCGTTGGCGGTACGGGTGCATTATCGGGCATTTTTAAGGCTTCGACCTCAGCCCAGATAATCTCCACTCCAGTGATTTTGAATGCGGCCAGTACCAGTCTCAACTTCACGAACTCTGCCGCCGGCCTCCTCACCATCGGTGCCGTCACCGGCGCGGGCGCAGGCGCTCAGACCGTCACCGTTAGTTCCACCGCCGCCGGCGGCATCACGCTGAATGGTATCATCGGCAACAGCACCGGTGGCGGAACGGTCGCCCTAACCATCAATAACACCAGTACGGGCGCCACGGTACTCTCGGGGGCCAACACCTACACCGGCGGCACCACGCTCACTGCCGGCACGCTGAACCTCAACAATGCGGCCGCACTGGGCGGTACCGCGAGTCTTTTCACCATCAACGGCGGGACGATTGACAACAGCACTACTGCTGCCATCACCCTGGCTAACAACAACGCTCAGGTTTGGGGCGGCAGCTTTACGTTCACCGGAACGTCAGGTCTGAACATGGGTGCGGGTGCCGTCAACATGACTGGCTCTCGAACCGTTACCGTCAATGCCAATACCCTGACGGTCGGTGGCGTAATCTCCGGGGCAGCATCCGTCCTGACCAAAGCCGGTGCCGGCACGCTGGCCCTCTCGGGTGCCAACACTTACGGCGGTGGCACCGTCGTCTCCGCTGGTGCGCTCAGCTTCCTCAATACCACCGCCAAGTCGGCAACAGGAACACACGACTTTGCCGCCGGAACCACGCTCGGTCTTGGCGTTTCGGGCGCGTCAGCTTTCACCTCCGCCGACATCGACAATGCGTTTGCCGGAAGCATGACGGGAAGTCTCTCGGGGATCACCGTCGCCGCGACTACCAATATCGGCCTTGACACGACCAATGGGAGCTTCACTTACGCCTCGTCCGTGCCGATCACCACGAGGGGATTGACGAAACTGGGTGCCAACACTCTGACCATCACCGGTGCCAACGCTTATGACGGCCCGACGTTGGTCATGAACGGAACGCTGTCTGTTGCTTCGCTAAACAGCGTCGTGGGTGGTACTGCATCCAGTAACCTGGGTGCCCCGACTACGGCTGCCAACGGTACCATTTCCCTGGGCTCCACCAACACGGCCGGCACGCTGAGCTACACAGGCACCGGCGAGACGACCGACCGCGTCATTAACCTTGCCGGCACCACCGGCGGCGGTGTGCTTGACCAGTCGGGTACAGGCTTGCTGAAGTTCACCGGCAACATGACCCTCGCCGCTGGCACCAAAGCGGTTACCTTCAGCGGTTCGACTACGGGCACCGGCGAGTATGCAGGCACCATTCCCGGAACGATCTCTACGGGCACAAACCCGTTGACCATCGTCAAGTCCGGCACCGGTACCTGGTCCCTCACGGGCACGGGAAACACTGCTACCACGCTGTCCATCAGTGGCGGCACTATCAACACTGGGCCCGGCGGTCTGACGCTGGGCAATGTTGGCGCCTCCACCATCAACACCACGGGTGCCACTGCTGGCAGCACCGTATTCGTCAATGGCCTGATCACTTTGAACGGTGTAGCAACGGCCGCCAACAACGGGGCCGATATCGGAGCAATCGCAGGTGTCACCCTGGACCTGAGTGGCGCTGTCATCGCGGGCACTGTGGCGAATGCGAATCTCGATTTTAACCCAACCGGCACAGTGATCCTGGGCAACGCGAACACCTATCAAGGGCAGACGAGTATCAATGGTGGTGGGATCGTTGTTAACGTGACGTCGCTCGGCACTGCGAACGGAGCGCTCCCTTCCTCGCTGGGTCAGCCTGCTGCAGGCAACTCGATCACGGGCAACCTGTACAGCACAATTCTGATGATGAACGGTACCTTGAAGTATGTCGGTACTGGAGAGACCACCGATCGCGCACTCGACCTTCGCGGCACGACAACGGCCGCGATCCTTGATCAGTCGGGTACGGGGTTGTTGAAGTTTACTGGCACGAATACCGCAGGTGGTGTCGGTACCAAGGTCTGGACGCTGCAGGGTTCGACGACCGGCATCGGCGAGATCGCCGGTGCGATCGTCGACAACTTAACGGGAACCAATACCACCGGAGTTACCAAAGCCGGCACCGGGACGTGGACATTGTCTGGTGTGAACACCTACACCGGCCCGACTACCGTCAACGCAGGGACACTTTCGCTCGCCGGGACAAGCGGCTCGATCGCTTCAAGTGTCACGATCAATGGCGGAACGTTCTTGCTTGACAACCTCGTCGGTGCCAACAACGGCAATCGGCTGGCCGATGCCGGGACAATCACGCTCGCTGCGGGCGGAACGCTGGACTTCTCCAACGATGCTGCTGCCGCGACGAATTACTCGGAAACCACGGGTGTCCTGAATATTAACACGGGTGGCGGCACCATCATCGCCGACCAGGCCGCGGTCGGGCAGACCTCGAGTCTAACGTTCGCTTCGCTGGCAAACACGAGTGGCGCAACGTTGAACTTCACGGGCACCGGGCTTGGCGTTGACGCGCGGAATCGCGTTCTGTTTACCGCCCAGGCACCCGGCAACCTCCCCGTTTGGGCTCGTTACAACACGACTGAGTTCGCGGCCTACGACGCGACGAACGGCATCGTTGCGGCGACCTACACCGACATTAATACGATGAGCTCAGTGGTTCCCAATACCGCCGGGGCCACGGTGCGCATCAACAACGTCGCCGGGGTTGCAAACAACACGCTCGGCGCAACCACGACCACGATCAACGCACTGATTCAGAATGCCGCCGGCCCCTCCACCCTGGATATGGGTGCGACCGGCATCCTGCGAACGACGGGCATTGTCATTGAGCCGGGCAAACAGTCCCTGACCATCGGCGCAACGGCCGGCGACGGAACGCTCACCGCGGCAACGGCCGGCGGCCTGCTTACGTTGTCCAACAATTCCAGCAACACGCTGGCCATCAACTCGGCGATCGCCGACAACACTTCAGCGTCGAACGTGGTGCTGAACAATGCCGGCGTTATGAAACTGGCCGGGGCGAACACGTATACCGGCAATACGATTGTCAACGGCGGCACGCTGAACATCACCGGGTCGCTGACCGGCCTCGTCGCCTCGAGCGCCTTGCGGTACGGCGACACCCCCGGCAACACCGTCGTTAACATCAGCGGCAACGTCAACAACTACTTCGTCTTCACCGGATCCAACGCTGTTGGCAGTACGACAGTCATGAACCAGACGGCCGGCAGTGTCACGATCGTGCCGACGACCGGGGCTGACGTACAGTGGGTGGCCAAGTCCGGCTACGGCGGGCTCAACATCACGGGCGGTAGTTTTAACACCGGCCGCTTCGACGTGGTCGCGCCCGGCGGCACGGCTGGCGTGGGTGTCGTTTATGTGGGCGGCGGCGGCACGCTCAACAACAACGTCGGCGACTGGCTGATCCTTCCCCGGACCAACGGCATCGGTCAGCTCACCGTTGGGCCCGGCGGTAATCTCGTACGCTCTGCGGCTGTAACGGCTCAGCTGGCGATCACGATGGACGGCACCGGCTCATACGGTGCCCTGAACGTTGCGGGCGGCAATGTAGACACCGGCGTCAGGGCAATCCAATTTGGGTTCAGCAATCCTGGTGCCGGCAACCAGGGCTTCCTTAATCTGGCGGGCGGCACATTGAGTGTCGGCTTGGCGATCAATGAAACCGGCACCACTGGATCCACCGCCGAATACTTTAACTTCGCCGGCGGCACGCTGAAGATGAACGCGGCGCTGGCCTCCTTCATTCCGGCAACGAGCATCGCAGGGCACACCAGCACCTCGACGATCTACGGGCCCATCACGAACAACAACAATGCCAACGCCGCCTTTAACACCCAGATTGGCTCGACATCAAACTTCACCGGCGGACTAACGGTCGACACCAACGGGTTTGCCACGACCTTCACGAACGCGTTTAGAGCCGCGTCGGGTTTTGCCGTGACGCAGGCCAATATCGGCGACGTCTCGGCGTTGCCCGGCAACTCCGGCTATATCGGTGCGCCCGCCGTCGTCTTCAGCGCGCCTGCCGCTGGCGGCGTGCCGGCCTCCGGGTATGCAGTCATTGATGCCGCCACCGGCAAAGTCAACGGCATCGTAATTACCAATCCCGGCACCTACGCCCTCAACGAAACGCCGACGATCACGCTCAGCGGCGGTGGCGGTTCCATCGCAGCCTTCACCACCTCGGCGCTATCCACCGCCAACACCGCGGCCGGCATCACCAAAACGGGCCTGGGCACATTGACGCTGTCGAACGCAACAAGCACCTACACGGGCGGCGTGACCATCAACCAGGGCACGCTGGCGCTGGGCATCGCAAACGCCATCCCGGCCGCCAACAACGTGGTCGTCAACGGCGGCACTTTCGACGCGGCCACGTTTGCAAATGCTGTCAACGGCGTCAGCCTGCAGAGCGGCACCATTCAGGGCAGCACGGGCGTGATCACTTCCGCCACCGATTACGACCTGCGGAGCGGGACCGTGGGCTTTACCGGAGCCGGTGGTCTCGGCGGGTCGGTCAACGCTACCAAATCGACTTCGGGAACGGTGACGCTCACCAACAACGGCCTCGGTTCGTTTGCGAACACCGTCAACATAAACAACGGCACGCTCTCGTTCACCACCAGTGCCCAGCTCGGAAACGCCTCGGCGACCAATGGCGTCACCTTGGGCGGGGGCACGTTGCAATACACCGGCGCAGGAGCCGTCTCGTTGGGTGCGCTCCGCCAAGTGGCACTCACGGCCGGCACGACGGGCACAGTTGAGGTTCAGAACAACAACGGCAATCTTCAGATCTCAGCGAACGGCATTGTCGCCACCGGTGCCTCGGCAGCGACAAACTTCGTCAAGACCGGGCCGGGAGCGCTCACAGTGACAGGCGTACAGGCCGTGAATCTTCAGTCTGGCGGCGTCACAGTAACTGGCGGCGCCCTGACTGCAGGTCTCCATGCCACCAACACGGGCACCGTCACCGTCGGCAGTTTGGGTTCTCTGCAATTGGTGGATACCAGCCCGGTGACGATCACGCTTGCCGGGACCGGCACGGGTGCAATCACCTTGAATGGCGGCGGTCGTCTCGGGTTTGAACTCGCGGGCTCCGGCAGCAATGACAGCATCAACATGACGGGGTCGAATCCGGCGACTACGAGCGGCGTAATCACCCTCGATTTCTACGCGTTGGCCGGATTCGGAATCGGACTCGGAAACTACAACCTGATCACCGCGCCGAGCGGACTTGGCGGTGCCAGCTATGTCCTCGGCAATGCGCCGTCCGGTTTCAACTACCTGATTAGCTCCACCGCGACGACCGTCAGCCTTACAACCTCGGTTCTTAGCAACATCTACTGGACCAACAGCCAGACGACAGGATCGTGGTCCACGATTAGCGGCGGGCCGCTCTCGAACTTCTCGACCGATCTTGCAGGAAGTGTCAATTCCACGCAGGTTCCGCAGGCCGCAGACACGGTGATCTTCAGTTCCAGCGCCGCGAGCGTCGGAGCGAGTCCCATCAATACCACGCTGGACGCCGCCTTCACGATCGACAGCCTGCGCTTCACGTCCCAACCCGCCGGTGCGACGGTCTCGATCGCCCCTGGCACGGGTGGGACGCTCAATCTCTCCCCCGTCAGTTCGGCTAACGGCATCACGGTGGAAAACAACGGCGGCGCGGTGACAATCTCCGCACCGCTCACCGTCGGGACCGCACAGACCTGGTCCGTCGACGGCACTGGGACGTCTTCGCTCCTCGTCTCTGGCAACACGAACTTTACTACAAAGGTCACCAAAACCGGCGCAGGCACACTGACCCTGAGCGGTGCATCAAACACCGGCTCCGGCGGCTTCACCCTGACGGGGGGCAAGCTGAACGCGAACAGCGCAGGCGCACTCGGCACGGGCACTTTCACGATCAATGCCGGTACGACGATTGACAATACCGGTGCTGGTACCGTGACCCTGACCGGCGGAGCAAACGTCTGGAACGGCGACTTCACCTACACTGGCGCAACTCAAAGCCTGAATCTCGGCACCGGCAATGTGACGATGGGTGCCAATGTGCTGCTCACCGTCGCCGGCAACACGTTTACCGTCGGCGGGGCGATCGGCGACGGCGGCAACAACCGCTCGCTGACCAAAGCCGGCGCGGGTGCCCTGACGCTGTCGACTGCCAACACGATCGGCGGCGGCGTCACGCTGAACGCTGGCACGCTGAATATCGGAAACGCGGCCGCTCTGGGGTCGAACACCTTCACGGTCGCTGGCGGAACCATCGACAACACCTCGGGCTCGGCGATGACCGTTGCGAACGCCCTTGCAATCAACGGCAGTTTTGCGTTTACCGGCACCCAGAACCTCACCTTTAGCACTCCAACGGTCACGCAGACGGTAACTCCAGATATCAATGTGACAGGCGCACTTGCCATCAACGGCAATCTGACCTCGGCGTTCGGCATCACCAAGTCCGGCGGCGGCGTGCTGTCGCTGGGTGGAACCAATACCTACGCGGGTGCGACGACGATCAGCGCCGGCAGCCTTGCGGTGACCGGCTCTCTCGTCACGGCCGGCGGCCTCGTATTCGGAAGCGCCAACGGCGCGACGGTGGTCGGCAACCTGGATCTGTCCAATGGCAGTGCCTCATTTGCATCAGGGCTCGTTCGCACCAACTCAGCAACGGCAAATACCGTGACCGTGGGTTCGGGAAAGACCTTCACCCTTACCGGCGGCCTGACGATGGGTTACGACGCCGGTGCCGGCACCGGCGCGACGTTCTCCAACCTGACGGTGAGTGGCGCGGGGTCGATGTCGATCACTGGCACCACGGTGAACGTCGGCACCAACCAGGCCGCCACTAACGCCGCCTACTGGAACGACAGCACGCTCGACGTCACCGCCCTGACGGGTGGGTTCAGTGCGAACGTCACCAACTTCAACATCGGCGTCGGCGGCACTACCCAGGGCCCCGGCACGGTCCTGCTGTCCAACACGTCCAACACCCTCATCGCCACGACGCTGACCGCGGGCAACACCGGCGGCAACAACGGCCGCGGGACAGGCTCCCTGATCTTCGGTACCGGCACGAATACGATTCAGGCCGATACCATCAACATCGGCGTGGGCAAGAACTCCGGACCTGGCGTGATGAAGTTCGCGTCGCAACTCGCCGGCAGCCCCGGGACGGTAACCATCAACAACAAGGCAGGCTCCGGCGCCGCCATTAACGTTGCCGACAACAACGGAACCGCCACCGGCGGCGGCGCGGCTGGAACGCTCGACCTTCGCGGTCACGTCTCCACCGTCAACGCCAGCACCCTTCTGTTGGGCAGGCTGAACATGGCGTCGAACTCCGGCGGCGTCACCGCCAACGTGTTCTTTGATGCCGGAACGTTCACCGTCGGCACCCTCAACATGAGCGCCAAGACCGCCGCCGGCACCGGCACGGCCAACTCCACGCTCACCGTCGGCGGCGGCAACTTCATCGTCAACACGGCCTTCACGCTCGGCTCACAGGCCACCGCTGGCGCGGCCACCGCGTTGCTCAACATCACCGGCGGCACCTTTAACTCGAACGTCAATATCCTGGACGGCGGCGGCACCACCACTTCCACGATCACTTTGGATGGTGGTACGCTTGACATGAACAACAAGAACATCGGATCGGCAACGCTGATCGATGTTCTGAACTTCCGGTCCGGCACCCTCCGCAACGTCGCCCAGATCAACAACGGGACTACGCCGCTCACCAAGACCACCGCCGGCACGCTCACCCTGGCCGGAACCAACACCTACACTGGCGCAACGGCCGTGAACGGCGGAACGCTGCTGGTGGGCGGGAGCCACGCTGGTGGTGCCTCCTACACCGTTGCTACCGGCGGAACGCTCGGCGGCGGTGGTGTCATCACCCTCGCGGCGTCGGCCGCGTCGCAGGTCCTCGTCCAGTCCGGCGGCACACTGGCCCCGGGTGCCGGCACCGGCATCATCTCCATCCTTAACACCACCCCGGGCACCGGAGCAGCATCCACCCTCTCGCTGGCGACAGGGTCCACCTACGCGGTGGAGCTCAACGGAACGACTGCTGGCACCGGCTACGATCAGGCCGATGTGACGGGCACCGTCAATATCGCCGACGGCAGCCTGCTGACCGTCGCACTGGGCTTTGCGCCGCAGCTGACCGACGAGTTTGTGATCATCAAGAACGACAGCACCGACGCCGTCGGCGGCACGAACTTCTTCGCGTCCGTCAACGGCCAGGCACTGAGCTTCATCGGCACAAACCTCTACGCCACATCCGTGGCCGATGCCAACGGCGCGCTCTACACCGTGAACTACGCGGGTGGCGACGGCAACGACGTGGTGCTGACCGGCATCCCCGAGCCGACGAGCGTCGCGTTGATGGCGATGGCCGGCCTCGGCCTGCTGGGCCGCCGTCGTCGTCGGGCCTGATCGACAGGCGTCGCTTGGATTCGCGACTCGTCCAACACCAGCCACAAGTCACAAGGCACCCGGCGAGAGTTTCGCCGGGTGCTTTTTGTTGGGTTCGTCTGCCGTCTTGGGGAAACAGGGAGCACGAAGGCGCAAGATCAGGAGGCGACGACGATGTCGATGGCCCCGAGAGTTGCCGGCCGCGGCCGGTCAGATCCTGAACATTCGCGCCTGAAGAAATCGTTAACTTATCTGTCTCAGTCGCTTATGACTCGAAGGCCTGCCGAAACCGAGGCGGGAACAGGAAGAATGAAATATCGTGTTATGTCGATAACTGTCTGGCAAGATATCGAATATCGGACTCTTGCCGGGCTGAACTAAAATGTTGTTGACGCGGGCGGTCTGTACAGTACCTTAATGCTGCACCGTTTCCGGTTGTACATGTCGTTTGAGAATGCGGAGTTTTGCGTCGCCCTGTAATCAGGGCGATTGCGAGGAGAGAGAATTGATGCGCCTTTCGACTTCTGCGGCTTCACGCCGCAAGCGTCGTCACGTCCTGTCCGTGGCCTCTGTGGCCGCGGCTCAAGCTGCTGCTCCCCTCGCGATGATGGGTCTGTTTTCGCAGCAGGCTGAAGCGGCACCCCTCTATTGGGATGTTAACGGAACCACCGCCGGATTCTCCACCGTCGTCGGTGCCTGGAATGATACGAACGCTTTCTGGAACACGGACGTCAGCGGCGGTGCCGGTACGTTAAACGCCATCACGACCGCCGCAGATGACCTCACCATCAAGCAGGCCACCACCAATACTGGCAGCATCACCTTGAGCGGCGCCAACAAGTTGGCCAGCAGCATTACCTTCGCCTCCAACGTCGGGCCGACCACCACGATCACCGCCGGCACCATCACCATCGGCGGCACGGGTGCATCTTCCGGTATCTTCCAGCAGTCAACCGGCGCAAACACCGTCGCAACCCCTCTCACCCTTCGGGCGGCGAGTACGGCTGTCAACTTCAGCAACTCCAGCACCGGCCTGCTCACCATCAGTGGTACCGTCACCGGCGCAGCCACGACCGGCACGCAGACGATCACTGTGGGCTCCAGTGGCACCGGCGGCATCACGCTCAGCGGTGTCATCGGCAACGGTACGGCTGGTGGGAATGTTGCCCTAGTGATTAACAGCGCAGGTACCGGTGTTGTTTCACTTAATGGGGCCAACACGTTCACTGGTCCCGTGACTCTGACCAACGGTCAGCTCAACTTAAATATCAATGGCACCGCCGGAACCAACGGACCGTTGGGAAACGGCAACACCTTCAACATCAACGGTGGTACGCTCGTCAATACCAGTGGCGCGGCAAGGGCGATAGCCAACATCAACCCCATTGTCGTGGGTGGTAACTTTGCATTTAACCTTGCCAACAATCTCACTCTGCCTGGCACGGTCAATCTCGGTACGTCCGTCCGTACGATCACCGGCACTGGCGCGGGCATTTTCACTTTGAGCGGTGTCGTCTCCGGCACTGGTGGTGGAATCACTTTGGGTGGTGGCACGCTGACCCTTTCAGGGGCCAACACCTATACAGGCGCCACCACGCTCAACGCCGGCACGCTCAATATCAATAGTGCCACGGCTCTAGGCGCCGCTGCCGGTGTGTTCACCATCAATGGCGGAACGATTAACAATAGCACGGCTGCTGCGATTACCATCTCCAACGCCAAGGCCCAGTCTTGGGCGGGCGACTTTGCCTTCACGGGAACTTCGGGTTTGAACCTAGGCACGGGCGCAGTCACTTTGACTGCCTCGCGAACGATTACCGCCAATGCGAACACGCTGACTGTCGGCGGGGCAATCTCCGGTGCGACGTTTGGTATTACCAAAGCCGGGCTCGGCACACTTGCGCTTTCCGGCACTAATACCTATGGCGGCGGCACCACCGTCAACGCCGGCGCACTGACCTTCCTTAATACCAATGCCAAATCGACATCCGGAACCCACGCGTTCGCCGCGGGAGCCACGCTCGGTCTGGGTGTTTCGGGCGCGTCGGCATTCACGTCGGCCGATATCGACAATGCCTTTGCCGGGAGCATGACCGGAAGTCTCTTGGGGATCACGATCGCCCCGACTTCCAACATCGGCATTGATACCACCAATGGGAACTTCACTTACGCCAGCATCGTGCCTGCCACCACCACCAGTGGATTGACAAAACTTGGTGTCAACACACTGACTCTCTCGGGGGCCAGTACCTACACCACGCCGACATCGATTGTGAACGGTACGCTGAGTGTCGCTTCGCTGAATAGTGTTGTGGGGGGTACGGCATCCAGCAACCTGGGTGCCCCAACCACCATTGGCAACGGCACCATCTCCCTTGGGTCAACCAACACGACCGGTATCCTGAGCTACACCGGCGGCGGAGAAACAACCGATCGAGTGATTAACCTTGCCGGCACGACCGGCGGCGGCGGCATCGACAACTCGGGTACCGGCACGCTCGCCTTCAGCAGCCCCATGACCTTCACTGGCGTAGGCACGAAGACGCTGACGGTCTCGGGCGTCTCGAATACCACGTTTGGAGCCGGCGTCGCAGGCGGTGCCGTCGGGGTCGTCGGGAATGGACTTCTGACGATTGCCAAGACGGGCACCGGAACCCTCCTCCTGGGTGCGACGGGCAGCACCGTCAACACCAATACCGCGACCATCCTGACGATCTCGGGTGGCACGGTGGACATCGGCACCAGCGGACTGACCCTCTCGAACACAGGGGGCCAGGTCATCACTAGCACGGCCAACGCGACTATTGACGGAACGGGCGGCGGAGTGCTGACCATCAGTTCAGGCACCGCCCTCGACGGCGGCAATATTCAGCCCTCGGCAAACACCACGCTGACGATCAATGCTAAGGTCAATACGTCGACAGCCAACGGGGCATTCTGGACCGGTGCGGGTGGCGCATTGGAACTGAACGGTGCCGGCACTCTGGTGCTGACCAATACCAACACCATCGCCGGTGTCACTTCTATCACTACCGCAAATGGAACGATTAGTGTTGGCAGCATCGCCAACAACCTTGGTGGTACGACCGGTTTCCTCTTTTCGGCCGCCACTGGCACGAGGTTACTCTATACGGGCACCGGAGAAACCACAGCCGTGCCAATCCAGACCAGTGCCACCGCCACCACCGCGTTTGTGGAGCAAGCCGGCTTGTCGGGTACGCTCAACTTCTCCGCAAACTGGGCCACGGGTGGCATAGCCAAGACCGTCACTCTGCAAGGCTCAACTGCCGGCCTCGGCGAGATGTCTGGAATTATCTCGGACAACACCACGGCCTTTACCACCGGCATCACCAAAGCCGGCACCGGAACCTGGACACTCTCCGGCGCCAACACCTACACTGGCGCCACGACCGTCAACGCGGGCAATCTGAAGCTGGCAGCGCCAGGAACTCTGGGGAATACACTCGTTACGATAAATAGTGGCGGAACGTTTTCGCCCGCCGCAGGCCGAACCATTGGCAATACTGCAACGGCAGCAGCAGGCGGTCGACTCACGCTGGCTCCGGGCGGCGTGTTGAATCTGGCCGACGGGACGATCGGGAACCTCAACCTTGTGCAGAACGGCACCTTCGCTGGCAATGCCGTCAACTTCAACGGCGGGGCGATCCTGTTTGACGTCGGCGCAACGTCCGACCAGATCGATGTGCTTCTCAATAACGTAACTGGTACGGGTCTTGCCACTTCGACGGGTTCGAACTCGATCGCCATCAATCCGCTGGCAGGGTTCGGCCCCGGCAGCTACACATTGATCAACGCTGCTGGGACGCTCAACAACTCAAACTTCTACCTGGCGTCCAATGTCGTGAATTTTGGCGGAACGCCTTATAGCTTGGCCCTCAGTCAGTCGGGTACCAACGAGGTTCTGACGGTATCCACTTTTGTAAACTCGAGCCCGGCGAGTGCTTTCTGGAATAGCACTTCCAACGCAAGTTGGAGTTCTCAGCCGGGTGGCGCCGGCACCGCAACCAACTGGGTCGCCGCTGCTTCCGCAGGTCCCGATACGTTCTCGCTTCCCGGCTCGACGACCAACGTTGTTTTTACCTCTAACGCCGCAACGAACCTCAGCACGACGCTTGATGCGGCCTACACAATCAACAGCCTGACTTTCACCGGCACTGGCACCGCCAACACCGCCGGCTCGACGATCGCCGCCGGTACGGGCGGACCCTTGACGATCAACGCCGCCGCCGTCAACGGCAACACTCTTGGAAACGGGATCACCGTTGCCGCCGGCTCGGGTACGAACACGATTAGCGCCAACATCGTTCTGGGGGCTAACCAGACCTGGACGAATAACGCAACTAACCCGCTTGTAATCACCGGTGCTGTCAGTGGTACGGGCCTTACGCTGACCACGGCGGGGGCCGGCTTCATTCAGATCGGCAGCGGTGGAACCACCGGTTCCATCGCGACGGACGTCGCACTGGTAACGAACGGAAACTTGGCTTTCAATCGCTCGAACACCGTCACGCAGGGGACGGACTTCGCCGCGACTATCAGCGGCACCGGCATTGTGACGCAAGCTGGCTCCGGCACTCTGGTGCTCTCGGGAGCGAACACTTACACCGGCAATACCAACGTTACTGCCGGGACGCTGAACATCGTCGGCACTGGCAGCATTACCGGCCTACCCGCCAGCTCCAAGATCAACATTGCTCCCGCCGCGGGCAACGCGATCGTCAACTACACCAGCAGCGGAACCACAACGCTCTTTGCCATCACCGGAGCCACCGTCGCCGGCACTGCGTCGGCCTACAACCAGAGCGCGGGCCTGGTCGTCATAACGCCCAACGTCACGACCGGCACTCAGAGTGTCGTCGGCGGAACCGGCGCTTACGGGTTCTACAACATCACCGGCGGCATCCTCCGCGACACCACCGGCACGACTGGCGGTTCCCGCTTCACCATGGGAAACCAGGGCACTGCTTCGGCAACGAACGGCACTGGCATCGGCGTGCAGACCTCGGTCCTCTATGTCGGAGGCACCGGATTTGTCGACCACACCAATGCCGAGTGGTGGCTCAACTACAGCCTCGGCGAAATCACCGTGACCGACTCCGGAAAGATCGACCACACGGGAAGCAACAACCCGTTTGGCATCTATCTGAATCCTGTCGCGGGCAACGTGGGCGGTGCCTACGGCGTACTCAACGTCGCGGGCAACGGCGCTCAGGTTCTGACCGGCGCGCAGCCTTTCCGCTATGGAAATAGCACCACCGCTAACAACGGCGACGGCAATAGCGGTTTTATCAACGTCGCCGCCGGCGTCCTGAGCACAGGCGCCATCGCCAGCACCTCCCTCCCCGCCGCGCCTACCTCTCTCAACTACGCCTACTACAACTATGCCGGCGGCACGGTGCGTGCCAGTGCCGCGCTGGCCACAGGGTGGACCCCGGCCAGTTCGGCTTCCATCTCGTTCATCAACACGATTTACGGGCCCGTGAACAACAACGCCGGTGCGCTCACGGGGAGTGGTGCCCCGAGTTTCAATGGCGGCCTGACGATTGACACCAGTGGAAACTCCGTGACCCTCCCTGCCGCCCAGCCGCTGCTTGGAGCGACAGGCCAAGGTGTCACCCAGAACGACTTGGCGGTATCCGGCGGATCGGGATATATCGGTGCGCCGGCGGTCTATTTCAGCAAGCCCGCGTCCGCCACCGGCGTGCCCGCCGCAGGCTATGCACTGATGAGCGGCGGATCGGTGGTCGGAATTGTCATTACCAACCCCGGCGTATACGGAGCAACTGATGCTGTGACCGTCACCTTGATAGGCGGTGGTACCAACACCCCAGCAACCGTGACAGTGCCCGGCATCACTCTGCCGACCTCCAACACTTCGGGTGGACTCACAAAAACTGGTCTCGGTACGCTCACGCTGGCAAATCCGGCCAGCACCTACACGGGTGGAGTTGCCATCAATCAGGGTACTCTGGCTCTGGGTGCCAACAGTGCGATTCCTACCGCCAACAACGTGGTCGTCAGCGGCACTGGTGCTTTGGACGTGGCCACGTTCACCAACACCGTCAACGGCGTCAGCCTGCAAAGCGGCGCGATCACCGGGTCGACCGGTGTGCTCACCTCGACCACAAACTACGACCTGCGCAGTGGTACGGTGAACTTCACCGGTACCGGCGGTCTCGCCGGTGCGGTGGGCTTGAACAAGACCACCGGCGGTACTGTCACGCTCTCCGGGGCCACCAACGTGAACTCGTTCACCGGTCCCGTCAATGTCTCCGGGGGCACCCTGGGCTTCGCAACGAGTGGTAATCTTGGTGATGCGAGTGCCACCAACACCCTCAGCGTCAGTGGTGGCTCCACGCTTCAATACACCAATTCTACAGCAGTGAATCTTGGGGCCAATCGTGTGCTCACGATCGGCACGGGCGGTGCCACCCTCGAGGCGACTCAGTCAACGGGAGCCCTGACAGTTCAATCCATCGCCGCCGCTAGCACCGGCAATCTCACCAAGACCGGGTTGGGCACCGTGATCATTCCGGGCACCTCGTCCTGGAACAGCGGAGCGAGTTCGGTGATCGTCAGCAACGGCACCTTGCGCACCGGTTTCGGCACAGGTGGCATCGCTGCTCTCACGGTTGGTGGAACGGGTTTCATGGATTTCACCAATAGCGCGACGGAAGCGCTGACCCTTGGTAACACAGCCGGAGCGCTCACCTTGAACGGTGGCGCGCGACTGAAGTTCGAACTTGGCGCTCCCGGGACCAATGACAGCATTACCCTCGGAGCCACTGGCAGCGCCGTTACCAGTGGCGGCGTGATTACCTTGGATTTTGCCAATCTCGGCGGCTTGGCGAATGGAACCTACAACCTGCTTACCGATACGACCGGAGCCGGCCTGCTTACTGGCGGCGTCACCTACGCATTGGGAGCCGCTCCGGCTGGCTTCAACTACACCATCAATTCGTCAGCGGCGCTTGTTTCGCTGACAGTGGTTCCCTACGTACCGGCTCATTGGACGGGCAGTCAGGCGACGAGCTCCTGGGCAACCCTCAACGCTGGCCCGCTGAGTAATTTCTCCACCGATTTGGCTGGTCTGACAAACACCGCCGCGCTACCGGGTTCTCTGGACACGGTCATCTTCAGCGCGACCAGTGCCGTCAATACCCTGGGGGCAATTACTACGACCTTGGATGGCAGCTACACGCTCGACGGTCTGCAATTCATCAACGCCCCAACTACTCCGGCTGTGACCACCGTAGCTATCAATCAAGGTATCGGCAGCGGCACACTGACCTTGGCCCCGAGTTCCGTTTCCAGCGGCATCTTCGTCGATGCCGATGGTGGTGCCGTGACGATCAACGCTCCCGTCGTGGCGTCCACGGCGCAGACTTGGAACATCCACGGTACTGGAGCGTCGTCCCTCACCATCGGAGGCGCAAATGCTTCGGTGGCCTTCAACGCTGCCGTCACCAAGTCGGGGGCGGGTGTGCTCACGCTTTCCAGTGCCAACACGGGCGCGGGAGCCTTCAACCTGATGGGCGGCACGCTCAACATCAACAGCGCCACGGCCATCGGGACTGGCACCTTCAGCATCGGAGCCGGAACGACGATCGACAGTACTGTCGCGGCGACCACCCTGACGACCAACAACGTCCAAAACTGGAACGGCAGTTTCACTTTCACTGGCACGCAGGATCTGAATCTGGGCACCGGCGCGGTCACGTTGGGCAATAACCTGACGGTGACGTCGGCGACGGCGGGTAAGACGCTGACCGTCGGCGGAGCCATCAGCGGCACTGGGATCGCGCTGACCAAGGCCGGCCCGGGAACGTTGATTCTGAATGGAAACAACAGCTACACCGGACTCACGACCGTCAACGCAGGCGTTCTCACGTTGGGTGGGGCGAACACCGGAGCTGGCGGTGTGACACTTTCCGCCGGGACGCTCAACATCAACAACGCCGCCGCATTGGGTACCGGCACGTTGACAATCGCTGCCGGCACAACGATTGATAACACCAGCGGAGCGGCGATTCCAACCTCGACGAACAACAACGTTCAGAACTGGAACGGCAGCTTTACCTTTACGGGCTCCAACAATCTGAATCTGGGTACGGGCGCGGTCACGCTCGCATCGACTTCCAATCCGACCATTACGCTGACCGCCGGGACACTCACCGTTGGCGGGAATATTTCCGGAGCTTCCGGCTTGGGGATCACCGGTGGCACGGGCGTTCTGCTGCTGAGCGGAAACAACAGTTATACCGGTACCACGACAATCGGCGGCGGCACCCTACGGCTGGGCAGTGCCACGGCATTACCGACGGCTGGTGCGGTGACGATGTCCGGCACGGGGACACTGGATCTGTTCGGGAACAGCGCCACGATCGGCGCGTTTACGAGTGTTGCGGGCAACACTGTGACCAACACCAGCACGAGCACCAGCCCTTCGACGGCAACCACTGCTGGCACTCCGTCGGGCGGGAGCGTGTATGTGGATGCTCTGGTTGTGACGCCCGTGACTGCCGCCGCAGTGCCGGCGCTGATTACCGATGGTGCCACCCGCAAGACGCAGATCATTCTCAGTAACAACCTCTTGTCTACTCAAGTGACGGGCAACGCCGCCAATACGTTCTCCGGCGGCTTGGTGCTGGCGCACAACCCGGTCGGCACACGTCTGGCAGTCGGCACAATCACCGGAACGCCCTGGGGCACAGGCCCCATCATCATCGGCCAGACCGCGACTGATAGGGCAGGCATCTTCTTCAATACTACTGCCCAGACGATGGCCAACCCGATCGTGTTCAATACGGGATTAGGGAACGACCGCTTTGGTATCCGCACGGACGTCGCCGCGACCACTCTCTCCGGCACGATCACCGCCAATGTCGATGCGGTTTTCTCGAGCAATAACGCGGCCAACTCACCCGTAATTAACCTAACCAATCAGGTAACCGGTGTCGGCGGACTGGTCCTCGACCTCAGCCAAACCACCACAGCCAACACCGTGCTTACGGTCACGCTAAACAACGGAACAGCCAACCCCAGCAATTATCAGGGGGACACCGTCGTCGGCAGGACCAACGCCACGCCCGCGCAGAACTACACGGCGACCCTGGCCCTGGGTGCCGCAAATCAAATCCCGAACGGCGTCGGTACGGGCAATGTAGTTTTGAATAACAACACCGCGACCCGAACCGGCATACTGAATCTGGCCGGCTTCAACGAAACGATCAACGGGCTTAGCGGCAATGGTTTCCTCGACGGGGCCACGACCGGCACCCCGACGAACGTGCTCACCCTCGGCGACAACAACGCCACCGGCCAGACGTTCAGTGGTGTGATCCGCAACACGGCGGGTTCTCTGGCAGTAACCAAGATCGGAACCGGCACGCAGACCTTCTCCGGTGCGAACACGTTCAACGGGGCGACCGTCGTCAGCGCGGGCATCCTCAATTTGACCAATAGTCTGGCTTTGCAAAACAGCCCGCTGGACACACTTAATAGCATCGCCGGGGACGCGACCAACGGACTCCAGACTGGCGTGCCAACTTTGACCTTCGGCGGTCTTACTGGCAACAAGAACTTGGCTACTGTCTTTGCCACTGGCGGTAACTACAACACTGTGACGGGCGTGACGCTGAACCCAGGCACGGGTGCTATTCCCAGCTACTCCGGCAGCATCACCAACGGTGCCGCAATCACGACGCTCACCAAAACCGGCGCTGGCACGCAAACGCTGACCGGGAACAACACGTACTCCGGCGCGACCTCGATCACGGCTGGCGTTTTGGAGATCAGCGCTGCCAACAACATTGGCGACTCCAGTGTGACCAACACGATCAACCTGGGTCCTGGCACGTTGCTGTCCAGCGCCAATACTTACAGTCTCGGCACCAACCGCAACGTCTCCCTGACCGGTGCAGGTGTTGTCCAAGTAGCAGCCGGCGCTCTTACGATCGATGGCATTATATCTAACACGGGTAGCCTTACCGTCACCGGGGCCGGCACCCTTAATCTGACGGGTGCGAATACCCACTCCGGCAATACCATCGTTCTGAACGGCACGCTGGGCGGCATCCTCAACGCCAACAGCACCCAAGCCCTGGGCAACAATACCTCCACCCTGGTTATGGGTAACACGGCGGGCCTCTCCGGTACGGTGAACGTCAATGAGAACAACTCGGTGACCGGTTTGACGGTCAACACGCTCACCACTGTGGCTACCCCCAACACAATCACCATCGCCCCGAGTAAGACGCTGACGGTCACCGGTAACGTCACCATCGGGACAGTTGCCACCGCCGCAGCCCAGTTAACCAATTTGGTCATTGGTGGAGGCGGGTCGCTTGTGCAAACTTCGACCGGCGGCACGTTTCAAGTCGGTGGTAGCACTGCCGGGACCGGGCTGGCCCTGAACTCCACGCTCAACCTCACTGGGTTGAGCGCCGTGACGCTGAACCTTGGCGCAACTGGTACAGTGCGTGTCAACCAGCCTACCGGAACTAATGTCGCCGGCAATCAGTCGAGCCTACTGCTGCCGACGCCAGTCGTCGCGCTTAATACCCCAGTCACCACGATCACCTCGAACGTCTTTAATGTTGGCGATAACGGTGGATTGGGTGGCGCAGCGGGTCAGGTCAATAGCGTCACCCTGGGCACGGGTCTTACAACTCTGAACGTAAATACTGTCAATGTCGGCACGGGCGGCCGTGACTACGGGCAAATCACTTATGCAGCCGGCAACGGCACGTTCAAGCTTCGTGCTGCTGATGGAACCAGCCGCGCGGCGGTAAACATCGGCACCGGTGCCGCGGCAACCGGTGTCGGTACACCAGCCGGTGTCACGAACAATGTCGATTTCACCGGTCATAGTGCTGATCTATTGGTCGGCACGCTGGCGATCGGAGCCCAAAACCGGCTCGTGAACCGGGCAGATTCCTTGACGATTGACACGGGCACGCTCGACGCAACCACCGTGGTCATCGGTACCAACACTGGCACTGCAAGCACCGCTGCAGGAACATTCACACCAACCTGGACCTCGAGCCTAAATCTTGCGGGCACCGCGAATACTGTGATTGGTAGTGGGGGTGTTGACATCGGCTTCGGGCAGACTGCTGCCGTTAGTGGAAGCCAAGTCGGAACCAAAACGATCATCGGCAACTTGAACGTCAGCGGCGGAACAGTCACGGTCGCTAACAATACTACCTTTGCTGCCGCGATCCGGATGTCGAACAGTACGATTGCATCAAGCCTGGTCGCCAATAGCAATTTCAATATCACGGGTGGTTCAGTGACGCTGGGTGGTGATATTATAAAGGGTAGCTCTACTGGTACAGGCACTGCAACATTGACCCTCAACGGCGGGTTGCTTGACATGGGCGGCAATCGGATCGGTGGATCGGTTGCGGCCAGCAATCTTTCCACGCTGAACTTCCTCTCTGGTACCCTCCAGAATGTCCTAGAGATCAACAACGGTGCCGGCCTGACCAAGACGACCGCTGGCGTACTGACTCTTGCAGGGACCAACTCTTATACCGGCGGGACGGCGTTGACGGCCGGTCAGCTCAACATCAACAGTGCCACTGCCTTGGGTGCCGCCGCCAGCACATTGGTGATCAGTAGTGGAACCACGATCGACAATACATCGGCGGCTGCTTTGACGGTGACTAACAACAACCCGCAGTCGTGGTTGGGTGATTTCACCTTCACTGGCACGCGTGACCTGAACTTGGGCACCGGTGCCGTCGCCATGACCGGGAGCAGTACTGTCACTGTTACCGCCAATACACTTACTGTTGGCGGCAACATCACCGGTGTCGGTCTGGCCAAGGCCGGTGCAGGCAGACTCACGCTCACGGGTGCCAGCACCTACACCGGTGCCACAACGATCACCGGCGGCACGCTGCAGGTCGGTCAGGGTGGCGTCGGTTCGCTCGCCGCGACGGCCGTCACGGTCAACGCCAACGCGACGCTCGCCGGAAGCGGCAGCATCGCGGGCCCGATCACGACCGCCGCCCTCGGCCATATCGCCCCCGGCGACGCGGGCCTGCCCGGCGACCTCTCGACCGCCGGCGTGGTCACGCTCGCTGACACCACCACGCTCGATTACCACATGAGTGCGCCCAACGGTGGGGTGGCTGATCCGCTCGGCGACATCCTGAAGGTGGCAAACTCGGCCGCCGTCAGCACCGTTGCCGCCGTGCCGACGATCAACCTCAACGTCCTTTCCGGCGACCTCAACCCCGGCAAGTACGACCTGATCGACTACGTCGTCGACGACGGCCCGGTGGCGACCAACATCGGTGCCGGCTGGAGCCTGACGTTCAATGGCACCCCGTTTGGTGTCAACGGAACGGATTACACCTTCGGTCAGGACCAGGGTTCGATCTACCTCAACGTGATCAACGCGATCCCCGAACCCACCAGCGTCGGCCTCCTGGCGATGGCCGGCCTCGGCCTGCTCGCCCGCCGTCGCCGCAACCGCAGCCACTGATCGGTCCGTTGAACGGATCGTTCCGGTAGCCTCCTGAAAACCTTTGCCCCGGCGACCTCCCAAGGTCGCCGGGGCTCTCTTTTGTCCCGACTCGATCAATGCGGTGGGGCAGAACCCCATTAGTGAGGCATCCAGTCGCTATCGTTCAATTCCGGTGGGAAAGCGTCGTCAGTCCGAGCTTTCTGGTCTACGGTCGGGCATGTCGATTGGGGACGAGGGCGGATGCTTGTCCGCGCCCCAATGACCGAGCATCAGGAGGGGAAAGGCATTTGAATGAAGGCTGTAGGCGGATCTGTGTCGGCGGCGCAAAAGGCGGTGCAGCACGTGGCAGAAAGCACTTACCAAGACTGCCAGTTCCCTTCCCAAAGAAACAAGAAAGCACCGGTCTCCCAGTGCTTTCTTGTTTGCGGGACTATGCGCAAATTGATGATGTGGGCCATGAGGGATTCGAACCCCCGACTTCATCCGTGTAAAGGACGCACTCTAGCCGCTGAGTTAATGGCCCGACTTGTCGCACCGGATTCTATACCGAACCGGCTGGAACTACCACGGCGCACTTTGGGCCGGGCCGCCGGGGCGGCCGTCCTTCAGTGCTGCGCCTTTGGTCAGCGTGGGGGGCACGCCTTGCGGGAATAACTGTTTGACCTGCTCGCTGATCTGCTGGGCGCGATTGCCGGGGTCGGGGTGGGTGCTGGTGAACTCCGGCCGGCTCCCGCCGCCGCTGGCTTTCTTGAGGATCTCCATCACGCCGATCATCTCGCGCGGGTCGTAACCGGCCTTGGTCATGTATTCGACGCCGTAGTGATCGCTTTCGAGTTCGGCGTCGCGGCCGTAGCTTTTCTGAATCATGTCCGCGGTGACGGCGGCGGCCATGTGGGCGAACTGGCCGCCGTCGCTGCCGCTCGCGCCGACCCCGACCGCCGTTACCAGCGATCGGCCCAGATCCCCTTTGGCGATCCGCTCGGCGGAATGGCGGTGAATAACGTGGCCGATTTCATGCCCCATCACGCCGGCGAGTTGCGCCTCGTTCTGCAACTGGTTGAACAGCGCGAGGGTGATGAAGCACTGTCCGCCGGGAAGCGCGAAAGCATTCACCGTTTTGGTGTCGGCCAACAGGTGAAACTGAAACTTCCAGGGGTGATCCTTGCCGATCGCCGCGACCAGTTTCTGGCCGACTGCGGTGACGAACTGCGACCGCGGATCGCTCTTGGGCACAAGGCCCCCCATCTGTTGCGCCATCTGCGGGGCCGACTGCAAGCCCAGGGCCACTTCCTGCTGAGGCGTCAGCGAGACGCGCTGCTTCTCGCCGGTCACCGGGTTGACCTGGCTGGTGGACAGAAACTTGATGACGCCAAACACGGCGATGCCCAGCGCGATGATGACGCTGATGTTGAGCCGGGCCGCGCCGCGGCGGGGTCGGGTAAGAACTGGCATATCGGCTCCCAAGAGTTCCAAAGAGCGAGGCCTGATGGATGACTTCTGGACGGAACTGCGTCGCATAACAGATCAGAGAAGAGTGCACCTTCGGTGCGACCGCTAAACGGCGCGGTTCAGTTGCTTTGCGGCGTCGGAAAGGCGCTGGTGCGCCAGTTCGCACGCGTAATCGATCTCGATCACCTGCCGATAGGCGGCCATTCGGCGGACGGGGTCGGGCTCGGCATCCGCAGCCGTCAGAAACGGGCGGTGTAGTCGTTCCCACAGCGCCATCACTTCGGCGTAGGTCCCAGTATCGCCGGGGCGCTGGCCCGATGGCAGGGCGTCGGCGTTCATCAGCAGTGCGCCGGGCGGCAACAACTTCGACAAATCGTCCGGCGATCGCGGCGTGGCATCCGGGATCGGGGTCTGGGCGGTCGGGACGATCAATACCACCTTGGCGGCATGCTCCGGCTGAATCGCCGAATCGACAATCGGGTAAACCGCTGCCAGGAACGTTTCCACGTACAGGCCCCGTTCGGCCGCCAGCGATCGCAGCTTCAACGCCGGCTCGATCGTCCCCCACCCGGCGACGAGCAACTGCCCGGCCGGCTGGGCCTGCAGGACGGTATCGGCGTCGATGACGTCCTGGGATTCCTGGCTGATCCAGTCGAGCTTGACCATCCCCTCGCCGCACCGCTGGCGCCGTTGTCGACGGGTTTCCTGCAGCGGCATGTACAGCCTGGCGAGTGTATCCCAGTCGCGGGCGTTCCAGGCGATCTCTTCGGCACGCGAAAGCGCGGCCTCGGCTTCCAGATAGCGCATCTGCACGAGGCTTTCGGAGCCCGCTTCGCACAAATTCTGGAGCTCGTCGCCCGGTGAACTGGCAGTCGGCGGAGATTCGGCGACGGTTGGTGTCATGCGGGGATTGTAAGTCGGCTTTGCCCGTCTTGTCAGCGGGGCTAATTGTTAGGTATCCTTTCGCCATGCAGTTTCTCGACGATATCCTGGCCGGTCGTGTTGTTCCGGGAATGAACTTCAACCAGAAAGTCTGGGCGATGACGGTCCGCATTCCCGCCGGAAAGGTGGCCACTTACGGACAGGTGGCCAAGGCGCTGGGATCGCCAGGGGCGGCTCGTGCGGTCGGCAATGCGCTGAATAAGAACCCTTATGCCCCGCGGGTTCCGTGCCATCGCGTCGTCGGAAGTACCGGAAGTCTGACCGGCTTTGCCGGCGGGTTGCCGAAGAAGCAGCAGTTGCTCATTGAAGAAGGTGTTGCTTGTGCGGCGCACCGCGTCGTGATGGATCGCGTGGAGTGGGTCGAGTTGTAGGAAAGGTTCCGATTCGGCGATGAACGCGGCCTGGGAGCCGCGGGCGTCCTCGCCTGTCTGAGGCCGGTGCGGCCCATGAAGGGCGATGCCCGCGACTTGGAGGGGCGTTCTGGTAATCTCCGACGCACAGACCATGCCTTACCGACCCAAGCCCAGCCATCGTGCCCCCGCCACCCCTGCCACAGGCGGCAAACCGCCGGTCCGCTTCAAGCGGCCTCCGCTGGCGATTCAGGTCAGCACGCTGTGGGACTACCCCAGCCAGGACTACGGCGACGGCCGGCAGGGCATCCCCGGGTACAAGGGGGCAACGCCGAGCTACATCATCTGGAACCTGCTGCAGCGATACACGGCCGAGAAGGAAATGGTCGTCGATTGCTTCGCCGGCAGCGGCACCACGTTGGATGTCGCCCGCGATCTCAACCGCAAGGCGCTCGGCTACGACGTCCATCCTACCCGCAAGGACATCTTTCGCGTCGATGCCAAAAAACTTCCGCCGGAGCTGACAGGCAAAGTCGATTTCGTCTTCATAGATCCGCCCTACGGAACGCACCTTGACTATGGCGACGACCCGCGCGACATCGGCAAGCTCGATCTTGCCGACGGCACGAAGTATTACGACGCGATGGAGCAGGTTTTCAGCGAGATCCACCGCATCCTGAAGCCCGGACGTCACATGGCGTTGTACGTCAGCGACAGCTACGAGCACCGCGCCGGGAAAGGCGTTTTTCACCCGGTGGGATTTGAGCTGTTTGCCCGTCTGCGCAAGCTCTTTGAGCCGGTGGATATCATCTCGGTAACGCGTCACAACAAGACGCTGGAGATGGGCAACTACCGCAAGGCGGCCGAAGAGGGCAACTACTTCCTGCGGGGGTTCAATCACCTGTTCGTGATGAAGAAGGCGTGAGTCGGCGACAGGCACCCGCGCGGGGTCACCCGGTTGTCATCGTCTGGCGCAACCGTTAACGTCCCCTCCGATCCCATAGAGACGTTCTACGGAGTTGCCTTATGCGAGCGATTGGGCTGATCACACTGGTGCTGGTGGCAAGTGGGTACTCCGCGTGCGTACTGCGTGCGGCGGAGGCCGCCAAGGCCGCGGTGCCGACTGCCGCGGACGTGGAAAAGGCGATGCAGGGGCAGTACGAGAAGCCCGGCAGCGCCACCAGCCAGAAGGTGACGGTCGAGATCCACTCGATCAAAATCGGCTCGTCCGCCGCTACGAACGAGCAGGACAAGATCGACGGCATACCGCCCGCCGCCACGGTGACGGCGGCGTTAATCGACTACACCCAGCGGACGTTTTACAACGACGCCACGCTGGCCAACCGCCGGACGATCGTGGCGAAGGTTTTCATAGACAAGTTCGGCGAGTGGTGCGTCATGACTGATGCGGTCCGCAAGTCCGAAGACGTCCGCGAGGCACCGAAAAAGTAATGTTCCGGTGACTGGGGACGAAGCGCCGTCGGCTCGTCCTACTGCGCGTTCTCCCGCACCGCCAAGTTCGAGAGCCCCTCGGCCACCCTGATCTCCCGCGTTGGCCCCGCGAACACGTTCCTCCCTCCCGATCGCGCCCAAGTCCCGAAGTGAATCGGTAATCCTCATACCACGTTCTGCCGCCCACTTTTCCGAGGCATCAAGTTGACGGTGCAGGCAGTCGCCGCGCATATGCTCGGGGCGTGAGAATCGTAGGTAAGAGATGACGAGTGGTGGCTTTACGCCCATGCCAAAGCGTAGCTAGAAACCTGCTCTCTTTGTGCACATCATCTTTGTGATGAAGAAGGCGTAACTCGCGAGCGCAACGCTTGGGTCGCGTTCTTCCCGCCGGGCTCTGGCTGGCCGAGATTGGGATGAGGTCCGAATCTCGCTCGAAACGCCGAGGCTTAGCGCGACTATTACACACAGGCGGCACCTTCGCTGTCACGCGACGGAAGGTCGTTATTCGTCGCCCACCAAACGCTGCAACAGAGGTTCAACTATGCAACCCCCCCGCTCCTGGTTCGTCCCGACACGCCGAAAGCTCCTGGCGATCGTGGCATCGCTCGGCCTTTCAACCGTCGTTTCCGCGACGGCTTTTGCCGCCGACGCGCCGAACACCGTCGCGCCGCGGCCCGACGGCAAGAAGGTCAAGGTTCTATATCTGACCCAGTCGATGGGCTTCCGCCATGCGCCGGTCACGCGCAAGGGTGAAGAACTCGCGTCGTCGGAAGTCGCGATGATGGCCTACGGCAAGGCGTCGGGCCTGTTCGAGGTCGAGCCCACGCAGGATGCCAGGGTCATCACTCCCGAGAAGCTCAAGGAGATCGACGTGTTGGCGTTCTACACCACGGGCGCGCTGCCGATCAGCCCGGAGAACTGGAAAGCCGTCCAGGACTGGCTCGCCAGCGGAAAGGGCGGGTTCATCGGCATTCACTCGGCGACCGACACCGGCTGGAAGTACACCGGCGAGGGGATGGACTACACGACGTTCATTAACGGCAAGTTTGCCGGCCATCCGTGGGGCCAGGGGACGGCGATCAAGGTCGCGACGTGGGATGTCGGCCATCCGACGGCAAAAATGTGGGGCGCTTCGGCCGACCACAAAGACGAAATCTACCAATACGCCAACTACGACCCCAAGGCCGTTCGCGTGCTGCAGAGCCTGGACTTCGAAGGCACGCCGCTGAAAAAGCCGTACCTCGTGCCGATCACCTGGGTGCGGCAGGTGGGCAAAGGCCGGATGTTCTACACCAACTTCGGACACACCCCGGCAACGTGGGACGATGCGCGGTTTAAGGAGCAGATCGTCGAAGCGGTGAAGTTCGTTACCCATCAGACCGATGGCCCGACCGAGCCGAACCCCGAGGTGCAGGCCCTCTGGACGATCCACTCGTTCATCGCGTACGGACCCGACGGAAAAGGCCAGCCGGCCGGCGGCCCGACGGCATCGGCGATCACCACGAAGCTGAAAGGCGCCGACAAAGACTGGCTGATGGCGTCGGCCGAGAAGATCACCGCCCTTCGCGGTGCCGCTCCGCCGGACCTTCGCGAGCCCCGGGCCCCCAACAAGGCCGACGAGAAGAAGGACCCGGCCAAGTACGCCGCCGACTTGGCGAAGTATGAGAAGGACAAGGCTCAGTTTGAGAAGGATAAGCCGAAGAATGACGCGGCGCGGGAGAAGTTCGAAGTCGCCCGCAAGGCGCTGCTGGACGACTTCATGAAGAAGGCGGGCATCAGCGGATCGGCATCAGCACGGTAATCTGATTTCCTTCGCAACAATCAATGGAACAGGCAAGTCTACATAAGTAGCTCGCCTGTTTCTTTTTGTCCAGCATCGTTGCTAATCAATGTTTAACGCGTTCTTTGTGGCGAATTCAATAAGCGGTCACGCTACTCGAACGTGAAGATAGGAATCTCCCTAATCGAACAGTGTGAGCTGATGACGGCTCACAGCTCGTAGCGATTCGTATAGGGAGAAGATGATGCGTCGAATCTGTTTGGCCTGCGGAACCGTTGCCGCCGGTCTTTTCTTGTGCGCAGCCGACTCTCGAGCTGCGGTGATTCATGGCCAGATCAATGTCGTCCAGAATGATGGCGGCAACCTGGCCACGTCAATTAGCCTTTCCACCCCCGTGGCGTCGCCGGGCTTCGGACTAAACGGTGGAAACCGAGGCGACTACAACCTGTCACTCAACATGACCTATGCCGACGGCATCGTCATGAGCCATGTGCGACAGAACGGCCGCGACAACGACGCCGTTGGTGGGGGTCTCGGGGGCGCGGACGGTGCTCCATTCGGTGGCATCCGCTTCGCGTCCACCGCGGTTGATCGAGTAGGAGCCGGTTGGTTTGTACCGGTCTTCAACTCGTCTAACGCCACGGATGCAGGCGGTGATGAGTTCAATATCAACGTCGCGGCGGCCTATTTCCCCTATACGGAGTACCTCGGCGGCCATTTGAGGAATGCTGCGGGAACCAATGGCGGTCCGAACGACCAGCTCGCCTCCGCGACTTCCAGTTTGGTTCTCGGGACGCATGTCGTCGACCTCAGCACCGCGACCACGCCCGCCCCCGGTCAGACCCTGATCGACTTCCGGACCTTGAATGCAAATACCCGTTCCGGGCCGATCCTCGCTTCCAGCGCCAGCGGAATCCTGTTGGCGACGGGGGGAAAGAATGAGGACAACTACGCGATGACCCGCGCCAACGCCGACGGTACGTTTACCGTTCTCAGCCACGACAACGGGGCGAACGGTGCTTCGTTCGAGCAGGACTATGTCGCATTCGTCTACGTCGCAGCTGACGACCCCAATGTCGTTGCGATGGGCCGAGTCCTCAACGACGGAACCGCCGTCGCAGGCACATCCAGTGGTGCCTACTCGATCACCAAGGGGCCCACAGGCATTTGGTATTTGACTGTCAACGGGCATTCCGATGCCACGGGAACGTTGATGATCACGGCAAACGCAGAAGCCGCCGGCAACACGCCGGACAACCTGCTGACTTACGAATGGGACCCGATCAACAGCCGATTCGAGATCCAGACTCGCGATCTTCCCGGCGTCGGGCTTCAGGACGCCGGCACGGGAGTAGCAGCATTCAGCTTTGCGTTCTTCGCCGTACCCGAGCCGACCGCGCTGGGCCTTATAGTCCCAGCTGGTCTCCTGGCCCTTCGACGACATCGCCGATGCAAGATCGAGTAGCACCAGCGTTGCAGCACCTCATCACTTGCCAAACCCCGGCCCGCTAAGAGGCCGGGGTTTGGTATTGGAATCCGTGGCTGAGGTGAATCAGCTGATCGGATGCACTACCATCGTTCCGAGCCATGGACCTCGATCCCGCCTCCCTCACTTCCTCCCAGCGCTATAAGCTTCTCACCTGCCTCGTCGTCCCCCGGCCGATCGCGCTGGTGACGACGCTCAGCGACGCCGGGGTCGTGAACGCCGCACCCTTCAGCTTCTTCAATGTCGTGGGCTCCGAACCGCCGATCGTCGTGCTCGGGATCGGCGACCGGGCCGATGGCACACCGAAAGACACCGCGCTGAACATCCGCCGGACGCGGGAGTTCGTCGTCAACGTCGTCACCGAAGCGACCGCGGCGGGGATGAACGTCTGCGCGACCGATTTTCCGCCCGGCCAGAGCGAACTGCCGGCAGCAGGCTTTACGGCCGAGCCGTCGGTAAAAGTCCGCCCGCCCCGCATCGCCGAGTCGCCGGTGCACCTGGAGTGCCGCGAGGTCCAGACGATCGAGATCGGCGAGAACCGGATCGTCATGGGAGAAGTCGTTCACATTCAGATTCGTGACGAGCTGATCGACCGCGACAAGATGTACGTCCGCACCGAGGCCATTCAGGCGATTGGCCGGATGCACGCTCCGAGTTGGTACTGCCGAACAAACGACTTGTTCGAACTGAAGCGGAAGTAGTCAGGGTCAGCAGCCAGTAGGCAGAAATACAATGCCGACTTCCGGTTACTAGCTTCCGGTGTCTGCCTACCGCCTGCTGACTACTCCCCCGAAATCGCCTACCCTTCGGCCATGCCTATACAAGCAGTGATCTTCGACATGGACGGCCTGATGATCGATTCCGAGCGGGTCTATTGGCAGGCGGGGCGGGAGGTGGCGAATCGGTACGGCAAGACGGTGAAGGACGCGACCCTCGGTCGCATGATGGGGCGTTCGCCGATCGATTCAATGACGGTGTTTGCCACCGAGACGGATATTGCGGTCGATCCGTTGGCTCTGCTTGCCGAGCGCGACGCGCGGGTCTATGAAATCCTTCGCGCCGAAGCCACGCCCATGCCCGGGCTGTTCGAAACGCTGGATCGCCTGAGCGACGTCTACACGCTCGCGATCGCCACCAGCGCCAAGCGGTACTTCGTCGATGTCATTGACGCCCGGCTGAACTTTGTTCGTTACTTCAAGGCGGTCCAGACGAGCGAAGGCGTCGTCAACGGCAAGCCCGCCCCGGAGATCTACCACAAGGCGATGAAGCAGATTGGCATGCAGCCGGAACACTGCGTGGTGCTGGAAGACTCCAGCAACGGTGCCCGCGCGGGCAAAAGCTCGGGCGCGTACACGATCGCTGTCCCCAGCGAACACACGCGAGATCAGGACTTCTCCTTCGTCGACTACATCGCGAAGGACCTGACCGACGCAGCGGCGAAAATCATGGCGATTGGTTCCCCTCTCCCCTAAGTACATGGGCGAGAGGACCGGAGCTACAATCCCGACATGAAATCCATCCGCGTTTCCGAATTCGGCGAGCCTTCAGTGCTCAAACTTGAAGAGGTCCCCGATCCCGTCGCCGCGGCGGGGCAGGTGGTCGTCAAGCTGCACGCGATCGGCGTGAATCCCGTCGAAACCTATGTCCGCAAGGGCATCTACGGCCCGCGCGCCTTTCCTTATACGCCGGGCAGCGATGGCGCTGGCGTGGTCGAAACGGTCGGGCCGGGCGTGACTGCGTTCAAGCCCGGCGATCGGGTTTACGTCAGCACTGCTGTCAGCGGAACCTATGCCGAGAAGGCACTGTGTACTGTGGCCGGTGTGCATCCGCTGCCGGCATCGGTGTCGTTCGAACAAGGTGCCGCGCTGGGTGTTCCTTACGCCACCGCGTACCAGGCGCTGCGCCATCGCGCACGAGCCGAGGCGGGTGAAACACTTCTGATTCATGGTGCAACCGGTGGTGTGGGCGTTGCGGCCGTTCAGATCGCCCGGGCGATGGGGCTAAGGGTGATCGGCACCGGTGGCAGCCAGCGAGGCCGTTCGATGATCCTCAAGGAAGGCGCGCACCATGCCCTGGATCACACCGCGTCCGGCTATCTCGACGAGGTGATGTCTCTCACCGGCGGCAACGGCGTAAACCTCATTCTCGAGATGCTCGCCAACGTCAATCTCGCCAAGGACCTGACCGTGCTCGCCAAGTTCGGCAGGGTGGTCGTCATCGGCAATCGCGGCAAGATCGAGATCGACCCCCGCGAAACCATGAAGCGCGATGCCGAGATTCGCGGCATGACGCTCTTCAACGCCACCGAGCGTGATCTTCATGCCATTCACTCGGCACTGGTGGCCGGTCTGGAGAACGGATCGCTCCGGCCGATCGTTGGTCAGACGCTCGCCCTGGCCGAGGCCGCGAAAGCTCACGAGGAAGTGATGAAGCCGAGTGGCGCGTTCGGGAAAATCGTGCTGAGGCCATGACGGTTTTGCCAAGACCGTGAGGCTGACCCGATAAAAAAAGGTTCTTCTCCCATCTGCGGGGAGTGAAGGATAGGAATAGAGCAACGGCAGCCGCTGCGTATCTTGGAGTTACCAGGCTTCAAGACGCAGGAGGCTGCCGTTGTCGATCGAAGAACTTACCGCCCTCCTCGGCGGCTGGAAAGGCTATACGCTCGGGACCGTCGGACGCGTCGAACCCGGCCAGCACGGACCGACCCTTCCGGAAGTTCACCTGGAACTCCATCCCGTCCGCGACCACCCCCGCGTCTGCTCCGGCTGCGGCAAGACCTGTCGCTCGATTCATGATACCGCTGAACGCTGGGTCGACGATCTGCCGATTTTCGACGCCATGACCCGGCTGCTGGTGCATCGCGTTCGCGTCGCCTGTCCGGACTGCGGGCCGAAGGTCGAGAAGCTCGACTGGCTGGAGCCCTACGCCCGCGTGACCACCCGCATGGCCCGCAGCGTCGCGCAGCTCTGCCGGGTGCTGCCGATCAAGCATGTCGCCGACTACTTCGGGCTGAACTGGAAGACGGTCAAGAAGATCGACAAGGCCTGGCTCACGCGTACGCTCGGACCGGTCGACCTCGACGGCGTGACGAAGCTGGCGATGGACGAGTTCGCGATCCAGAAGGGTCATCGCTATGCGACGGTCGTGATCGATCCGAACTGCAAACGCGTGCTTTGGGTGGGCCGCGGCCGCAGCCGGGAGGAGGTCCGGCCGTTCTTCGAACTGCTCGGCCCCGAGCGTTGCAAACGGATCGTGGCGGTGGCGATGGACATGAACGCCGCGTACGACCTGGAGGTGCGGGAACACTGTCCCAACGCCGAGGTGGTGTACGACCTGTTCCACGTCGTCGCCAAGTACGGGCGTGAGGTGGTGGACCGGGTCCGCGTGGACGAGGCGAACAAGGTGAAAGACGACAAGCCGGCGCGGAAGGTGATTAAGGGCTCACGCTGGCTGCTGCTGCGAAACGCCGACAACATCGAGAAGGAGCAGGACCGGATCCGGCTGGCGGAACTGCTCAAGGCCAACCGCAAGCTGGCGGCGGTCTATGTGCTGAAGGACGACCTGAAAGAGCTGTGGTTCTACCGGCACGTGGGCTACGCGAAGCAGTTCTGGGATGAGTGGTACGGCAGAGCGATCCGCAGCCGGATCGATCCGCTGAAGCGGTTCGCCGGGAAGCTCAAGGGATACTTGCCGGGGATCCTGAGTCACTGCCGATTCCCGTTGAACACTAGCGTGCTGGAGGGGATCAACAACAAGATCAAGGTGATCAAGCGGATGGCCTACGGGTATCGTGACGACGCCTATTTCTTCCTCAAGATCCGCCAGGCGTTCCCCGGAGTTGGGAGATGAACCTAAAAAAAGAGCCGGGCGACCCGAAGGTCGCCCGGTTTATTTTTAAAAGTGCGCCGGGGTGGAGAAGGAGGGGGGGGGCCTTCTCCGGGGGATGACCCCGACGCAAGTACGACCTTATTAATATGTCGCAAGCGAGTCAAGAAATCGCGCCGCTTTTGCCAGCCCGTTACCACGCCTGCGAGATATGCCGACTGTTCAATACGAGTATGGCGGAGACAGGCTCAGCGGCGTCAGTTTGAGCGGATCAACCGCTCGTAAGGTCACAGGTCCACGAACGCCCCGGGTCCGAGTGCGAGCCCGACGATTCCCCTGGCTTTGAGTTCGGTGGCGAATGCGGCTGCGTCTTGGGCGATGGGGGACCAAGTGTTGTAGTGGATGGGCAGCACCGCCTTGGCGTTCAGCCACTGGGCGGCGAGCAAGGCATGCTTCGGGCCCATGGTATAGCGGTCGCCGATGGGAAGGCATGCGAGGTCGATGTTCCAGAGTTCGCCGATGATCTTCATGTCGCCGAAAAGGGCGGTATCGCCGGCGAAATAGATTGTCTTTCCGCCGATCTCGATCACCCAGCCTGCCGGCTCGCCGCCATAGCTGCCGTCGGGAAAGCTGCTGGTATGGAACGCCAGGGTGAGCGTCGCCTTGCCCCAGGGGAACTTCACCGACCCGCCATGGTTCATTGCCTCGGTCTTAAGGCCCTTCTTTTCGTAGTGTGTGGCGATCTCGTAGTTGGCGGCGATGACCGCGCTGGTGCGCCGGGCGATCGGCTCGGCGTCGTCGGTGTGATCGAAGTGGGCATGGCTCAGCAGGATGTGCGTCGGGTTGACGTCCTTCGCCTTGCAATCGGCGACGCCGTTGTTGTCGTAGAACGGATCGAACTGAATGCGGTGTTCGCCGTGATGAACTTCGACGTTGGAATGGCCGTGGTAGATGATTCGGACGGACATTGTCGTTCTCCGTGGTGCTTCCGCGACCTTCCCGACAATCGCCCATAATAGCATCGGTCCGGCGGCCATGCCGTCGGACCGATGACGATACGCAGTTGACGTTTGCCAGCTACGACAGCAACATCTCCAGATCCTCGCGGCTGAGCCCGCGAATCAGGCTGTTGTCGGCGTTGATGATCGCGTCGGCCAGCTCACGCTTGCTCTGCTGCAACTGAACAACTTTTTCCTCCACCGTGTCCTTGGCGATCAGGCGGTACGCGAAGACACGCTTGTCCTGGCCGATACGGTGCGCCCGATCGATGGCCTGCGCCTCGACCGCCGGGTTCCACCAGGGGTCCAGCAGGAACACGTAGTCGGCCGCCGTCAGATTCAAACCGACGCCACCGGCCTTCAGGCTGATCAGGAACAGCTTGCAATCCGGGTCGCTCTGGAAGCGGTCGACGTGCGCCTGGCGGTCCTTGGTTCGCCCGTCGAGGTACTCGTAGACGAACTTCTGGTCGTCGAGTCGCTCTTTCACAATCGCGAGCATGCTCGTGAACTGCGAGAAGATCAGCACCTTGTGGCCTTCGTCGACCACCTCGGCGATGCGTTCCATCAGCGTTTCCAGTTTCGCCGACGGCTCCTTGGACCGCTTCTTGTCGATCAGGCCTGGATGGCACGCCGCCTGGCGAAGCCGAAGGAGAGCTTCCAGGACCATGATCTTGGCCTTGTTCATCCCCTCCTTGGCGACGCGGTCGAGCAAACTCGTTCGATAATGATCGCGGAGCTCGTCGTACAGTTTCCGCTGATCCTTCTCCAGTTCGCAGTAGATGGTCTGCTCGAGCTTCTCGGGCAGATCCTTGGCGACCTGTTCCTTGGTTCGACGCAGAACGAATGGCCGAAGCGCGCGGGCCAGCAACTCGCGGGCGGAAACGTCGCGGTTGGCCGCGTCCGCCGACAGATCGCGGAATACGCCGACCGAACCCATCATGCCGGGGTTCAGGTAGTCGAACAGACTCCAGAGCTCGCCGAGATGGTTCTGCACCGGCGTGCCCGAGAGGGCCAGCCGGTGATCAGCCTGTACGAGGCGGGCCGCCTTGGCACTTTCGCTCGAGGCGTTCTTAATCGCCTGCGCCTCGTCGAGAATCGCGTAGTCGAAGCGGATGTCCCGGAAGTACGACATGTCCCGCCGCAACGTGCCGTACGTTGTCAGCACGAGGTCGTAATCTTTGAAGTGGTCGGCGGAGCGGACACGATCGACGGCGGTGTGGTCGAGCACGCGCAGGTTCGGCGAGAACTTGAGCGCTTCCTGCCGCCAGTTGAAAATCAGGCTGCGTGGCGCGACCACCAGCGACGGCCCGCTCGCCGTGCCCTGCAACGTCGAAGGGACGTTGCCCTGGGCGTCGGGGGTTGCGACGCGTTCGCGCCGGCGGGCTTCGAGCAGCGCCAGCACCTGCACCGTTTTTCCCAGGCCCATGTCGTCGGCGAGCACGCCGCCGAAGCCGAACTTCCGCAGGAACTTCATCCAGCCCAGGCCTTCGCTCTGGTACTGGCGGAGGGTGCCGATGAAAGTGGCCGGGGGTTCGATCGCCTCGACGCCGCTGAATCGCATCAGCTCGTCGCGGGCCTTGCTGAAGGTCTCGTCGAACCGGGCATCGGGCAACGCCGACAGCATGGCATCAAGGAAGCCGATCTGCCGGCTGCTGAACTTGATGTGATCGCCTTCGGTTTCGCCCATGCCGGCGATGCCGGCGTACTTCTTGAGCCATTCTTCGGGGAGCAGGCCGAAGGTGCCGTCGTCCAGCTTGATGACGGTCTCGCCCTTGCGGAGCGCCGCCAGCAGTCGCGGCAGCGACGCGGTCATGCCGTCGAAACTGACGTCGCCGCGTAGCTCGAACCAGTCGATGCCGCTGGAGACCGAGACATTCACCTGCCCGGCCGAGCGATAGAGCTTGCCGTCGGCTTCAACCGTCCAGCCCTTGCGCGTCAGCTCGCCGACCGCCTTGGGCATTTTGTTCAGCGGCAGCCGAAGCTCGCGGGTGCTGTTCCAGTAGTTGTAGTCGTCGCGGAAGCCCAGGGCGGGGAGTTCTGCGAGGAACTCGGCCTCGCGGTGGGCGTTGCGGCGGATGAGGGTCTGGCCGTCTTCCACCATGATCGCGGCCTTCTTCTCGCCGCTGTCGATCATGACGCCGTCGTAGTCGAACGTCAGCTTTGCGATCAGCCCGTCGCGAGCCCCGGCGACGGCTGCCTTGCCCGACGCGGAGCTGATCTTCAACCTCGGCCGCGGCTCCGGGGAGATCTGGCGGATGTCCAGTTCCGGCGGCAGTTCGAGCTTCGGCAGACGCGGGAACTTCAGCAGGGTCTTCATCAGTTCCTGCTGCTTGTCCAGCGGAACGCTGATCTTCTCCCCCGATCGTAATGCGGCGATCAGCGGGAAGGCGTCGTAATGCTGCAACCTGGAGATTCGGCTGTTGAGGAACACGTAACCAAGGCCTGCGCCATTGAGGAGCAGTTGCGGCTCGGCGAGCGCCAAACTCTGCATGGGCACGTGTTCCGAAGCGTCTGTAACCGCCGCTGCCGATGATCCGGCGTCGGCTGTGGCAATTTCGTCGGCCGGGGCGTCGTCGCCGATGTCGGGTTCATCGTCTACCGACTCGTCGCTATCCAGGATATCGGGGTGCAGCGGGATCTGTCGATGCAGCGCGCCTTCGAGGACGAGATATCGTCCGCCGGGGCTTGGCTGAATGCGGAGGGAGAACTCCCACGGGGGGCCTTCGTCCCAGGAGAGCGAAGCGAGACTGCGCCCGTCGCGCGGGGCCAGGCGGCATCGACCCGTGGCGCAAACCGCGCGAAGAATATCTTCGTAAGCCGACGGATCGATCTCGTACTCCATTTCCAGCGGCGCGTCGTAGTAGCCGTAGCCGCTGCGGCCGGTGCCTTCCAGGAGCTGAACCAGGTGCCGGTCGGTGGGGTCGGGAAGCTGCGAGATCTGACTTTGCGTCAGGCGAAGCGGCTTGGGGCGTTCTAGGACGCCGTCTCGCTTCGGCGTTTCGTGCATGAGTTGGATCGTGAGGCCGGAATCAAGCGTGGCCTCGGCGTCGATCACGTACAAAACGCGCCTGCCCTGCGGCCAGCTCAGCGGACGCGGGGCCGATACGGGGTTCATCCGCATCGCTTCGCTGAGCCGGCTGAGCTGCGCTTTCCAGAGGTCTTCGGCATTACGTATATCTGGCGTGCGTACGAAACCCTGCGGATTGCCCCGCCCGATCATCTGATGGCCGGTGTTCTGAACGCCGTTGTTCTGCGAGCCGTTACGCATCGCGTTGAGCAACTCGGCGGGCGTCATCCGGCGGAGATCGGAAAGGGGAGGGAACTGCTGGTTGCGCGTCGGCGGCAGGCCCGGGGCGTCGCCGTCGATGTCTTCGTCCTCCAGGGTGTCGGCACTCTCGGAGTCATCCTGAACGCGAGGCATTTCGGGTTCTTCGTCGTCGCCGACGGGGGCCTGGACGGGCCTGGGCGGGAGGGGGAGTCGCTGAGCCCGGTTGGCCTCCAGTGCAAGTGCCCACAGGTGCTTGCAGGGGCCGTTCTCGTCGAAGTATTCGCAGGTGCAATCGTAGGTAATGCCGTCGTGGTCGCCATCGATCGATGCGCGGTAGAGCCGACTGCCTTCAATCTCTCCTTCGACGAAGGAGCTGTCGCCGTCGATAATCTTGACGCGACCCTGTCGGTAATACTCGTCCCCCCGGTGCTTTACGTCCGCCGGGAAATCGTGCGAGTAATCCTGCAATACAGACATCCGCAAAGCTCCTGCACCGCGAAGCGGCCGCCGAATCCTTCAGCACCGATCGGCCGCCACACCAGCGCCGGACCGGAAACGCGACATCATACCAATGCTCGGCCGGGTTGCACCCTGATTAGGCGGTTGTGAATAAAACGATTGCAAACTGTGGACAGCAAGGTTGTGATCGCGCGTCGGGAATCGGAGACGATGGGCGCGGTCCTTAGGCCCGAAGGGTCGCAATTCTATAGCCCAGCCCAGCGGGCTGGGTCAGCATTCGAGTGACGCGAAGGCCTGACGGGCCGCGATACGGGTACGGTCGTGGTCCGTACTTCGCCCTTTCAGCGCTGATGACCTTTAGGATCACACAACCCAGCCCCATGGGCTGGGCTATAGAATGTCGGCCCGTTGGGCCTGCAATCGGAAGAGCGTTGGAGTACGAATTCAGGTCGTCGGTTCAGCAGGAGGTCGAATGGTTTGCACGAGAGTCATCGCTCGCATGTTCGCCGTAATGATCCTCCTCGGCCTCGCGGCGATCGGCGTTCGTGCCGCGCCGGTCACGCTGGTCGCCCCCACCGAAAAACTCTCGCCCCAGCAGCAGCAGGCGACGTTTAAACTTCCGCCGGGCTTTAAAATCCAGCTCGTCGCCGCCGAACCCGACATCGCCAAGCCGATGAACATCGCGTTCGACGACCGTGGCCGGCTCTGGGTGACCGACACCCTCGAATACCCCTGGCCCGCCGAAGCCGGCAAAGGCCGCGACAGCGTGAAAGTGCTGTCCGATTTCGGCGATGACGGCCGGGCAAAGAAGGTCACGACCTTTGTCAGTGGGTTGAACATTCCCCTGGGCGTGCTGCCGATCGGCGACGCAGACGGAAAGTCCAGTGCCATCGTCTACTCCATCCCCGAAATCCGCCGCTACCACGACACCGACGGCGACGGGAAATCCGACAAGAGCGAAAAGCTGCTCGGCGGGTTCGGCAACGTCGACACCCACGGCATGACGAACAACTTCGTCCGCGGCTTCGACGGCTACGTCTACGCCAACCATGGCTTTCGCAACGATTCAGTCGTCACCGGCACCGACGGCTCGACGATCACCATGAACTCGGGCAACACCTACCGGTTCGCCCCTGACGGGACAAAGGTCCGGTTTCACGCCCGCGGGCAGGTCAACCCGTTCGGGCTGGCGTTCGACCCTCTCGGAAATCTCTATTCGGCGGATTGCCATACCCGCCCGCAGTACCTGCTCCTGCGCGGCGCGGTCTATCCGAGTTTCGGCAAGCCTGACGACGGCCTGGGCTTCGGCCCGGAGATGTGCCCGCACGGCCACGGCTCGACGGGCATTGCCGGCACGATGGTCTATGCCGCCGAGCAGTTTCCCGAGGAGTACCGTGGCAATCTGTTCAACGGGAATCCGGTAACGAATACCATCAACCGCGACAAGATCGAACGAACCGGTAGCACACCGCGAGCCGTCGAGCAGCCGGAGTTTCTTACCAGTAGCGACCCCTGGTTCCGCCCCGTACAAGTGAAGCTGGGCCCCGATGGCGCGATGTACATTGCCGACTTTTACAACAAGATCATCGGGCACTATGAGGTCGATCTAAAACACCCCGGCCGCGACCGCACCAGCGGGCGCATCTGGCGGGTCGTCTACAAAGGAGACGCCACCACGGCCCCGCCGCCCAAGATGCCCGATATGTCCAAGGCGTCGCCGGAAGAGCTTGTCACGCTGCTGGGGGGCAACAATCTGACGGTGGCGCTGTCGGCGTTGAATCGTCTTGCCGACGAAGGGCCGGCCAAGTCGGAGTCTGCGGTGCGCGCCGCATTCGCGGCAAATGCGAACGACCACGTCGTCCGAAGAATCGGTTCAATGTGGGTGCTCGCCCGCTGGGGTAAGTTGACACCGGATGAACTCGTT
This sequence comes from Humisphaera borealis, assembly GCF_015169395.1. Classification (GTDB taxonomy): domain Bacteria; phylum Planctomycetota; class Phycisphaerae; order Tepidisphaerales; family Tepidisphaeraceae; genus Humisphaera; species Humisphaera borealis. The sequence goes on from NZ_CP063458.1 coordinate 4,050,536, forward strand.
CGAGTCGCCCAGGACCGCCACCCGGCGATTCGCCTGCATGCGATGCGTGTTTTGTCGGAGCAGACGTCGTTGACCGACAGCGAGCGCACTGCCGCGGTTGAGGCACTCAAGGACGGCATTTCCCTCGTCCGCCGGGCGGCGACCGAGGCCTTGGCGCTTCATCCTCATGCGACGGCGATCGCGCCATTGCTCAAAGCCGCCGCCGATACCGACCCCGCCGACACCCACCTCGCTCACGCCCTGAAGATCGCAATGCGGGAGCAGCTATCGCACACCGACTACCTCACAAATCCGGAGGTGGCGGCGCTTTCCAGGGAAAATCGCGTTCGACTGCTGGAGGTCGCGCTCGGCGTGCAGTCGCCGCAGGCTGGTGCGTACGCGGCGGCAAGTGTGGCGAGCGACTCACTCCCGGCACCGCTGGCCGCCCGCGCGTTGCGACATGCCGTGCAGTTCGCCGTCGACGACGCCTCCATCGAGCGCATCGCCGCGACCGCGCAGTCCACATTCGCCGGCGACTTCGACCTGCAGCTCGACGCGCTGGAGAACATCCGAACCGCGCTCCAGGCCCGCGGCGGACCGACGCCGGAATCGGTGCGGACATGGGCGACGAAGGTCGTCGAGCAGGTACTGCGTCCGTCTGCGGGCTCGACCGATGCCGCGCTCGCCTGGGCCAGCCGGCCGATCGATCCTGCCGCGCCGAAGTTTGACGACCCCTGGACACCGCAGTCGCGCAAGTGTGCTGATGGCGTCTCGGCCGACTTCTGGAGCAGCCTGCCGAAGGGGGAGACGCTGACCGGCGTTCTGCGATCCAAGCCCTTCTCCGCTCCTCCGAAACTGTCGCTATGGATCGCCGGTCACAACGGTTTGCCGGCATCGAAGGACCCGGTCAAGAACCTCGTCCGGCTGGTGGATGCCGCGAGCGGCGAGGTGCTCGCTGAAGCGCCGGCTGCGCGGAACGACACCGCAAAGCAGACGACCTGGGATCTGTCCAAAGTCGCCGGCCGGCAGGTGGCGATCGAAGCCGTGGACGCCGACACGCGCACCGCTTACGCCTGGATCGCGTTCGGCCGGATCGAGCCGGCCGTCGCATCGATCCCGCCTTCCGGTCAGGACCTTCGCAAGCGGCTCGGCCGGGCCGTTGACCTGGCCGGCGCGATGAAGGTGCAATCGGCCGCCGATCCGGTGCGAACCCTACTGATGTCGGCGTCGGCCGATGTGGCCCTTCGGGTCTCGGCGGCTCGGGCGATCGCCGCGATCGACCCCGCCGGCGCGGTGCAACCGATCGTCGCCGTGCTGAACGACCCCGCCGCGCCGCCGGCGCTTCGCTTGGGGTTTGCCGCCGCGCTGGGCAACGTTCGCGATCCCGCCGCCGCCCCGGCGATGCTGACGGCGATCACCGTCGCGCCGCAGAACGTGCAGAAGTCGCTGGCGCTGGCAATGTCCGGCACGCGGCAGGGGGCTGACGCGCTCATGGGCGCGATCGGCGCCGGCAAGGCGTCTCCCCGCCTGCTGCTCGACAAGACCGTTCGCGACAAGCTTCGCGCCGCCGGCGTGGACGATCTCGACAACCGCGTGGCCGCGCTGACCAAAGGCCTCCCCGACGCCGATGCCGCCGTGCAGAAACTGATCGACGACCGAATCGCCGAGTACAAGGGTGCGAAGGCGTCCGCCGAGCGCGGCAAGGCGGTCTTCCTGAAGAACTGTGCCGCGTGCCATCGCGTCGGCAACGATGGCGCGCAGATCGGCCCGCAGCTGGACGGTGTCGGCAAGCGCGGCGTCGATCGCACGATCGAAGACATCCTCGATCCCAGCCGCAATGTCGACGGTGCGTTCCGCTACAGCGTGCTGACGCTGGACGACGGCGACGTCATCACCGGCCTGCAACGCCGGATCGACGGTCAGACCACCGTGTTCGCCGATGCCCAGGGCAAGGAGTTTGCGATCGCATCCAAGCGCATCGTGAAGCGAGCCGAATCGCAGTTGTCGCTCATGCCCGCCAACTGGGGCGAACTGATGACGCCCGACGAGTTCGCCGATCTGGTGGCGTTTCTGATGAAGCCGTGAATCAAGGTTTACGTTGTGCGAAATGCGTTGCTGTACGGAGAGGCCCGACACCGCAGGTCGAAGATGCGCCGCAGATCCTTCATGCGGCGCAATGACCTCGCTCCCGTCTGTATTTCGGCGGGCGATGGTTGCGGCATTCTACAGATCTTCCAAGGCCATCTTCGCATCGCCGAAGGACTTGGGCCGCACGTCCATCTTGTCCATCATGGACATGAAGAGGCGACAGAGCTGGCGTTCGGGTTTGTCTTTGTAATCGAGTACGCGGCCGCCCTTGATGCGCCCGCCACCTCCGCCGAGCACGATCACCGGCAGCTGATCGTTGTCGTGTCGTGCCCCGGCCATCATGCTGGAGCAATGCATCAGCATCGTGTTGTCGAGCAGGGTGCGGGGGCCTTCCTGGATGGCGTCGAGCCGGCGGGCAACGTACGCCGTCTGCTCCATGAAGAACTGGTTGACCTTCATCCAATCCTGGCCGTCACTGTGCGACAGCAGGTGATGGATCATGTAATCGATGCCATGACCGACCTGCTGGACGCTGGGCAGGTTGGGGAACCTCAGGGCGCTATGATCGTTGTTGAGCTTCAGCGTCGTGATGCGGGTGGCGTCGGTCTGGAATCCGAGGACCATCAGGTCGCACATGATGTGCATATGCTCGGCGATATCCTGAGGAATGCCGTCGGCGGGACGCTGGATGTTGGGCTTGTCGAGCGTGGGTCGCCAGCCTTGTAGCTCACCGCGCTTGCCCGCGTTTTCGATGCGTGTCTCCACGTCGCGCACGGAATCGAGATATTCATCCAGCTTGCGTTGGTCGCTGGTGCTGATACCCCGCCGCAGGTCGCGGGCGTCATTCATCACCGCGTCGAGCACGCTCCTGTCGCCGGGCGTCGATTCGTCCTTGAAGAGCCGGTCGAACGCCAGCGCAGGGTAGAGCTCCAGCGGCGTTGGCGTGGTCGGCGAGCTCCACGAGATGTGCGAGCTGTAGAGCATAGAGTAGTTCTTGTGAACCGCCGGGTTTGATCGTTCGCACCCTAGCACCAGGCTCGGCACCCGGGTCGAGCGGCCGTAGGTTTGAGCGAGCAGCTGATCGAAGCTGGTTCCGGATCGGATGTCGCCGCCGGAGGCGATCGGCGCACCCGAGAGAATATTGCCGGTCTGGGAACTGTGGATGTTCCCCTTGCGCGCCTCGGCGTGAAACAGGCCGCGGACGAACAGCATCCTTTCCCGAAAATCCTGCAGGGGTGCCAGCACCTTCCCCAGTTCCATTGCCTTGCCCTCACCCCTGGCCCACCATTCCTTGGAATGGAACCCGTTGCCCGAAAAAAGGACCGCGAGCCGGACCGGCGCTTCGCTGGCCGGCCTGGCTTTGCCGGGTTCATCGCCCCAGACACATCTCGATTCGAGCCAGGGCAACGCCATCACGACGCCGGCGCCACGAAGGAAGGTTCGACGCGAGTAGTGGTGGGTGGCCATGGCGTTCTCCGGTAGCCGCTGCCTCAATTGCCGGTGGCAAGGTCACGTCCGCGGATCTCACGGAACTGCCGGCTCAGCACGATACGCTCGACGACGACACCCACCTTGTCGTCCTTCGACTTCAGATCAACAAGCATTGTATCAAGAAGCGGCTGATCCGAGAGTTGCACGCTTCGTCCGAGTGCATAGCCCAGGAGCTTGCGGGCGAACTGTCGAAGGAAGTCATCCCGCCGCTCTGTCAGGATGTAGTTCCGCAGGCCGGAAAGCCCGTCCAACTCACGACCGTTCGGAAGTCGGGTGTGCGTGTCGATGGGCAAATCGGCGGCGTCCTTCGTTCGGGCACGGCCGATTGCATCGAACCCTTCCAGTGCGAACCCGAATGGATCAATCCTCTGGTGGCACTTTGCGCACGAGGCGTCGCTGCTGTGGCGCTCGATCAGTTGGCGTTCGGTCAGGCCATTGGGCGCTTCCTCGGGCAGGACGGGCACGCCCTTGGGCGGGCGGGGCAGCTTCTCGCCGAGCAGCACTTCGCTGACCCAGTTGCCCCGCAGGATGGGGCTGGTGCGCGACGCGCCGGCCTGCCGGGCCAGCGTACCGGCGAACCCCAGCACGCCGCCACGGCCACGAGCGCGAATCCCATCGATCCGCCGCCAGTCGTTGGTCGCGGGTATCAAGCCATAGTGCCGGGCAAGGTCGCCGTTCATGAAACTGTGGTCAGCGTCGATCAGTGACACCACGGAGCGGTCTTCCTGAAACAGGTCAGCGAAGTAGCGGATCGCTTCTTCCTGCATGGCACCGCGGAGCGCAAGGAACGTTGGAAAGTGCCGTTCGCTCTTTTCATTCAGAGTGTCGAGGTCGCGAATACCCAGCCACTGGCAACCGAACTCGGTTGCCAGTCGGCGGACCTTCGCATCCTTCAGCATTCGGCGAGTCTGCCGGACGAGGATCTCCGGTTCATGCAATCGCCCCGACGCCGCGACCCGTCGCAACTCGTCATCCGGGCAGGACGACCAGAGGAAGTAGCTGAGTCGGCTGGCCAGTTCTTCATCGCTAACCGGCGTAGCCGTGACACCAGGGTTCGTCTTTTCAGCCTTGTAGAGAAACGCCGGCGCGACCAGAACCCGGGCAATCAACAGCCGGACGGCCGTGGGGTGCGGCAATGTCTGGTCGCGCAATTTCCGGTATAGGCTTCGCAGCTCGTCCTGCTCTACGACCGCAAGGGGCCGGCGCCAGGCCCGGTCGGCGAAATCGATCACCGCCTGTACGTGTCGCGGCTCGACTTCGATCGCGAGCTTCCGAAACGCCTCGGCCTCCCGCCGAATCGGCTCCCGCATCGGCTCGAACGCCTCAGGTTTTGCGTCCTGCGTTGCGAACTGCCAGAGTTGATCGAAGGCATCGACCTGCTTCAAAGGCGATTCGCTGACAAATCGCAGTTCGCTCCACATCCGATCGAGGGCGGCCGACTGTTCGTCGTCGAGCATGAGCCGCCGGAGTTGATCGTCTTCGCGGTAGAAAAGGGTAAGCGTCACCACTTCATCCACGGGGACGATCTTGGTGTAGCAGAGTGCGACAGGAAAGACCCGGCGAAAGTCGTCAAATGCCGCCGCGAGGCGCTTCGCCGCCGCGGACGCATCATGTGCCAGGATCGGTGCCGAATGAGACGTGCGAAGGTTGTTATCCGACCATTGCCCGGGAGCGTTACCGGATCGGGCATTACTTGCAGACAGCCCCGGTACCTCGGCGGGCTTCGCGGCGAGCATTTGAACCTGGATCGCCGCCTCGGGATCACAATCCCCGGCCAACTTTACCGTCGCGACCAGTTCAGTCTCCTTGATCGCGGCCGCCGGTATGCTGAGCTCAATCAGCGGCACCGACTGCACCAGGACGGCCGAAGGCAGGACGCCGGGAATATCGCGTAGTAGTAAGTCCTTGCCACCTTTGGTGACCAGCCGAAGTTGATCCCAAAGGACGGAGCCCTTGGGGCCGTCGTGGAACACCTGCGTGATCGAAAGATAGACCTTCTCGTCGCCGCGATCTTTCGGAGGGGTGAGTTTCAGCCGCAGCTCATGCTGTGCCGCAACGGGCGACACCGCTTCCTGCCACCCCTTCGGACCGTTGACCTTGCCGATGTGACCTATGCTGGAAAATCGCCAAAGCGATTGCTGCCAGGCACTGATGGCCGATACGACCGCGCTTGCGTCATTCGCCGGCGCGTCGCGGAAGCGTGTTCGAACTCCCTCCAGCACGAGTGACGGCTTGGTGTCATTCAGGGCAGCCCAAAGGATCGCCGTGTACTTTGGGTTCAGCGAGTGACCCTTGGAGACGTCGGCGACGGTTTTTTGTCCCGCTCGCAGCGACTCTCGTTCGTGCAGAAGCGCCGCAACGTATTGCTCTACGGGCAGACGTCCGCCGGCATTGGTATCGAACTTTACACCCTGCAGATTCACGGCGGTCGCATTGCCTGTGCCGCTGAAGCGCGAGTAAAACGCCCTGATCTGACCCAGCGACTCGTCGGTCCAATCCCGTGGCGTAGTCCTTGCCGAAAAGCGAATCCCATCGGGCAGTAACACGGCGTGACCCGCGATCTCTTTCGCGGCGTCGAGATACTTTGAAACCAGCGCCGGCGACATCACCAGCGCCGCACTGGCGTTGGTGAACCCTTCACCCGCCGCCCCGTCTGCGGGGAACTCTCTGGCCGGGTCGAGAGCATCGATGCCGGTCAGGTCACGCAGGGTGTTGGTGTATTCGACATTCGAGAGTCGTCGAATCGCGACCGGCCCGGGGTCGCCGGCATTCGCCAGTGCAATCTGATCAAGCGTCCCCTTGGCCCAGGTGATTAACAGCGTCTTCTGCTCTGCCAATAGCTGCGGCTCCTTCCTCGGCGGCATTTCGCCACTGGCGATCTGGTCCAGAACGTTCTGCCAGATCGCCGGCTCTTTCCTGGCGTCGGCAATCGAGACGAACCGCTCCAGATCCAGTTCGCCTTTCTGCTTTTCCGTGGAGTGACAGGTGATACACCGCTCAGTCAGAAGCGGTCGGATCTTCTCTTCAAACGAAACGGCAACACCCTCAGCCGCCCAGGTCGGCCAGACGCAGAGCAGTCCGGGTATCGAAAGAATCAGTCGAACGCCACAAGTGCGTGGCATGAGATGGGTATCCAATGAATGGAACCGAGCTGAATAATCGAAAGCGGACGAAAGGAGTCGAACCCTCAACCTGAAGCTTGGAAGGCACGAATTCGCCAGCCACGAAAAGCACGAATAGTGCTTGAATTCGCGGGATTCTAGCGACGCCTGAAGCCGTTGTAAACGGTGGCGCAGTGTGGTGCGCAATTCTTCGGCGAGACGGTACATTTCGAAACGTAGGCACACGCAAATCCGTACCAAAGCCGTATTGGAGTGTTCGTTTCGCTTGGGTTGTCCCTTAATCCGCCTTCCACCAAGGCGAGCATAGGGCAGAGTTCAACCCAAGTAGGTTCCGCACCTGAATCTGTATCGTCAACTCTTCGCCGTGGTTGCCGAAGGCAAATGGGGAGTTCGCGGTCAGCGTTACATCCGCCGTGCTTTGCCGTATCAGTCAGCTTTCGCATGGCAAACCCACGGGTATTGGCATGGACATCGGCCACCGAGGTGGCCGGCTTCGCAGCAGAAAAGCAGCAGGTTCTGCCGATTCACGTAAGTCCAATTGCGGCGGGGATTGGGAAGAGAACGCCGAACGAAAAAGCTGCGGAAGGAAGTCCGCAGCGGGGGGCGAGGGAGGTTGTTCAGTGCGCCGGCCGGCCGTTATCCAAGAATCGGCTTGAGGCCGAAGTGCCACCCGGTGATCAGCTTGCCCGTCAGGATGGTCGGCCCGTGGGCACCGCCGCCGCGGGGCATGGTCTGCTGCCAGCCGGCGCGTTTCTCCAGCCGGAGGATCTGGTAGCCGGCGGGGACGTTGGCGAGCGTGTACTTGCCGGCGGAGTTGGTGACGGTCCGCGGCTCGTTGTAGTTAAGCCGGCCGTCCTTGTTCAGGTCGGCCCAGACGAGCCAGCCCTTGAGGCCGGTTTCGCCGGCGTCCTGGATGCGGTTGCCGTTGAGGTCTTTGAAGACGATCCCGGCGACGGAGCCTTTGCCGGTGACGGCGGGAGATTGGACTTCAAAAGCGCCCACATCGACGGTACCGCCGACGATGCGGGCAAAGCCGGTGCCGCGCTGATCGGTGGCGAGGGGTTTGCCGTCGGGGCCAATGGCTTTAGCGTTGGAGCCGGCGTTGATGGCAATGCTCCCGGGGAGCAGGGCCATGGTTTGCGTCGGGCCGCCGTTGCTCGCGAGGGGGCCGAGCTTGAGCTGGGCGGGGGTGACGCCAACCTTGTTGCCGTTGACGCCGTTGAGCAGTTCACCGGCCCCGCCGGTGCCGATGAGGTTGTAGGAACTTATGGAATCGAGGGTGCCCGTGATGTTGCTGGGTGTCGCTTTTCCCTTCAGGACGTTGCCGACAATAAGGCTATTGCTCGCCGTCAAGGTGCCGCTGTTGTTGTAAAAGCCACCGCCTTCGTACTCCGCCGAATTCCCGGAAAGCGTGCTGCCAGAAACGGTCAGGTTGCCCTCATATTCGTTGTAGATACCGCCCCCGTACCGAGCTGAGTTACCGAAGAAGGTGCTGTTGGCCACGGTGAGCGTGGCAAAGTAGAGGCTATTGCTCCAGATGCCACCTCCGCCTTCGTTCGCCGAGTTGCCAGAAATGGTGCTACTGGTAACGACCAGTGTGCCTAGGAGGTTGTAAATTCCGCCACCGATGTCTTGCGCTGAATTGTTGGCGAGGACGCTGCTGGTAAGGGTTAGCGTGCCGCCATAGTTGGAGATTCCACCGCCGCTGCCATGGTCAGCGTAATTGCGGAGAAGCATGCTGTTGGTGACGACCGCCGTCCCGTTGGAGTTGTCTATTCCGCCACCTGCTTGCGCCACATTATCAGCAAAGGTGCTTTTGCTCACGGACAGTGTGCCGCCCCAATTGGAGATTCCGCCGCCGTTGCTCGCTGCGGAATTGCCGGAGAGGGTGCTTTTGCTCACGGACAGTTTGCCGTCCGAGTTGTAGATCCCGCCGCCATGCTCTTCGGCCGTATTGCCGGAGAAAGTGCTGTTCCTTACGGTCGCTGTCCCGCCGGAGTTGTCGATGGCACCTCCCTCGAACTCTGCCGAATTGCCGGAGAGTATGCTGTGGGTCACTGTCGCCGTGCCGGAATTGTGGATGCCGCCGCCGTAGGTCGCCGACGAATTGTCGGAGAGGGTGCTGGTGATCACAGTCAGTAAACCGGTGTTGTAGATGCCGCCGCCGTAGCCGGCGACGGAAGAGTGGCGGGACCCTGCCGAATTGCCGGAAAGGATACTGTTGGTCAGGGTTAGCGTGCCGTGGTTCAAGATGCCGCCGCCGGCACTGAACGCATTTCCGAACTCGTCGGTTATGAAGGTCCCCGTACCGCCAGCGATGGTCAGTCCGGAGATCGTCGACGTCTTGCCGGCACGGACTTGGAAGATCGAGAAGTCGGTCGTTGCAGCCACGCCTCGCTGTACTGTTAGCTTCGCAGCGGCGGGCCCTGCGAGCGTCAGCGTATCGGCGATCTGCGGTAATGCCTTGTCCAGGTTGATCGTTCCCGACATCGCGGCGGCGAAGTTGATCGTGTCAGCTCCAGCGTGAGCATTCGCAGCGGTTATGGCAGCGCGAAGCGTGGTGGTGTTGAACTTGCCGACGCCGTTGGGAGTGATCGTGTCTGCGGCGTCGCCGAGCGTGGTCACCGTATAGGTGCTGAAGAGCAGGCGGTTCTCCAACGGTTCCAGCCAAGCGGCTCGGCGGGTAACGAGCGAAGCCAGGTTCATCGTCCGGCCGGGTTGTTTCGTTGTCGCTTTCATGGCGGTCTCCAGCAGATCGGCTAGTCGTTGTCAGGATGCCAGACCTGTGCCGTGGATGATTGCGCTCCTATCCCAGGATCGGCTTGAGGCCGAAGTGCCAGCCGGTGAGCAGTTTGCCTGTGAGGATCGTGGGGCCGTGGGCGCCACCGCCGCGGGGCGTGGTCTGCTGCCAGCCCGTGCGTTTCTCCAGGCGGAGGAGCTGGTAGCCGGCGGGGACGTTGGTGAGGGTATACCTGCCGGCGGAGTTGGTGACGGTCCGCGGCTCGTTGTAGTTGAGCCGGCCGTCCTTGTTCAGGTCGGCCCAGACGAGCCAGCCTTTGAGACCCGCTTCGCCGGCGTCCTGGATGCGGTTGCCGTTGAGGTCTTTGAAGACGACGCCAGCGACGGAGCCTTTGCTGGTGACGACGGAAGATTGGACTTCAAAAGCGCCCACATCGACGGTGCCGCCGACAAGGCGGGCGAAGCCGGTGCCGCGTTGGTCGGTGGTGAGGGGTTTGCCGTCGGCGTCCAGGGCTTTGGCGTTGGAGCCGGCGTTGATGGCGATGCTGCCGGGGAGCAGGGCCATGGTCTGTGTCGGGCCGCCGTTGCTCGCGAGGGGGCCGAGCTTGAGCTGGGAGGCGGTGACGCCTAGACGGTTACCGTTCTTGCCATTAACGAGGTTTGTCAGCGATGCTTCGTACACCAGGCTGACGTAGCTATACCAGCCTCCCGAGATGATACCGCCCCAGGCCACCGTGCCGACGACGTTGTGCGAACTGGACGACCCGATGGTGCCAGGTGGGATGTCCGGTTGGTCGATGTCGCCGCTGTAACTGAAGTCCAGATTGGCGACGTCGCCTGACGCGTTACCCGCGACGATGCAGTTGGTCAACGTCATTGCCGCACCGACGTTGTAAATGCCACCGGCGACGTTTCCAGCAATCGTACTGCTTCGGACGGTCAGTGGGCCACGGTTGTATATGCCGCCGCCTACGCCCGTCGAACGCTCGTCGTCAAGACCCTCGTTCCCGTAAAGAGTGGAATCAATCAGCGTGAGCACGCCGCTGTTGTAAATTCCGCCGCCGGCTCCTGACGAACTTCCAGTGATCGTGCAACCGGTGATCGTCGCGACGCCTGCGTAGATACCGACTCCACTCCCTCCATTTCCCGACAGGTTGGAGTCCTTCATCGTCAGCACGCCACGGCTTTGGTTGATCGAACCCCAGTTATTCGTGAACGTGCATCGGCGGATGTCCAGCATGCCGGAGTTTTCGATCGTGCCGCTGAAGTTCTCCGAGAACGTGCTGTCGTTCACAACAAGCGAGCCGGTGTTCTCGATCGTGCTCCCTGTGTTCCGCGAAAGGGTGCAGTGGTTCAAGATCAGCGTGCCGTTGTTCTGCATGCCTCCGCCCTTGTAGGAGCCTGTAGAGTTCTCGGAGATTGTGCTGTCAGTGACGGTCAGCGTACCGAAGTTGATGATCCCGCCGCCGCCGTCGGCGTCCCACGAATAGGGATCGGCTTTTGCCGAGTTGGCTGAGATCACGCATTTGCTGACCGCCAGATTTCCCGAATTGAAGATCCCGCCTCCACGAGTCTGCTCGTTCGCGTTGGGTGTTCCAGTTCCATTCGCGATCTTCATCCCCAAAAGAGACATGGTCTTGCCGGCATCGAGGGAGAAGATTGAAAAGTCGGTGACCGCGGCGGCACTTCGCTGCACCGTCAGCTTCGCCGACCCCGGCCCGGTCAAGGTCAGCGTGTCGGCGATCTGCGGCAATGCCTTGCCAAGATTGATTGTCCCGGTCACCGAAGCGGCGAAATTGATCGTGTCGGCCCCAGCGTGAGCATTCGCAGCTGTGATCGCTGCACGGAGGCTGGAGGCATTGAACTTGCCTGCACCGTTGGGGGTGATGGCACCGACCGCATCACCGAGCGTGGTGACGGTGTAGGTGCTGAACAGCAGGCGATTTTCCAGACGTTCGAGCCAGGGGATACGCAGGTCCGGGGTGATGGTGCGGGCGCCTGAAGACTCGGCCGGGTTTGTTCGCTGGTTTCTCATGGCTGGCTCCCGTTGCCGGGCCCGCAAAAACCGGGAATCCCGGTACTGCTGCTGACCGGACCATGACCATGATCGTGCATCGCGGCCGGGGGACGTATGGGGCGAGTATTCAATCGGGGATCGGGCGAAGTCCTACGAACGGAAGACGGACAGCCAGAACCGGCCCCGTCAGACGGGGAGGAGACTTCTCATGTGCCAGCAGAACGGCCCGGAAATCGCGGCGATCAACCTGGCCGGCGTCAGATCTAAGGCATTGTCATCAACACTATGACAAGCCGGATCAGTTTGGATGTGGGGAACGCAGGGCCTTCGAGTGTTCACGTCAACGGATAGGGGGAAACGATTCCGGCGGCATCTTGGACGCGATGATCATTGAGATTGCCTGTTCCTTTCCATACACGGTGAGTACATCACCGGCCCGAACCCGGAAAGAGCCGGTGGGCGCGCCGAAGTATTCGGCCGCCTTGTCCCCCTCGGTCCGCGTAACCCCGAGCACTAAAACGCCGCGCGAGCCGAGCAGCGACTCCTTGAGCATGCGATTGATCAGCCACGAATCCGAACCGATTTTGATCTCCGAAACGACGTAGCCGGCGTGTACGCGCAGCAGTAACGCAAAGTCCGCTACATGAAGCGCCCCGGTGCGACGGAGGGACCAGGCGATTATCCGGTCCAGCAGTTGCCGCGTAGGCCAGACGCTGGAGAGCACGCCGATCAGGATCAGACCGCCGATGATGGTGCCGGCGAGCCACAACTCCTGCTGCGGGCTGTCGGCACGGACGAACGCGACGATGAGCGAGCCAAGACTGGCCGCAATGCCGAGGTTTCCGGCGAGGATCAGGTGCTTGATGATTCGTCGGCGAGTGGGGTGGGACACCACCATCTCGGCTTCGCTGGTCGTGAAACCGACGCCGAAGAATGCTGAGTAGGCTTGGAAGTCGGCGGTATCGGGAGAGAGCCCCGTCAGAACCAGCGCCGCTTTTCCGAGGCGTACGAGGAACAGCGACACCGCCACAATCGCCAGCAACGAGATTCCCGCGATCATTTGTCTCTCCGCCGTATGCCCTGATTCAATCCCTTACCCCGGCCCACGCAACCTCCATCGCGGGGACCAAGATTCCTATAAGCAAGCGCAATCGTACAAGAACTGCCGCCCGTTGCGCACTGTGTTGCTGCCACGCTTGGGCCAAGTAAACGCTATCCAGCTACCTGAGGGTGTGCGCTGCTATAGAGGCGGTCATGCAGCGCCGTGACTTTATGCGATCGGCAGGGTTCGAAGTTGATTCGCCCGATGACCTCATCAAAGAGTTACGCGATTCCCTCTTTTCGCCAGGGTCGCCAATGGGGATTGATCCACTACCTGCGCGAAAGCTCTGGAGGTCTGTTGTTTAGGCGGCCATTCGCCGGCCGATCATTGAGATCAAAGTGTAAAGGGTGAGTATCGGCGAGAAACGTCACGATTACTGGCCGGGCGGAAGCGATCGAAATCGTAATGTGTCATGTATAAATGACTCTTTACATTGCGAGTTCAGGCGTGCTAGAATTCTGACATGTCAAAGCACACCGCCATTTACTGCCGGGTCTCTACGAAATCTCAGGACACCGCCTCCCAGGAGCCCGATCTAAAGCGTTACGCCGACGCCTGTGGCGAAGCTGTGACCTGGTACCGCGACCAGTTCACCGGAAAGACGATGGAGCGTCGGGGGTGGAACAAGCTGATGGAGGACGTGCGACTCGGGAAAGTGTCTCGCATCGTCTGCTGGCGTTTCGATCGGCTGGGCAGAACGGCCAAAGGGCTCACGGCACTCTTCGAAGAGCTTGGCGAACGTCGTGTGAACCTCGTAAGCATCAAGGACGGAATTGACCTGCATACGGCTACCGGCCGCCTTATGGCCAACGTGCTGGCTTCGGTGGCGCAATACGAGACCGAAGTCCGTGCCGAACGCGTTCGCGCGGGCCAGGCGATCGCCAAGGCTCGGGGCAAGACATGGGGCGGGTCTGAGAAGGGCCGTCGGCTATCCGTCACGGATGAACAAGTCCGAACAATCAAACGAATGGTAGCTGAAGGGGAGAAGATCACTGCGATTGCGAGTGCCACGGGACTCACTCGTCCGACGGTCTATCGCTATATATAGGCTCAAGTGGGGTGGCCCTCGGGAAGTGACAAGCTTCGTAACGGCCTTGAGGGTCGAAACACTTGCCATCTTCTGACATGAACCGTCTCGACTACTCCATTGACAATCGAGGTAAGACAATGAATCGTTTCTGCATCACCGCCATATTCGCCGTCGTCACCCCGGTCCTGGCCCTTGCTGCCGATGGTCCTGAAGCCGATGACTTCAACACGCAGTTGATGCGAGCAACCGTGAAACTCAGCCACGATAGATCCACCGGCACGGGGTTCGTTCTGGCGAAGGGCAAGAACTATCTCCTCGTCACAGCGGCTCATGTCTTCGACAATACTCCAGGTGACGAGACTTCGGTGGTCTTCCGCAGCAAACAAGGAGAAGGGGAATACACCAAGGAACCCACGAAGCTCGCTATCCGAAAAGACGGTAAACCACTCTGGACCAAGCATCCCAGCGAAGATGTCGCCGTCATCTGGGTTGTCCCGCCAAAGAATGCTGATCTTCCGGTACTTACGACCGATCTTTTGGCGACGGACGACTTGTTGCGAAAGCACAAGATTCACCCAGGCGATCAACTTTCCTGTCTCGGTTATCCGCATCGAGAGGAAGCAAGCAAGGCAGGATTTCCTATCCTCCGAGATGGCCCTATTGCCAGCTTTCCTTTACTGCCCACGGCGAAAGCGAAAACCTTCTACCTCAGCATGAACACGTTCGAGGGGGATAGCGGTGGGCCCGTCTATCTGGCTCGTCCAAGCCCAGCGAACCCTCAGAGAGAGGAACGGCTCATCGTCGGTTTGGTTTCGGGCCAACGATTCCTGGACGAAGAGGCCAAGTTGATCTACGGCACGACGAAGCTCCGGCATCGACTCGGACTTGCCATCGTGGTTCACGCAGCGTTCATCCGGGAGACGGTTGATCTTCTCAATTGATTGGACGAAAGATCGGGTGATCGATCCGAGGCAACGAGCAAGAGCAAGGCGGTTGTAGCATGAGCAAGCAAGCACCCCGACAAACCGACGAAGACCAGGCGAACGACGCGCCGCCGGATCAGTTCGTGATGTACACGCACGGATGTCGGAATGGCTATCGGGTTCGTCCTGCTTCGCGTGCTTTCCGCAAAATCTCGGCAAGTTCCCTCGCCTTCTCGGGCTGTTGATCCGCGAGGTTCTTCTTCTCCGCGAGATCGTCAGCGAGATTGAATAGCTGCAGGCCAGCGCCGGCACCAGTATCGCGCGGCGGGCGGTCGTTATCTTCCACCGCGGCGGCAAGGAGAGTGAGAGTGTGTTTCATAATGAGTTTTTTGCCCGTCAACTACTCCAACCCCGCCGCCTGCATCTCTTTCAGCGTTTTGGGTGAGAGCGGGGCGTCGGGGTGGAGGCCTTCGGTGCGCTTGTTGCGTCCGCCCGGTGCTCCAAGGGCGAAGACGGAACGCCAGTTGATGGCGAAGGCGGGATACTCCTTTTCCATGACATCAACTCTGGCCCAGTTGGCGAGCACTTGCGCTTTGGCGGCGGCGTCCTTGCCTTTGCTGGCCTCGAACTTCTGCATCGCGGCTCTCGTGCTGACGACGAGCTTGGTGAACTCGAATCCGCAGCGCGTGAAATGCAGCCGTCGGCGATATTTCTCATCCGCCTTGCCCAGCTTCGCGGCGGCGGCGTCGAGATGCGACTGCGCTTCCGCCAGCAGCGCGGGCGTGTATTTCTCCGGGAGTTCGAATGCACGCATCCGGCTCGGCTTTGCACTCACGAACTCCATTCGCGTGCGCTCCAGCAGTTCCCAGTAGGCTTTCAAATCGGCGGAGGCGGGGCCGTAGGTGCGCTGGTAGTAATCATTCATCACGGCCTGCACGTCGGCGCGGGGATTCCACGCGAGATGCGCGACCGCGTAGTAGTGCGGGCCTTGATTCGCCCAGTGATACCAGAACATGTCGAAGAAGATGCCAATGCAGTGCGTGTCGGCGGCGAAGCGGAAGTCGTCGCCTGCCTGCGCCATCGCCACGTCGGGCATGCCCCAGGTGAGACCGGCGGGGTTGCCGAGATTCGGCCGCCACATGATGTGCGCGGCTTTCGCGGCCCAGTCGGTGTGCTGCTTCATCGGCGTCTCACGCTCCTTGGGGGACCGCATGGAGAAATTGCTCACGCTCGCGATGATGACGTTTGCATCCGGCACGGCGGCGATGGGCGCGGGTCGTGAGTAGCCGTAGGCGAGCAATTGCACATACAGTTCCTTGTCCGGGTAACGCTGCTTGAGCATGCGAGCGAGTGTGTTCGCGAAGATGACCTGTCGGTCGCTCACTGCGGGGCGATCTTCGCCGTGGTTCTTCCAGCGGAAGGGGAACTTCTCGGCCTCGGGTCGGTCCTTCGCCTGACACTCCTTGCACACGCAATGGCCGTAGCCGTACCCATCGTTCTCGCTGGCATTGAAAAGCCGCTTCGTCGGATTGTCGCGCAATTGCTCGTCCACCTCAGCCAGCCACTGGTTCCACACCTTGGGGTTGGATTCGCACATTTTCGTGTGCCTCGCCTCCGGATTCGGGCTGCGGGTGCCATCGGGCTGCAACGCGAAGAAGTCGGGATTCGTCTTCGAGTATTTCTCCCACCAATGGCCGAAGCCATGGCCCCCCTCGAGTTCCATGGAGTCGAGTTGCACGCGCTGGACCCGCGCCCACTCGAGGTCGGGACCCTCCTTGTGATCGCCAAGCTGCAGTTTCGTGAACAGGCCCGCCCGCGCCCGGATCTGCGGATGATAACGCTGCTCCATCGGCGCCAGGGCGATGCGCTCCTGTTTGATCACGTCCTCTTCGCCAGGCCAGAGCCAGCGCACGCCGAGCTGATCGCGGAGGAAGGTATAAACCGCGTTCGCCGTGCCATACTCCTGCTGCACGCCCGTCTTCTTGCTGAGTCGGCCATCGGCAGTCATGTGCGCCGGGTCCCAACGGTCGCGCCCAGCGATGACGAGATGCTTCTCATTCGCCGCGATGAGCGTCTCCTCAGGATGTTTGAAATCGAAATCCGTTTTCGGAAACAGCGTCTTCACCACCGGCTGCACGCCAATCCAGATCGCCCGCTCCGGCACTACTTTCGGCTCGCCATCGATCACCTCCGGCTTTTGGCCGCTCATCTTCTCGATGTAGCTCGCAAGCGTCACTGCCGCATCCCGCGTGCGCGGCGGCGCGTCTTTGACGACGATTATCGGCGCGGGGGCGATGCCTGCATCGGTGACGATGAAGTCGGCGGCTTGGAGCGACGCAAGAGTGCATCCCAATATGACAAGCGAGAGGAGAGTGATTTTCATGATTCTTCAGACCTGGTTACTTGATTTCGATCTTCCCAAACTTCTCCGGCACGTGCCAGCCGGCCCTCGTCGGAGAGAACGCTTGCAGCTCGGGTTTCTTGAAGTCGAGGGCGCGTTGGCGGCCTACGTTGAAACACCATGGAGCTTGCGCGGTGTGCTTCGCACCTGCGACGCGATGGCGTGGATCTGAATTGGCTTCGACTTCGCCGACGACTGGGATTCGCACTGTCTGTTATCGCCGGTTGCGTGCATTTCATCTTCTGTCTAGGCTTCTTCGTCGCTCTCTGCCTCGGCGGATCTGAGGTCTGGCAACGCCTCTTCAACTGACCGAATACTTATGAAGAAAACCATCCTCCTCACCCTGCTGATCACCGTGGTCTATGTGCTCCACCATGATTTCTGGAACTGGAAGAAGGTTGAGCCGCTGGTGCTCGGCTTCCTTCCCATCGGCCTCGCCTACCACGTGGCCTACTCAATCGTGGCGGCGATAACGATGGCCCTGCTTGTGCGTTGCGCCTGGCCAAAGCATCTCGACGAGGATGAACAGTCCAAGCCGGAAATCAGGAGGGACGCGAAATGATCCCCGCTATCATCGTTGCTGTTTATCTCTGCGTCGTCCTTTACATCGGCATCTTCGCCTTTCGCAAGGGCAGCGGTTCGCGAGATGATTTCTTTGTCGCGGGACGCTCCCTCGGCCCCTACGTCTTCCTGCTCGCCATCTTCGGCACGAACATGACGGCGTTCGCCATCCTCGGTAGCTCGGGCCTCTCGTATCAGCGTGGCATCGGTGTTTACGGACTGATGGCCTCGGCGTCTGGATTGGTCATTCCACTTTGCCTGTTCTTCATTGGCACTCGCCTGTGGACGTTGGGCAAAAAGTTTGGCCACGTCACCCAGGTGCAATACTTCCGCGACCGCTGGGAATGCTCGCACATCGGCACCGCCATCTTCGCGCTCACCGCCACGATGCTGGTGCCCTACATCATCATCGGCGTGATGGGTGGAGGCCACACGCTCGAAGCGCTCACCACCGTCATGGGAGCGGACGGGAAACCGGTCTTACACGAGGTTCTGCGCGATGGCCGGACAGTGCTGGAGACGAAACACTGGGTGAGCTACGAGGTCGGCGGTGCCATCGTCGCGCTTGTGGTGATGAGCTACGTCTTCTTCGGCGGCATGAGAGGCACGGCGTGGGTGAACATGTTTCAAACTATTCTCTTCCTTGGCTTCGGCACGATCGCCTTCGTTCTCATCTCCAAAAATCTCGGCGGCTTCGACCGCATCATGGCCGAACTGGCCGCCGACCCGAAGACCGCGCCGTTGCTCACGCGCCAACGCATCCCGGTCGAGGAGTTCTTCAGCTACACGCTGATCCCGCTTTCGGCCATCATGTTCCCGCACATCGCCATCATGTGCATGACGGCGGAGAAAGTTTCGTCGTTTAAGAAGACGGTCATCTTCTACCCCATTTGCATCGCGCTCATCTGGCTGCCGTGCGTGGTCCTCGGGGTGGTGGCCGCGCACCAGTTTCCCGGCCTGAAAATCGGCGAGGCCGACGATGTCATCTTGCGCCTGCTCACCCAGAACACCGACGCCCTCCTCGCCGGCGTGCTCGGCGCGGCCATCATGGCCTGCGTCATGGCGTCGGACTCTCAGATTCTCGCCCTCTGTACCATGTTCTCGCAGGACGTGTTCGCGCACTACGGCGGTGGAACGCGGTTTGGTGAAAAGGCGCAGGTTTGGACCGGCCGAATCTTCGTGATCATCATCACGACGCTGGCCTACTTCATCGGTCTGCATTTGGAGGATAAGGCCGGCATCTTCGAACTCGCCATCCGCTTCGCCTTCTCCGGTTTCGCCGCGCTCGCGCCGGTGATGCTCGCCGCGCTCTTCTGGAAACGCAGCACCAAGTGGGGTGCGCTCGCCGCCACGCTCTGGGTCGCGTTCGCGATGGTGGGAACCTGGTGGCTCTACGAAAGCACGGTCAGCGTCGCCCCGAAGCCGGGCCAGCCTTTCGTGCCCATCTTCCCCGCGCTCGGCGACTTGCTCCTGCGCAGCCCGAGTAATGTCCTCGTGTTCGGCTACCTGCCCGTGCTGCCGATGGTGCTAGGCTCGGCCTTTTTCATGGTGGTCGGCTCGCTGTTCTCCAAAGCCCCAAGCCGGGCGACGTTGGAGAAATATTTCCCCGCCCATCCTGAAACCGCCATGACTGCTCCAAAGGCGGCCAGCCAAAGCCACTGATGGAAGTTCTCGTAACCCACACCCCCAGTCTCGTCCAGCCTCGCCAACGCGGAATCAAATTTCCTATCAGTCGATAAGGCTGTGAAGTCAACCATGTCCCCCTCGCGCTGAAATGCCTTCCATGCTTCGCGGGTCGTGCCACCGGCAGTGGCTGGCTACTGGCTCCGCCGGTTGAGCTGAACGGCACGGCCTTCGAAGCCTTCAAGTCGGCCTGTTGTTCAAGGAGATCGATGGACTGATGTCTTTTCACGATCCGGAACGAGACGCCGTCCGAAGCGCGTTGGGTCATTACGAACCAGTACGCGCGCTCAACATCCGGCAGCGGCACGCCGAGCCGCAATGGCCGACCGTCGCAGGCGTTGTCGCGGGGAAGCTGACCGATCCCGTCGGTGTACCGCAACTCAACCAGGCCACATTCAACGACGCTGCCTTCACATTTGGATTTGTGAGAGGTCAGGTGTAATCGAAGTGCGGTTGGCTGCGCCACGAGTTGACGACTGACTTCGGCCACCACGCTTCAATGTCGCTCCGAAGCAGGCCCCGCTGTTTGTACGTCTGCGCGATCCAGACCATCTTACGCGGGCGATCCTGCGGGATCTCGGACGGCCACGGATGGTCGTTGTGCCCCCACCAGTCGATCTCCACGCCGATCACGGCCGACTTTCACCAACCGTTCCCAGGGGCGCAGGTACCCGCCCCGACGCCCCACAGGATGCCCGGTCGGTTGCTGCGCGGTAGTCGACCCCGTCATCAGGTCAGGTAGTTCCCGAAATCCTTGCCCGACACGATCTGGTTCGTGTCCAGCACGACATCGTAGTAACCCAGCGGCGAGGCACCGACCGGCTTGGTTCGGGTCCAACCTTTCTGGACGACCTCGTACACCCTGAACGTCCCTGCCGGCAGGGCGGCGAGCTTGTAGGTTCCGGTGCTGCTGGTGAACGTGTTGATCTCGCCGGCGTCGAAGACGCCGTTCTTGTTCTGGTCAACAAAGATGCGCCAGTTGGCCAGCCCGGGTTCTGAGCTCTGACGGACCCCATCCCGATTCGTGTCGCGGAAGACGGTACCCGCAATCGAGGCCCGGGTGAGGTAGGCCGAGAGCGGATACAGGTTCAGATTAACGTCGCGGATCCGATCGGTGAGCGGCTTGTACGGATTGGCATTCTGCGTGAGCGGGTATTGGACGGTCATTAAGCCTTTGTTGGAATTCTGGTTGGTCGGCTCCGGTACGGGGTCTGACAGATCATTGTCGATCAGGGAGATCCACGACGCGCCAACGCCATGGGCACTGCCCAGGACCGACAACATCATCTGCTGGTAGTAAGCGCCCCGGTCTGCCTGGGTCTTGACGGTGTATCCATAACCCGACGTGTTCGCCATGCCCGAGTCAACGCCCTTGGCGTACATGTCGGAGGACACGTAGGCGATGTCAGCTGCCGCGACCGCCGACTCAATGACGTGGCCCGGGGTCATGCTGCTGTAGTAGTTGACTGTCACGAGGTCGAGGTACTTGCGAGCGGCCTTGAAGAGGTATGGTGTCGCGGTATCGCCTCCGAGGAAGCGGCAGCCCACGATGTGGTTCGGGTCATAAGCACGGATCGCCTGACTGGTGATCCGAAAGTAGGTCTCGGCGACGTAAGTCTGGAAGTCTACCCGATCCTGAGCGGTCGGGGTCGACCGGCCACGGGCCGTGAGCCACGCCTGTGCGGCGAGCCGGTTTGGGTCGGTCGCGCCGAGCTTGAAGTAGTTGTCAATCGTGCAGGTCGACCATGGCAGCTCGTTGTCGGTCATGTATCCCACGAGATACGGATCGGACCGCGTGTTGAGTCCGGGGTAGACCTGCGGCAGCACGTTCGACATAAAGGTGCTGCAGTACCCGGGGAACGCTGGGTCAAAGACCGGAATAACGCCGTTGCGGAAGTTGGCATGTCCGAGTCCGAGCGACCCGAATCCACTCCCCATTGCAAAGGTGCTCATTACGTCCAGCAGAAGCGTGTAGTTTGTTTTCTGGCCGGCAACGGCCTGGATGGACGGTGTACCCCAAGGCCCTGCGGAATTGTAGCCGATGTCGCGCAGCCAGCTCCGCACCCAGGTCGCCCAGTTAACATTGCCGACTTTGCCCTCGCCAAACTTCGCGACGAAACTCGCAGAGTTATCGGGAAAGATGCGCGGTCCGATGACCCCGACCGCGTTGTCGAAGTAGAGATTTCCCTCCGGGTCTACCATCCACCACTTCCCGTTGACCTTCGTCGTATAGAAATACCCACTCGCGGCCAGTTTGCGGGTCGTATCACCGCCATACTTGCTCAGTACGGGTGACGCCATTGTGAGTCCGGCCGGCACCGTCTTGACCGAGAAGTTGGTCCAGGGATCTGTCTGCCTTCGCCGTGCCGCAATCGTGATGGTCTTGATCTGCGGGTCTGTGACGAACGCGCCCGTGGCCGAAGACACGGTCGGCGTGATCGCGGGACCGGTGGATGCCGTGGCACTGGTTCCGAGTTCGGCCAACACTGTGCCGTACCGCGCCTCGTCCGCCGTACGATCAAGATCAGAAATGATTCCGTCAGAGTTGAAGTCGAAGCGGGATTGGTAACCGGTTCGCGCTCTTGAAGTGTAGTACGCAGACTTGAAGGCGACCGCGTCGGCCGGCTTGATCGCGCCATCACCGTTGGCGTCGCCGAACAGACGGGACAGTTGGAACGCGTAGTCTCCGCCTGCGGTTCCGTTCCGATCGCCGTCGAGCGGTCGGCCGGAGATGTCGGTGATTCCCGCGTCGTCCAGCTTCGCCTGGTATCTGCCGTCGGGCAGCGATCCCCCGACGAAGGATGGGAACGTCCAGATCGCCGTCTTGGCGGCGGCGTCATATCTGACGCGAAGGTTGGCCGGATTCACGGCCGACCCATAAGTCAGATTCCAAAGGGACAGCGACGTGACCTTGACGGTAACCGCCGCGCTGAAGCGGGCTTCGATCGACGTCAGCATGGATTTCGCGCCGGCGACGCTTGCACCACCGGACAGGGTCACTCCGGCAACCGTAGCCAGCGGCAGTGCCGCTGCACTGACGGCGCCTGTGGTTTGCAAGGCGACCGCCGAACTGCTGAGGAAGAGTCGATCTTCTAAGGTCTCGATCCACGGCAGTCGATAACTCAATTCAATCGCGGAAAGTGATGCGGGGCACCCTTGGCGATGACATGATTGGGCGAGCATGACAACCTCCCGAAACCGGAGGCAGCGGCAGACGCAATTCCCTGCCTCTTGGTCCTGAACGCATCATAGAAGCGGGCCGAGGCGGCGTAGGATCGGGCAATTGTGGTGTTGTGAACTAGGTTCAAGACCTACGGGTGGGAGCGGGGCATGGAACCCCGGCACCGATCGAACGGATAGGAAGCTTGATTCCGCGGTGGCGTCGATGCTCCCGCACCAGGCTGGCCCGGTGGAGGGGACCCGCAACGTACTAGGCTCTGTCTAATGGATGCCAAGTTCGGCGCTCGTTAGGAATTGCGCTTTCTATTATTGCATGCCATGCTGCCTCCACACGGAGGTTCTGATGGCTCGCTACGAAATCACGGACGATCAATGGGCCCTTCTCAAGGACCTGTTTCCCAGGCAGGCTCGCGGCGGCAAGTGGCTCAATCATCGCACCGTCCTCAACGGCATGCTCTGGATTCTCCGCTCGGGCGCTCCTTGGCGTGACCTGCCCGAACGCTACGGCAAGTTCGGAACGGTCAACCAACGCTTCAACCGCTGGCGTCGCGACGGCACCTTCGACAAGATCCTCAAGGCCCTTCAGATCCGACTGGACAAGGCCGGCAAGATCGACTGGGACCTGTGGCTGGTCGACGGCACGAACATCCGCGCCGGCCGGGCCGCGGCCGGTGCTCGCAAAAAAAGCACCCGCTCGACACCCTCGAACCCGACGACCACCATTTGGGCCGCAGCCGCGGCGGATGGGGATCGAAACTCCACCTGGTTACTGACGGCAAGGGCCTTATCCTCGGAGCCACCCTCACGGCCGGTCAGACGCACGAATCGACGCAACTCCACAACCTGATCCACAGTGTCCGCAGACCTCGTCGGATCGGCTGGCCCGATCAACTGGCAGGCGACAAGGGATACAGCTACGAATCAACTCGCGAGTTCCTCAAAGACTGCGGCATCGAGCCGGTCATCCCGCGAAAGAGCAACCAGAAACGCCCCATAGGCGAACGTTTCGACAAGAAAACCTACCGGAAACGATCCCGCATCGAGCAGGCCGTGGGCTGATTGAAAGAGTGCCGGAGACTGGCCACCCGGTACGAAAAGCTCGGACTAAGCTTCCTTGGCTTCGTAAAACTCGGAATCATGCTGAAATACTTGAGGATTCTGGGTCCATTAGACAGAGCCTAGTGGCAGACAGTGTTGATGCCATTCAGAGCCGTCGCGTGGCTGTGAGCGGTGATTCTTCGCGAACTCCTGCATACCGCCATAAACGACGGCCTGGCCCCTGGCTTTGCGCTATCGATATCGAGGAACGCGATGCTTGAGGCGGGGGATGGTGGGCACTCCGATGTGCCAAACCCGTATTACGGGTATGTGCTTGAGGGTTCGTGCCGTACTGCCCACGTGGGCAGGTAGGCTAGATCAGCGACCGGCGTGATTTACATTTAAGCGGGCGAAGGGGTCGAACCCTCAACCTGAAGCTTGGAAGGCTTCTGCTCTGCCAATTGAGCTACACCCGCAACACGATGCGACTGGCGTAGATTATGCCGTCAGCCTGCGGAGGTCAACGATCGCCTCGACCTGCGATGGCATGCCGGCAATCCGCGGCTCACGTCGAGCCGCGCGACAGGGGGATCGTCTCGCAATAATCGCGGCGACCTGACTTTTCCCTACCCCGTAACGGTGAGTCGCCGGTGGCTGGGAGGTATAATCGCGGCGTGTCGCCCGATCGTCATATCCTTCACGTCGACATGGACGCCTTCTTCGCGTCGGTCGAACAGCTGGATCGGCCCGAGCTTCGCGGAAAGCCGGTGCTGGTCGGCGGTACCGGGCCACGGGGCGTGATCTCGGCCGCGTCCTATGAGGCCCGCGTTTTTGGCTGCCGGTCGGCCCAGCCCACTGCCGTCGCACGGCGGCTGTGCCCGCAGGCTATCGTCGTTCATGGCAACTACGCCCGCTACCGGGAGATCTCGCAGCAGGTGTTCGCGCTGTTCCAGGACGTCACGCCGATCATTCAGCCGTTGAGCATCGACGAGGCCTTTCTTGACGTCACGGGTTCGATCGCGCTTCTCGGCGATCCCGTCACTATCGCCACCAACCTGCGCCGGCGAATTCATCAGACCACCGGCGTGACGGCGTCCGTTGGTGTGGCACCCAATAAGTTCCTCGCCAAGCTCGCCAGCGACATGAACAAGCCCGACGGCATGATGGTCATCCGGCCGGACGACATCGAACGGGTGCTCGCACCGCTGCCCGTCAGCCGGATCTTTGGCGTCGGCCCCGTCGCCGAGAAGCGATTGGCGGGGATCGGTATCCGCACCTTCAGCGACCTGCGGCGGATGGATGCCGACGTACTCGCACGCCGCATCGGCCAGGACGAAGCCGATCGATACAAGCGGCTGGCGTGGGGCATCGACGATCGCCCGGTGGTGCCCGATCGAGAGGCCAAGAGCATCGGGCAGGAAGAAACTTTTGGTCACGACCTGACCGACGCTGACGCCGTTCGCACGGTATTGCTCGGACAGGCCGAAGAAGTGAGCCGGCGGGTGCGACGACACGGACTGTTTGCTCGTGGCGTGGTGGTGAAGATCCGCTTCGGCGACTTTCAGACGATTACCCGCCGAACGACACTCGCCAAACCGTCCGATGCGACCGCCGAGCTCTGGGAGGCGGCGCGTACTCTGTTTGATGACTGGGCGGGTAAGTCCTTTCAGCCGGTGCGTCTGATCGGGATGTCGGCGACCGATTTCGGCAACGCCGATGCCCAACTCGACCTGTTCGCCACCGGCATCGACGAAAAGCGACGTCGGCTCGACGCGGCGGTCGACCGCATCAAGGCAAAGTTCGGCAGCAAAGGCGTTCGACGGTCGGGTGTGTGAACGGATGTAGCCGACGGAGGCGCGCTGAACACGTGAGGGTGAGCCGAGTTCAAGAAGCGCTCTCGATGCTGCTCAAGGCCATTCTAACTCGATGAGTGTCACTCCTTGGCGAGCAAGAGTGAACTTCATTTCACAACGTCCACCGACGGCTCTCACTTCGGATTTCTCGCTCGCCGGGGCAAGCTGGCTGGCTTTCTCCAACTCACGAATCTGAACGGCGGTCGGGGACCGCGGTGAACCCATTGCACGCCAGGCGTGGAAGGAATTTGAGTGCGTCTCGTCGATGAGCGTGCGAGTGATCTTCGGGTTCCCGGCGGGCACGCCGTTTATGTCGAGCGTGATCGCAGCGTCGGCTCCCGCGACGTCGTCGTCATGATAGTGCCACGCGAGAATGGTGATGCGTTTGCCGTCGCGGGCGGCGAGCGCGGACACGTCGGGCTTTCCGCGGACGCCGGTCTTCACGAGTTCGTCGAGCGGCACCGCGCCATCGCTTTGCACTCCAAGCCGCTGGCCGTTCATGCGGGAGAACATGCGGAAGACGTTCAGCACTGGCTTGGCGATGCCGTTGGTGGCGAGCGAGCGGAACCCGGCAAAGTATGGCTGACCTTCAAACTCGAAGGACCATGTGAGTGCGCCTTCGAGGTTGACGCCGTGCTTCTCGGCGAGGTCAAGCTTTCGAGGGAAGGTGGCGGCGGTATAGCTTGAGTACAGGGTGCCGTTCCGATACGCGCGGTCCGGCCCCGTGCAGGCTGCGCAGCCGTCCGGATCGGACTCGCCGATAACGACGGGCGTGCCCTTGAGCTCGGGAAACTTTGCGATCACCTCGAAGGCATCGTTGATCTCGCCAAGCTGGTTCGAGAGGCCCATCCGAACGTGGCCATCGACCCGGGACGGCTTGCCCTTCGCGTGGAAGGAAATGAAATCCAGTGGCGTGCCGCGCTCCTTGCTGGCGCGGTTCGTGCCTTTGAGACAGTGATTCAGAAAGCTCTCGAGGAAGTCGCCACCCTTGCCGCCCGCCAGATCAGGCCCCCCAACTTTCGCCCGGGGAATGGCGCGGCGCACCGCGCGGATGGCGTGGTCGTGCAGCTTGAAGAACTCCTCTCGCGTGCCCTTCCAATAGTCGATGTTCGACTCATTCCAGGTCTGCCAGTACCAGTGCAGCACTTCCTCTTCGCCGTACCGGGCCAGGCAATGCTTCGCCCATTGATAGACCAGCTCCTCCCACTTTGCGTAATCCTTGGGCGGATAGGCCCAGCCGCCGAATAGTTCTTCGTACTTCGATTTCGGGAACTGATGCCGATAAGGCTCCGGCTTCACCGAGAGAGCCTGTGGCATGAATCCGATCTGCACATAAGGCCGAACGCCGTTGTCGCGATACGCATCAAAGATGCGGTCCACGATCGTCCAGTCATACACGGGGTTGCCCGCCGCATCCTCGGTGTAGGCATTGGTCGAGCCCCACTTCAATCCGTGTTCTCCCTTGCCCGTGACGAGCAGGCTGTGCGTGCGGAAGAAGACCTCGTTCTTCTTCAAAGCGCCGAGTTCGCCAAGCAGGTCGCGGCCATGCGGCATGTAGGCGTAGTTCGGCTCATCCGCACCGAAGAAACGCCAGATTGGCTTGAGCGGACCACCCTGCTGCGTGGCATCCACTTCGATGTGGACAGGGAGTGATTGTGCATCAACGGAGGCGCTGGAAGTGAGCAGCAGGGCCGCGAGGAGCACAAGGGTGTATCGCATATTGTTGGATCGAGGGTTGGAGGTTCGGCCCCATTCTACTGTGATTTCAGGTGCTACTCTTGCTCCCGCCTCGGGGCCGGTGGTTCGGCCTTGGGGCCTGGCGCGGCAGAGGTCGACTTCGTCCGCTTTGCCGGCAGCAGGCCTCGATCAGGGGCTTGAGCCTGGCCGCGTAGGCGTCGTGGCCCGCCGGCGAAAGATGGATGTTGTCGGGCGTGAAGAGGTCCTTCTTGAGCGACCCGTCGGCGTTGGCGAAGTCGGCCGCGAGGTCGAGCGTGCGAACCATTCGTCCCGATCGAGCTTCAAAGCGTCGATTGCGGCGTTGGACTTCTGGATTTCGTCGTAGAACGGCCCGCCGGGCACGTGGGCCGGGAGGATCCCCCGTCACCGACGTCCCCCGTCGATCGAATGCACTCGACAGGAGTCGAACCTGTAACCCTCGGTTCCGAAGTCCGATCCAGAATACCCGAACACCTCTGTTTACCCGAGAAATTGAAGCGGTAACCGACCTTCGGTCACCTATTGAAACCCTAACAGGCGGGCGACTGGTTGTCGCCGACAACCGGACTAGGGGCGAACAGCCTACGCACCATACCCGTGGGGTCGGGTCTCTTTCAACTGCTATCAAACGAAGCTGCGTCGGTCACCCCGAAGCCGGCGGGGAGGGGGCGGCGTGAAAGAGCGAAAGAAGATCCCCAAGCAAAAGGTATCGACTTCGCGCAAGGGCGATCCGCAGGCGGCCAGCCGCGGTGCGTCCGTCGCGCGGGCCAGGGCCGAACTGGGGGACGCGATCGATCGGCGATTGAATCTGGACATCGAGGCGATGGAACTCGCCCTGCTCGCGCGGGCGATCGGCGTGTCGACGTCTCAGATGCGCGCGTCTGAAGACTGCCAGCCTGGCGGAGCTCGAAGCGTGGACGCGTCTGGTCGAGCAGCGGGCGAAGGGGGTCGCGTGAGCCTGAAGCTTTCTCAGAAGTTGCGGCGGCGGCGGGGCGGCTCACGAGCCAGGTCCCCACTGGTGGTCGTGAGCGAGCCCGACCCGCTGCGCTGGGACGACGCGTGACGAGAGGGATCCGGGGAAGGGACGCGAACGGAACGGCGAGAAGATGTCAGGTCGACGCGGACATTTTGGAAGGTTCGATGCGCTGGCTGAGAACGGCTGGCTGGGCGTCCTGACGGGTCAGGAGCTGGCGCTGTGGTGCGCGTACGAAAAGCATGCGGACGCCGACGGCGTGGCGTACCCGAAGGGCGCGACGCTGGCGGGCATGCTTGGGCACGTCAACACCAATCACGTCGGCCGGCTGCGGCGGGCGTTGGTGGCGTACGGGCTGTTGGAGGTGATCGAGCCAGGCGGCGGTAGCGGCAATGCGTGCCGGGTTCGGGTGCTGATGCCGGGGCAGGCGGAGGGCGCGCGGGCAGGTGATCGGGCGGGTGATCGGGCCGGCAAGCATGCGTCCGGGAAACACTCCCGGAATGGGAGTGATTGTGACGGGTCTAAAGACTCCCGGATCGGGAGTGTTCGCGGCGACAAACACTCCCAAATCGGGAGGGCAAACACTCCCGATTCTGGTGGAAAAACACTCCCAATCCGGGAGATCGCTCATAGAGAAGAAGAGCCCAATGAAGAGCCCAATGAAGAAATAACGGCGGCGAACCGCGCACCGGGTGTTCGGAGGGGGCCCGTGGCGGTGGGCATTTCCGTCGCCGCAGTTGAGAGGCTGGAGGCGGAGGCAGAGGCGATCCTGGACGCGGCGGGGTTTCCGCCGGACGACGCGATCCGCCGGCACCCGAACGCCGAGCTGCCGTTGCTTCGGGAGCTGGCGGCGGACGTCGAGTTCCTGCGGCCGCTGGGGCAGGTGGCGAACGTTCGGGCGTACTTCGCGCAGGGCATCCGCGAGCGGTGGGGGCCGAACACGCGGCGGGTGCAGGCTGAGATGGCCGCTGCGGCGTCCAAGGCGGTCGAGCAGCGGCGTGCGGCGCTGGCGGTGGCCGAGGCGGCGCAGCGGAGCCGAGCGACGGAGCAGGCGAACGACCTGGCGGCGCGAGAACGGCGGGAGCGGGAGGCGATCGAGGCGGTGCCGGCCGATCGGCTGGCGGAACTGGTGGAGGCGGTGCTGGAGGCCAACCCGGACCGGCGGTCGTTCTGGGCGAAGAAGCATCCGATGCAGAGCCCAGGGCTGAGGGCGGAAGTTCTGAAGTTGTTGACGATGCAGCAGACGGAGGTCGCATGCTCGACGTGACGGCCGACTTTCAGCGCGGTTGTGGGTACCGAAGCCAAGGGCCACACAGCAACGTTGTCACAGCCGTCGTCACAGCCATTTTCGGCATGTGCCTAGAGTGAACATTTCCTACAAAGTGCCGACTCTGAATGCTTCAGTGTTTCCCACCGACAGGCACACCGGTCAGCGGGGGCGTGACACTCCGACTCAGGCATTCAGTTCTTCCCGAAGGACTCGCTGAGTACCACGGCGCGGACGAGATCCTTGAATCCGCCTTTGTTGGCCGAGAGGTTTTTCATGATGCCGTCGATCACGGCGCGGTCGGCGAACTCGGGCGTCCGGCCCAGGGCGTAGGTCATGAGTTTCTCCGTGAGTGAGCGGGTGAATTGCTCGTGCCGCGCGATGAGCAGGCTGCGGAAGTCGGCTATGCCGGTGAACTTCTCGCCGGTGGGCAGCTCGCCGCTGGGATCGATCTTCTGCTCTTTCGAATAGTTCGCGCGCCAGCCGCCGATGGCGTTGAAGTTTTCCAGGGCGAAGCCAAAGGGATCGACCTTCCGATGACACGCGGCGCAGGTTTCGATCGTGCGATGCTTGGCGAGCTGCTCGCGGATATTGGTGGCTCCGCTGGCATCGGGTTCGATGAGAGGCACGTCGGGCGGTGGCGGTGGCGGCGTGTAGCCGAGGATCTTCTGCTGCACGTAAACACCCCGCACGACGGGCGAAGTGTCCACGCCATTGGCCGAGGCGGTGAGGAACGAGGCCTGGGTGAGTAGGCCGCCTCGCTGGCCTTTAGGCAGCGACACTTGGCGAAGTTGCACACCCTCCACTGGTGGCAGGCCGTAATGCAGCGCGAGTTCGCGATTGATCAAGGAGCAGGAGGCGCCGCGCCCCAGCGTCCGGCTGACCACCTCTGGCACGCTTAACAAGGTCGCCGCGGCCTGCCAAACTGAGGCTGAACGGCTTCCGCAACTACTTCAGGGGGAACTCGACTGGATCGTGATGAAGTGCCTGGAGAAGGACCGTACCCGGCGGTACGAGACAGCCAACGGCCTGGCCCGCGATGTCGAGCGATACCTGCACGATGAGCCTGTTGAGGCTTGCCCGCCGTCAGTGATATACCGGCTCCGCAAAGCTGCGAGGAAACATCGTCGGCTTCTGACGGCTACCGCATGTTTCGCCGGATTGCTGGTGGCTGCTGCCGCGGTCAGCACTGTCCTGGCGACGTGGGCGATGCGATCCGAGGCCGCTGCGACGGCGGCCCGGGAGCACGCCGAATCCGCCCTTAACCGCGAGACGGCGGCGCACGCTGACGCCGAGGCGGCGCGGGCCAAGGCGGAGACCTACGCCGATCGCCTCAGCCGCGCAACCCGCTTCGCTTCGGACGGTATTGGCAGCTACTACCGCGGGAACTGGACCGAAGCGAACGACCGATTTGCCCAGGCCGTTCAGGCCCAGCCGGATCTCTTCATCACCTACATGTATCGCGGCCCGATGTATGCGAAGCTCGGCCTCTGGGACCGCGCCGCTGAGGATTACGACCATCGCGTACAACTCTCGATGGGGGCCAATCCGCAGGCGTATTTCGAGCACGCCGTGCTGAAGCGATATCTCGGCGATGAGGCGGGTTATCGACGGATTTGCCAGGAGATGAGCCGGCAGCACGGCGGGTCGTCATCGTCGGACGACCAGCAACTCATTCTCCGCGCCTGCACGCTCTCATCCAACACGGTCGGCGACGCCCAGGCGCTTGCCCGTCGCGGGGAGGGGACGATTTCGTCGTCATACCGCCCATGGACACTGAGCCACGCCGGCGTCGCACACCTTCGGGCTGGCAACCTCGATCAGGCCGTGGCCCGCCTCAACGAAGCGATGGAGAAAGGGGCCAATTCGCCCGGCGGAGTCCACCGGTTCAGCCAGTTCCCGCTCGCGATCACACTCTTCCGCCAGGGGAAAGTCCCCGAGGCGCAAAGCGCTCTGGCCAAGGGGAAGCAGGCGATCGAGGAATGGACGCAGGCGATGGTCCGCAACCCGTCGGGCACGATGCCGATTTCGTGGTCAGATTGGCTCGAATGCAACATATTTTGCCGTGAGGCCGAGGAACTGATGAACGGCGCTGTTCCCCCGGAAGATCCGCGGCTGATCGCGGTGTACGAGCGGGCACTGGCGACGATCACCACCGGTGACGCGTCCACTTTTATGGAGTCGGGGAGAAAGCATCTCGCCAGCAAAGCTTGGAACGAGGCCGCCGCCGACTTTGCCCGCGCCTTGGAACAGTTGCCCTACGGCGGGCGCATCGCTCTTAACGAAGGGCGGATGACTCTGGAGACGGTGCGGCAGCCCGAGGTTTTCGATAGGCTGGTGCAGCTCCGCCCGAATGATTGGCGCCTGTTTGGGGCGCGCGGCCGTCTGTTCGCCATTGGGCGCAAATGGGACTTGGCGGAAGCCGAATACGCCCGAACGCTGCAACTGCAGGAAACCGCGTTCGCGGCCGACGGCAACTCGGCTGATTTGCAGGTGCTGCGCGCCCGTGCCGCCGTGACGCAGGAACTGGCCTGCCTCCGTCTGCTGAGAGGTGATCAGGCGGGGTATCTCACGCTTTGCAGTACCGCTGTGCATGAGCATCAAAAAACCGAAGATGCAGTGACACTGAGCTTGGCATGCCGAACGGTCGTTCAAGGTCCGGGCGGCACCAGTGAGTCGTTGTCGCAGGCGATCCGTCTGGGCGAGCTTGCGGTTGCCAAATCGCCGGACGCGGCGTGGAACCACTATGCCGTGGCATTGGCGTACTGCCGGGCCGGACGGGATGCAGACGCGATCAAGCGGCTCGAAGAGTCGCTGCGTATGCACCCGGCGTGGATCGGGCGCGGTCAGAACTATGCACTGCTGGCCATCGCCTGCGCGCACCTGAATCGGAACACCGAGGCGAGCGACTGGCTCCGCCGCGCCCAGGCTCTCGGCGAAGAAATCGACGCCAGGTACGCGAAGACTGCGTTCGGCTACGCATCGACGGAGTACTTGGGGGACTGGCTCAGCCTGCAGGTTTTGCTTCGCGAGGCGGATTCGCTCGTGAACCAGGCCGCCGGTCCATCCGACGCCAAGTAAACGCCCGCAAACATTTCTCCTGTCCGCATTGACCTGCTTCCCTTCTCTCAGCCTCATGGAGGTTTCTATGTCCTTTGGACGATCTGCTGCATTTCTCGCTATGACGACCTGTTTCCTGCAGACAGGCATGGCGAAGGATGCCGCCAGTGTCGATTTCGCGCGCGACGTTCAGCCGCTACTCCAGGCCCACTGCATCGAATGCCATGGACCGAAGAAGCAGAAGAACGGATTCCGCCTCGACCGGCGCAGCGACGCTTTCAAGGGCGGAACGGCCGCGATGATCGGCCGCGGGAACGCCGACGCCAGCCGTTTGTACCTGCGGGTGAGCGGCGCCGGGCAAGATAAGCAGATGCCGCCGGACGGGCCGCTGAGCGCCGAGCAAATCAGCATCGTCAAGAGGTGGATCGACCAGGGCGCCGACTGGCCGGACGCGCTGTCCGGCGAGACGCCACCGCCGCCGGCTGATCCGAAAGCCACGCAAATCATGGAAGCCTTGCGCAGCGGTGACACGGAAACGTTTCGAAAACTGCTGCGGGAAAATCCCGACGCTGCCAAGCGATTGGGAGCCAGCGGATTAACGCCGTTGGCGTACGCGGTCGTTTACGGTGACGTCGACGCGGTCAAGCTTTTGCTGCAGGCCGGGGCCGACGTCAACGCGCGGAGCGAAACCGGCGCGACGGCGTTGATGTTCGCCGCCGACAACCTGGAGAAATCCCGGCTCCTGCTGGAGGCCGGCGCGGACCTGAAAGCGCGGTCGGCCGATGGACGTACGCCGCTGCTCGTGGCGTGCAGCTGGTCACAAACTTACGACGTCATCAAGTTGCTGCTGGATCACGGCGCCAATCCCTCCGACGTCGTGAACAGTTATCGCGGGCCGCTGACGCCATTGCGGCTGGCGGCGGAGAAGGGCGACGGAGCCACGCTGAAGCTCCTGTTGGACCGCGGCGCCGATGCGCGAGCGTTCGGCGGTATCCCTGCCCTGATGGCGGCGACGAGCATCGGTGATGTTCACAGCGCCAAGCTGCTGCAACCGTCGGCCGATCCCCAGGGCATCAAGTTCGCGGCTACGTTCTTTCTCTTGCCGCCGTTTGCTTCGCCGCGTGGAACGAACGATCCGGCCCCGATGCAGCTGATGATCGAAGCCGGTGCCGATATGAAGGCGCACGATCTCGCCGGCCGCACACTCCTGATGCTCGCGGTGACATCGGAAAAAATCTCTGAAGCGACAGTGAAAGCGATGATTCAAGCCGGCGCGGACGTGAGTGCAACGACGCCAGCCGGGATGACCGTGCTCGATTTTGCCCTCCAGCAGGGAAGGACGCCGATCGTTGATCTGCTGGAAAAGGCAGGGGCAAAGCCGGGACACGCCGCCGCTCGGCCGGAGGCGAAGTTTGCTCCCGCCGCTTCCGCCCGCGCCGCCGTGGAGCGCAGCCTGCCTCTATTGCAGAAATCCGACGCGATGTTTCTGCAGAAGTCCGGCTGTGTCTCCTGTCACAACAATTCATTGACCGCGATGACCGTTTCAGAAGCGCGAAAAGCCGGTATTGCAGTCGACGAAAAAATCGCTCAAAACTCGAAGAGCCTGATCGCCGCTGATGTCGAGGTCTGGCGCGAGCGGTCCCTGCAGGCCATGGGGATTCCCGGCGACTCCAACACGATCAATTGGATGCTGCTCGGCCTGGCCTCGGAGAATTACCCCGCCGACGCGTCAACCGATGCGTTTGCCCGCTTTCTGAAGAACGACCAACTGCCCGACGGCCGCTGGCGGCTGGTCGCCGGCCGTCCGCCGATCAACTCCAGCGACATCGCGATAACGGCAATCTGCATGCGTGCCATGCGGGCCTACGCTCCGAAATCCGCGCGACAGGAGTATCTCCAATCCGCTTCCTGCGCGGCGGAATGGATTCGCTCCGCCAAACCCGTCACAACCGACGATCGCGCCTTTCAGCTGCTCGGCCTGAAGTGGGCCGGCGACGCACCGGCGTCACTCAAGCAAGCCGCGCGCGAACTCTTGTCCCAACAGAAAGCCGATGGCGGATGGAGCCAGCTTCCGGCTATGCCCAGCGACGCGTACGCGACAGGATTGGTTCTCGTCGCGCTCAGTGAATCCGGGACGATCACCGTGAACGACGCCGGCTTCCAGCGAGGCATCGAGTTCCTGCGCTCAACGCAGCTTCAAGACGGCTCCTGGCATGTCGCCACCCGGGCCATCGGAATCCAGCCATACTTCGAAAGCGGCTTCCCGCACGGCGGAGATCAATGGATTTCCGCCGCGGCGACCAACTGGGCGACGATGGCGCTGATCCACGCCGTCAGGTGAGCATTCATATTCTCTCCGTAAGCATACACGTGTGTTGAGCTCGGACCGGTTTGTAGCCGGGTAGCTCAGAAGATCGATGCCGCCGTCATTGTCGCCGCCGCTTTTCGGAACGAGTATGGCGGACGAAACCATGCAGTTTGCGCCCGGGAACCGAAGACAACCAGCCGTTAACCTGCGGCCATTGGTCTCTCGTTCGACCACAGACTTTCGGGCCAATCGGGCCAGACACGGGGTGGTTGAGCGCGCTAGGCGAAGACTCAGAAACCCGACGAGAGACTATCGCCGAGACTGCCCAGATCGCTAAACCCTCGCGGACGTGGGCGAAACAAGCGAAAACGCCAAGGCGGGTGGCCTCGGCGTTTCGTCTTAACCAGCGGGTCGCGATTTCTCGCGGCCGTCATTTAAGTAGTAACCAGGCGAGAGCACTCGGAAGTTCAGAATTCCAACACACGGGGTCGTGCCCGCCATCGTATTCGTGGCAGTGAATCTCGTGACCAGCGTCGGTCATGCGCTTCGCAAGTCGGCGCACGGAGGCAACTTGGCTGGGCCTTTGAATCAGCGGCGTGGGAGGGTGTGACACGTTCTCACTCACTTCATGGATGCCCACGCTGAGCCAGAATCGGTTCGCCTTCGTACCAGCGAGAGGCATTGAACTGGCAAGCCATTCGTCCTGCCACCACGCGGAAGGCGATTGCGCCAGCACACCGGCAAAGATGCCGGGAGCGAGAACGGCCGTGTAAACCGCCTGAAGGGCGCTCAAACTGAGTCCACAGAGAAACAGGCGATCATGGTTCCCTACTTCTCGTTCGATCCATCGCGGCATGTCCGTGCCGAGAAAGGACGCAAAGCTCTCATTGCAGATGTATTCCACCTGTCGGTTGGCTGCGGAGACAGAAGAGAGATAGACCCTGTTCAGAGCGGGCAATGTCCCATCTGCCTGAGCTTCACGGATGCGCTCAGAAGCCTTCACCCGGTCCCTGTATAACTCGCCATCCAGAAAGAGAAGGCAGTCTTTGGCATCGCCCGAAGCAGTCACGTCAATCCAGGCTGTACGTGGTGCGGGGAGCCCGTGGCTGGAGATCTGGTGTTCAGACATGGTGAGCGGGATCATACGTCGGTGGGTGGGATATTTTTCTGGATGCGTTTGCCCATACTTACTCTTTGCTCCACGGCGTAACCCATGGAAGAGTAGAATGCCGCAACTGCCTCATTGCCTTCCATGATCTGAAGATTGATCTTCATGCAGCCTCTCGCCGCCAACGCGATCTCTGCATGGGTGACAAGTCGTGAGCCGATGCCTTGTTTCCGGTATCCTGGATGCACGGCGACCGAGTAAATCCAGCCCCGATGGCCATCGTACCCGGCGATAATCGTGCCAATGATCCCAGGGTCATTGATGGCCACGAAGAACAGCCCGTCACAGACTGCGATCTTCTTCTCGATAACGAGCGAGGGGCAGTTGTGAGCCGCATCGTAACCGAAAACAGTTTCCCATAACGCGACGACTTCGTTGCGGTGAATGGCATTCTCGAAGGGGGCGATGGTGATGGTCATTTGCTTACGATGATATCCGGCTGCTGAATGAAGCAACCGGTGATCGTTCTTTGGCTTGATGCCGGCGGGTACGTGTCTGAGATGGCTGCTTTGGGATCTCAGAATGTCTATTTGACCGCCAGCGTCTAGTACCAATTGTCCTTCGAGTTCGAACCCGTTGGATTGCCGATGGCTTGAATTCTGAGACCCTCGCGCTCAGACCGGCTTGTAGCCGGGCAGCCCAGAAGATCGATGCCGCCGTCATTGTCGCCGCCGCTTTTCGGAATGAGTATGGCGGACGAAACCATGCAGTTTGCGCCCGGGAACCGAAGACAACCAGCCGTTAACCTGTGGCCGCTGGTCTCTCGTTCTCGTTCGACCAGAGACTTTCGGGCCAATCAGGCCAGACACGGGGCGGTTGGGCGCGGTAGGCGAAGACTCAGAAGCGCGACGAGAGACTCCGACCGAGACCGCCCGGATCGCTAAACCCTCGCGGACGAGGGCAAAACAAACGAAAACGCCGAGGCGGTTAGCCTCGGCGTTTCGTCTTAACCAGCGGGTCGCGATTTCTCGCGGCCGTCATTTGAGTAGCGGGGGGAGGGTTCGAACCTCCAACCTCCGGGTTATGAGCGTCTTCGACGCCAAAACCGTAACTCTCTTTGTAGACTCAAACTCACGACGACCCCACGGTTTACGACCGTGAGCCGTACACAAACGTGTTAGCCATGTTAGCCATGTTTTTCCATTTCGGGGGCCAACTTGGGGTCCCATTTTTCCCGGCCCGTTTTACCCCCTACCTCCGGGGTATCAACCCGACGAGCGACTGTGCATCGTGCATCGTCGAACCAATCCGCCGCTACCGACGCGTCTCCCCCAAGATCTTCCAGAGCCAGTTGCTTTTTGAACCACTTGAAAACTTTTTTCGGCAAATCCGAAGGCGCTCGGCGAGGTATTAGGTAGAGCCATGCCGTCGCCGACACCCGAACCCGATCATGCCGACTTTCTCCGCCTCTACGCGGAGCATCAGGGAGCGTTGCAGACCTTTGTCCGCTCACTGCTCTGCTCACGTGAGGAGGCGGCGGAGGTGATGCAAGAGGTGCTCATCGTGTTGTGGCAGAAATTTGACCAAGTCCAGGAATTTCGGCCCTGGGCCTTCGGTGTGGCCAGGAACATGGTGCTGCGTCATTTGCGCGCTCGAAAACAGGACCGGCATGTGTTCGGCGAGGATCTGGTTAATCAACTCGCCGACGATGCTGCGAACCTGGTGGAGCGTCATGCAGGGCATCGCGAGGCGTTGCAGGAGTGCTTGAACAAGCTTCCCGCCGCTCAACGCCAACTTGTGCTTACGGCCTACACGAAAGGAACTCGTATTGACGATCTCGCGACGCGGCGCGGCCAGACGCCGATGTCGCTCTACAAAGTACTGCACCGCATCCGGCAGGCTTTGCTGGAGTGTGTGCAACGCACCGTTGCGAAGGGGGAACCCGCATGAATACGGGCCCACACGAGATGATCCAACGCCGTCTCTCTGGCACGATGACCGAGGTCGAGGCGTCCGAGCTTCAGGCGGCTCTCGGGTCGGACGCGGAGCTGCGTCGTCTCTACCTCGACTATATGAACCTGGACGTCGTCCTGGCCTCCAAGGCAGAGAGTAGTGAAGGGACACGCGAGTTGATCGTCTCTCGGGTAAACCGTCCGGTGTCACGCGGGTTCCAATGGCGTCGCCTCTCGGCGGCGGCGTCGGTTGGGCTGCTGGTTGGGCTATTCAGTGCCTCCTTGGTGTACGGATTCGTCATGCGGCGGCAGGTGAAGACCCAGTCTGTTTTGACGGAGGGATTTGAAGATGTGGCGGTGCCCCGCGATCAAGGCGTCCCACATCGAGTCGGCGTGTGGTCCGGCGATTTGCTGGCCCCGCAGGGTGCTGAGCGAGGTGTAACGCCCGCCGAAGGGCTGCGCATGGTAGCGCTTCCGCCGGTGGAAAAGAGAAAGTTTAGCTATGCCTTTCGATTCCTGGATATGGCTGCGCTTCCCGAGAATGGGACGGCTCCATCTCGCCGGATTGAAGTGACGGCGCGGTTTCAGGGTGCATTGCCGGGGGTGCAGGATCGATTCCAGATTCGTCTCGCCGCCTTTTCCGAGGACGCCGAAGGCGCGCGTGCGATCTGGGTCGGCGGACAGGTGAATGAGCAGGCGCTGATCCACGTGGCCAAGACCGTAACGACCGCCCCAGATGTCAGTGGCTGGACGACGTTGCAACTCTCGACCGATGTACCCGCCGGAGCAAAACATCTGCTCATTTCGCTCGCCGCGGGAGTTGCAGATGACGAGGCACCCAAGACCGAGCATTATCTGGATGATGTGCAGGTCCGGCTCATCAACCACGAAGCACCGCCTTAGCAACCAGTTGGCAATCGAAAGTGTTCTTCAGTCGCTCCATTTCTCTTTCTAGTTCCCATGATGAAACACGCCGCCATTATTCTCGTCGCACTGCTGCTTCTCGCGCCCCGTCTGGTTGCCGCTCCTCCCAACGTGGTCTACCTGTTTGCGGATGATCTTGGCTGGAGTGACATCAGCGCGCATCCGGGGGGAAGCATTCCCACGCCGAACATCGACCGCTTGTTCAAGCAAGGGTGCGAGCTTCGTAACTTCATGGGCTGGTGCGTGTGCTCGCCGACCCGGGCGATGCTGCTTACCGGGCGGCATCCGTTTCGCGTCGGCACCGGGCCAGAGACGGGCGGCGAATTGGAGAAGGCCGAGGCGACCATCGCTGAAGGCTTCAAGGCCAATGGCTATACCACCGGCGTCTTTGGGAAGTGGCACAACGGCGAAGACCCCGACACGGCGGAATATCGCGCGGCTTATGCCGAGGCGTTCAAGGCGATGCCGAACAAGAAGTTCAAGGGTGGGCTCGGTGTAAACGAGCACGGCTTCGACGAGGCCTGGGTCTATTATGGCGGCGGAGCCGACTACTTCACTCGGCGCACCGCCGGTGGAAGAGGGCCAGTAAGCTGGTGGCATAACCGTGAGTTCCGCCCACAGGATGCGGGCTACACGGAGGACTTCATCGTGCAGCACGTCATGGAGTTCATCCGGGCAAACAAGGAGCATCCGTTCTTCTGCTATGTGCCGTTCCACATCGTGCATGCTCCTTTGCAGGCAAAGGATTCCGACCTCAAGGACGTGGACCCGAAGGTGACCGACGAGACCAAGCGGACTTACGCCGCGATGGTGCAGGCACTGGACAAGAACGTCGGCGCCATCCTGGGCGAACTTGACAAGCTCGGGCTGCGCGACAACACGATTGTCGTCTTCACCAGCGACAACGGCGCGACCATGGACGGCAGCAACCTGCCCTTCAAAGGGGGCAAGCACTCCATCTACGAAGGCGGCACGCATCTGCCCACCGTTATTCATTGGCCCAAGGGGAAGGTCGCCGGCGGCGCCTGGGATGGGCTTTGCGGCGCGCTCGATATGTTTCCCACGTTGATGGCAATGGCCGATTTGAAAATGCCGGAGACACGTCCGCTCGACGGCAAGAACATCTGGCCCGCGCTGCGCGACAACGGCCCCAGCCCCGTCGAAAGCTATTACTGGGCTTGGCACAATGAAGATGCCATCCGCACGGACGAATGGCGGTTGCACCGCTTCTTCGATCGCAACGAGCTCTACAACATCCGCACCGATATCGGCGAGACGAAAAACGTTGCCGACGCCAATCCCGAGGTCGTGAAATCACTCACCGGAAGAATGGATGCGTGGACAGATTCGCTCGGAGCCGCGCTGACCCACCAGGCAGTACCCAGGAAGCTCGATGCCAAGCCCGCGCCCGAAGGGGAAGTGCTGGAAGTCTCCGTCACTGTGGCCGCAGATGCCAAACCGAAGGACCAACTGGTCGTACCCATCGCGAGCTTTGGCGGCAATCAATTCGCCACCGACTACATCGAGTATGACATCGCCATTGCACCAGACAGCCTGCG
The DNA here is from genome assembly GCF_015169395.1 of Humisphaera borealis. Classification (GTDB taxonomy): domain Bacteria; phylum Planctomycetota; class Phycisphaerae; order Tepidisphaerales; family Tepidisphaeraceae; genus Humisphaera; species Humisphaera borealis. Next base: position 4,090,610 of record NZ_CP063458.1, read on the forward strand.
TCGGGGCTTCTATTACTCGCCATTCAAAGGCAACGACAGCAAGGCATTGAAGCTCGACTTCAAACGCGGCGAAGGCATCGATCAATTCGGTCGAGAACAAGCCATCGGGCCTGAGGTGCAAGGCGGGCCGGGCGTGTGGGAGCATCGCATCATCGGCCTTTGCAGCAGCGCCCCTGGGATCCTGCCACGCCATGGCTTGGTCTTCAAAGGCGGCAAGCCCGGTACTTACAAGGTCTATCTCGACAACCTCCGCATCCGGCACGTCGACGGCAGCACCACGCCGATCTGGACCCATGGCAAGGACACCCGATCCGCCAGGTTCGAGGCGAACGAGCTATTCAAAGACCTGAAGGTCCGTACCGTTGATGTCGCCGAAGTCGGCAAATAACAGCCCTTGTGACCCTTGTCGTGTCGAGGAAGCGTGACCATGAGAACTACCACTCTCCTTCTGGCGGCACTGTCGCTACTGGTCTTGGCCGGCGATGCACTTGCGGGGGACAATACCAAATCGCGTCCCCCCAACATCCTCTTCATCATCACCGACCAGCAGCGCTGGGATGCGATGAGTTGCGCGGGCAACAAGGTGCTCAAGACACCAAATCTCGACAAACTCGCGTCCCAAGGAGTACGCTTCGCGAACTTCTACTCGGCTTGTCCCGTCTGTGTGCCTGCCCGCACGGCAATCCTTACCGGGCACAGCATTGAGTCCAACAAGGTGCTGTCCAATGCGGATGTCGACAAGACCGACGCACCGGCATTTCCGTCGTTCGATCAGATCCTTCTGCGCAGCGGCTACCATGGCGAATACCATGGCAAGTATCACAGCCCCTACCATCTCGCGCTCGACTACACGCATCCAGTGATGTGGCTCAACGGCAAGAAGGCTCCGCCCGGCTGCAAGGCCACCATGTCCGAGAGCGAAGCCTTTCGCGCCTATCTCGAAAAGAATGTCGCGAAGAGGCCCCTGCGCACGGGCGAGTTGCTTCAGGCGAATGGAATCTACACGCCAATTGAGTTGGATGGACGATTCGGTAAACCCGACGCACCCAAAGGTTCTCAAGCCGAGTCTTATGGACGCCTGGAAGCTCCTGCGGAGCACAGCCTGGCGGCGTTCACCGCGAAGGAAGGGCTCGACGCCTTGGACCGACTGAAGGACGGACCGTTTACGCTCACCATTTCCATCGGCCCACCACACCCGCCGATGATCGTCTCGGAACCCTATTACAGCATGTATCCTCCGAAGAACATTGCGCCGCCCGTGAGCATAGGCGATCCTCGGACGAATTCTCCTTATGCGGACAAATCCGGGGAAGGTCTGCTCTATCGCCGTCCGCCGCTCATCCAGCAAATGACGTCGATCTACTACGGTATGGTCACGGAAGTGGATGACTGGATCGGCAAGATTCTCACGCGCCTCGACGAGCTCGGGTTATCCGACAACACGCTGGTGGTGTTCACCAGCGACCACGGCGAGATGCTCGGCGATCACGGGATGCACGGCAAATTTGTGTTTTACGAGGGATCTGTCCACGTTCCGCTGCTCCTGCGCCTGCCCGGCACCATCAAGCCGGGCACGGTCATCAAAGCACCTGCTTCGCACATCGATCTCTTTCCGACGATTCTCGATTACTGCGGCAAAGCCGGACACGAATCTGAAGGCCGCAGTTTGCGTCCGCTCATTGAGGGTCGGGAGGATGGAAACGGCCGCATCGCCGTCTCCGAATGGCCGGCCACGAGAGTGCCCGGCTTCATGGTATGCGATGGTCGGTGGAAGCTCCTTTACGGTCGCGAGGCAAATGCGCCATCGCTCGATGCACTCTACGATTTGCAGACCGACCCGCAGGAGTTGAACAATCTAATCGGCAACAATCCCGACAGAGAAAAGCACCGCGCGGAAGCAGAATGGATGAAAGCCTGGCTCGTCGATTGGCTCACACGCGTGAAGTCGCCACACCTGGATTCTGTCCGCCAGCGGCCCTTCCTCGCCGACAGTCAGCCTATAAAGAATGCTCCGAAACAAAATTGACGCCCATGGGATTACTGCCATGAAACATGCCATCTTCGCACTCGTGTTGTCGCTGCTCGCTCCGCTGACAGCACTACACGCGGCAACACCTGATACGAAGCCCAACATCGTCTTCATCCTGGCCGACGACCTGGGTCGCGGCGACCTGCACTGCTACGGACACCCGTATGCTCGCACGCCAAACATCGATTCGCTCGCGCGCGATGGCACGCGATTCATGCAGTACCACGCCACCGGCTGCACTTGCTGCCCGTCGCGCACGGGGCTGATGACCTCCAGGTTCCCGGCGACATATGCCACTTACCCCGCCAACGGCGGTTTTGCGAGCCACGTCACGATCACCGAGCTGCTGAAGAAGCAAGGCTACGCCACTGGGCACTTTGGTAAATGGCATATCGGGCCGGTGGACAAGCCCGGAACGTATGGGATCGACGACATTATTTCGGGCGACGAGCAGGCAGGCGGAAAGAAAAAGCACGTCGACGAGCGCGGGCGCGACGCTCGCATCTATGACGATGCCATCAAGTTCGTAGAACAGCATAAGAATGGCCCGTTTTATATGAATGTCTGGGGTCACATCCCCCACAATCCCGTAAGTCCCACCGACGCGCTGGTGAAACGATGGACGGGATTGAAAGTGAGCGAGAACGATTTCCCGTCGCAGATGCAAGGCAAGTTTGACGACGTGCGGAAGGCGGGCGGCGACGTGGACGACGGGATGCGCCGATATCTGGCCGATATCGAATCCCTCGACGACGCCGTCGGCCGGCTGCTCAAGCGGATCGATGAACTGGGCCTGCGGGAGAACACCATCGTCGTCTTCAACAGCGACCAAGGCGCGGATATGACCAAAGCCGGCAACGGCGGATTGCGATTCAATCAGATGGGCTATAACGGCCCACAACGCGGCGGCAAGCACACGAACTGGCAAGGTGGACTTGATGTGCCCTGGATCGTGCGCTGGCCCAGCCACGTTCCGGCGGGCCGCACGGACGAGCAATCTGTCATCAGCGGCGCCGACTGGCTGCCGACGCTCTGCGCGATCACCGGCGTGAGAATCAACGCGGCCGACTTCGACGGCGAAGACGCATCGGCCGCGTGGCTCGGTAAAGGCCCGCATGTGCGCACCAAGCCGCTCTTCTGGAAGACCAGCTCGCCGGGTAGCGACTCGTTCATCCGCGAAGGCCAGTGGAAACTCCGGCGACCCACGCGAAGAAAAGACGGCGAACTCGAACTCTACGACATGGTCGCCGATCCTGCCGAAGTGAAGAACGTCGCCGCGCAGCGTCCCGAGATCGTGAAGCAGCTCTCGGCGAAGCTGGAAGCGTGGATCGCCACGTTGCCAAAGGAGTACATCAAGACAGACGACAAGCAGGATTGAGACGACGTAGTCGGCCGCTCGGGAGTGAGGGCAGGTGACGGGGTCATCGATTCAGCGTTATCAGCCATCTGTTGGAGGTATGTACGCTGCTGGGGGATGTTTACCGTAGGAAATCTGCGACAGGCCGCTCTACTTCCGTCGGACTTCGTATCAAGCCCTAAGAACCCCGCTGCTTGCCCACCACTTCGTAGACAATGACGCGAAGGAGCTGAATTGTTCGTCAACGGGCCATCAGGCGCTCTGCCATGGGTCGATACCAGCAATCACGGGGATTCTGCCAAGTGCCGAAGGGGTTGAGGCGTTTGACACAATGATGAATCACGACGATTTCTGTGGCGGTCTGCGGCCGGTTGACCCCGGCGGCACAATCCAGGCTGCGGGAAGCGGAGAGATGCCGACCTCGTCGCCAATTTCGATCATGCCGCCGCTGAGAATCTCCGCCCTTAAGCACGCGCAATTTGCGAAGGCCTCCTTGAACCCGGCCTTCGTGACCATGTTGCCGGGAATCGCGCACGGCACGCTATCCTCAAACCCCCGCATTTGAACCCCGCCAACCGTGAACCCTCTATCGACCAGGCCAAGTAGCTCTGCCGCACTCATGTTGTCGACCAGGAAATTGCGTCTGGTCTCAATCGGCAAAAACGGCACGCGAAGCTCCGAGTTGGCTTCATCGAGCGCACTACGGCTGATCAGCGTGACATGACGGATCGGTCGGTCTGCTTTGGTGTTTTCGCTCTTGAATCGCTTATCCGACGATCCAGTGCCTGGATGATCGGCCCTGCCGGACTGAGAAAGGGATTGCTTGAAAGAACTCCGCCAAAGTGAGCATTACCTATAGCGTGCCGACTCTGAATGCTTCAGTGTTTCCCATCGACAGGCACACCAGCCGGCGGGTGCGGCATCGGACTGACCGTCAGCGTGCACACAAGACCTGCCACAAACGTCAACGCCGCTCCGATCCCAAGACCGATCTGAGGCGCTGCTTCGGCGGAGGATAGGGTGAAGAGTAGCGTTGTGATAACGGCGCCAGCGGTTTGACCAAATAGCCTGGCGGTGCCCTGCATACCTCCCGCGGCGCCGCTCCGCTCGGTTGGTGCCGAAAGGAACATGTTGCGGTTGTTGGCGACATTAAAGAGGCTGAAACCGAGGCCACAAAGCATGGTGAATGGCACGAGCAGCAGCGGGTCGTTCTTCAACGGCCAGAGTGCGGCGGCTCCGAGCCCGGTCGCGATAAGCATGCCGCCCACGGCACTCAGCCAGGCTGTCGACACGCGGTCCGCGAGACGGCCTGCGAACGGGGCGGCGACAGCCACGGTCAAAGGCCAGGCCGTCATGTAAAGCCCGGCCTTCAGCGTGTCCTGTCCAAGCCCGTGCTGGAGGTAGAACGGTAGCGCGACCATGCCGGCGGTCTGACCAGCAAAACAACACGCGGAGGCGATCGCCGAATAACGGAATGAATCGGCGCGGAGCAAGTCGAGCGGGATCAGTGGTGCCTTCTTCGGCATTTCCCGTCGAACCAGCGCCACCATCTCGAGGGCTGCCGCGGCGAGCATGACGGCAGCAAGGACCGGCCTGGTCGGGAGCAGTTCCGCGCCAATGACCAATGCCGCGAAGGCTCCGGCATTCAACGCCACACTGAATAGATCCAGCCGACGTGCCGTTCCGCCGACATCTGGTAGCGCGCGGGTGGCGAGTAGCACCAACAGACCCAGGGGGAGGTTGACGGCGAAGAGCCAGGGCCAGGTTGCGGCTGACAGCACCGCCGCGCCGATCGCCGGACCTGCGGCAGACGACAACGCGATAGCAACGGCGTTCCAGCCGATAGCAGTGCCGAGCCGCCGATCTGGAACCACGACGCGCAGCAGCGCGACGCCGAGGGCCATGACTGCAGCACCTCCGAGCCCCTGGAGGAGGCGGGCCGCGACGAGCCAAGACAGGGACGGTGACAACGCGCACAACACGGACGCTGCTGTGAACAGTGCAACACCCGCCGTGAAGACCCGGCGATAACCCACGCTTTCCCCGAGCGCGGCGCAGGGCAGCAAGGCCATCAATAAGGCGGTCTGATAGGCAGTGATAACCCAGACCGACATGGCGGGCGTCACGCTGAGCGATCGCGCGATCGTTGGCAGGGCGACGTTTGCAATGGCCGCGTCCAGCACCACGAGCACCATGGCAGCAAGCACGGAGGCGATCGCGACCATATGCCTTGGCTCGCCCAGCCCCAGCGACTGCATTTCCATGCGGTCGTCGACTCGCGCGGGCGATGATGATCCGTGGGGCATTTTAGAGCCTCCCCAAGGTCCAGACGCCGTCCCGCTCAATGTACCTCGTCACTCTGTGTTCTTCTTTGTCCTCCTTCTTCAAGTCCCGCTCTGTAAAGCGGAACAACAGTGCGGGTCCGGAAATGCACCGTGTGTCATGAATATCCCCCGGCAGATACACCTGGACCTGTCCGGGGCGTACCAGCGTTGAATCCCTCTTCACGAGTTTCACGCTACCGTCCGGGGCCTCGATCCGCGCATAGGTTCTCATCTCGATTTCGCCTTGCTGGATCGCATAGATAACCCACCCTCTGCCGTGGTCATGGGGTGGTCTATAGAGCCCCTCATGTTCGGTGTGCGCCAACAGCACGAAACCATGTGTCGGATCCCGGTAAACTTCGTTGTAAGTCGGAGCTTCGCGGTGCAGTGCCGCCAACCATTCCTCCGTGGATGGCGCTTTGACGAGTTCCTCCAAGTGCTGACGACAACCTGCGATCACTTCGGAGGTAAGCGGACCCCAAATCTGTCCAACCTCTTCAATAAACTTGTCCAGCGAGTTCTTAGCCATGTTGTTTCCTTTCAATTCGGAGCGGATGGACCCGGTTCAATCGTTAAGGCGAAGGATAGGTGCCTTTCACGCATGGCGGAATACGCACTGATTGCATGTTATCATTGCGTTTGACGCCATATTCCGATACGGTCAATTCATGTCGCGACCCGATTTCAATTTGCTCGTCACCCTTGACGTGTTGCTCGTGGAAAGCAACGTCACGCATGCTGCCCGACGGTTGCGTCTTAGCCCGTCGGCGATGAGCCGGGCGTTGGCGCGATTGCGAGAGACGACGGGCGATCCGCTGCTGGTCAGGGCTGGGCGTGGTCTCGTTCCCACACCCCGAGCGCTCGAACTCCGCGAGCGAGTCAGTCAGCTCGTGCAGGACGGTGAAGCGGTTTTACGGCCTGCCGAGAAGCTGAATCTCAAGCAGATAGTCCGAACATTTACGTTGCGGACCAGCGAAGGCTTTGTGGAGAACTTCGGACCGGATCTCATTGCTCGCGCCGGCGAGGAGGCTCCCGGCCTGCGGCTGCGCTTTGTGCAGAAGCCAAACAAAGACAGCGCACCGCTCCGGGACGGGACCGTCGATCTGGAAACAGGCGTTTTGGAAAAGACGACGGCACCGGAGCTGCGTGTCCAGGGATTGTTCCGGGACCGCTACATTGGCGTCGTGCGAAAGGGGCACCCACTGAGCAAGGGAAAGATCACGCCGTCCCGTTATGCGGCCGGCCGACACATCAGCGTCTCTCGGGAGGGTCTCGACAAGGGACCGATTGATGAAGCCCTGCAGCAATTCGATTTGGAACGGAAGATCGTCACGATCGTTGGTGGCTTTTCCACCGCACTGGGCCTGGCACGGGCCTCCGACCTGATCGCCAGCGTGCCCGAACGCCACACCGGTAACTTACGCGCTGGGATGCATAGCTTCCCGCTTCCGGTCTCAATACCAGCGTTCACGGTTTCATTACTTTGGCACCCGCGGCTGGATGCCGATCAAGCCCATCGCTGGTTGCGCGACCACATTCGAGACATCTGTGCAGTGATCCGCTGAAAAGGCATGCATCCAGCGGCTCGATCGAGGGAAGTGGCGAGGGTAGAGGGGCTGGGGGCGTATACCGGCCGTAAAATGGAGCGTAAGTCGCCTGGCATGTTCGCACCTATACCCATCGCCGGACACGGGACCTGTATTGCATGAACTGCGGTCCAAACTTTGCGGCCAAGGCTTGTTCCTCAGGCTTGATTTGAAACCGAGTCATGTAGGCAACAAACGCCGGCAAGAGAAGTGCAGCAGCGACATTCGATAGTTGGATGGCCCAACCCGCAAGGGCCACGAGAAAGCCAAGATACATCGGATTGCGAGTAAAGCGGTAGATGCCACCAGACACCACGATCCCCGCAGCGCTCGGAGTTATGGGATTGACCGTTGTGCCCGCTCGCCGAAACGCGACAACGCCAACCAGCGCAACTGCGGCGCCGAGAACGACAAGGGCGATCGCATAGACAGAAGCGCCAGGTAACTTGAAGGTAGGTGTCGGCACCAAGCGGGCCACACCGAACATGGCACCGGCAAAGACGACCCAGACGAACAACGGTGGAACCCTGAGTTCAAGCCAGCGCATGGCAAGGATGCGATCTAAAGCCCTAAAGTTTCGCCGCGGGCGATTCATCTGCGACCTCTGGATACAAGCGGAGCTGCCCCAACAAAACGATTCGCGACGGATTCCTCGAGCATCCACCGGCCCATGTCTTCATAAGCGACCGGGAACCATGAGTTTGATGCGCCCGGCCAGTCGCCGGAAGCGACTGGAGGTTCGGCACGGCCTCTGGAGTTGACTGCGGCGCGAACAAGCGTCCAGCGAAGCGATGTAAACACGCCCTTGCCGAGGGCATCGACGACGGCTTGTTGTTCAGCGGCCCCACGACCCATGTTGCCTGGCATCCACGAGAAGAAGCGCATCAGCCGGCTCGCCGGCATTCCTGGCAAGGAGGTGAGCAGTGTGTTGATCATGACGATGCGGTCGACTCCTGCGGCGATCATGGACTCCTTGACGGAAGCCATGTTCGCCGAGAGCAGCGCGGAGCGATCGTGGGTCGTTGCCGTTACTCCGAGGGCGGTGAGTACCGCATCTGTGGCGGCAAACGCCGCGGCGAGCGCCGTGAAATCCGCGAGAGACTCCACAACGACGACACGAGAGCCGGGTGGCACGTCGGTGATGCGCTCAGGACGCGAGCGGACGATGGCAGTGAAATCGATTCCCTCCAAACGACACACGCGGAGAATACCTTGGCCGAGACCGCCCGCCGCCCCGAGGACTGCCACGTGACGAGGCAGCGAATGTTTAGGAGGAGACTGGTTAGGAGGAGACTGCAATCGATTTCCTCCGGATGAGAATCAGGACGGCTAAGTAGGCGGCAGCAACGACATCGTAGGAGAGACACCAACCAGGCCACCAACTAGGGACACCGGGATCCACAATCATTGCATGATGAAAGAAGTCAAAAACCCCGTGAAGTGCCAAGCCAGCGACCACGATCCAAGGAGCCTTCTTCCGGAACCCAAGCACAGCGATCGTCACAAACGCGAGTGCGGGAATGGACTCCACGACAAAGGTCTCGGTGGACCCGGTCATCGCCGCAAAGAGGAGGTATAACGCGCCAATGATAATCAACACGACCGGGTAGAAGCTGCGGTCTTTGTCGAAGCCCACCACGGTGGCGAACAATCCAATTCCAATCGCAGCGGCGAATCCAATGACGTATTCCATATGGCTTCTTCAGAGGCCCGCGGACCGTTCTCGGGCGGCAAGGGTAAAGGATACCGCCGGCCCGCACACGAGGAAATCACGATGTAGCCCTGGCCGGGATGGTCGAGGGTGAGGTCCGCTTACGGTGGCGCCCATTATGGCAAGCTGGCAGGGGCAGCGATTTAATTCAGCCAGAGTGATTGCATCTGCTACAATTAGTGTACAGGGGTCGTCCGACAAGAGAGTAGCAATGGTGACGGAGACACCGCAGGCGGTCATCGGCGCAGCCGTGGCACGGCGTGGCGAGCGGAAGCTGGCCAGCCTGGAGGCGGTCGAGCGGAGGCGGTTATCGCGCCGGGCGAAGAAGCTGCTGCGCCGCATGCCCAGGTCCGAGGAGGAGACGGCGATCAAGAGCCGTATGGCGACGGTAGTGGCACGGATGGTCCGGCGGTACGTGCCCCACGATCGGCAGGGTGAGGCACTGCTGCACGAGTACGACTACTGGTCCCTGCGGCGGCTCGGGTGTGACGTCTAAAGCGACGAGCTGCGTTGGACCGGGCGGTGGCTCGATGCGGCCAGGACGGAGCGTGAGTACTGCGAGCCGGAGGGCGCCGACACCTGGAAGTGGTGGCGGTCGCTGCACTGGGAGACGCGTCTGGTGGTGTCGGGTGCCAGCGGCTACATCCTGCGAGGGCTCGCGCCGCAGCAGTCGTATGTCCTGCACAATCCTGCGTTCGAGGTCGTCCAGCGTTCTACTGGCGCAGATTTTTTAGCAGCAGACGGCGACGCGGCTTAGCGCGCTTCTAGGTGACACTTCTGGCAGTACGGTAGATGGGCAGGCTTGATCGACGAGAGCAGCGGAGGAGGGTGATCGCAGCGGTGGGCCGCAGGGCGTACGACGCTGCCGTGCTGCGTGGGCAGAGGGGCCAGGGGCGATCCCTCCGTGCGATCGCGAAGCGGCTCGACGTTTCACACGAGACCGTGCGGGCTGACCTGCAGAAGGTGACCGCCTTTGCCCGGTCCATACCCTATCCCCCACCCCTGCCCACTCACGACAAAATGTCTGGGTCCTTCCCCTAGGGGTCCCAGGCGCGAGGTTCGCGTCATCTCGCGCTGAACGCGATATCGGGTTTCCAAAATCGACCTTTCCACCTTTCCACCTTTCCACAGGTTCAAAATGCGATCCCTCTCCTCCGCCCGGCTCTCCGGGCTGCTTGCCGTGGTTGTTTCTCTGGCTCTGATCGTCGGGTGCGACAGCGGCTGCGCGACGTCCAAGCCCTTCGCCACGGGCGTCACCAAGGGCGTGCCGCTGATGGAGCATGATCTCCGCCACTACGCCGGCATCGATCCCCTGCGCCTGGCCGACGTCGACGCCCTGATCGCCGCCACGCGCGACGAATCGAAGGTCGACGCCGTCGTCGTCGAACGCTCCTGGACCAGCGTGAAGTCCTGGTACCTGCCCGCGATCGACGCCAGCCCCACGCTCGACGCCGAGGCCAAGGCCGCGACCTGGCCAAGCTCGTCGGCCGCTCTCATGCCGCCGTCAACGGCTGGCTCAAACGCGACGACTGGCGATTCAGCTCCGGCCCCTGGAAGGCCTCCGATGTCATCCGGATACAGCAATGGGCGGCGGCCGAGCTGGTCGAACGTCCCGCGAACGCCGAGCTCAGAGTCGAAGCCCGTGCCGACGCCAGGGCCGAAGCCGCGGCCGATTCCACCGGCCACACCGGCCCGGCAGCGGTCACCGCCGAGCGCGGCCTGGAACGGGGGATGGAATCCCTCTCGATCAGCAAGAAGGCCGACGTCGCGTTGAAGATGAAGCGCCGCGAGGTGCTCGACTTCGGCCTGCAGGTCCAGCAGGGCAAGTTCCACTCCGTCGAGCAGTGCACCCGCGATCGCCTCGCCGCGATCCACGAAGTCAAACAGGGCCTGCTCGACCTGGCCGACTCCTTCCCGGGCTCGACGGCAGACAAGACGATCCTGAGGGGCCGCATCTTCGAACTTCTGCGGCGATTCTCGACGGGAATGGGCGTTCAACCGCCGCCCGCCGATGTCCCTGCAAGCTATTAGCCCACGGCCCATCGCAACGCCGAGCGAGGGTAAGAGGGATAAAGGGCAAAGGGTTATTCGAAGTCCAGCACGACACGGAACCCGACATTGTTGAGCCGAAGGACGGGCGAGTAGTCGAGGCGGAACGCCGCGCGGCAGCTCTGCGGATAGTCGAACCACGAGCCGCCACGCGCAACACGACTCTCGCCGTTCGCAGGGCCCTTTGGGTCCGTCACCGCTCCCCTCGGGTAGTCGCCGAACCAGTCATTACACCACTCCCACACATTCCCGTGCATGTCCTGCAGGCCCCACGTGTTTGCAGTGTACTTCGAAACCGCCGATGTCTTGTCACTCCCGTCGTCGTTCGTCTTATCCTGCACGGGTATGTCGGAAGTATTCGATCGATCGCAGTAATTCCCGTGCTTGTGCAAATCCGCGTAGCGATCACCAAAGCTGAAACGCGTTGTCGTACCCGCACGGCAGGCATACTCCCACGCCGCCTCAGTCGGCAATCGATACTTCCTTCCAGTCTTCTGGCTCAGCTTCTGGCAAAACGCCACCGCGTCGTTCCAACTCACCTGCTCCACCGGCAGGTCGTCTCCCTTGAAGGAGCTCGGGTTCTCGCCGCCCATCACCGCCTTCCACTGCCCCTGCGTCACCTCCGTCTGGCCCATGTAAAATCCCTTGCTCAGAATCACCTCGTGTTGGACTTCGTCGTCACTGCGACCCTCTTCGCCCGCCGGGCTCCCCATCATCAACTTTCCCGCCGCTATCGGCATCAGCGTCAACTTCACGCCGCCACCCAGATCTTCCACCACCGGCTTGCCTGCCGCGGGCTTTGGCGGTGGGACCTGTCCGCCTAAAGATGCGGCGTCTCTGGGCTCCTTCGCCTGGTCGCGTTCCGGCGGCGCGGGCTTTGGCGGGTCCTTGGTCTCTTCGTTCTTGCAGCCGACCGTGATGAACATCGCCAGCACGACAATCAGCATTGCAGATCGCATGGATGTCTTTCTGTAAGGCCCATATCCCGGACAAGAAAATGGTGGGCGCAGTCCGCTGCGGAAAATCTCGGTCAGATGCCCCCTAATTTTCTCGTCGATCTGCCAGTGATTGTCCAGCCTCACGAAGCACGTTGCGTGTGCTGCACGAGGGGCAATGCCCCCTGACGCCAGGTCGCTTCGAATCAGATTTCTTATCAGTCGCGGATTGGCTTGTGTTCGTCTCGTCGGCCTGGAAGTTGCCGACCGGCTGGCTCGAATCTTCGAACTTCTCCGGTGGTTCTCGGCTGGCATGGGCGTGATGCCGCCGGTCGCCGATGCCCCCGCAAGCCACTAGCTCGCCGCCGCGGCCCAACCCGCAGTGCACCTGGACCGGCCGGCGTTTGCGGTCTGTGTCGTGACCGGCGTTGACGAGCCGACGCTGGACGAGCTGCGGCGCTGCGATGCCGACCACGCGGCCGAGGTGGTCGCGACCTATGGCGAGCGGGAACGCTATCTGCGGCTGCGATTCGCGCTGGTGGAGTTCCGCCTGGAGGACGTCCGCCGACAGAACCTGGGCGCGGTGCGCGAGTGGCTTAAGGAGCTGGACGGCGGCGACGTTTCGGGCGGAGTGACAGCGGACACGGGGCAGGACCAATGACTTCAAGCGCCCGCGACCGGGCAGAGGTGTTGCGATGGATTGGACAGATTCGAGAGACGCGGGCCTCGCGACGGAAGTGGCCGAGCTGCGCGGCGGATGCATCGTTGCCGATCGCGGCGAGGTCGCGTTGGGTGACGAAGGCTCGCGTGCAGCGCCGCTGCGATCGGGCCCGCCGGGCTCGCGTCCGCCGTCGAAGGTGGCGCTGGCGGCAGGCGATCCTGGTGAGCCGGACAATCGGCGCGAGCGACGCCGCCGATTCTTCGGCGACGACGCCGGGGACTTCGCCTGGTCGAACTGGTCTTGAGGTCGTTGGTGGTGGTTGGACGCCAACGGGTCTTGCTGAAAGAAGGTGTGCGATGCCGCTGATGACCATTGCAGACGTAAGGAATGAGCTGGCGCTAAAGAGCCGGCAACGCTGGGGAACGCTCTGGACCGTTCACCAGGTCGCCACCTTCCTGAACTGCTCGGACGACAAGGCCCGCGCATGGCTCCGCGACAAGGGTGTCGCGCTGATCGACCTGGGCAAGGGCCGTTCCATGCTCCGCGTCGACCCTGCCGACGTGAGGAGGGCGATCGAGGCCTCGGCCGTCCCGCTCGAGGTGGCGGCCGAGCGGGCGCGGCCGATCAAGTACGTGCCCAAGTACATCCGCCCGGCCAGGCCGGGTTACCTCGGTGCGCCTGACAGGTCCGCCGCTGACACTACCACCGCTGGCGCTTCGGCGAAGACCGCCGGCGGGCCGACGAAGGCGTCGTCGAACAACTGATCGACCTGCCCGGGCGGCACGCGCAGTAAAACCTCCGGCGACCAGAAGAAGAGCTTGCGATGAACGTAATCCGTCACAGCCCGCAGCCGTTCGACCGGGATCGCCCGAACGTAACTGGGATCGTTCCCCGTGAGCGAGTGGCCCATGGTACGGCGGATCGCATCCTTGTCCGGGACGTCGTTAGCATTGGTGCTGAACGTCCGGCGGAAGGCGTAGAACGCCCGGCCGGGCCGTTTCATCGGCCGCTCTCCGCCTTTGTCACCGCTGCCGTCGGCCACCTTCAGGCCGTCCTCGAGCAGCCGGTGCATCTTGCCGATCTCGTCGTTCGGCGCGACGCTGCCGATCGCACCCGGCGACGCCTCGACCTTGCCGATGAACACCTGGGCCCACAGGTTGCCCGATGGATGGATGAAGCACTGGTCCGCCATCGCCGGATTCTTGGGCTTGGGTCGGCGGGCGATCGCCAGCTTCAGCGCCGCCGCGGTGATCGGCCACAGCGTGAACTGACAGATCTCCTCCGTCTTGGTTCGAACCCAGTCGACGTAGAGGGAATCAAAGTCGATCGGCTTCTTCGGCAGCATCGCGATGTGCGTCTGGCCCATGCCGGCGTTGAGACCCAGAAGGATGAACGACAGCAACTCCCAGTTGCCCGCCTTGGCCGCCGCCCGCACCTGCGCCCGGCACTCGTGCGGTTGGTAGATCGGCAACCCGTTCTCGGCTTCGTTCTCCCGGCGCTCGCGGCGGATGTGCTTGGCCCTGGCCTTGGCCAACGCGTCATCCTCGTGCAGCGGCGACGGCAGCAGGGCGGGCTTGTGCCTGTACGCCCACTTCAGCATCGCCCGCGCGTGGGTGACGTTGCGACTGAAGGCGTGCAGCTTCATGCGAGCCATCAGGAACGAGCGGAAGCCCGACAGCGGCGGGATCTTTCCCGCCGGCGTCTGCTCGCCCGCCCACTGCACGAAGAACTCGGCGGCGCGGCGCATGTCGTCGAAGTGTCGGGCTCCAATTTCGCCGTACTTCACGCGGGCCGCCTGAGCTTCCACGAACCGGTCGGCGAGCTGCAGCACCTCGACCGTGCTGGCATCGACAACCGTTCCCGGTTGTCGTCCGGCCAGGATGTCCGGCACCTGCCGCAGGTACTCGGCGTGCGCCTCGGCCTGGTCGCAGCCGAAATAGTAGAACTTTTTGACCCCGTGAAGGCGCTTGGTCATGAACCACTGGCCGTTGCGGTGCCGCTTGAGGGAGGGGATTTGGATCGATCGAGCGTTGGATTTGCCGGCGGATTTACCGGTGATTCGTGCCGTAGCCATGGACTCTCCAGCAGGGGCTTAGAGAGTGTACGGTATATGTCTGGTTGTCGGAATGGTTGTCGTTCCGAGTCGGTTTTACAGCGGTTGAACGCCGTCAAACTCTCGGAAAGTGGCGATTATTCACCACTTACGATAAATGCACTCGACAGGAGTCGAACCTGTAACCCTCGGTTCCGAAGACCGATGCTCTATCCAATTGAGCTACGAGTGCGATGTTGGGTGGTGGTCCCTCGCTTCGCGGGATTATCGTCGAAACCTGTCGGGAATCCAGTGGGGGAATTTCAGAAGCCTTTGGTCGCGGTAGCTCCCATGGGGTGGCGCCACATCAGTTCGCGGCGGAAGAAGCCGAATTGCTCGTAGAGACCATGGGCATCTTTGGTGCCGAGGACCAGTCGAACGCCGGGCTTGTTGAGGTCGGGGTGGTGGAGCATGGACGAGACGAGCAACTTGCCGATGCCCGCGCCGCGGTGGCTCGGGTCGATCATAACGTCGCAGAGCCAGCCGATGGTCAGTCGGTCTGTCACGACTCGACCGAAACCGACAGTCGCCGGGGGGCTGCCGGTAGCGACGCCGGTCATGTCGAGCACGAAGAACGGGATCGACGCCGGCGATCGGAACGTCTGCTCGATGACGTCGCGCGGGCGCTCCGCCGCCCAGTAGCTGGTCCGCAGAAGAGCCTCGATGGCGTCAAAGTCGGCCGCGGCCAGTTCGTTGGTCACCTTGTATCGGGGAACGCTCATGTGCTCCGCGGTTCGGATGCTTGTCGCGCCGTGCTACGGTCCCTCTGGTGCCAGCGCATGGATCGTATTGTAGACGTCGGTCTTGATCGTCTCGCCGTCCTTGCAGTCGATGTTGACCGAAATGCGCATCTGCATGACCGGCTTCAGGCCGTCGATGGTCAGGAAGACACTTCTGCCGTCGGGCAGAAGCTTCGCGGACTTCACGTCGACCGTGTCATAGCCCTGGGCGTCGGGGTTCTTCACCGACCAGTGCTTGCTGCCGTACTCCGCGCTCCAGCGGTAGTTCCACTGCAGGATCGAGTAGCTGCCGGCGTCGTTGGCGGTCTCGGGGTCCAGTGCGTCGGTGAACGTGAGCTTGATGCCGTTCTTGTGAACGGCGACGGCGGTCGGGGCGTGTAGCGGCTTACCCGTGTAGCGCACTCGCTGGAATGCGCCGTCTTTGGTGCCCGCCGTCTGCCAGCCACGTAAACCGCTGACGTACAGCTGGCCGTCCTGCGGGCGGAAACGGCCACGCATAATGCCAGTGCTGAACGCCAGCGGCAGCTTCCAGACTGCGGCCTGCGTGACCTCCGATCCGTCGGCGGCCTTCAGCGTTTGCGGCATGACCTGCAAGAGGGTCGCCGCGCCGTAGCTCGTGTGCAGCATGGTGCCCGCCGGCAAGCCCCATTGGTTGCCCTGCACCCAGACCTGACCGCCGGACGAGTTGTCGATGTTCTGCGGCATCCAGCAAATCGGCTTGCCGGGGTCGGTCGGTGGCGTGTCGGTCTTGCTCATCGGGGTGTAGCCGAGGAACTGCCGCGGCTGCGTGATCAGGTCGATCCGCGACGCGGGCACCCAATCGCCTTGATTGTCGGCGAAGCTGACGACGCCAGCCGGCGACATGCCCAGCCCGTTGGCGTTGCGAACGCCGGTGGCGTGGACGCTGAGCGTTTTCCCGTCGGGCGACACCTTTAGCACCGTGCCGCCGTGTGGCGTGCGGTCGCCGCACTTGATGTAGTAGAAATTGCCGGCGGCATCGCGTTCCAGGCACGCGACGTACGCGTGGCCGTTGGTGGTGACGATGCCGTCGTTGTTGTAGTTCTCGTAGAAGTCGGCCTCGCCGTCGGCGTTGAAGTCGTGCAGCTTCGTGATCTGATCGCGGCCGAGAACGTAGACCTTGTCGTCGACGATCTTCAGGCCGAGGGGTTGAAAGAGCCCGGTCGCGAAGCGCCGCCACGAGAGCTTTTCGAGCTTGTCGTCGATGCCGGAGACGACCCAGACGTCGCCGGAGACCGAGCAGATCGCGGCGTCGCCGTTGGAGAAGAAGTCGTGCCCGCCGAAGCGGAGGAAAGAGTGCCAGGGGTTGTCGTCGGGGGCGGTGAGGGTGTCGACGGCCCAGGGGCCGTCGGATTTGCCGAGGGTGCCTTTGGTGATGAGGGGTTGGGGGTAGCGCGGGGGGCAGCCTTTCCGAAGCGTGTCCATAACAGGCTGGTAGGCCGACCGGTTCTGGTTCCGCTGCGTCTGAATCTTGTGCGCAGCCTTGAACTGGGCCAGCTTCGATGTGTCGCCTGCCGCGAGCATGACTTCGATGACGACCGGTTTCGCATGCGGCTCAACCTTCAGAACGACGCGGCCGCCGATGCTTTGCAGTGAGCCTTCGCCGTAAGCGCTGGCGAAAGTGGATGGTCCGTCCGACTCGAGGATGACGATCCCGTCTTCTTTCCGGTCCTTGGCGTCGGGAACTGAACACACGGTGGTGGCCATCGGTAGCGGTGACGGCGCGATCTCGTAAGTGCGGCGGAAGATCGCAAACTCCTGGTCGATCTGAACACCAGTTGCCTCTACGACATCGACACCGTCGACCTGATAGGCAAACGCGACGTGTTCCCCCTGAAGAAACATGCCCTTGTACTTGCCGCGGGAAGGGGGAAGAGAGCCGGACTTTTGCGGGCGAGGATCCGACCAATCGTCGGCGTTCGCGCCAGTCGCCCAGCCGGGTGCGACGGGTGTCTGAAGAAGCGCCGTAGATCCCATGGTCGGCGGGCCAGACAAGCCTTCGCGGCCGGCGGGAATCTTGATGAAAGAACCGTCCCACGCGGCGCTCATGCGCAGTAGTTCGGTGTCGAACGTGATGAAGTGCTTGCGGTCTTTGCCGAGCTGGAGGCTGACTGCTTTGAACGTCGTGTTTGATTTGCTGGGGTTGGAGATCGTGCTGCTGAAGAACGGCCCGTAGTCCATGTCGGACCAGCGGGTCTTGTTGCCGACGGTGTTGTTGAAGCCGCCGTTGTCGACGACGCCTTCTTCGCGCTTCTTGAGACGGGCGATGTTGCCGATCGCCGAGTCGTCGCCGTAGCCGCCGGCTTTGGCGAGTGCCTTTTCGTCTTCGTCAAAATGCCACAGACCGACGGTATCAGCATCACGCTTGAACGGAGCGGCGGGCACCTTGGTTGCGTCGCGAAGCACCCGGCTGATGCGGACGTCGTCGATCGACGTATCGCCATGCGCCGCGACGCCGACCTCATAGCCGAACAGCAGCGGGCCGGTGTTGTAGTGGGGCGCGGTCATCTTGACCGGCGCCTCGGCCGCCAGCTTGCCGTCGACGAACAGCCGAACCGTCTTGCCGTCGAACTGATACACGAGGTAGTGCCACTGGTCGTCGGAGATATCGGTCTGCGAGATGACGGATTTCGGGTTGTATCCCGGCATGCCGACGGCGAATCGGCCGGTCTCCTGTTCGGTGTAAAGCTCCCAGTGCGTCTTGCTGTTGCGGGGTTCATTCGAGAGCAGAATGCTCGAGTCGCGGCCGTTGACGCGGGCCCAGAGTTCGACCGTCACCGGGTTGACGGCGTAGATCGGGTTGTGATCCGCGGAGGCAAACACCGGCCCGACTTTGAGTGCCCGGCCGAACTTCCCTTCCACCGATTGGCCGGCGGCAAAGGGGGACAAACCGGCAAACACAGCAGCGATTAGCGCGGCGGCAAGAAGTCGTGCGGTCATGCAGAAGATTATCGAGCGGCGGGTAAGGCGTTGCCAGCGCGGTCTTGTGCGCCACCCTGGTTTCGCGATCTGCTCCGGAATGCCATCGTGCCAATGTAGGCCAGCAGGATTCCCCATGCCGCCAGCCCCCAGATCGGCGAAGGCATGGGGTAGCGACCGCGGAACTGCGAGTTCGGCGGCCAGCTGTGGCCCGGCCATTGGGCCCAGTAGTTGCACAGGACAAATGCCCCGGCGACGAAGCCGTAGGCGTTGGCCCATCGGGGACGCGACGCGAACAAAAGCGGTGCGGCGACGACCGTGTATTGGACGCCGAATCCGGGCGCCAGGACCAGGAACAGCGCGAGCGTTACGGCACCCAGGTCATACCGATTGGCCAGGTGTCGGCCGACCGGCACTCGCCCCAGGACCGCCCAGGCTCCCACCGCCAGCAGCAGCAGATGTCGGCCCTTGAGGAAAAAGAACGCGACGAGCGGGTTGTCGCCGAGGGTGGCGTTATCGATGTTCTGAGGCGGGCCGCCGGTGGCGAGCATCAGCAGATAGGTGATGCCCCAGTTGTCAGGGTTGCTCTTGTACTGGATCGCGTTGTTGACGAAATGCTCGCCGGCGACAACGAGCATCGGCACGAACGGCAGCACGCAGACGGCCAGTCCGCCGATGAACTTTCCGCCGTCGCGCCATCTGCGGCAGGAAAGCAGGAAGACGGGGATCAGCAGAACTGGTGTCAGCTTGACATTGATTGCCGCCCCCAGCGCCAGACCACCTTTGAAGTACGCCGACTTCTCTTCCATGTAGTACGCCGACAGCAGGCAGAAGAAGGCGTAGATGTTGTCGGTGTTGCAGTGGTAGCCACCGACAAGGATGGCGCACAAGCACCAGGCATACCCGGCAGCGGTTGCCATCGCGGCCGGACGGCCGACGCGCTTGCTCATGATCCGGAACAGCAACCAGCAGACGCCGATGTCGGCGAGAATCGACGGGAGCTTAAAGAACGTGGGAAACAGCGGCGGCCGTGCCGTTTCGATCTCCCAGAGGCTCGATGGCGCGACGCATCGATAGACGAACATGGCCCAGTAAACCGGCAGCGGGGGGTGATTGAGCTGCGTCTCCCATGACATGGTGTAGAACAGGCCCCATCGGTTGATGTAGTACCCGAAGACGCACCAGGTGTCGGCGTCGTTCGTGCCCCAGGTGTAGACGGCGAGCCAGACGCGCGTCGCGATACCCAGGACCGCCAGTGCCAGCCAGAAGGCGGTCCATGATCGACTGAAGCGGCCTGGCGAAGCCTGGCCGGGTGGTGTGAGCAGCAATGGATCCGATTCGGTCGGCATGATCGTCGCGCGGGCTGGCAGCCGGGCCATGGCCGGCTCTCAGGTCAGTTCGTGAGTCGTGTTCCGCCAGAAGAATGCGAGCAACAGCATGGCGATTCCCGCCACCGCCGCCAGCGCCAGACCCCAGAAGAAGCTGCCCGGCGCATAGCGGAGTTCGAGGGTTCCCTTGCCGGCCGGCGCGACCACGCCGATCAGTGCGTGGTCGATTCGGACGATCGGCACGGAGTCGCCGTTCCAGGTCGCCTGCCAGCCGGCGTTCCAGCTTTCGGAAACGCGAATCAGCCCGCCGCGAGAGAGGCTGGCATCGATCACCATACGGCCCGGCTGTTCCCCGGAGATCGCCGCGAGGCCCTCGGCGGCGACGCAAGTCGGGTCGGGCGTCTCCACGAACGCGAGCGAGGCAGGGTCGTGCGCCGAGCTCGCGAGGCGACGCAAACGCTCGGCTTTGTCGGCGATCAATTCGATCTGTTTCGGGATGGTCACGCGGGGCAGCGCGCGGTCATTGACGATCAGCCAGTAGTCGTCGCCGACAAATGCCAACGGCAGTCCCGGCGGCGGCGGGCCTCGCCCGACGATGTAGCGGACCCCAAGAAGGTTCGCGACCGGCCCGGGGTTTGCCGCGTTGACCGACAGAATCCGCGTGACGGCATACGGAGGCGAGACATTCTGCTTCGCCGGATCCTGTGCCAGGCGGATCAGTTCGACGGTGGGAACGGGGTCGGCGGCGTCGTAGCCGCGGATGTCGGCGATCCGATGCGCCAGCGCCAGATTCGCTGGCAGGCAATCGACGCCACACAACCGGCCGGGCTCGGCCAGCACGCGGTCCATCCAGGCGAGCCTGGGGTAGTACAGCGACGGATCGGCCTGCACGTTGACGCCGGCAGCACTCGCAATCAGTTCGACCGCCGCCACGATCGTGAGCAGCGCCGGGATTGCGGCCGTCCGGCGTCTGGCGTTCGCGGACGCGGGCGTTGCACGGACGCTGAACAGGGCGAACACCACCGTAAGGGCGGCTGCGGCACACCCGGCGACCAGCGCGCCGTTGCGATACATGAGGCCGTACCACGTGGCCAGTTCCTCGTCGGTTGCCAGTTGTAGGCTCGCCGATACCCAGCGATCGGGCCAGAGAACCACGAACGGGTTGGTTTCCATGCCCGTTGGCGTGATCGGATAGTTGACTTCCTGAACGATGCACCAGACGGAAAGAACCACGGCGACCAATCCCGCAAGCGCCATCGCCGATCGGGCCCCCCATTGCCGTAGCGCCTGCGGCTGTGTCAGCAGGACGTTGACGCCGATCGACGCCATCATCACCACCGAAAAACCCGTGACGAACACAAGCCGGTTGTTGCGGAGCAGCGACACCGGCGGAATCCTGAAGAGCCATTCCACGACGGGAACGCCCGCAGCCGGTACGGCCGCCAGGAACGCCAGCGCGGACCAGAAGATCATCCAGCGCCGGCGGGAGCGGTCGGCCCAGCCGATCGGCATCAGGACCAGCGCGACGAACAGCCCGGCATATCCGACCGCGGCACCTTCGATACGGCTTCCTTCGACGCCGATGTAGACCGTACTGCGGTGCGTTGACCCGTAGATGTACGGAAGGACCATCTGGGTGAACGCGGAGAAACCCGCGGTACGGGTTTCGGCATCGCCGGCCTGGCGTTGGGCAATGCGCAGGCTGGAGCGGAGGTAATCGATGGTCGGCAGCGTCTGCGGCAGGGACAGCAGCAAGCCGATGGTGATGCCGGCGATCGCTGCGGCCACGGGGGCGAGTGCCGACCGGGAGAGCAGGTTGCGAGCACCCACCGCCATGCCCAGGCGGAAGAAGAAGTACGCCCCACTTGCCAGCAGGACATGGCCGGCGAACGCGGCATGACCGCAGAGCAGGGCGCACGCCGTTGCAATCGCCAGCCCCGCGGCTGATCGCCCCGACGGCCGTACCACGCATCGGTCGGCCGCCCATATCACCCAGGGCAGAAAGGAGATGACGGCCGCGCCGGGGTAACCGGCCGTGATGACCATCGCGCTGCTGAGCGGAAAGAACGCGCCACCGGCAACGGCGGCGATCCATCCCAACCCCATCGCCCGGCGAAGCAGGAGGTAGACGCCAACCCCCGCGACCAGGCTTCTCAACAGCGAGCCCCACGCGATCGCCACCGGCGACGGCCAGGCGTAGTCGAGAATGCGGTACGGCGAAAACACCTGCGTGTGGTTCGCCGCCAGCAGGGGATGGCCGCAGTAGTTGTAGGGGTTCCAGAGCGGGATTCGCCCCGATCGCACCTCATCGACGACCAGTCGCCGATGCACTTCGGTCTGAAAAACCAGGTCCGACAGCGCTCCGTCCACGGGCACCGGCGGCGGCGTTCCGTCTGCCGGACGGGGGAGGTAGTTCGTCTTGTCCGCCAGGTGATCGAGCGGGAGCAGCAGTTTCTGGCCGACGAGGGAAGGGCCGATCAGGACGAACTGTGGGATCGCGATCGCCGCGAGCAATACAAGGATGCGGATCCACCGCCGCGGTTCCCGGGCAGCGTCCGCGGCCAACGTTGCGGCCGTTGCGGTCGTCGCGACGGGCTGCGCCGAGGCGTCTGGGCGGATGTCATTTCGGCGTGCGGCCATTTCGGGTGCGGCGGGGGGTCACGTGCCCGGCATGACGACCCCGGGTGGCCTTTGGTACGACTAGCGAAGGATCAGGTCGTCCTTGTTAAACAGATCGTCCTTGTTGAGTTCCAGGGGCCTGGGCTTAGCCGGGTTCGGCTTGTCGGTATCGATTGCCTTGAGAATCGTATCGATCTGCTTCTGCGTTTCCGGACCCTGGCCGTCGCGCATCTGACGGAGAACGATGCCCGCCGCCGGACCGATGGAACGAAGCTGATCCGCGGCGCGTTCCCGCTTCTTCCAGTCGGGGTCGCCGAGGACGGCGACGATCTGGCGGATCTGTTCGACGATCGGCGCCGGTGCCGCCGGCTGCGGATGTTCGTAGGCGGCGATCGCCGTCACCGGCGCGCCAAGCGCGCCGCCCCCGCCAAGGGAGAAAGCGATCCTGTCTTGCCTGGTCCGGCCCGAGAGCGTGGCCCCGCCCCAGAGCGTGATCGTCACCTCGCCCGGCTGCACCGGACCATCCTGGGACTGTTCGACGGGGCGAATCGCGCGGATTTCCGAGCCGTTCACTTTCAGCAGATCGAAGCCGGTTTGGATGTCGATCACGCCTGACGCGGTTGCGGAGAAGATGTCGCCGTTGCGAAACGTCAGCGTCGGGGAATCGGGCGGGGGCTCGATGTCGCCGGGCAGCAGCTGAAGGCGTTCAATGCTGGAGAGCGACACTTTCACCATGGGCGGCGATGCGCCGTTACCGGCCGCCCCTTTGAATCGCACCTCGAGAGAGTCGCCGGGGATCAGTCCGGAAAACCTCGAGCCGTCGCGGAGGACGACTTTGTGGAAGACCTGTTCTTCTCCGGTGAAGAGGACGGCGGCGACCGTGGCGGGCGGGAGTTTCAGGTTGCCATATAGCGTGCCGACGTCGATGGCGGCGGCGGGCATTTCGACGAGCAGCCGCTGGCCGTCGCGAAGAAACAGCATGGGCTTGTCGACCTTGAACTCTTCGGGCTCGCCGGGCCGCTTGCGGCAGCCGACCTTCGCGATTTGCGAGAGCGGCACGGCGATGTTCTGCCCGCTGCTGAGCTGCAATTTCAGTGTGTCGCCGGCAAGCCGCCCGCCGACGACTTCGCCGTCGGCCGTCACAAACAATTGCGTCGGGTAGTGGGTGCCAGCATTGACCATTCCAATGACCTGATCGGCCGGCAACTCGACGTGTCCGTGACTGGCGGTGAGTTTAAAGACGGCGTCGGTCAGCCTGCCGCGGTACTGATCGCCGCTGCGCAGTTCGATGATGTCGGCCAGTTCGCTGCGGGGCAGCTCGATGTTGGAAAGGACGGCGTCGCCCTTCCGAAAGTTGACGACGATGCGGCGGATGTCCTTCGGCAGGCCGGCAAGCAGGTCCTTGTCACGGCTGGTCCGCATGAAGTCGATCGCCTGGTCGTTCGTGGGCCGCATCGCCTGAAAGTGGACGACGGCGGCGGCCTGCCTGGGGAGAACCTCGACGTCATAGACCAGGTCGCACTGATCGGTGTTCGGCTGCGACGTGTAGTTGCACTGTACCTTCCCGCCGACGCCGCCACCCAGCATCGCGACGGCACGCCGGCCGTCGAAGATGCTGATGCCCAGCGGCGTGTTCTTCTTCGGATCATTGAAAGGCGTCGCGGTCTGGACACCGCCGCCCATATCGAAATTCAGTCGGAGCCGGACCCGGGCGATCTGCGTGGTGGGGTTTTCGATGACTTCGGTGTAGCGGCACCAGCCGGCCAGGGCGTTGACGGCGACCCGTCGGCTGACACGCACATCGCCGATCTGCTGTGGCGCGAACGAGAGTTCGTTGGCCGCCGGATCGAACGCGGCGGTCTGCTGGGCGTTGAAGCTGTTGTCGTTGACCGCCAGGCGAGATGCGCCGTCGTAGAGGTCGTTCCCGCCGTCGCCGATCGTCCCGTCCTGCTGCACGTCCCAGGTGACGCCGAAGTTGTCCCGCATCACATGGGGGAGGGGCACCATTCCGGCGGCACCTTGTCCCGGCATTGGCCCGACGGCCTTGCGTGCCGACGCCGAAAGAGACAGACCGCCAACGAATGCGAAAGTCGCCAGCCACGTCAGCCGGGTGATGCTTGGGCTCACAGTTGTCCTCACGTCAGCGAAGAGAAGAAGGTTCGCGCGGTCGGCTGGTCAGTTCCTGTCAATGATAACGTTATTCTCGATAATCCGGTTTTCGATGAACTGTCCTCCCCGGAGAACACCCTCATGCGGGACGCCAGCGGGGGCTGCGGTGCCCGCGGCAGACTTGCCGGCGGGCTTTTCCTTCTGCTTTTCGAGCTCTTTCAGAATCGTATCGATCCGTTGCTGGGCCTCAGCCGGCTGACCATCGCGCAGGCGTTTGAGCGCGCTGATGGCGACCGGCCCGACCTGGATCAGGCCCTGCTGGGCGCGATCCCGGGCTTTCCAGTCTTCGGCTGACAGGTCCTTGATCAGCGTGGTGATCTTCGTCTCCATCTCCTTGCTCGGCGTCGGCTGCGGCTGCGTGTACTCCTGGAGCAGCGCCAGCGGGATCTTCATCTTCACCCCACCCGACAACGACACGGCCAGCTCCAGTTCCTGAAGCTGACCGGACACGCTGGAGCCGTCGAACAGGACCACCTGCACGTCGAGGCCACCTGCCTGCGGGCGTTTCAGTTCGCGAATCTCCGAGGCATTGATGGTCAGCGTGTCGAACGCGGTATCGACCTTCAGTGTCCCCGTCACCGATCCCACCAGCATGTCGTCGTTCGCGAGCTGGATTGTGGGGCTGACGTCATCAACCTCGGTGATCTTGGGCGTCAGTTGCAGGCGGGCGATCGAGCTGGCGGGGAACTTGACGACCTGCTCCGGGCCGCCGGCGTCGAGTGTCATCTCCAGCGACTCGGCCGACAGCAGGCCGGAGAACTTGCTCCCGTCGGTGAGCAGGATCTGGTGCATCGTTGTTTCATCGCTCTGCAGGACGATCGCGCCGACCTGTTCGGGCTTAAGCGTCAGCGGGCCGTAGCGGGTGGCGACCTCGAAACCTGTCTTGGGCATCTTCACGCCAACCCGCTCGCCGGACCGCATCAGGACGATCGGCTTTTCAAACACCCATTCATCAGGTTCGCCGGCGCGCTTGCGGTACCCCATGCGGTGCACCTGGCTCAGTGGAATCTTGGTGACCTGGCCGCTGGAAAGCTGCAATGACAAGGCGTCCTGTTTGAGGTTGCCGCCGAAGATCTGGCCGTCGGTCGTGACAACGAGTTGCCGCGGGCGAAACGCACCGACGTTGAGCAGCGCGATCACGCGATCGACCGGCAGTGTGACAGCGCCGTAGAAGGTGTCGAGATTGAAGCTCTCTTCCTTGAGCGTTCCCTTGAGCTGGTCACCGCCGCGAAGTTCGACCACGTCGAGGATGTCGCCACGGAGAATCTCAAGGTCGCCGACATAGCTCGCGCCGCCGGTGAAGTTGACGATCAGCTTGCGAATGTTGACGGGGATCTTCTTGAACAGGTCCGATTCCTTGAGCTTCAGCAGGTACTGTGCACCGGCATCCTGGGTGGCGGTGCAGCCGTGCAGGTGCATCAGTGCGATTTCCTTGCCGGCTCCGACGGTAGTGTTGAAGTTGGCATTCACCACGCTGTTGCCGGGCTGGTAGTTGATGACCATCGGCGTCTTGGCGTTCTTGCCGGAGAACATCTCCATGACCGCGCCATTGCCGCTGGTCTGGGCGACCCAGGCGAACATCTGGTCTTTCTTTTTGGGATCGGGGAGCGACTGCGACGTGTTGACGCCGTAATTCAGGCTCGTCTGGATCATCGCATTCAGCGTCTGCTCCTGGTTGCTGGTGTTCTTGATGATGTCGATGTAGCGGACGGTGTTGTTTTCCTTGTCGAACATGATCCGCCGGGTGACGCTGAAGTTGGGCGAGGTCATGTTTTCAAGAAGCAATTCCCCGGTCTTCTCGTCGAGCCGGGCCATCCGGTCGCGCGACTGGGGCTGATTGCCGTTGAGGGTCAGCATGGCACCCTGCGAGTACAGCGGCTGATTCCCGGATTGTTGCAGGTAGCCGAACTGATAGACACGCCACTGATTCCCCATGTTGTCGGGAACGCTGTAGGGCAGTGGGACGTTCCCGCCGGCCGCCTTGGGTTGGGCGATGGCGGCAGCGCAAAGCGCAAGACTGAGCATTCCGGCGAGTACGGCTGGGATGGTTGGCTTCATAATGGTATTCCTTCGCTCCGCCCCCTTGGATGCGCCGGGGCCTCAGATGTTTCGCGGCGTTTCAACTGTCTTCATTTCCGGGCCTTAAGCGTCCAGTTCCCGGATCCACCTGCCGCCGGCAGACCTACGTTCCTTCGACGTCCATCATCTTGAGCAGAATCAGGTCCTGGATGTCGATGAGCCCGATCGGCTGATCGAGGTCATCGACGACCGGCAGTTCGTCGATTCGGTAAGGCCGCATGATCGCGATCGCCTCGCTGGCCAGCCGGTCGCCGCCGATGCGCTTGGGCTTGCGGGTCATTACGTCGCGGATCGGCTTTCGCAGGGCCGAGCCGTCGTCGTCGGTAATGAGCCGCCGAAGGTCGCCGTCGGAGAAAATCCCGCTGACCCGGCCTTGTTCGTCCACCAGGATGACCGCGCCGCTGCGTCGTTTGATCGCGCTGACCTCGTGCAGCACCTGCCCGACCGTCAGCCGGTCCGATGCCACCGGCAGGTTTTCGCCCTTGCGAAAGCTCATTGCCTCGCGAACCCTGATGAGTTTCCGGCCGAGTTGTCCCGCCGGGTGGTACAGGGCAAAGTCGTCGGCGGTAAAGTGTCGCGATTTCATCACGGTCAGGCAAAGCGCGTCGCCGAGGGCGAGCATTGCCGTGGTTGATGCGCTGGGAGCCAGGCCCAGCGGGCAGGCCTCTTCGATTCGCCCGAGTTCCACTGTCACATCCGCGAAGCGGCCGAGGCTGCTGCTCGCGCTGCCGGTAATCGCGATCACCGCGATCCCGAGCTTCTTGAGAACGCTCAGCACGCGCACAATCTCATCGCTCTCGCCGGAGTAGGAGAAGACGACCACCAGGTCCCCCTGGCGGACCGATCCGAGATCGCCGTGCACCGCCTCGGCGGGGTTTAGAAAGTGGCTGGGGGTACCGGTGCTGGAGAAGGACGCGGACAGCTTGCGGGCGACGTGCCCCGCCTTGCCGATGCCGCTGGTGAGGACCGATGCGTTGCACGCCAGGATCAAGTCGACAGCCCGGTCGAACCGGTCGTCGAGGCGGATTTTTCCAATCGCTTCGGCTTCTGCGTCCAGAACCTGCTGGGCGAACTGGCGATAGTCATTGCCCATGCTGGTCCTCGACATCCGGACGACGCCAAAATTGACGGCGTTTAAGGCAAGCCCCTTAGCGGGGATGATAAGAGTTCACAGAAAGAAACGGAAGCCGACGCCAACGCCGACACGACCGGTCCTTCCGTCATTCGGGCCCGGCCGGGTCGTAGCCTAATGGAATGGCGTAAATAGTCTTGCGTCAAGTTCGTTATTGGATCGCGGAGATGTACGTGTCAAACTTGTGTCCGGGTGCCTTTGGCCGCGAACGTGCGGCCGTGACGATTTGATCCTGTTGGAGGAAGCAATGGCCCGCCTGCCAGAAACATCCGGATCGCCGACACGCCGAGCTTTGATCCTTGCGTTGCCGGTGCTCGCGGTACCGCGTTACTGGGCGATGGGGGATGCTTCTGCGCCCGCGACGGCTCCGCTGTCCAAGAACGAACAGAAGATCAAGGACCTGGGGGCCTATTACGCCAAGTTGTACGGAGAGCCGCTTAATTCGACCGAGCGGCTTCCCCGAGAAATCGCGATCATCTCCCTGAGCCGTATCGATCACCCTGAGACCACGCGCAAGCTGCTGGAGGCGTTCAAGGTTCGGGACCGTGATCCGGTGATCTGGTACCTCGCGTGGGAGGCCTTACACGCACGCCACAACTCACTCTCGGCCGAAGAGCGGCGGGGCTGGCTGACCGGCGGGCTTCAGGCCGCCGTCGCTGGTGGGTTTCCGGGTGTCACTGTCACGCCACTCCTGAACGCCCTGGCCGAACTCCACCCGACGGCGTTCGAGGATCTGCCGCATAAGGCCGCCTTTCGAGTGATCCAGGAGAACGGGCTGGACGATCCGCAAGAGAAGAAAGCGCTGGTCGCACTTCGGCACCTCGTAAAGATCTGGAAGGAACCCTCATTGGTTCGCGTCCTGATCGCCCAGATGAACCGGCCGGTACTGGCCGAGCGGGTCGACTTTGTTCTCCGCGGGTTGCCCAACCCGCCGCCCGAAGGCGACCCACGCAAGCTGGCCGCTCCCTGGGGTGCCTGGTTCGCGTCGGCCGGTCTGAAGGCAGCCGACCAGTCCGCCCTGCCGAAATACGCCGGCGAAGCAACCGTCTTCCCCAAGCCTCCGAAGATTACCGACCCCGACGACAAGCGGTGGTATGCCGAGTTGGAGATCGGAAAGCTGACGGTCAGCGATTTCGACTTGGTCTGGGCGATCGATTCGACCGGTTCAATGAACGACGAGAACCAGATGATCGCCGCCCAGACGGGGCACGTGATTCGAATCTGCTCGCTGGTGAGCCGTCGAACCCGTTGTGGGACCGTCTACGCCCGGCACGAGATCGAAAAAGGACACCTGCAGAAGTGCTGCGAGGCGGCGGCGGCCAATCCTAACTTTTATCAGGTGAAGGCCTATCCGCTGACGGCAGACATCAAGGAGCTGTCGCAGACCATGGCTGCCGAGCGCATCCCCAAGCCCGATCCGCAGGGCGAGGGAAATGTGCATCCGGGCACGCCCGTGCTGGGCGCGCTGCAGGGCGCGGTTCAGAAGATGAAGTGGAGTAAGGACAAGAACGCGCGTC
Source organism: Humisphaera borealis (assembly GCF_015169395.1). Classification (GTDB taxonomy): domain Bacteria; phylum Planctomycetota; class Phycisphaerae; order Tepidisphaerales; family Tepidisphaeraceae; genus Humisphaera; species Humisphaera borealis. The sequence continues at coordinate 4,119,875 of NZ_CP063458.1, forward strand.
GGGTCATCGTGATGGTCGGCGACAGCAAGTTGACGCCGGGCACCGAAAAGGCGACCGAGCTGTTTGCCGCCGAGTGCAAAAAACAGGGGTACTTCGTCCATGCGCTTGCCGAAGGGCAGGCGATCACCGAATGGGCGGAGGTCTTTAAAGCCGCTGGCGGCAAACTTATGTCATTTGGCAGGGGTGGTGCCGTTGCACGCCCTCGTCCGGGTAATCCCCGGGTCGCCCCTGGTACTGCCGGCGAGTCGTCGCCGCGGACGGTGTTCGACCAGATCGCAGCCAAAATCATCCGCGGCCTGGTCACGCCGGCCTACCACGACCGGGTCGACCCGCTCATTGCGTACCTGGCAGACTATGCCCGGGCGATGGCCGCGGCCGAGAAGCGGATCGCCGAACTGGCCAAATCGTGACGCCGCGGGACTTGAGAAGAGGGCCGCAGCATGATCCGCCGAAGCCTCATAAGTGCATTCAAGGAATTGACTTCCGTCGGTTGGCATGCCTCCGCATTTGTGAGCCTTTCTTGAGGCCGTATCCAATCCGCACACAATCCCATTCGATAGGCGGTATACTCCACCGTCAGGTGGGTTTGGTGGACAACCGATACACTGGTTTTCCACCATTGTGCGAGTGATCGCGAACACTTACCGATTTCAGGACCGGCCGACTGCCGCTTTGTCGTTGGTGTAACGGCCAACGGTCTGGTGTTTTCCTCGGCGGACCGTGTCGTGACACGCTCCGCTTCCGATGCTCTGATGGCGTGAGGATTTGGTTGAGCACCTTCACTACTCCAACGTCCGGCACAGGTCCCGCCTCTTCGACGGGTGCCAACTCTTCTGGGGCTGCTTCGGCGGCTCTGCCTCTGGGCTACTCGCAGTCTCATGGCGAGCCGCAGTGGCTCGGACTGCCGGTCTCCGCGTGGTTCAAGATCGGCGTGATCAGCCTGCTGATGCTCGCCCTCTACTGGGCGAACTTCGCACGGCTTTGGCTCAAGACCAATCCTTTCACCGGCCAGGGCAACTGGGAACACGCGATCGTCATTCCCCTGATCGGTATCTACTACCTGTATGTGTGGCGCGACCAGCTCCTGGGCCATGTAAGGCCGGAAGCCGATGCAAATCGATGGAGTCTTCCCGGCATCTGGGCGCTGCTCATGGGCGTTCCGCTGATGCTGGCCCTGGCGGCCCACCCGATCCTGCTCGCCGGCGGGGGCGGCGGCGTGAGCCCGGCGGAAGTGCTCGGCGGGTTTGCCGACGGTGGCGTTGCGAAGCTCATCCCCGTCGTCGCCGGCCTGGTCGTCCTGTCATCGGCAGCCGCGGGACTTGTTTACCTCAAACGCCAGGAACTGAAGTACCCGGCCATGCAGGCCTGGCTCGATAACGTCTGGCACGGGCTTGGTGCTTGGTTGACGGCGATGGGCCTGCTGTGGGGCGTCTTCTTCTTCGTGGTCGTCCTGGTGCCCGCCAGTCTCGGATCGGTCACCAAGGTCGTCAGTTTCGTCATTGCGACCATCGGTCTGGCCGGCCTGGCTCACATCGCGTACTGGGGCAAGAGCAAGCTCTGGCGCGAGCGGTACGACGCCATCCTTTCCCGCTCGAGCGGATGGTTCGGCGGGTTCGTGATGATCTGGGGCATCCTGTTCAGCTTCTGGGGGATCTGGCCGGGGCAGAATGACTTCTTCAAAGACATCGGGATGGTCGTTGCGCTGTTCGGCGTGGTGACTTTGCTGGCCGGCTGGCGGGTTATGAAGGTGGCCTGGTTCCCGGTGGTGTTCCTCTTCTGTGCGATTCCCTGGCCCGACCAGGTCTACAGCTGGGTCGCAATGCCCCTCCAGAACTTCGCGGCCAAGATCGGTGTTTTTGCCCTGACACTCACCGGCGTGGATGCCGACAAGTTCGGCACCAAGATCCTCTTTGCAGGAAAAGACGGAAAGCCCGAGATGCTGAACGTCGCCGAGGCGTGTGCCGGCCTCAAGAGCCTGATGACCTTCATCTCTGTTGGTGCCGCTGTCGCGTTCCTTTCGACGCGGATGCTTTGGCAGAAACTTCTGATTGTCGCGTCGGCCGTTCCGATCGCGATCCTGTGCAACGCCGGCCGTGTCGCCGGCCAGGGGCTCCTGCATCGGTACGTCAGCCCGGAGTGGTCGCAGAACTTTGCCCATGCCTTTGCCGGCCTGGTCATGCTGATTCCCGGGTTCTTCATGATCCTGGCGATCTGCTGGGTGATGGATCACCTGTTCATCGAAGAAATCGAAGACGACGCCGTATTGAGGCGTGCGCGTAAATCCGCGGCATCTGCGGCGGCTTCCGGTGCGAGCGTGTTCTCGAAAGATGCGATCGGTGTTATCGAAGAGATTCGTGACCCGGCAGCGCCCGTCGCCGCCAAGGTCGAAGTCGCTGAGGCCGCCCACGCTGCCGGTTTGGCGACGGCGGCACCGACCGAAGCCGCCAAGCCGCGTCCCGCCGCCGCGCCTAAAGTCATTACGATTCCGAAGAGGCCCGCGCAGGGCGTGAACCAGTCTGCCGCAACGGGTGCCAAGCCTGCGGCCGCCCCGGCGGCACGACCGGCGGCGTCGGTACCGACGACGGCAAACGCACCGGCCGATGCGACAAAGTCGGTCCCCGCCGCCGCACGCCCCGGTGTCGCGCCCGGTGGCCCTGCGGGCGCCGCCCGACCACAGGCTTCGGTCGTACCGCCGGCGGCCGGGCAGGTCTCGCCCAAGCCGACCAACCGGGCAGCCACGACTTCATCCGCCGCAAGACCTGCGCCGGCAAAGCCTGCCCCGGCTAAACCGGTGGTACCGGCCAAACCCGCGGCCGCGCCCACTAACGCCGCTGCTTCAGAACCGTCTGCATCGGCTCGTCCGGAGGACCGTCTATGAGTGATCCCGTGCAAGGCAATCAAGGCGACCTGCCGGCAAAGCCGTCGGCTGCCGCCGCATCATCGGTGCGGAAGGTGCTTCGCGAGCCGCGTTTCCTGGTCGCCGCGGTCGTGCTGCTGGTCTGCGCCGCCGGTTTCAACGCCGCGGCACGCTCCCTGCAGCTGCACTTTCGCAAGCAGCCGGTTCCGTTGGCGGTGAAGTCGCTGGATGACAAGAATGAAGGCGTCTCGAGCGTGCTCGGCGGGCGTTGGATTCAGGTTACCGACGACCAGCCGTTGACTGCCGACGTCGAGCATGCGCTGGGCACCAAGCAGTATGTCATGCGGACCTATGCCGACTTCGTCGCCGCCAGGCGGACGGAGAACGAGCTCAAGGCACGGAATCCCGAAAAGATGGCGTCGATGCTGGCGGAACTTCAGAGTCGTCAGCCCGAGGCGATCATTCGCGTGGGAATTACGTACTACACGGGCCTGGTCGATACGGTGCCCCACATACCCGACCGCTGCATGGTCGCCGACGGCTACCAGCCGACCGACTATCGCGTGCTCGACGTGCCGAACGAGTATGCCGACGGAAAGCTCCGCGGCTTGAAGTTCCGCTTCATCACGTTCGAGGACATCACCGGCCGCGGCCGTATCACCCGCAACGTGGGCTACTTCTTCCACGTGAACGGGAGCTTCGAAGAGAACCCGCTGCGGGTACGGGCGACGCTCCAGAACCTGTTCGAAACGTACAGCTATTTCGCCAAGGTCGAGCTGATGACCGAACAGCCAGGGCATGGCGCAAGTGCCACCGGCGGCCGGGATCGGGCTGCCAAGGCGATGCAGGAGTTCTTGTTGGTGCTGCTACCGGACCTGGAGCGCTGCCTCCCGGACTGGGAGAAGGTTTCCGGGAAGTCGGCGCAGCCGCCCGCAACGGCGCCCGCGGCCGTCGACCGTCAATGACGGCCTGCCACCGAGGCTGTCCGTGACATGTGTTTCTTCAGACGTTTGATGTTGGTTAATCAGTAGAAAGATCGGAGCCGCTGAGCTTATGGCTCGTCGCAAACTCAATACGAAGGTCCTGGGCGTCCTGTTTGGTGTGCTGGTTGTCGGTGCCATCGGTGCCTTCGCGGCCAACAGGTTCCTCAAGCCGAGCAAAGACCCGCGTGTTCTCGAGGCCGACGGCGACAAGGCTTTCGCCGCCGGGGAGTATGAGCAGGCGCGTCTTGCGTTTGGCGGTGCCGCCGCAATCGAACGCAGCAATCCCGGACTGAAGGTCAAGTACGGCGACACGCTCATCAAGCTCACCCGCGAAGATCCGGTCAACCTTGGTCTGGCACTGCAATCGTGGGAAGCGGCACTGGGCGTCGACCCCAGCTATAAGCCGGCGCTGGAACGGCTCCTGACCTCGCGATGGGAACAGGTGGATCTGGGCGGCGGGCCGGAAGTCTTTGCCGACATCCGCCGACGTGCCGACCAGCTCGCCAAGGCCGACCCTTCACACCCCAAGGCCAAGATCTGGCAGCACGTCGCCACGGTCCGCCAGGCGTTGTTGTCGCAGGCCGTTCCGCGCGACGAGATCGTGGCCAGCGCCGAGGCGCTGCAGGCGCTGGCGACCAGCAATCCGACCGACTCCGAGGCACCTTTCTACCTCGCCCAGCTCAAGATCAAAGACGCGATCGAACGAAGCAGTGTGAAGGCACAGCGCGAGGCGGACCTGTCGTGCGACGATGCGATCAAGATCATCAGCGACGCGTTGAAGGGGCAGGAAAAGAACGCGCAGATGCAGTTCCGCGCGTCGACCGTCTTCAGGCAGTTGGCGCGTATCGACCGTCGCGCAGTTGAGCGCAAGCATGCGGAACGCGCCGGCGCCTGCATTCTTGCGGCGCAGCAGAACATCAAGAGCGGCGAACCCAACGTCGACGACATCACCCTGCTCGCCGCCGAGCAACTGTCCCGTGACGGCAAGGCCGACGAGTCGAGGCAGCTTTGCCGGGAGTATTTCGAGAAGAACCCCGACAACCAGCGGGCCCGCCTGGCCTGGGCCCGGTGGCTTTCGTCAAAGAAAGAGGAGCGCGACGCCGCGATTCAGATTCTCGCGCGGGAAGTGCCCCTTCCGAAGGACGCGGTGGGTGTCGGCGTGTTCCTGCACCGCGAGCAGCAGGCGTTGACGCTGTACGAACTGATCCGCCTGCGAATGGCCGACGCGATCACCGAGACTGACGACGAAAAGCAGAAGACCAAGCTGGCACTGGCCGACACCGACATGGAACGCCTCCGTCGGATCGCCAGCCCGCGGGCACCGAAGGTGCTTGCCATCGAGGGACAGCTGCTGTTGATCAAGGGGCAGCAGGTGGAAGCGGTCAAGGTGATGGAGGAGGCGTACTCCGGCATGACCGCCGGCGCCAAGGATTGGGAGACGGTGTTCCGTCTCGCCCAGGCGTATGAAGGCGTCCGCCAGCCCGGTCGGGCCAGGAAACTTTGCGAGGAACTGGTCGCGCTCGGCGGCGACAGCAATTACGTTTTGCCCGCCCGCGCATTGCTTGCCGACCTGCTGATTCGGGAGAAGCGGCTCGATTCCGCGCTCGAGCAGATCAAGCAGATCGAGACAAAGTCCAAAGACTACCCCGGCTTGTCGCAGCTCCAGACCGCCTACCTGCTTGCTTCGGGCAAGGGTGCCGAAGTGGTGAAGAAGCTGCCGGAGAGCACCAACGCCGAACGCTGGACCAAGATCCGGTTCGCCGCGTCGCTGAACGATCAGAACGAGCAACTTCGCCTGCTAGCGGCGATCGTTGCCAACGAGCCGTCCGACGTCAATGCAGTCCGCTCGCTGGCTTCGATGTACAGGTCGATGAAGTTGAACGATCGTTGCTACCAGACGGTCCAGGCCGGGCTGAAGGCGAACCCTGACGAGCCGAGCCTGCTGCTGTTTAAGGCCGAGCTCGACGGTACCGATCCGAAGGAACTGCGCGAACTCGCCCGACAAACGATCGAAAAGACCGTCAAGGATCCTTTCGACAAGGCGATGCGGCTTTACGAGCTCGAGAAAATGGGTGGCTCGGCGGAACTCGCCGCCGGTCACCTGAAGCAGGCCCTGGCAGTCAGGCCGCAGGATCTACGCGCGCTCGACCTGGTGTTCAGGGAGGCACTGGAGCGGCGGCAATTCGCCGACGCCAAGGTGTACATCGAAGCGCTGGTCAAACTGAACGCCGACCAGGTCGGCGGCCGGCTGTACCGGCACCGTCTTGCTGCCGCCGAGCAGGACTATGTCGAGGCCGAGCGGATTGGCCTGGACCTGGTTACGCGTTACGCCGAGTTCGCGCAGAGCTGGCTCGCGCTGGGCCAGGCACAGGAGGCGCTTGGCAAGTGGAACGAGGCGATCCGCTCGTACAACGAAGTGCTCGCCCGCCAGCCGATGCATTACGAAGCGACACGTGCACTCGTCGATACGCTCTACAATGCCGGCCGTACCGAAGACGCCAAGGCCAGGCTCCGGGAGATGCGTGTCAACTATCCGAACGACACGACGGTACGGGAGCTTTTCCTGAACCATCTGGCGAACTTCGGTGAACCCCAGTCGGCGATCGCCGACCGCGAGGACCAGCTCAAGAAGAACGACAACGACCCCTGGGCATACCTGGCGCTGGCCGCCACCTACTTCAAGAATGCCCAGCGGCTGTCGCTGGAGAACAAGCTGGACGAGTCCCGCAAGGAGATCGACAAGGCGTTTGAAAAGCTGTCGCAGGGCCAGAAGCGCTTCCCCGAGGACGTCCGCTTCTACTCCCAGGTCGCCGAGATTCGTCAGTACAACGGGCAGCTCGAGCAGGCCGAGCAGGTCCTGAAAGATTTCACCCGTCGGGAGAACATGAAGCAGGCACCGGCGCGTATCCGCCCGGAACCCTGGCTCGCGCTGGCCGATTTCTACGTTCGTACGAACAAGCTCAACGAAGCGATTGCGGCGTTGAACGAGGCGCTGGTCCGCGCCGACAACAGCCTGGAAATACGGCTGCGGCTTGTGTCCACGCAGATGCAGGCGCGGAAGTTTGCCGATGCCGAAGGCACGCTTGATGCGGTCCGAAACAACCCCGATCCGCGGGTCGCCCGCCAGCGGCTCGAACTTCTGATCGCCCAGCAGAAGCTGGCCGAGGCCGAGACGTCGATCAGGCAGGTGATCAAGCTTCGGGACGGCGTGGATTTGCGGAACCTGCTGGCCAGCATTCTGATCGACACCGGCCGGGAAGCCGAAGCGATCGTCGAACTGAACCGCGCCCTGGCGATGGACGCCAAGAGCGAGGCGTCGCGCTACCTGCGTGCGATGGCGATGGCCAAGAAGCGTCCGCCGGACACCGACGGGGCGATCAATGAACTGGTGGAACTGAAACGGACCATGCCGAGTTCGATGCAGGCGCGGCTCCTTCTGGCCGAGCTCTATGACAGGACCGGCCGACGGGGCAACGCGATCCAGGACCTTCAGGACGGGCTGAAGATCTCGCCGGGAAATCGCGAGGTGCGACTTTCGCTGATTCGGCTGTATCGCGCCGAACGGCCGGCAAAGTTCAAGGAAGCCTACGAACTGATCGCCGGTGCTGGGAACGACCCGGTGATGAAGACCGATCCCACCTGGCCGCGCGAAGCCGCCGTGCTTTTTGCACAGCAGCGGATGTTCCAGCAAGCCGTGGTATCGATGACCCGCGCGGTGCAGCTGTCGCCGGGCAATGTCGAGTACCGGCGCGAGCTGATCGACATGCTGCTACAGTTCAACGACCTGGCCGGCGCGCAGATTCAGACTGAGAAGCTGCTGCAGGAAGGGAGCGACTTCTGGTGGCTCCGCTTCCAGCGTGGCGTGGCAATCGGTCGGCAGATCGACCGCAAGATGCTCGCCGACGCAAAGACGAACCCGACGGTTGCGGCGAAGGTGAACGAGCTCAAGTCGCAGTCGCTGACGGAGTTCGACCGGGCGCTCAAGATGTCCGAAGCCGAGGGTGACGTCGAACGGCAGATCAGCATTCTGCGCACGCTGGGCGAAACGGTGGGCAACGACCAGGCGCTCTTGCGGGTGGATCCGAAGACGACGGACGATCCGACCAACCGATGGAAGCTACTGCAGATCGGGCTCAAACGAGCGAACGGTGATCTCGCCGGTGCCATCGCGCAGGCCGAACGCCTGTTGGCCGACCCGTCGAACAGGGTGACAGCTCCGGATCGCCGCGGCCCGCTGCTGCGTGCATTGGCCGACACGTACCAGAATCCGGGCAACCCGGATTACGTCAAAGCCCGGCGGTACTACGAGGAACTGCTGACGCTCGTACCCGACGACAGTGCCTCGCTGAACAATGTCGCTTACTTGCTGGCTGAAAGTATCGCGCCGCCGGAGCCGCAGTCGGCCAAGCTCTACAGCGAGCGAGCGTACGAGGCGACCCGGATCACCAATACCCCGAACGTGCTCATCATGGACACGCACGGCTGGGTGCTCGTGTTGTGCGGCGGCCCGGACGGCGAAAAAGGTCGCCGGATCCTACAGAAGATCGTTGAAGAGAACCCCCTGTTCATCGAAGCACGCTACCACTTGGGTGAGGCGCTCTTGCGCGTACAACCTATTGCACCCTCGCAAGCCGAGAAGGAGTTCACCGAATGTCTCCGACTAATGAATGAGGAAGAGAAAATCGGCGGCAAGATCGACGAGAAGCTCCGTGGACGCATTCAAACCGGTTTGGCGTCGGCACGAGAGAAGGTACGTGGCGGATGAGTGCCGACGGCCCCATAACCATGAATTCCCCAAATCAAAGCCATTGATCTTTCACTTGGATTCAGGCTGGCACGACCTGATAATTCAGATCGGGCATTTTTTGACGCGGGCTTCATACTGATGTGGTATCTTCCCTCCGATTCTTCTCCGGGGCGGGATACTTTGTTCAGTAGACGGGCCACCCCTCATGCGTGCTGCCGCCGCCGGTGGGTTTTGTGCCCGATAGAGGGAAATAGGATGAGCTGCCGTCTGAACGTGCTCCGGGAAGAACAGACGCTGTAAGCCTGACTGCATCTGCTGGCGACATCCGGTGATGAGTCGACGATGAATCAGGAGTCGAACGCCTTATGACGACGCTACCCCAGACCACTCCCGTTCGTGTTCCCCGCTCGGTCTCCGGCTCCCCGCTTGCAGGCCCTTCCGGGGCGATGATGGCCGGTGGTGCAGGAATGCTTCCACCGCCCGGTGGACTCACCGGTGGCGACGTCATGCGCGTCATCCGCCAGAACCTCTGGCTCATCATCCTTGCCGTCATTGCCGGCGGCATCTGCGGTTACCTGGTCAATAACTACTACCTCGTCAAGTATCACTCGCGCTACAAGACCTCGGGGCTGATGATGGTCCGTAGTCTCAGCGAACTCCCCGAGCCCGGCTCCCGCCGAACCACGCCGGGTATCGAAGAAACGCAGATGCTGCAGGCCACTCACGCCGGCACCATCATGCACGAAGGTCTGTTCCTCCAGGCGATGAGCGAGCCGGGCGGAAAGATTCGTGAAACCGCATGGTTTGCCTCGTTCCAGAACGAGGCCGACCCGATGGCGGAAATGAAGAAGGATCTTCGCGCCAACCTGCGCGTCACGCCGAGCAAGTCGTCCCGCCTGATTGAAATCGAGATGACCACGTCCGACCCCAAGGACGCCAAGAAGATCATCGAAGAGCTCGGCGACCTTCACATCCGCAACTACGCCGACCGCCACCGCAAGGACGAAAACGAAGCCGTCGGCCTGATGACCAAGGAAAAGCGGTTCCTGCAGTTGGAACTCGACGAAGAAGTCAACAAGCAGCTCGGCGAACTCGAATCGTCGCTCGGTAGCGATACGGTCGAAGTGTCGGCCAACTACAACGGTAAGCGGATGATGCTGGATCGCATGCTCCAGGAGCGGAGCCAGATCAACAGCCAGCTCGCCGGGCTGAATGCCCAGCTCAACGGTATGGAGACGGACGTCCGCGACGGACGTACGCCGTCGGAAGTGCAAACCCTCCTGAGCCGCGACGGCCGGTACCTGAGTGCTAAGCAGCGTCTGGATGACATGGATGTCGAGATCGACCAGCTCGCGATCAAGCTCGGCGAAGGTCACGACTTGGTGGTGTCTTACAAGAAGCGTCGCGAAGGCTATCGCCAGAAGCTCGATGAGATTCGTGAAGAGCTCAAGGCCGACTACACCGAAACCTACCGTTCGCAGCTTCGCAACCAGGTCAACGCCTACAACGCCAACGGCAACGTGATTGACCAGGAAATCGACAAGCTGTCGCGATCCCTCGGCGACCTGAATAACAAGATGCAGCGATACCGCGTGCTGCTGGAAAAGGAACGCCGCCTGCGCGACAAGATCAACGCGATGGAAGCCGAGATTCGAATGATCTCGCAGTTCCGCGTGGCAACGAACTGGGCTCAGGTCGAGTGGAGCAGCAAGCCGCAGAACCCCGACTTCCCGTCGTTCCCCAAGCTGCCCATCACCATGGCGGTTGCGATGATGTTGTCGCTGGCGCTCAGCGTGGGCATCGCGTTTCTGCGGGAACTCACCGACACCACCGTCCGCTCGCCGCGTGACGTGGCCAAGGTCGGTCAGCTTACGCTGCTGGGTCTCATCCCCCACGAGCAGGACGATCCGCAGGCCCAGGGCGCTCGGCTGCCGCTGTCGATCCTCGATGCACCGAACTCGCACATTGCCGAACAGTTCCGTCAGATTCGCACCCGTCTGCAGTACGCCCACTCGCTGGATACGACGCGCAGTCTGCTCATCACCAGCCCGAGCCCGGAAGACGGCAAGAGCACAGTGGCGTGCAATATTGCCGCTTCGCTCGCTCTCAACGGCCGTCGCATCCTGCTGGTCGATGCCAACTTCCGCCGGCCCCAGCTCAACACGTTGTTCAATGTGCCCAACGAGCAGGGCTTCGGCGACGCGTTGTCTGACCTGGACAAGATGCCCGAATGTGTTCGGCCGACCGAAGTTCCCAACCTCAGCCTGATGGTCGCTGGTACCCGTCCGGTCAACCCGACGGAGCTTCTGGAAAGCCAGTTCTTCATCGATTTCATCGAACGGGCCCTTGAGGAGTTCGATCACGTGATCTTCGACAGCGGCCCGCTGCTGATGGTGTCGGAGTCGGTCGCGATGGCCCCGCGTGTCGATGGCGTCATCACCGTCGTCCGCGCCCGTGGCAACAGCCGTGGCTTGCTCCAGCGGCTCCGCGACGAACTCCGCAAAGTCAAGGCCGACCACCTCGGCGTCGTCCTCAACGCCGTTCGTTCGCAGGGTGGCGGTTACTACGGCCGCAACATCAAGAGCTACTACGCCTACCAGAACGCGTAAGCGACTGGGCGTCGAGACAAAGGCATCAAGCGGACCCCGTCGGATCACCCGACGGGGTCCGTGTCTTTCCCGTAACGACCTGCAGTCCGGGTTGCATCCGCCGCTGATCCCGACGAAAAGGTGCCGCAGATGAATTCCATGCCCCACGACCCCGCACGTCGCGATCGCTTAGGCGTTCTCATCGCGTGGGCCGCGATCGCGATCAGCACGGGCGCCATTGTCGTCGCTGTGTTTCGCGCGGATGCAGACCGAACCCGTCTGGCGCACGAAGCCAATGTCGGACTGCACGATGGGGTGGACAATCCCCAGTTTGACCTGCAGGCCAAGTACGCCGTCGGCACCAAGCGCATCGCACAGTTGGGCGGGGCACCAACTCCGATCGGCCTGTCGGCGGAACTGCGTAAGCAATCGACGTCGCGAAACGATCGGCTCAGACTGGTGCCGGTGATTGCCGAACTGGAAGGCAAGCCCGCTGCGATCGCCGAACTGGGTCGCCTGTCGGGCGGCGCTGCGGCCCCGGCAACTGCTTCAGCGAGTATGCCTGGCGGGCCGATTGCGCCGTCGACGGTCCCATCCGCACCGCCCGATCATCTGTCGCCGAAGCGATCTGTTGCCGCCCGGGTGCTTTACCAGATCTATACCGAAGGTGCCGCAGCGGTCTCGCCGTCCGATCGGCAGCTTCTGACCGACCGGCTGGGATGGTCGGGACGGCTGGCGCTGGCGTTCGGGCTGCCGGACGATCAGCCTGATCGAAAGACCGTCATCGACCAGGCCGTCCTGTTCGCCGGTACCTTCCTCGGGGTGGTCTTGGCAGCGCTGGGTGGCACACTGGCCGGGCTGGTGCTGCTGGTGTTGGCTGTCGTGATGGTGACGCGGGGCAAGATGGCACTGCGGTATTCGCAGCAAACGCCTGCGGCCGTTGCACGGCTTGAGCCCGGCGAACTCCCCGCGCCATGGACAGCCTATCAAGGCTCCTGGTTGCCGGCGAGCCTTGGTCAACCTCGTGCGATGCCAGGTTCGCCTGCCGCCCCGATTGACGTCGGCATGTTGCCGGCCCGTTCGCATCTCGAGAGTCGTCCTTGCCTCGGTCCGCTTCGGTCCGCTAACGGCCGGACCGGACCATTTCTCGAGGCGTTCGCGATCTACCTCGCGGGGCAGGTCGTGCTTTCGCGCGTACTCCACGCACTGGTCGATGATTACTCGATTGCCTGGAACTTCGTCGCGATCGTGCCCGTCGTCCTCGCGTTATTCTGGCCGATTTTCAGGGGCGTACACGGAAGCGCGTTTCGTCGAGGCTTCGGCTGGAGCGCGCCGCAAGGCGTCTGGCGGGAGGTGGGAAGCGGGATCGTCGGCTACTTGGCCGGCCTTCCGGTGTTTGCCGTCGGCTGCGCGATCACCATCGTGCTCGTCAAAACGTTCGACGCGTCGCCGACGCACCCGATCGCCGGCGAAGCCGGTGGTGCCTGGCAGAACCTGATGCTGATTGTTCTCGCCAGTGTCTGGGCGCCGGTCGTCGAAGAGACCTTCTTCCGCGGCGCCCTCGTCCATCACCTCCGCACGCGTTTTGGCTGGATTGTCTCGGCCCTGCTGTCGTCGCTGATCTTCGCTGCGATCCATCCACAGGGGTGGACGCTGATCCCCGGGCTGATGTCGCTCGCGATCGTGTTCTGCGCCATTCGCGAGTGGCGGGGCAGCACCTATGGCGGGATGGTGGCTCACGCGCTGCACAATGGGACGCTGGTGTCGCTGATGATCCTCGCGGCCGGATGAAGGACGAAGAGTGCACCTCCTGTGCGACTGCTCATCGACGACGCCGCACGGTCACCGGTCGCTCCGCAGGTGCACCCTTCAACGAACTTCCCAACAAAACGACCGCCCGTGGCGACTATCGCCACGGGCGGTCTCTCTCTGAATCTAAGAATCAAACTTCCCGACAACGCGCTTACTTCTTCGGCTGCGTCACGCCGGGCCAGTTGTCCGTGCGGAACGGGTTGGCGGGAAGGTCGGCTGCGTTATAGAGGTTCGTCAGCGGGTTGATGCTCCACGCATACCGCACCGCGACCGGCTTTTTCACCTCGGGGCTCGAGACGACGACGGTGTCGCCTTCGACTTTCGCATCGGCCCAGACCCACTTCTTGTCCTCGCCGCAGATCGCAAAGCCAAGCACCTTGTCGCCCTTGGCCTTCAAACCCTGGGCGTTCTTGAACTTGATCACGGCCTTTTCGCCGTCAATCTTCATCGAGTCGTATTCGGGGCCGGCGTATACGACGTCCTTGCCGTAGTACTTGCCGAGGGCGACAAGCGCCAATCGCTTGCCGACGTCCTGCTTGTTCTTGGGGTGAATGTCGTTGGGGTTGTCGGCGTCGGCCAGATCGATCGCCAGCGCCTGACCGTTGTTGGGCAGCGCCGCGGTCATTGTCTGGGCTTCTCGAAGTTCCGCCCAGCTGTCGTCGCCGGGAACCTTCGCCGGCTGCTGGAAGTTGGCCAGCTGCACGATCAGGAACTTAAAGTCCTGGTTGCCCCAGGCGTCACGCCAGCTCTGGATCATCAGCGGTAGCAGCGTTCGGTAGGCGTAGGCACGGCCGGCATTGCTCTCGCCCTGATACCAGATGGCGCCCTTGCTGGCGTACGGGAGCAGCGGCGAGATCATTCCGTTGTAGAGCGTCGCGGGGCTGTGCGGGCTGGTGGCCGGGTCCTGTGGCGGCCTGGGTTGCTGGGGGACCGGCTTCTTGGCTGCCTTGGCTTCGTCAGCCTTGGCCTTCCAGTCGGCCATCAGCTTGTCCTTGTTCTTGTCCCAGGCTTCCTTCTGCTTCTGGTAGTTCTGTGCCTGTTGATCCCAGCTGGACGGGATACCGGCCAATTCCGGCGACTTCTGGAAATAGCTGATCTCGGTCCATGCTTCTGCCGGCGTGCCGCCCCAGCTCGAGTGGAGCAGGCCCACGGGAACGTTCAATTTCTGATTGAGCTCGCGACCGAAGTAGTACCCCACCGCGGTGAAGGGTCCGATCGTCTGCGGCGTGCAGGCGGTCCAGGCGGCCTTGGTGTCGGTCTGCTTTTCCTTGGGCGACGTGGTGTTGGGAACGTCGAACAGCCGGATCGTCGGGTGATTCGCGGCGGCGATTTCCTTCTGTGCGTCCTTCGCGCTGCTGACGGTCCATTCCATGTTCGACTGTCCCGAGCAAACCCAGACCTCGCCGACGAGAATGTCCTTCAGCGTGATGCTGTTCTTCCCGGAGACGGTCATCTCGGCAGGCTTGGCACTGGCCGTCAGCGGCGCGAGTTTGACCGACCACTTGCCGCCGGCGGCCTCGGTGGTGACGGTCTGGTCGCCGAACTTCACCGTGACCTTTTCGCCGTCGTCGGCCCAGCCCCAGACCGGCACCGGCTGTCCCTGCTGCAGAACCATCGAATTGCCAATAACCGCGGGAAGCTTCACATCGGCGTTGGCCTGACCGGCAAACAAGAACGCCGCCGGAAGCGCGGCCGCCATCAGGGCGGTTCGCAGACGAAGACTCATGGGTTTCATAGATCGTTCTCCTCGCGATGAATCGCGTGCGTGAAAAGAAGGGGATCGCGGGCGCGACGGGAATCCTCCGCCTCCGCGACGGCTCGAATGATCGATTCCCTGCGCCTGCCAATCAATACCGACGAAGTGGCGATCGGTTGGAAGTGGGAGCAGGAACCGTGAGCCGGGAGTCGGTGTCGGTTTCGACCTTGTCTCCTCCAGCTCCCAACTCCCGCCTGCTCCACCTCACATGTGCCGCAGCTTGTTCACCCCGTTCAGCGCCGCGACCTTGTACGCCTCGGCGAGCGTCGGAAAGTTAAACACGCTGTTGACGAAGTACTCGACGGTGCCGCCCAGTGCCATGACGGCCTGGCCGATATGGATCAGTTCCGTCGCGCCGCTGCCGATGGCATGAACGCCGAGAATGTGCCCGGTTTGCTGGT
Organism: Humisphaera borealis; assembly: GCF_015169395.1. Lineage (GTDB taxonomy): Bacteria > Planctomycetota > Phycisphaerae > Tepidisphaerales > Tepidisphaeraceae > Humisphaera > Humisphaera borealis. Next base: position 4,135,019 of record NZ_CP063458.1, read on the forward strand.
GGATCAGCATCTTGAGCATGCCGGTCTCGTCGCCCAGCAGCTGGCCGCGGGCCAACTCCTTGTACTGGGCGATGCCGGCTTCGTAAGGAATTCCTTCGGCGGTGAGCTGGTCCTCGGTCTTGCCGACCATGCTGATCTCGGGGATTGCGTAGATTCCGTAGGGGAACAGTTCCGGAATGCTCATGGTCGGAATTCCGAACGCATGGCAGACCGCCAGCCGACCTTGTTCCATCGCCGTTGAGGCCAGTGCGGGAAACCCGATGACGTCGCCGACGGCATAGATGTGTCCCTTGGCGGTCTGGTAGTTGCCGTTGACCTTGAGCCGCTCGCGGTCGTCGTATTCGAGGCCGGCCTTTTCGAGCTTCAACGCCGACGTGGTACCCTGCCGGCCGACGGCGTAGAGCAGGGTTTCTGCCCGAAGCGTCTTGCCGCTTTCGAGCGTCGCCTGCACGAGCGGACCGTTGGGCACGAAGTCGCCGAACATATCCAGCGTGTGCCCGTTGCCGTTCTCCGCGTCGGGGTGGAGCGTGGCCGGGCGATCGGCCTCGGAGGTCGTTGCGAAGCTGGTGGCGGCAGCGGCGGCGAGCAGGGCGGGAGAAGTCGTCGCGCGGGGGGCCGGCGTCAGCCGTTCGATCTTTGCGACCTTCTCTCCCATCCGCAGCGTGATACCCACCCGGCGCATCTGGTACTGGAACGACTCGGTGATTTCGTTGTCGAGGAAGCCCAGGACTTGCCGCCGACCTTCCACGAGCGTCACCTTGACGCCCAGCGCCGCGAGCATGCAGGCGTACTCAACGCCGATCACACCGCCGCCGACGACGATCATGGTCTTGGGAAGGCGTTCCAGCTTCAGCAGTTCGTCGGAGGTGAAGACGGTCTTGTTGTCGAACGGGACCGAGGCCGGCCGGGCCGGTCGGGTGCCGGTCGCGATGACGATTTTTTCGGCGCTGACCGCTTCGAAATCGTCGGGACGATCGACATACAGAATGTTCTCGTTGTCGAATCGAGCCGCGCCCCACAGCAGTTCGACATTGTTCCGCTCGAAGTGCTCTCGGATAATCGCCAGCTCGTGGTGGATCACCTGCTGGCTGACGTAGATCAGGTCGGCGACGGTGATGTTCCGCTTCACCCGGGACATCTCGCCGAACAGTCCGCGGCGTCCCACCCCGGTCAGATGCAGCACTGCTTCGCGCAGCGCCTTGGAGGGGACGGTGCCGGTGTTGATCGCGGCACCGCCGAGCACATTCTCCTTCTCGATGATGCAGACACGCTTGCCGAGCTTGGCCGCCTGGATGGCCGCCTTCTGGCCGGCGGGACCGGTACCGATAACCGCGACGTCGAAATGTCTCATCGAAAGGCACTCCAGGAAAAGTGGTCCGCCGCCCGTGGACGTCGGACTGTCATCTGAGAACCTAACCCCGACCGACTATTGTGCGAGTGGCGCGGGGCGGGGAGGAAGTTGTTTAGTGAAAACTTAGAAATCCCGGCGGTTGGTGCTCTGATAGTAGCCGTACCGACCGTCGGTACAAGACGAAAACCAGTGCGAACGCCGGCATTTGAACGGAGGGGATTTTCAGGGCCTCAGGAACGCCAGAACCGGCGCAGCTGCCCGAAGTAGAAACCCGCCGCGGCTGACAGCCTCCGCCGGGTCCGCTCCGCGGCGTCCCTGCGACCAATGATCCGATAGCCGGCAAGCATCGTCGCCAGGAACGCAAGCCGCAGCGGGGTGTCGAGGGTGATCAGGACCTTGTAGAACGGTGCGGCCAGTCGGCTCCGGTGGTGCTTTCTCAGGTAGCGGGCGTAACCACATTCGTATGCGGCGTACGTGAATCCGTAGTTCGCCTGGGAGGTGATTCGCCCGAAGTGAATCAGGGAACGCTCCGGCAGGTAGCGGATCGGCCCCACCCGACCCAGTCGAAGGCAAAGATCCACATCTTCGACCCCAAACTCATACCCTTCATCCCAGCCGCCAATCTCATGGAAAACGTCGCTCCTGACGAGCAGGGCGGCAGCCGCGAGTTGCGGCATGTCGGCCCCGATCTCGGGGTCGAAGGCGCCATAGCGATACCTGCGGTATTGCCCGGCGAAGACCCGCAACCAGTTGGAGAAGACGAACACCCTCTGGTGCAGAATCACCCGCAGTGTCGGCAGACGCCGGCCGGTGTGCTGGGGTTGCCCATCGGACCCGATGAGCTTCGGGCCTGCCGCGACATAGTTCGGATGCTCGTCTAGAAACCGCGCCAGCATGGAAATCGCGCCCGGCGATGCCAGCGTGTCGTTGTTCAGGAAGAGCAGATATCGACCGGTCGCAACGGCGGCACACTGGTTGTTGGCTCGCGCAAAGCCGGTGTTCCGGTCGTTGCGAATGATCCGCACGCCGGGAAGCGCGTCTTCTGCGCCGGCAAGTGATTGGTCGCTCGATGCGTTATCAACGACGATGGTCTGCATCGCCAGCTCCGGGTCGCTGGTCCGCAGCGACGCCAGCAGGTTGCGCAGCATGTCCCCGCCGTTCCAGTTCACAATGCAGATAGAGACGTCGGTAGGTGCCAAGAGATGATCCGGGGCCGGCGCGGCGGACGTGCCGTCGCGATCGCGATTGTTGTGCGTGTCAAAGTTGGTCGTACTGGTAGTGCTCCATCCATCGGGTGGCGCGCACCTGATCATAAAACGACAGGAGATCGGAGTCGCTCTTAAATGCCGCGCCGCGCGACGCGTTGACCGCGGCGACCGCGGCAGCGATCCGATCGGATGCCGGGTTCACACCGCAAAACACCGCGAGCTTCGTCAGGGCGTCTGCAGGTTCGGCCAGGAATTGCTCGTAACGGACGATGAGCCTTTCGTTGGGGACGGCGGCCAGTTGCCGCTCGGCCTCGGCGACGTACTCCTCCCAAAGTCCGAAGCCGCCGGCGAGCGACAGGCACCGCGCCGAGCCCTTAAATCCTGCCCGCTCCAGCATCGAATGCTTGTTCAGCTGCCCCTGCTTGCCGTCGTATTCGTCGATCCGCCGGGCGAGCTCGCGAACCTCGCGGACTCGCAAACTCGCGGCGACATCGATGCCGTTGCGGACAATGTAGAGCAGTTTTGCGTTCGGAAAGATCGACAACCACACCGGCAGGGTAAAGACCGTTCTCGGGTCCTTCCATCCCCAGGAGCCTTCGATCCTGGCCAGCGACCGCTGCTTAAAGTATCGCTTGCCGCCGAGATACCCCTTGAAATGCCCAGACTGCAGGTCTGTCGAGATGCACCGCACCGTAAGGTCCAGTGCCCGGGCGTCCTCGAGAAAGCCCTTCGCCGGCGAAGGGTTATCCCACGACGCCCCGATTCGCTTCATCAGGCGGTCGTTGACCTCAAGAAAATAGGTCGATTCGTGATCTTCCTGAAGTTCGTGCCCCTGGAACAGTCCCAGTTCGTCGAGCAATCGTGCGATCAGCGAAGTACCCGAGCGGTGCATCCCCAGAAGGATGATCGGTGGGGTCGCAACGGGAATGATCGACTCGCTCGTCATGGGCGGGGCAGAAGGTAACATGCCCACCGGCGATGTAAACGCGGCCCGCCCGGCTCGCATGCGTCCCGCACCATGAAGCGAGTTCTCATCCTGGCCAACAATCTCCGGCAGGCCTCCTACCGTGTTCGCGTCGAGGCGCTGCTGCCGTTGCTGCGTGATCGCGGATTTCAGATTACGGTCGGGCTTCGCAAAACCAATCCGATCACGACCTGGCGACTGCTGGCATCGGCGGGGGCGTATGACACCGTCGTGCTGCAGCGAAAAATGCTCGAAGGCTGGGAAGCACGCGTCCTTCGCAAGGCCGCCAAGCGCGTGATCTACGATATCGACGACGCCCTGATGTACTTCAATCGCCCGGTGAGCTGGCACAGCAAGCTGCGAACGCGGCTGCGCTTCCGCGCCACCGTGCGGGCGGTCGACCACGTGGTGGCCGGGAACGAATACCTCGCCGACATCTTCCGCCGGGAAGGCCTGGCGGCGACCGTCCTGCCGACCGTCGTCGATCCGTCACGATATGCCGTCAAGCAGCACGCCGAGACGACCACCCCGCGACTGGTCTGGATCGGATCCCGCTCAACATTGCAGTACGTCCGCGGGCAGTTGCCGGCGTTGCAGGCGGCGGCGGAGAGAACGGCGGGCCTGCGGCTTCTGACGATCGCCGACCAGACGCTCGCCGACGCCCCCCTTCCCATCGATCACGAGCCTTGGTCGGCCGAGACCGAAGCGGCGGCGCTAGTTCGCGGGGATATCGGTATTGCGCCCACGCCGACCGACCCCTGGACCCTGGGGAAATGCGGATTCAAGATCGTCCAGTACATGGCCGCCGGTTTGCCCGTCGTGGCTTCGCCGGTCGGCGCCAACGCGGAGTTGGTTCGCGAAGGCGTGACCGGTTTTCTGCCAACAAGTGCCGCCGAGTGGGCCGACGCCATACGACGCCTGGCAACCGACGTCGATCTGCGCCGACAGATGGGCGAGGCAGGGCGACGGCGCGTGGAGGAACAGTTCTGCCTGGAGAAGGTCGCCGACATCTGGGCGACCCTGCTCTAACGCACGTGTCGATCTCGCACCGGATCACGGCACCCGATCACGGCACCGGCTGACCTTGAACCGGCTGACCTTGAACAGGGGCGACGGGTGCCGGCGGACCGACGATCGCGTCGTTCAATTCGACCTTGGTTTGTTCCCGCAGATCACGCACCAGTTGGTTCGTCCGCTGTGGTCCGAGCTGCTGACGCAGAACGCCGGCCAGCTTTTCAAACGTATCGAACCGCCCGGTGACCTGGATCAGGTGCCAGCCGAACGGACTCTGCACCGGGGCGCTGACTTCATTTTCCTTCAGCGAGAAAGCCGTCTGCTCGAACGCGGCAACCATCTTGCCACGGGTAAAGCTGCCCAGGTCGCCCCCGTCAACCGCAGATCCCGTGTCGTCGGACTCGGCCTCCGCGATCTTGGCAAAGTCTTCACCGGCCTTGATGCGGGCGGCAAGCGCATCGATCTTTGCCTTGGACTCCGCAGCTGTCAGCTCCTTCTGCCCCGGGCGAAGTGGCACGGCCGACCCCGGGATGCGGATCAAGATGTGCCTGGCAGAGACGCGTTCGAGCTGCTGGCGGTGCTCGTCGAAGTGCTTGCGCAGGTACGCATCGTCCATCGTCTCCTGCACGTTGAGCACCATCGCGTTGGCCAGCACCTGGTCGCGCATCACGGCCAACTGCTTCTGAACCTCGGGCTTCTGATCCAGTTGCTTGTTGCGGGCTTCCTTCGCGAGAAGCTTCATGTTGGCCAGCGAATCGGCCCAGGCCCGGCGATAGGGGCCGCGCGCCATTTCCTGATCGCTGGGATTCAGATTCGAGATGAACAGCTCGAACTCTTCCAGAGTGACTGTTTCGTTACCCAGCTTGATCACGACCGAGTCCGGCCTCGGCTGCGTGGCAGGAGCGGCCGGCGCGGTCTGCGCGGGCACCAGCGGCTGCACCGCCGGCGGCGTCTGTGCCGACAGAAACGTGCTTGCCAGCGGTAAGGCCAGCGCGGCACCGACAACGGCGGGGGCGATCACACGGACGGCTTGTTGCAGACGGCGGTTGGACACGAAAGTCTCCTGCGGAGGTTGGGGAAGAAGTCGACAGCGAACTCTATGCCCGCGGGAGCTCGCCGTAAACGCCAGCCTTTTCCGGGAACACGTACGGACGCTCTACGCGTCACGCCCGGCAAAGGCGACCTGAATTAGACGCCCCGGGGGCCCAAATGTTGGCAAATCCGACGGCTTTTGGGAGGTCGCTCGCCGGGCCGGAGGACGAATCGTATGTCAGTCGTGCCGCCGGCCTTCGTCCTGCCATCGTGATCCGGAAGTCCGGCGGTTAACGCATACCCATCAATAGAACCGCACGAGGACTGATCCCTATGTCGCAGCCCACGTTGTCCGCTACGGTCGAATCGCTCGAGTCCCGCCGACTGATGTCCGCCTCGCCGGTATTCGTCGCCGGCGGGACGTTGTTCGTCTTCGGGAGAGGCAATGCCGAGAACTCGGTGGTTGTCTCCCGATCCACAGACGACAAGATCGCGGTGTCGTTCGACGCCTCGGTCCCCGGCGTGAGCGCCGTCCGCTCGTTCAGCCAGCTGTTCGATGCGGCCGACGTGCAGAACGTCATCGTTCGCGGTGGCAGGCTCAACGACACGATCGAGGTCGGAAAGCTCGACGCGGGCTGGACCATTCCCGTCTTCGTTCAGGCCGGCGCGGGCAACGACACCGTCTGGACCGGTGCCGGCAACGACGTCATCTTCGGCGCTGACGGTGACGACGATATCGACGCCGGTGACGGCCTGAACCTCGTCAACGGCGGCAAGGGGCTGGACACCATCGTCACCGGCTCGGGCAACGACCTCATCGCGGGTGGAAACGACCGGGACACGATTCATTCCGGTGCCGGCGACGACCTGGTCCGCGCCGGTGACGGCGACGACGACGTGACCCTGGGTGACGGCAACGACCGCGCCAGCGGTCAACTGGGCAACGACGTCATCCGCGGCGAAGGCGGTAACGACAATCTCTGGGGCGGCCGTGGCGATGACGTCATCTACGGCGGCGACGGCGACGATCTGCTCGGCGGCGTCTTCGACTACAACTCGCTCTACGGCCAGGCGGGGCAGGACACCTTCGTCATGGTCGACCCCGACGCCAACTCACACGACTTCAACGACCTTGAAGACATCATGCGCCTGACGAAGAAGAAGTCTGACGGCGATGTCGTCGAGACGGTCTGATGCTCGGTTACGAGATCAAACAAAGCTGTTCAAGACGTCCCGGGTGCAAAACACCCGGGACGCCTGCATTTGCAGAGGCGCGAATCACGCGCAGAAGTCCATTTTTTTTGGATCGAGCTTCCCGCGACTCATACCCGCCGGCACCTTAAACACCCGTTCCCACATTTACCGAGAAACGAGCGAGACACCGATCGTCATGGTTTGTTGAAGGCGATTCAAATTTTTCTGTTCCCTTTCCGAGACGGCCCGGAGATAATCCCTCGTAGCCACGCCCGGACGCTCGATCGATCTGCGGGGACGATCGCGGACGGGCACTCATCCTCTTCCCCCGGCTGAGGTTTCCGGGAAGAGTTCCGGTCCCGCCCATGCCTTCCGCGGTGGCCTTATTCATCCATCCCTTATTCCGCCCGCGGTCGATCCATGCGCCTGTGTAAAGGAGGTGCCATGATTGCTGGATGGGTTGTCACGACGCCGCGACCAGTCGATCCCCCGCATCGAACCGGCCGCCAATTGCGACGCTGACGACGAACCCTGCCTCGCAGGCGCGATCGTATCCCATGATTTGGCATCACTCTCGCGCGGCATGCGAGTCTCCAGGCGTCGCCGATCGGCGTCTGCCGACAAGGAGATTTCATGAGCTACAACGACTATGCACCCCAGGACGCCAGGCCACCGCAGCTCCCCGATGACACCGCACGCCCGGATCTGACGCCGGTCGAACGATCCCCGGAAGACACCGTGCTCGGCATGGACTCCGCAAAGATCGTCGATACGGTTCCGCCCGACCAGCCGCCGCCGTACAGCATCCGTCCCCGTTTCCGCACGCTGCTGCTGACGTTTCTCGTCCACCACAATCCGTTCTACCTCATCAGTGCCCTGTGCATGATCGCCGGGTGCTATGTGCTTAACATCGGGCTTGAGCTGCGCACCGGTGAGGTCCATCGCATCCTGGTGCTGATCGGTACGCTGACTGTTTATGAACTGCTGCTGGTCGCGTTGGGTCTGTTCCTGATACGGGGGCGCGGCATCCTGCGCGACGGCCGGACATTGCTGTTGCTGCAGATCGTGTTCCTGGTCGACCTGACCTTTCTGAACGCCGAAACCGTGACCGTTGACCTGCGCATGGGGCTGGTCGTCAACGGCGTGTTGCTTTTGCTGGCGCTGCTGAAGGTCGGCGCGGTGATGAAATGGCTGACGCCGGTGTTCCCCTGGCGGTCGTTCCTGATGGCAGGCCTGATGCTGACAGCGCTGTTCGCGCTGCCCTGCGTGCTGAAAATGGTCGAGTTCGACGGCAGGGTCGCCGGGCGCGATCTTCACGCCATCTGGTGGTGTGTCGGTCTGTTGCCGGTCGCGTGCGAGATGATTCGCCACACATTGAGGCGGGATGGAGAAACAATTGCTGCGGCGGCGGGCGGCACCTCGCCCGCACCACGGCTCCAACCGATGCGGCCGAGGCTTTCGAACGTCTACATCAGCATGGGTTTCGCATCGGTGATTGCTCACCTGGGCATGATGCATTGGGTCTATCAGGGACGCTTCTACGCGGCCGACCTCACGCCGGTGCTGCTGGGCCTTGCCGTGGCGGCGGCTTACGGATCGCCGACGCGGGTGGTCCCCGCCGGCGATCTGCGATTCGCGAGGCAGTGGCTTCCGATCGCGGCGATCCTCTGCGCACTGGCCGGGCCGCGCCCGTTACACCTGGCGATCGGACTCGACGGTCGCTTCGAACCGACGTCACTGCATCTGGCGATCGCCGGCGCGATGGCGGTCTACTTCTACGCTTACTTCTGGAAGTGGGTGCGGGTGGTCGGCGTCGTCTCGGCGGCGACGGCGCTGCTCCTGCTGTTCGGCCCGACGATTCGGCAGATCCAGGCGGCGTGCGTCGCGACGTGGGAACAATGCCTGGCGATCGGCTGGCAGATCATGCCCAAGACGTTGCTTCAGTGGGGCGTGACTGCGGTCGGTGCGGCATTCGCGTTCCTCGGTATCGGTGCGCTGCTAAGCCTTTCACAGCCCAGGCAGTCTCCGCCACAACTTCCGCCGGAATCCAATGGCGCGTGATGTGAGCCGAGGTCGTGGGTTCAGACGTGCGGAAGCGCCGACATCGGGCGGAAGGCGATAATTCCGTCCAGAATTTTCGCCAGCAGCGCTCGGGCGACAGGCTCTTTCCACAGCTTATCCACAAAGCGATGTCAACATCCCCAGTTTGAAATTCCGCGCATTTTCCCGACGAATTAGCACTCTACGATCCGAAGTTACCCCGTTGAACCTACGTGTAGGGCGTGTCAAGGTGTCGCACTCAAAATGTAGTTGCATTGTCAAAGCTAATGATGTAAAAATATCGCGGCTCCAAACACCGGCTGCGCCGGAGAAAGGACTCGCAATGGCTACCAAGAAGGCGCCCGCTAAGAAGGCCCCCGCAAAGAAGGCCCCGGCCAAGAAGACCACCAAGAAGAAGTAACTCGATCGCGGGCCAATTGCCCGCGGCGAGTCGCGAGGCTTCGAGCCTCGAAACTCTTGGCTGTGTCGCTTGTTCAGGCGATGCCAATCCAAAGCCGGCCCGAGGGCCGGCTTCTTTCGTTTCTGGTAACCGAGGATTCCCGCCTACTTCCCCACCGTTCCCGGCCTATCGTTGAACGGCGAGAACTTCCGAACGATCGTTCCGGCGCGAGGTCATTGGCGTGATCGACGAGAAAGCACCCATACCGAAGGTCTTCATCCCCCCGGCCGGAACCCAGGCCTGCCTGATCATCAACGGCACCGATGTCGGACGGATCGTCGTCAAGGGATGGGAATCGTCCTGGGCTTTCGGCACGTTCACCCCACTCGCGGCATTTTCGGAGTACGCTCCGCTCTTCGGCGTCTGGTCGTTGCTCATGCATGACGACGAACACGCGCCGCTCCACGAAACGGCCTCGGCCGCGCTGGCCGAAGCCGAACGCAAAATGGACGCCCTCCACGCGGAAGTTCATTTCCCGGACCGCGACCTGCGCGTTCCCGTCGGGCAGTTGAACATCGACGGGGAACTGATCGAATGGAAGATGCTTTGAGTGAGCGACGGAGCCGAGCGAGATGAGCGAACGAAAAGTGACGGTGGTCTGGCTGATGAACTCCATGCCGCCGTACCGGTCGAGCGTCTGCCTGCGGGCACGCCGTGAACTGAAGCTCGACCTGGTCTCGGCCGTCACCCACGACCCTTGCGAAGGCAATCGCTGGCCCCGGGTGCCCCAGGAAGTCCTGCCGCAGGTCTTTTTTGCCCCCCATCAAATGCCCGGCCCCGTCTCCAGGGGCGAACTCGCCGGCGATGTCTTCAAGGCAATGAAAGTTCTCCGCTGGATCTGGCGCGTTCGCCCGGCGGCGATGATCGTGTACGGCTACAACGACTTCACCCGCATGCTCGCCGTCGCATGGTGCCGCATCTCCGGTACTCCGGTGTTCGTGGCAGGCGACAGCAACATTCACGGCGAAAGCCGCCGTCCGCTGATCCGGGCGCTGAAGTCCGCCTACCTGTCGCCGCTGCTGCGCCTGACAAACGGCGCGATGCCGCACGGGTCGCTCGGGTCGGCCTATTTTCGCAAGTATGGGGTTCCCCGATCGCGGATCTATCGGCTTCCTCTCGAGCCCGACTACGCGTCCATTGCCGCGGTGTCGGCCGACCGCATCCACTCGATCGCGACGCGACTCGGATTCGCCCCAGATCGCCGTCGCATCGTCTACAGTGGCCGGCTGGTTGAGGTCAAACGAGTCGACCTGCTGATCCAGGCCTTCAATCGAATTGCCGTCCAACGCCCCGACTGGGACCTGATCGTCCTCGGCTCCGGCCCGCTGGAAAGCCAGCTGCGCGATGCGGTGGCGGCTGATCTTGTCGCGCGGGTGCAGTTCGTCCCGGCGTTTCGCGATCCGCAGGATGTATTTGCCGTCTACCGCTCGTGCGACGTGCTGGTGCTGCCGAGCGATTACGAACCCTGGGCGATTGTCATCAACGAAGCCGCCGCCAGCGGACTTGCCATGGTTTGCAGCGATGTCGTGGGGGCGGCGGCCGACCTACTGCGGGACGGCGTCAACGGCCGATCGTTCCGCCGGGGAAGCCTCGACGGTCTGACTGCCGCACTGCTCGACGTGACCGAACCTGCGAACCTGAGTCTTTACAAGGCGGCCTCGCCGCAGGTGGTTGCGGATTGGCGGCGCGATGCCGACCCGGTGCAGGGCATCGCCCGCGCGCTGCGCGATAACGGGATCACTGTCGGCTGAGGTTACGCCCGCGATCACACCGCCCGGCGTCGCAGCAGCGTCGTCACGCTTTCAATCAGCGACCGTTCGGTAACGAACGAATAGAACTCGGCCCCCATCGCACGGCAGGTCTGCTCCAGGTCGGCCCGGTGCCTGCGGAAGTTGTCGAGATACACCTTCCGCACGATCGCCGGCTCGCAGAGCCGTGATTTCTCCCCCTCCATCCCGCGAAAACGCGACCATCGCTTGAACGGAAAATGCACCTCATCCTGGTGCAATACCTGGATCACAATCGCCTCATGGCGGTCGTGCTGAAGGCGCGACAACCCTTTGCGAATCTCGACGACCGGGGAGAAGCAATCGGAGACCGCGATGACCAGTGCGCGCCGGTCGAGCCGGTCGGCGGCTTCGGTCAACGCCGGGCCGAGGTTCGACGGACCGCGCGGGGTAGACCGCTCCAGGATATCGATCAGGTGCGACAACTGCTTGATCCCCGCCTTCGGTGCCAGCCAGTGGTCGATCTTCGACGAGAAGCTGGCGATCCCCACGCTCTCGGTCTGCCCCAGCATCAGGTACGCCAGCGACGCCAGCAGTCGGGACGCGTAATCGAACTTGCCGGTGGTCGAGCCGTCTTCACGCGGTTTGAGCGGGCCGTCGCCCTTGCCGGCGTACGACATCGACCCGCTGGCGTCGAGCATCAGCAGGCAGCGGAGATTGGTCTCTTCGTCGTATTCCTTGATGTAAGGCCGATCGGTCCGCCCCAACACGCGCCAATCGAGCCGCCGAAGTTCGTCGCCGGGCGAATAGAACCGATGCTGCCGGAACTCGACGCTGGCCCCCTTCACCGGGCTGCGGTGCAGGCCGCTGATGGTGCCTTCGACGACGCTGCGCGCCGAAAGCTGAAGGTGGTTCAGCTTCTCGATGAGGGCGGGGTCGAGAAATCGGCTGACGAAGTTCATGAGTCGCAGGCCACGGAATAGAAGCCAGGGGACAACGATGACTGCTTTGCGCCGGGGGCCGTGTCCGGAAGCCGCTCCTCGATCCAGGACTTGCCTGATTTTATCCAGTCGGGAACGGGGTCGTTGGGAAACTTGACGATCCGCCAGCCGGCGTACGCCGCCGCGATGCCAAACGTCATGACGACCAATGCCCAGAAGAGCGACCGCCGTCGCGGCGTGTGCTCGGGCTCGACCAATGCGGCGGGGGAGACGCCGACACGCTCCCGCGATTCGATGATTCCCGATAGCCGGGTCGCCAGGATCCGCAGTACGGCCTCGCTCCCGGGTGCCACGCCGTCCTCTGGCGAAAGCATCGCTTCGATGCCGGCGACGATCGTCCCGAGTGGCGTCTTTTCTTCCTTGCGATCGTGCAGGATCGCCTGCAGCGTGTTGACCACGCCCCAGAGGTCATCCGCGGGATCGGTGTAAAGAAGCGGGCTGACGTGTGTCAGCCGGACGTTGCCGTGGGCATCGACGACGACATTCGATCCACGGATCGCACCGTGCACGATGCCCTGGCGATGCAGCGATTCGACCATCAGCACCAGCTCACGAGCGGCCAGGGCCAGCTTCCGCTGGGTGCAGCCGGCGTCGGCGGCGTAGTCGGTCAGGGTCTTGCCCTGCACGTATTCCCAAATGAGCCAGGCCTCGTTCGGCGCGGCGTTTTCCGGCTCGCGTTCGACGCCATAAAGGTTCGCCACGCCCGCCAATGCCAGTTCGCGGACACGTCCGAGGCGTTCCTTGATGCTGGGGTGAAGTCCCTGCTTGATGATGCAGTCGCGGTCGAGGGGTTTGAGCACGATGCCGCGCCCGCCGGGCCCGATCGCGAGGTAGCTCGGGCCCAGAAAATCGGTGTCGCCGGCGAGGGACGACTTCAGCGTCGAATCGACGGGATAACCGCAGATCTCGGCCCGCAATTTCTCCGATGACACGCCGTTGGTCGAGATGGAGTCGGTCGCGGCGGACATCAATACCCAAAGGGTATCCGACGAAGGGAGCGATAGGAACAGAATCGCAAACCGAGGCTATGTTCGACCTTCAATCTTCGATGTTCGTCCCTTGTCTGCTATGATCCCCGCCGACACGGATGTCTCTCGACCTCTGCATTCTCGCCAGCGGCAGTGCGGGCAATTGCTCGGTGGTTCGGTCCGCGCGCGGCACCCTGCTGATCGACGCCGGCCTCTCACCACGGGCGACGGAGCGGCGGCTGGCGGCCATCGGTGTTCGCCTCGACCGCATCGCCGGCGTCTGCCTCACCCACCTCGACAGCGACCACCTGTCCGCCAGCTTCCTCGCCTGGCTGTGCCGCAACGGTGTCCCGATCTTCTGCCATCACGACAAGGTCGATGCGCTGGGCGCCATCGCCGGCCGGCGGACCATCGTGCTGCGTAACGTGCAACACTTCGGCGAAGACGGCTTCGAGCCGTTGGACGGACTCAACGTGGAGGCGATTCCCGTCCATCATGACGCGGAGGGATCGCACGCGTTCGTCCTGGAGGCCACCGAGTCGCGGTCTTCGGCCGTCCGTATCGGTTTCGCGACCGACCTCGGCCGGGTTCCGCACCTGCTCATCGACCGCTTTTGCGACAACGGCGGACTCGACATCCTGGCGATCGAAAGCAACTACTGCCCGCAGATGCAGGCCAGCAGCAGCCGGCCGGAGTTTCTCAAAAGGCGGATCACCGGCGGCCACGGCCATCTGTCGAACCAGCAGGCGTTTGACGCGGTGAAGCGAATCCTGGATCGGCAACTAGCTCAGGGGAATGGCCTGCCCGGCAGCGTCGCATTGCTGCACCGCAGCCAGGAGTGTAACTGTCCGACGAAGGTGCGCGAGATGTTCTCGCGCGACGTGCGGATCGCCAAACGGCTTGTTTTGGCCGAGCAGACGGAGTCGACGGGGTGGCTGGCGCGGCGGGTAGCCAGAATCGAGCAGATGCTGCTCTGGGGTTAGGCGGGAGCGCGGGCACGCTCGCCCGCGGGGGCCGAAAGCCTCGTGATAGAACGTCCCCCGATTAGCGGTCGCACCGCAGGTGCACGCCTTTTCGGAGTAATTGACTGCTCGGGACGAAAAAAAGTGCACCTGCGGTGCGACCGCTAATCAGGGAACGCTTTCCCGCCGACATGCCCCCGCGTCCGCCAAGGCGGACCCTACTTGAGTGCTTCCTCGATCGCCGTCTTGATCTGCTCGTGCGTGCCCGAGCCGACCGTCACCTTGACGATCTTGCCGTCCTTGTCGATCACCACGGTTTGCGGAATGCCGCTGACGCCGAAGCTCTTGGCGACCTTGCCTTCGACATCGAGCAGCACCGGCATGCCCAGCTTCGTCTTTTCGACGAACGGCTTGATGACGGTGTCCTTTTCCCGCAGGTTGACGGCGAACGCTTTAAGTCCCTTGTCGCCGAACTCCTTGTAGATCGCGTCGAGATGCGGCATCGACGCGCGGCACGGCCCGCACCAAGTCGCCCAGAAGTCGAGCATCACGACCTGCCCCTTCAGGTCGGACAGCTTCACTTCCTTGCCCTCGAGGTCTTTCAGCTTGAAGTCCGGCGCCGGCTTACCGACCAGCGCGCTGGCGGCACCATCTTCCGGGCCGTCGTCGGCCGCGCCGCCGCCGGCTTCGGCCAGGGCTGTCACGTCACGGGCGCCAACGGGCGGCGTCCAGTTGAAATCGACATCCTTCACGCTCGCATTGGCCTGCGATAGCGCGTAGTCGATCGTCACTTCCACCTTCTTGACGTCCTGCTGTTTCTTCTCGATCGCATACCCCTTGCGATCCCAGACGGTCCGGCGGATCAGGTGCGACTTGCTGTCGAACGCGATCGTCAGCTCCGACTCCTTGCCGAATGACAGCTTGAGCGCCGGATAAGCAACGTCGTCAATCTTGACGTCATCCACCTTGGCCAGCTTATCGACGCCGTCCATCAGTTCCTCGGCGGCATCGGGGACGATAGCCAGCAGCAGCGACGGGTTGAGTTGCGACATCAGGCCCACGAGCTGCTTCGGCAGCTCGCCGGATTTGACGCGGTCTTTCGGAGCGTCCGCGAGGTAGAAATAGTTGTACCGCGACTCGAACGCGTAGAGCTTCTTTCCGGTGCCGCCGAAGAACTGCGATTCGGCCTTGCCGCCCGTCAGGTGTTCGCGGGTCTGATGGCGGAACTTCAGCGGCGACTGGAAGCTCGCCTCGAACTCGCTGCTGTTCTTGTTCTTCTCGCCGTTCATGTCGATGTCGGCGGAAATCGTGCCGGCCAGCTTCAGCGATTCGACGCCCTTGTACGCAGCGCGGACGGCGTCGAGCAGTTCGCGGGCGTCCTTCGACACGTCCAGCTTCGCCTTGGCCGGCTGTGTCGCCGGCTTGGTCGCGGGGGTCTTAGGCTTCAGCAGTTCCGGGCCGTCCGCCTTCGTCACCTTCACCCTGGCGGTGTCATCCCTGGCCGGCTTCTGGTCGCCCGGCTTCTGGTCAGCCGGCTTCTGATCAGCTGGGGCGGCGGCAACCACGCCGGTCGCCAGAAGGGCGACGGCAACCGATGTCCGAACGGCGCAGAATCGACGATGCCAGCGAGTAGGGGCGTGTGCCATGAGATGCTCCGGGGCAAAGCGTGTGGACGTCAGCGTGCGGTGCTGACCGGCCTAAGACTATACCCACAAGTGGCCCGGAAGTCGGGACAAAATGCGGACGGGCAGGGCGGTGGAGGAGGCGGAAGGGGACGAGATACCGCATCCCGACTCGAAATCCGACCTTGCAGACCGCCGCGGGTGGCTCACGGGAGTCCGGGGAGGGTCGCCGGCCTGGTTGCCGCCTGCATCGTGACTTCGGGCAGAACACCGATCGCCCGGGTGAGATCCAGCAGGAAAACCGCCCGGTCGAACCGGACGCCGGTCAATTGCAGTTCCGAGTTCAGGACCTGATCCTGGGCCACGAGGACGTCGAGGTTGATCGCAAGCTGGTTCGCGAACGCGGCACGGGCCTGGTCGAGCGCCTCCTTGGCCGCCTGTACCTGCTGCTCGAACTCGGCGGTTTTGCGATCGGCGGCATCGAGGTTCTCGAACGCCGTGCGGACGTCGTTCAGCACCTGCCGGCGGACGAAGCTTTCATTCAGCATCGCCTGCCGCAGGCGCGACCATGCCGATCGCACATCCGCCTCGATCACGCCGGCCGAAAAGATCGGCACGTTGGCAAGCAGCACGGCATTCCATTTACTCGCATCGGCATAAAACTCGCGATAGAGGAACCCGGCGACGTTTAACGAAACGCTCGGATAATACTGGGCAAACGCAGCATCGACCTGGGCGCGGGCCGAGACCACTGCGGCCCTGGCGGCAGCAAAGTCTTCCCGCCGATCGAGCGCCATCTGCTCGTAATCGGTCAGGGTGTGCTTCGGATCCGAGACTGCATCGGTCACCGACTGCTCGGACAGCTTCCCGTTGATCGTGTCGACGCCGACCAGGAGCGCGAGGGTGTGGCGGCCGTTGCGAACATCGCTCTGGGCCTGCAGCAAGGTTGCCCGGGTGCCGTTCACCTGTGCCTGCGTCTGGGCGACGGCCAGCTTGGTCGCCAGTTGGTTTGCGAACTGGTCCTTGACGTCTTTGAGCCGGGCTTCCTGCAACGAGACCGAATTGCGCAGCACCTCGACCGCTCGCTCGCTGCGAAGGACCTGCAGATAAACCTGTGCGACGTTCAGCAGGATCGTCGACTGCGCGTCGAGCAGCAGAAGTCGCTGCCGTTCGATGTTGGCGTCGGCGGATTGCAGATTGGCAATGTCGCCGCCGCCGCGGAAAAGGTTCATGCTGCCGACAATGGGGGCTTCGGTGCGGTAGCTGATCTTGCCACTGTCCTGATAGGACCCGCCGCTGGCAGTCGTGTTCGAACCAGTACTGCCCGAGGGGGCGCCGTCGCGGGCTCTCTGTTCGATGGTGAACGACGGCTGAAAGCTGACGGTGGGCAAAAAGTTGGCAACGGCGCGGTTCTTGGCGATCAGGGACTGCAGATAGTCTTCGCCGCGCAGACCGAGCTGCTCGTTGTGCTGGTTGGCAAGTGTCATCGCCCGAACCAGCGTGAGCGATTCCCCCTCAACGTACGGTTGGGTGGCGGCCACCCGGCCGTCCAGCACCCGGCGGTACAGGTCAACTTCCGCCTTCTGATCGACGGCGCAGCCGGCGATGAACAACCAGGTACACAGCAGCAGAGTCGAGAAGATGAAACGGCGATGAGGTCTAGGCATGATGCGTTCCGAGAGTCGTTCGTTGGCCCGAAGATTCACTGCGCCGAAGCGCTGGGCCGCGTCGCCGGCACCGGCGGAGGGGCCTCGGCGACAGGGGGCTTGGCGGCACCGCCGCCGGCGATCTGCACCTCGACCCCATCGACGATCCGGTCGCCGGGATTGGTCACCACGCGTTCGCCGGCCTTCACACCCTCGGCCACTTCGGCTTCCACGCCGAAATCCCGACCCAGCGTCACCTTGCGCAGCTGCACCCTGTTCTGGCCATCGACCACCGCCACCCGCAGGCCGTCGGCGCCGTAAACGAGCGCACTGGTCGGTATCACCATCGGCTGCCCCTCACGGGCAAGCTTGAACCTGACGTCGCCGAACATGCCGGGCAACAGCTTTCCGCCGGCGTTGGACATGTGCAGCTCGACCCGCAGCGTCCGCGTCTGGGCATCCAGCGACTCGGCGGTTCGGGCAATCTTCCCCTTCACGCGGATGGGCGGGCCGCCTTGCGTGCGGACGGTCAGCTCGGCTTCCTCTTCCCGATTGAGGCTGGTGACGTAGCTCTGCGGCACATTCGCGAAAACCCGTAGCGTGTCGGTCTGCTGCACCTGGAACAACTCCCGGCCGGCGCCGGTGTCGGACTCTGACACGCGCGTGCCGACGTCAAAATTGCGCGACGTGATCACGCCGTCGAAAGGAGCGTAGATCGTCTGAAACGACTGCAGTTGCGTGTACCGCTTGACCGATGCCTCGGCGGCCAGCACGTTGGCGTTCGCCGCCTTGAGGTTGCTGTTGGCGATATTGAAAGCCGATCGGCGCTCGTCGAGCTGCTGCTGCGTCACGCCGCCGGTCTTGGCCAGGCCCTGGTAGCGCTCGTAGGTCGCCTGGTTGAAGTTGAACTCGTTGGTCGCCCGGCCGACGACAACCTTTGCCTGTTCCAGCGTCGCCTTGGCTTGTTCGAGCTCGGCGTCGACCTCGGGTGCGGTGATGCGCGCAAGGGGCTGGCCCGGCTTTGCCGGCTGATCGTCCTTCGCCGGCTGCGGCCCACGGACGCGGTCGCCGATATCGACCAGCAGTTCGGTGACGTAGCCGTTGGTGCGCGGGTAGAGCGCCGTCGACTGCATGGCTCGGACGTCCCCGGGCAGCAAAAGAATCGGGTCTTTCGATAGCGCCCGCGGCACCGTGACGTTGACGATCGGCTTGGCCGACGCCAGCTCGTTGGCGTCTTCGCCGGCCTGCGCCATCTTCTTTTTGTGGGGGACGAACCCGATCACAAAAAGCGTGGCGAACAGGGCAACGATCAACACGACTGTAATCACGATGGCGCTGCGCGAGACCGGCGGCAGCTCGATCGCCGCTTCCGGCTCGGCGTGGCCTCGGGCTTGATCCGGCGGCGAGCCGTCGACGGGCGGCTGCCCGTTCTGTTGCTCGCGAAGAGGGGACTTCTGTTCAGCTCGCATGAGCCACCTGGGGTTGGAGTGCGGATTCGGAGTCGTGCGGTTTTGCGTAGGGGTCCTGCGGGTCGCGCAGCTCAGGCTCCACGTGGACCTTTGGCGACCGGCGTTTGAGCGCGCTGTAGACGACCGGCACGAAGAAGAGCGTGGTCACGGTTGCCAGCAGAAGTCCGCCGATGACCGCTCGGCCCAGCGGCGCGTTCTGCTCGCCGCCTTCCCCGTGCCCGACCGCCATCGGCAGCATGCCGATGATCATCGCGGCGGCGGTCATCAATACCGGCCGCAGGCGGGTCATGCCGGCCGACAGGGCGGCTTCGCGTGCGGTGATGCCTTCGCGTTCCTTGCGCAGGTCGTTGGCGAAGGTCACCATCAGGATCGAGTTCGCCGTCGCCACGCCGACCGCCATGATCGCCCCCATCAGGGCCGGCACGGAAATGGTGGTGCCGGTGGCAAACAGCATCCAGAGAATGCCCGCCGCCGCCCCCGGCAGCGCCATCAGAATGATCAGCGGGTCGAGCCAGCTCTGGAAGTTCACGACCATCAGCAGGTAGACCAGAGCGACGGCAAAGATCAGGCCGATCGCGAGCCCCTGGAACGAACTGCTCATGCTCTCGACCTGTCCACGAAGGGTAATCTTCGATCCCTTCGGTAGCTTCGATTCGTACTTCGCGGTGATCTCGCGCACGTGCTTCGCGGCACTGCCCAGGTCGGTACCGAAGACGTTCATCTGCACGTCCGACGTCCGCAGAATGTTCTGGTGGTTGATGTTGCTTGCCGTCGTCGACCGTTCCAGCGAATCCAGAATGTTGCCCAGCAATTGCGGCTCGGCCGCCGTGCCTTGGCCGTCGCCCGGCGGCTGGATGGGCATGTTCTCCAGGGCATTGATCGAATCGATGCGGTACTGCGGCGTCTGCACGATCACGTTGTAGGTGATGCCCGTCGCCGGGTTCATCCAGTAGTTCGGTGCCGCCTGCAGCGTGCCGCTCAAACTGATCAGCAGATCCTGCGCCACGTCGCGTTGCGTCAGGCCGACCTGCGCCGCTCGCGTGCGATCGACGTTCACCCTAAAGTCCGGGGCGCTGGTCACCTGTGCGATGCGCAGGTCGGTAATCCCCGGCTTGCCGCGCAGATCGTTCATGATCTGCTTGGCGATCTCGCGATTCTGCTTGTCGTTCCGCAGCGGGCCGGCGATCTCAACATTGATCGGGCTCGACAGCCCGAAGTTAAGCACCTGCGTCACGATGTCCGGCGGCTGGAAGTAGAAGACCAGCTCGGGAAACTGGCGCGGCAATTCCTTGCGAAGCAGCCGGATGTAATCTTCGGTCGGCTGGTGACCTTCTTTCAGCGAGATCAGGAACTCCCCTTCGGCCGGGCTGTTAAGTGTTCCGTCCGACAGCGCCAGGTTGATGCCGCTGTTGGGGATGCCCATGTTGTCGATGACTTCGCCCAGATCTTTGGCCGGGATGAGCTTGCGAATCGCAGCGGTCACGCGGGCGAACTGAACCTCGGTCTGTTCGATGCGCGTCCCGGCCGGTGTGCGAACGTGCAGCCGCAACTGGCCGGCGTCCACCGTGGGGAAGAAGTCCTGGCCGACGATCGGGAACAACAGAACGCAGGAGAACAGAACGATCGCCGCGAAAAACGCCGTCGACCCCAGCTTGTGGTCCAGCGTCCAGTTCAGCAGCGAGCCGTAGCGCCGGCGCATCCGCTCGAACTGGCGGTTGAACGCGAAATGCACGCGCCAGATCAGCATGTACCGGCTGATGAAGACCAGCAGCGCGATCGACAGGCCGATCGCAATTACCCACAGCGCCGCCCGCAGCGGGCTCTCGGCGATCCAGCCGGCGATCCCCTGCCAGGCGTCGGCAAGCCAGGGCAGCGAGCCGCTGACGGCCATCGACCGAAGGGCAAACATCAGGACGACCACCGCGGCGACGCCGACCATCAGGCCGATCCTGGCGGCCGGCTTGCGGAGCCATCCGCGGAATCGTTCCCAGCCTGTCGCGTCGTGTTCGCCGGTCGTGTGGTGTCGCTTGTGCTCGAGCGCGCCCGCGGCGTGCGGATCGTCGGGGTCCAGCTCGCCGCCGTACATCTCGACTTCGCTCGCGAGCAGATAGTGAACCATCGTCGGCACGAGCGTTCGGCTCAGCAGGTAGCTGGTCATCATCGCGATGACGACCGCCAGCGCCAGCGGAGTGAACAGGAATCGCGCCGCGCCGCTGATGAATGCCACCGGGACAAACACGATACAAATACACAGCGTCGCGACGAACGCCGGCACGGCGATCTGCTGGGCGCCGTCGAGAATCGCGCGGACCAGGCGTTTGCGCTGGTGCAGATTGCGGTGGATGTTCTCGATTTCCACCGTCGCGTCGTCCACCAGGATGCCCACCGCCAGCGCCATCCCACCGAGCGTCATCACGTTCAGCGTGTAACCGGCGAAGCTCAGGACGATGATCGAGACCAGGATGGATAGCGGGATCGAGATGATCACCACCAGCGTGCTCCGCCAGCTCCCCAGGAACAGCAGGATCATGAGCGCCGTCAGCCCCGCGGCGATCGCGGCCTCCATGATCACGCCCATCACGGAAGCCCGCACGAACAGCGACTGGTCGAACATCACCTCGATCTTGAGGTTGTCGCGAATCTCCGGGGCGAGCTGAGCCTGGGCGGCGGGCAGGGCCGCCTTCACCGCCGACACCACGTCCAGCGTCGAGGCGTTGCCTTGCTTCAGGACCGACATCAGCACGCTGCGTTTGCCGCCGGCGTGGACGACATTGGTCTGCACCTGGAATCCGTCGCGAACATGGGCGACATCGCGAATATAGACCACCGTGCCGCGGGTGGTCTTGATCGGCATGTCGTTGATCTGCGCCGCCACGTCGGGGCTGGAGTTCAGCCGGACGGGGTATTCCTGGTCGCCGATCTTGGCCGTGCCGGCGGGCAGGACCAGGTTCTGCGCCGAGACGGCGTTGCTCACTTCCTGGGCGCTGATGCCCCAGGCACGGAGCTTGTCGGGGTCGAGATCGACCATCACCTGCCGCTGCCGACCGCCGTAGGGGAACGGAATCAGCACGCCGGGGATGGTGATGAGTTGGGTTCGAAGCTGATTGATCGTCACGTCAAAGAGCTGCTGCTCGGGGATCGTGTCCGAGCTGATCGACAACTGCATGATCGGCACGGCACTCGCCGAGTAGCGGATCACCAGAGGCGGCTGCGTGCCGGGAGGCATTCTGCCGACGGCGGTTTGCGCGGTCGCCGTGACCTGCGACATCGCCTCTTCGATCTTCGCCCCCTTCTGGAAAAACACCTTCACCACGCCGGTGCCGTTCAGCGACTGGCTCTCGATATGGTCGATGTCGTTCACGGTCGTGACGATAAACCGCTCGAACGGCGTGACGATCCTGTTCTCCATCTCGTCCGACGACATCCCGCCGTACTGCCAGACGACCGCAACAACCGGGATATCGACATTGGGGAACACATCGGTCGGCGTACGGAAAATGGTCACCACGCCAAGGATCAAGACCAGCAGCGCAGCGACCACGAACGTGTAAGGCCGGCGAAGGGCTAATCGGACAATCCACATACAACCACTCCAGCTTCGACCAACCACTTACACTGCGACAAACCACTTACACTGCGGCAAACCAATCACACTGCGACCAACGCACCCATGCAGGCCGCGACGCCGGCAGCCTCTCAGCCGTCGGCGATCTCTTCTTCAGGCTCCATGGGACCGCCAAACAGTCCGGCGAGCAGTTCCATCGATTGGACGATGGCACCCCGTTCGGAAGCCGAGAGTTCGCGAAGGTGAGTCGCCAGCTCGTTTTGGGTCTGCTTCCGAGCGAACTCGAGCAGATCCCGCCCCTTGGCCGACAGCAGCAGCGCGACCTGCCGGCGGTCTTCCGAGCAGACCGCCCGGCGGACCATGCCCTTGCGAACCAGTCCGGCAACAATTCGCGAAGACGTCGGCAGGGACGCGCCAAGGTTGTCGGCCACGAGCGACAGGCTGGCATTGGGGAAGCGATCGAGCAGCACCAGCGTGCGAAACGCCGGCATGGACAAACCGTGCGTGCGATGCCGCCGCATGTACCGGCGGATGTACCACATCACCTGGGGCAGGCCGTCAAGCATCGCGCGGGCGCAGACTGCGGGCGACGACGAATCAGTTGCCTCAGGCAATCGTTGCATGTGACAACAGTACGCACCGGGATCGAGTTCGATCAACCCGAATAATCCGGAAGGGCATCCGAGGGTCGAGACCAGTTTTCGGTGCGGCAATCGGCGTGCGGGCAACCAGCCTGTAGGGAGGGCGTATTCGCCCACGCGAGCGGCGAGGCGTGGGCGAGTACGCCCTCCCTACGACCTTGAGCGAGTTGATGGTCGCCTTGAGCCAGTAGGATTCGTTGCGCGATCCGTCGCCACAAGCGAGAGCGTAGCGGGTGCAGCACAATCACGCGCCGGGTAGAACCGCAGCGATCAAGAAAGCGGCGGTAAATCGTTACCAGTCTGTAGGGCTACAGAATTGGACCTGTCCCTGTCCCGTTTTCTGTCCAGCGAGTAGAGGCGTGTGCCATGAGATGCTCCGGGGCAAAGCGTGTGGACGTCAGCGTGCGGTGCTGACCGGCCTAAGACTATACCCACAAGTGGCCCGGAAGTCGGGATAAAATGCCGACGGGCCTCTTCTTCGATCGCGGGGTTCGCAGCCGAACTCACCGGCGTAGGAGTCGGCCTGCCGTTTGTTGACCGTTTACAACTCTGCCTGGGGCACAACAGTTCCCAACCAGCCGAGCCGCCACTATCTAGGGGAGCGTGCTGTTTCCTTCCTCATTGACGAAATCGCCCGAACCTTCCGGCTGGCGTCTAGCTGCATCGATTACAAATCGGGGTATCTTTCTGTCACCAAGAAACTGGACCGCATCTTCAATGCCGATGTCATCAGATCTCGTAAAACGCATCTCGTCAAGCAATAGAGTTTCCTGAACAGAATCTATGTATCCAACTAAAATAGCCTGACCGATATTGTTCAGAACCTGTATCTGAAACCATTGACTGTCGAGCTGGCCTGGCCAGCGGTCGCCATGGTGCAAGTGGCTCACAAAGAAGATAGCGTGTCCTTCTGACATGGGATTCTCGTCAATCATGTATTTGAGAAGGGGGAACCAAGATTTTAGAAGATAAGGGGACATCACTCTTTTCTGTTGACTCCCGCCAACCGTAATGGCTATCCTTTCGTCCGTGCCACGTACCGCCCGCTCCATCGCCGCAGGGGGATTCTACCATGTCCTCAATCGCGGCAACGGACGGCAGGCGATCTTCCACAAGGACGCCGACTACGACACCTTCTGCCGCATCTTTGCCGACGGGCTGCGGCGATATCCCGTGAAACTCTACTGCTGGTGCCTGATGCCCAATCACTGGCACCTGATCCTGTCGCCGGAGGACGCCGACGCCATTGGCAGGCTGCTGGGGTGGGTCGGCGTCACGCACGTGCGTCGGCACCACGCCCATTATCACACTGCCGGCGGCGGACACCTGTACCAGGGACGGTTCAAGAGTTTCCCGATCGAAGGCGGTAAGCATTTCCGGGCGGTCTGCCGGTATGTCGAGGCCAACCCCCGCCGGGCGAAACTGGTGAAGCGGGCCGAAGACTGGCGATGGAGCAGCCTGGCGGCCCACGTCGATCCGCCGGCGGCAAGGCCGGAGGATGTCGCCGCCGACGCGTGGCCGGCGTTGACGCGTTGGCCGGGGAAGAAGCCGGCGGATTGGGAGCAGCGGGTGAACCGCCCGATCGAAGTCGCTGAGGCCGAGGCGATGAAGTTGAGCATCGCGCGGGGCCGGCCGTACGGGTCGGCGACGTGGACCGCCGAGACGGCGAAGAAGCTGGGGCTGGAGTACACGCTCCGCGACCGCGGCCGACCGAGGAAGGAGCGGGAGGATGAGGGAAAAGAGTGATGTCCCCTTAGTGTGCAAGGAGAAGCTGTATCTGAGATGAGAGTAGGCCTCTCGTAGTCGAGCGACAGGGCTTGGCTGCAAACCGGCTCAAGCTGCGGTGAGGAATATAAGGGGACATCACTCTTTTCTGTTGACTCCCGCCAACCGTAATGGCTATCCTTTCGGCCGTGCCACGTACCGCCCGCTCCATCGCCGCCGGGGGATTCTACCATGTGCTCAATCGAGGCAACGGACGGCAGCCGCTCTTCCGCAAGGACGCCGACTACGACGCCTTCTGCCACATCCTCGCCGACGGGCTGCGGCGATATCCCGTGAAACTCTACTGCTGGTGCCTGATGCCCAATCACTGGCACCTGGTCCTGTCGCCGGAGAACGCCGACTCGATCGGCAGGCTGCTGGGGTGGGTCGGCGTCACGCACGTGCGTCGGCACCACGCCCATTATCACACCGCCGGCGGCGGGCACCTGTACCAGGGGCGGTTCAAGAGTTTCCCGATCGAAGGCGGCAAGCATTTCCGGGCGGTCTGCCGGTATGTCGAGGCCAACCCCCGCCGGGCGAAACTGGTGAAGCGGGCCGAAGACTGGCGATGGAGCAGCCTGGCGGCCCACGTCGATCCGCCGGTGGCAAGGCCGGAGGATGTCGCCGCCGACGCCTGGCCGGCGCTGACGCGCTGGCCCGGCCGGAAACCGGCGGACTGGGCCGAGTGGGTGAATAAGCCGATCGAGGTCGCCGAGGCCGAGGCGATGAAGCTGAGCATCGCCCGGGGCCGGCCGTACGGGTCGGCGAAGTGGACTGCCAAGACGGCGAAGAACCTGGGGCTGGAGTACACGCTCCGCGACCGCGGCCGGCCGAGGAAGGTGCGAGAAGATGATGGAAAAAAGTGATGTCCCCTTTTCTTCCTCCCTGTTTCGCGCCTCCGACTATCGGGCTAGCCGCCGCATAACGTAAGGCCGTTGAGCGGCCGCGGCGGCGCACACGCGACGCTCGACCGCAAGTGAACTATACCGCCGCCGCGGTCCGCTCCAGAGAACCCATGCAATCCCGCCGCCGATCTGTGACGATCGGCGACACCTCTCACCACAAGAGTTCCTTACCACAGGAGGATTGCATGAGCCTCGCAAAGATCATCGCGCTGGACCTGGGCAAGTTCAAGACCGTCTGCTGCGTGATGGATGCGGCGACGCGGGAGTCGGCGTTCGAGACGGTTCAGACCTCTCCCACCTCGCTGCACGAGTTGATCGTCAAACAGCTGCCGCCGTCACCTGCCGACGCGCTCGTGGTCTTCGAGACCTGCGACCTGGCAGGCTGGGTGCACGATCTGTGTCAGGGGCTGGGCGTCAAAGTGATCGTCACCCACGCCAACGGCGAAGCCTGGCAGTGGCGACGCGTCAAGCGCAAGACCGATCGCGATGACGCCCTGAAGCTCGCGAAGCTGGCGTTGCTCGATCAACTCGGCCCCGTGCACATGCCGTCGCCCGACCAGCGGCAGCGGCGACGGCTGGTCCTGCACCGCCGATCGGTCGTCAGCCGGCGGACGCAGAGCCGCAACGCGATCCGTGCGATCTTCAACCAGCAAGGTCTTTCGCTGGCCAAGGGCGGCAAGCAGTGGACGATTGCCGGGCTCGCCCAATTGCGTGAGCACGCGCGGCCGCTCGCCGAATGCGACCTGGCGGATCTCTGGCGTGGACGGCTGGAGGTCGAGCTGTCGCTGATGCAGGCGGCCGACGCTCAACTCAAAGTCCTCGACGCCAAGCTCGACGAACTGGGAAAGCATGATGCGCGGATCCAGTTGCTGCAGACAGTGAAGGGCGTCGGGCCGCGAGTCGCCGAGGTGGTCGTGCTGCACCTGGACGACCCGCACCGTTTCAAGTCGGCGGACCACGTCGCCGGCTACGCGGGGCTCGTTCCCAAACAGATCGAAAGCGGTCAAATGAGCCGCTTCGGACACATCACCGGGCGAGGGCCGGCGCTCTTACGGAGCATGCTGGTGGAGGCGGCGTGGGTGGTGTGGCGACACAACGCCTGGGCACAGGCGTGGGTGGCGAAGATCTCGCGCGGCAGCCGGGCGAGGCGGAAGATCGCGATGGTGGCGCTGGCGCGGAAGCTGCTGACGATGCTCTGGTCGATGATGAAGCACAACCGGCCGTTCCAGACGCCGACAAGCGGTCCGCCGATGGCGGCGTTACCACTGCCACCGATGTTGGCACTGGCCTGACGCCGATTGGAAAAACACTGACAAGTTGAACGATCGGGTACGACGACAGCAACGAGAGAAGACCGAACAAGAGATGAACGCCACGAGATGTTGAAGGTTCCGCCGAAGCTTTGCCAGAAGCGCACCCTCGTGCGAACGAGCCTGCAGACCGCGACTAACCAGGTGCACGGGTTGTCGACGTGCGATCCAGCGAATGCGGCGCAGGCCTCGTCTGGGTGAATGCGGCTCCGGACCCTGAGGTTCGGATGACCAGCGAATAGTCGTGTGAAGCGCACGCGGACGCGGACGGCAGCGAAAACGGAACCGGAGACGAAGGAATGAATGAAGAGCCGCCGCTGTGCGGCGACGGGAACGCGCGCTCAAAATTTACTGTTGATCGAGAGCGGGATTCATAGTCGGCGGGTTATGCGGCGATTGACGTCCCCTTTCAAGGTAGCTTAAGCACACCAACGTCTATTCCGGACCGTGGCGGCCCTTTTCCGTCGAAACGTAGCCCTCCGCTGACCTGAGTCGTGGGCACCGCTTTGCCACCCGATGTGACGACGACGGTGAAACGGGGATCGGGAACCCACATCAGCAGGCCGACAGCGGCCACCTCGACCAGCTTGCTCCGCTCGCTTACGCGGAATGTGCCGTCGTTTCGCGTGACTGTGACAGCGACGTCTTCGCCGCTCCAATCGCGAAGGGAGACCGTCGCGCCGGCAACGGAGGCCGAGGCGTTGTCTACGACCCGCCCGCGAACGGAAGGCACATTCACGTACGTCGCGCACCCCGAACACAAGGAGGCTATAGCGAACGCCCAAACGAGGCATTGTCTTCGCCACATAACGGACCAACGTTCAATGGCCGGCACCGCGCCGGTCGGTTTTGATTTTACCGAAAGCTTTAACGCGGGGCCGGTCCATTGCAGAGAACCCATGCAATCCCGCCGCTGATCTGTGACGATCGGCGACACCTCTCACCACAAGAGTTCCTTACCACAGGAGGATTGCATGAGTCTCTCAAAGATCATCGCGCTGGATCTGGGCAAGTTCAAGACCGTCTGCTGCGTGATGGACGCTGCCACGCGTGAGTCGGCGTTCGAGACGGTCCAGACCTCTCCAGTCTCGCTGCACGAGCTGATCGTCAAACAGCTGCCGCCGTCGCCTGCCGACGCACTGGTGGTCTTCGAGACCTGCGACCTGGCAGGCTGGGTCCACGATCTGTGTCAGGGCCTGGGCGTTCGAGTGATCGTCACACATGCCAACGGCGAAGCCTGGCAGTGGCGACGCGTCAAACGCAAGACCGATCGCGACGACGCCCTGAAGCTCGCGAAGCTGGCGTTGCTCGATCAACTCGGCCCCGTGCACATGCCGTCGCCCGATCAGCGGCAGCGGCGACGGCTGGTCCTGCACCGCCGATTGGCTACTCTTTCGCCCGTGCCACGTACCGCCCGCTCCATCGCCGCCGGGGGATTCTACCATGTTCTCAATCGAGGCAACGGACGGCAGGCGATCTTCCACAAGGACGCCGACTACGGCGCCTTTCTGCCGACGAGGCCGCCCGGCGAAGGCGGCGAGGGCGGAGAATCCCTGGGTCGTGAGCCGTTCTTGGCCTGTTCTGCGTCTCATTTTTCGGTCTACGGGCCGGAAACGGACGGCGGGCAAAAATCGGGTTGCAACTTTCCGCGCAGGATATAACATATACCGTACAAACGTGCCGGCGCCGGTCCGGGTTTCTGCCGCCCCGTCGGCGGGTGATCTCCGTGCGCGGCGCTGGCGGGTGTGATCCGTTGGCGTGGGCGTCGACTCCGCGGAGAATAATGAGAGCCGGGCGATTGGTGTTGATCGCGCCGGAGGGTCTGGTTTTGGTGGGTCGGAGACGTGGAGAGCGTAAAAGACGGTGAGACGGGGTGCGCAGGCTGATCGATCACTTGGGTTCGTTCGGCGCTGTCGTCTTGGGTTCGTTCGGCTAACAAGCCGACGGCGCAGCGTACTCGCGGAGCCCCGGGTTTACCGGCGGGATCTCGGGTTCGTTCGGCAGGAGGGCGCCATGTCAGGGACCCTTACGGCTGAATCAGTGACACGGGCTTCCAGGTGCGTGCGTGCAACGTCGTGGTCGATCGGCGCTCCGAACGACGGCTTCCAACGTCATCATTACCGACCATTTAGTGATTGCGAAGAGCTGAAGATGCGAAATGAACGGCTACCTTACGAATTATGCACCTCGCACGGGCTGGAAGCCCGTGTCACTGACGGGGTCGTTCGGTAAGAGGCTCTCGGGTTCGTTCGGCCGGGTTGCGCTGGGTTCGTTCGGCAGAAGTCGGTGATAGAGGATGAGCGGTCTTCGACGTGTGACGCACCTCGCACGGCTTGGAAAGCCGTGTCACGGACGGCGGGCTGGAGGGTCGCCTCAACACCGGCGTTGGAGGGGCCCATGGCGCAGAAACATCGAATTTCCCAAAACAAAGCCATTGAGGATCTCCAAAACCTCGTTTTTGGCGTCCAGAAGCGGTGGGGCGATCGCGTGCGTGTTGGCTTTGGGTCGGCGAATGACGCCGGAGCGGCGCTCGGTGCGAGAAACTGGGTCGGTATTCAGACGCCGGGCGGTTTCGACGGGGCGATGTATTCGGATGATATCCGCGGGCGATCGGAAGGGCCGAGCCGCCTTGCCTCAACCCCGGCGTCTCCTTAGGATCGCTCGCTTTCCCGCGGGAATGGCGTGCAGCCCAAGCCGGTTTGCCTGTCCGGCCCGCGAAGCTGAAATAGTCGCTCAATTTTTTTGATCCGAAGGGACAACCGCCATGCCGCAAGGTGCTGGGCTCAAGATTCTGGTCGCCGACGAACTCGCCAAGGAAGGTCTGGAACTGCTCAAGGAGTCCGGAATCTCGTTCGATGTGAAGATCGGTCTGAAGGAAGATCAACTCGCCGCCGAGACCCCGAACTACGACGCGATGATCGTGCGTTCCGGTGCGAAGGTCACCGCCAAGGTGATGGAGAACCCGGGCAAGCTGAAGGTGATCGCCCGTGCCGGCGTGGGTGTGGACAACATTCACCTGCCGACGGCAACCGCCAAGGGCATCCTGGTGCTGAACACCGCCGCCGCGAGCACGCTCTCGACGGCCGAGCACGCACTGGCGCTGATGATGTCGCTGGCCCGCAAGATTCCCGCTGCCGACGCGCACGTGAAGAGCGGCCCGGAGAAGTGGTCCAAGGCCAAGTACCAGGGCACGCAGCTGGCCGGTAAGACGCTCGGCGTGGTCGGCATGGGCCGCATCGGCCAGACCGTCGCCAGCCGTGCGATCGCGATGGAAATGACCGTCATCGGCTTCGACCCGTTCGTGCAGGCCGAGAGCCTGATGGACGGCAAAGTGAAGATGGTGCGCGATTTTGACCAGTTCCTGGCTCAGATCGATGTCATCACCTTTCACGTTCCGGGCGGCGAGGGCACCAAGCACCTGCTGAGCCGGGATCGGCTCTTTAACAAGTGCAAGCCGAACCTGCTGATCGTCAACGACGCCCGCGGCGAAGTGGTGGACGAGTTCGCGCTCGCCGAGGCGCTGGCCGAGAAGAAGGTGGCCGGCGCGGCGATCGACGTGTTCATCAAGGAACCGACGCCCGCCGATCACCCGCTGCTGAAGGCCCCCAACTGCGTGCTTACGCCGCACCTGGGTGCCCAGACGGACGAAGCCCAGACGGCAGTGAGTGTCGAGGCGTGCAAGGCGATCATCGCTTACCTGAACAGCGGCGAGATCCGCGGCGCGGTGAACGCCGGCGGCATCAAGCTCGATCTGCCCCCTGACGAGCTTCCGTTCACCAAGCTCGCGAGCCGGGTCGGCGCGTTGCTCGCCGGGCTGATGGACGGCGGCTACAAGACGATCACCCTTCGCGTCAGCGGCACCAAGGCACCGAAGCACATGAACACGCTGCTTCGCCTGGCGGCGGTCGAACTGCTGAAGCCGCACCTGGGCGAAGGCGCGGTGAATGTGATCAATGTCGAGCATCTGGCCCGCAGCCGGGGCATCGATCTGGTGGCGATCCACGAAGAAGCACCGCCGGCCGGGCTGGTAGGCGATATTGTCGGTGTTCGGGCCGACGGGCCGAATGGCGAATCGCACCGTGTTCTCGGCACGGTGTACGCCGACGGCCTGCCGCGCGTGCTGCGCATTGATAACTACGCGATGGACATGATTCCCGAGGGGAACATGGTCGTCATCCAGAACGACGACATGCCGGGCATGATCGGCATCGTCGGGACGAGCTTCGGCGACGCCAAGGTCAACATCGCCGACATGGTTATCAGCCGCGAGTACGACAAGGCCGGCAAGGCGACGGCGTTCCAGGTGATCAAGACCGACAGCTCGCCGGACGCGAAGCTGCTCGAAAGCCTCAAGGCCCGGCCGGGCATTTTGAAGGTGAAGTCGGTCGCGCTTCCGGCTCGCGGGTAAGCGAGCGCGTCATCGACGCAATCCATGATCTGGCGAACGCCCTCTCCGGCATCCTGTCGGAGAGGGCGCTTTGATTCTCATCAAGGCACAGACCCCCACTTTCCGATGTGCCGGGTGATCGGATACAAGGGCGATTCAATGACTCCGCCGCAGCAAACACTCCTGTATCTCATTCCCGTTGCTTACCTGGTAGGGTCGGTGCCGTTCGGGTTGATCGTGGGGAAGATGCGCGGCATTGACGTGCGCACCGCCGGCAGCGGCAACATTGGCGCGACCAACGTCGGTCGGTTGCTGGGGGCGAAGTACTTTGCGCTGGTGTTCGTCCTGGACATGCTCAAGGGGCTGGGGCCGATGGTTGCGGCGGGGGGCGTCCTGGGGTTTGTCGCGAACGATTCCCTCACCTACCTGCTCTGGCTCGCCGTCGGCTTCACGGCCATCCTCGGGCACATGTTCAGCGTGTTTCTCAAGTTCAAAGGTGGCAAGGGTGTCGCGACCAGCGCGGGCGTGGTGCTGGGGTTGTTTCCGTACTTCACGCTACCGGCGGCAACGGCGCTGGCGATCTGGGGAGCGCTATTCGGCCGCACGAAGATCGTCAGCCTCGCGTCCATCGCCGCGGCGATCGCCTTTCCCCTGGTCTATCTTGGCTTCGCGATCGCCGGCGACTGGCATCCGTTTGGGGAACAGCTGCCGCTGCTCCTGTTCTCGCTGCTGATGGCCGCGATGATTGTCCTGCGACACCGGACGAATATCTCCCGGCTGCGGGCCGGCACCGAGCACCGCTTCGGCAAGATCAAGCCGACCACCAACGGCGATCGCCTCGCCAGTGGCAATGGTGAATCGGGTGATGCGCACGGGCACAGCCGCGCCTGAGGCAGATCGTTCCTACAATCCTGCCAATGAACGAAGCCTCAAAACCCGTCTGGTTCATCCTGTTCGTGGTGGTGGGACTGGCGACCATCGTCGTGATCTCCCGGAGCCGTTCGGGCGGCGGCGACGGCCATGGTGCGGTCCCCTGGCAGACCGACCTGCTCGCCGCCCGCGAGGAGGGTGCCCGCAGCGGCAAGCCCGTGCTGCTCTATTTCACCGCGAGCTGGTGCCCGCCGTGCCAGAAGATGAAGTCGAGCACCTGGATGGATTCGGCGGTCGCCGACGTCATCAAGGCCCGGTACATCCCGGTCATGATCGATGTCGATGAACAGAAGTCGGTCGCTGCCGCCTATGGCGTGCAGGGCATACCAAGGGTGGAAGTGCTGTCGGCCAACGGCGATCGCAAGCTCATCACCGAAGGCTACCTCTCCCCGCAGGACATGGCCGCCGTGCTGCGATAGGCGCGAGGCGGCTACTTCAGCAGTTCCGCGTCCGCCGGCGGGACGAACGCCCGCTCCGGCTGGTCGCCGTTGATCTCCAGATCGCGGAGCTCGATGTCGATGGTTCCCTGTTCGCTCCTGGCGAGCAGGCGGGTGGGATGCAGGATGCCGTTAAACGTCCGGTAGCCACTGACATCGAGCGAGAAGCGTTCGACCCCGGCGGCGTCGAGTAATCCGTAGCGGCGGGGGGTCAGTGTCGGGCGGTCCACCTGGCAGACCACCGTTCGTCCGTCGGCCAGCGTTCGTCGGACGATCAACTGGCTCGCCGACGTCTGCACCGCCAGGCCCTGCTCTTCGAACAATCCGCCGGTGAAGGTGGCCCACTCGCGGGCGAAGCGGGCGGCGCTCTGGCTTGCGGGGATGATCTTGTCCTTGCGGGCCGGGTCGTCCATCGTCTTGACGAACATGCCCTGCGGGTTGAGCGTCAGGTCGAATACCGTCCGCCCGAACTTGAACGTCTGCAGTCGCAGGGCATCGGGCGGGCGGGTGGCCATCGCGCCGTCGAACTGCACGCTCTGCCCGTCGGGTTTGGTGAGCGTTACGCCCACCTCGGCCGACGTGGTATGAACCGCCTTCGACCGCTCGGCGAGGACTTTGATCGCCGTGGCCTCGTCAACCCAGTCGTACGTCGGCAGATTCTCCGGCGGCGGAGCCGGACGGCAGCCGCTCATGCAGATTGTCAGTCCGAAAAGGCAAAGCCACAGAGGCACAGAGGCATAGAGAGTCGATCGACGTGTCGAGCCAATCTCCAATCTGAAAAACAGAGTGTGCCGATCCGCAAGCGGGTTCGGCTGCTTCCAACGGCCCTCTGTGCCTCTGTGTCTCTGTGGCTCCCCATTTCCTGCGTCTCCGTGCCTCCGTGCCTCCGTGCCTTCGTGCCTGGATTTCATGACTCCTCCACCTGCTGCCGCAGCACTTTGCCCGCCGCGGAGCGCGGCAGCGCTTCGCGAAACTCGACGACACGAGGCACTTTGTACGCCGCTAGCCGGCCGCGGAGGAACTGGCGAATCTCTTCGCCGCCGGCGTTGCTGCCGGGACGGCGCACGACGATCGCCTTGAGCCGGCTGACGGTCTGCGTCACCGGCAGCGAGACAACGACCGACGCCGCCACCGCCGGATGCTCGGCCAGCACCGCTTCCACCTCCAGCGGGTTGACCTTCAGGCCGGCGACATCGATCAGCAGCTTCAGCCGGCCGGTGAGCGTGAGATTGCCGACCGCGTCCAAGTGTCCCAGGTCGCCGGTGACGAAGTACCCGTCGAGCAGCGGAGCAGACGAACCGTCGAGATAGCCGGCGAACATCGATCCGGCTTTTACCGCGACCTGGCCTTCGGCCATTGGCGGCAGGCTGTTGTCGGCGGTCGTGGCATCGACCGGCAAAATGCGGACTACCACGCCCGCCATCGCCCGCCCGACACTGCCGGGGTTGAAGCCTTCCTTGCGCGGATCACTGTAGGTGACCGAGCCGATCTCCGTCGCGCCGTAGAGTTGCGTGACGACCAGGCCGAGTGATTCGCGGCAGGCGTCACGGACGGCGTCGGGCAGCGGGCCGCCGGCCGAGTAGGCGGCGCGCAGATGCGGATATCGCTTGCCGGCGGCCTGGCGGGCGAGCGTTTCGTAGATGAAGGGCACGCCGGGAAAAATCGTCGCACCGGCGTCAAGCTCGGCCATCACGGTCGGCAGGTCGAACCCTTGGCAGAGCCGTACCGATGAACCCGCCCACAGGGGAGCGAGCAGTCCGTGTTCGATGCCGTACGAATGGCACAGCGGCACACAGGAAAGCACGCGGTCGCCGGGCCGAAAGTCGATCGCGGCGGCCATCGCGGCGGCGACGGCATCGAGAGACGCCGCGTTCCGAAACACAATCTTCGGCAGCCCGGTCGTCCCCGAGCTTTGCAGAAGCAGGCCGCCTTCGTTTACCGGGCGGACCGCAGGTCCCCGCGTTGACGGCGTGATGGCAGTTATGGCTGCGTTTGCGCTCACCGGCACCCCGTTACCCCGCGGCGCCGACAGCTCGTCCACCGGAATCATTCCGATGCGCAGCCCGCGAAGCGCCGCCTGTGCCTCGGGCGTCGCCACCGCAAGCCGCGCCGCCGACTGTGTCGCAGCGGCGGCAAGCTCGGCGGGCGTCAAACCCGGCGACACCGGAAAGACCCGCAGCCCCGCCGCCAGTCCCGCCAGAAACGCGACCACGAACTCAGGCCGGTTCGAACAGCAGATCAGCAGCACATCGCCGGGCGAGGCATCGCGAACCAACCGCTCGGCCAGGAGACTTGTTCCCGCGTGAAGTTCCGACCAGGTATAGGACAGCCGTTCTGCATTCGCGACCGACCACGCGACGGTGTCCGGACGCTCGCGGGCATGGCGTTCGAGTTGTTCGAGGAGTTGGAGAGGCATCGTGCGACGAAGCACTACTGTACGGACTTGCCCGGTCGGCCGGTACTGGAGAAAGAACGGCGACGTGCACTGACTTCCGTAGGGTCCGCCAAGGCGGACCCTACATTAACCTTTGATTCCCTTCAGATCGTCCGGCAACTTGGTGAGGTCGTCTTTGCGCAGGTCGTCCAGCATCGACCGCATCGCCTTGACTCTGTCCGGCTCGGTTTCGGCCAGGTCCTTTTCCTCGGCGATGTCCACCGCGACGTGGAACAGCTCAGATTTGGCACCGCGGGCGATCAGCTTCCATCCATCGTGCAGCACCACCTGCCCGCCGCCTAGGGGGATGTAGATTGGCCGGGGGTCGAGCGTGTCGGTCTTGCCGCTGATCACCGGCCAGACGTCGCGGCCATCGAACTTAGGCGTTTCCTTCGGCTGCCAGCCGGCGAGTTTCGTCAGCGTCGGCATCCAGTCGGCCGCATGCATGAACGCCGACACCTTGCGCGGCTGGAGCGTTCCCGGCCAGTTGGCAAACGCGCAGACGCGGATGCCGCCGTCGTACAACTGTGCCTTTTGCCCGCGCAGGGGCAGGTTGCTGCTAAGCGCTGGTGTCGGCGGGACCTGGCTCACGTACGCATTTCCGCCGGAATGAAGTCCGCCGTTGTCGCTGGTAAACACGATGAGCGTGTTCTTGCGCTGGCCGGTGCGCTCCAGCGCGGCGACGAGATCGCCGACCTTGGTGTCCATCTGCGTCACGAACGCGCCGAAACGCTGGAGCGATTCGTTCTTCTTCGGGTCGTCGCTGAACCGGGCACCTTCATAGAGCTTCTTATACTCCGGCGGCGTATCAACCGGGATGTGCACCGCCTGGAAGGGCACGTACACCAGCCAGGGTCCCTTGGCCGATTCGATCCATTTCACGGCCTGGGCGGTAACGAGCTCGGTCGCGTTGCCTTCTTCGTCGATCCGCTGCCCGTTGCGATGCCAGGTCTTTTCGTACTCCCCTTTGCGGTAACCGTGGGTCCAGGGATCGACCGCGCCCGAGAAGCTGCCGTAGCTCTGGTCGAACCCGTAGTGATTGGGGCCCCATTCCTCCCGCGAGCCCAGGTGCCATTTGCCGGACAGGTGCGTGCTGTAACCGGCCTCCTTCAACGCCGAGGCCAATGTCATCGTGCCGCGCGGGAATACCCGGAGGTTCGACGGCTGCAACGCGTGCGGCCCGAACCGGCTCGTCCAACGACCGCTGAGCAGTGCGGTACGGGTCGGCGTGCAGACCGGCTGGACGTAGTGCCGATCGAGTTCCACGCCGGTCTTGACGAGTCCGTCGATGACCGGCGTGCGGAACTTCCCGCCGTGGTAGCCCACGTCGGCCCAGCCCAGATCGTCGGCGACGATAAGAAGAATGTTGGGTTTGGCGTCGGCGGCGGGAAGCGCCGAGGAAGCGAGGGTCAAGAAGAACAGCAGGAGGAAGGTAGCGCGCGCTGGGATCATCCCAGTGATAGCCGGCCCAGACGGTAAATGTTGCCGTGGTGAATGGTCAACACGTGGGAACGTAAGGCTCGCCCCTTAATCTCGCGCTCGTTCTCTGCTATCGATTCCATATCGCAATGCTCTCGTATTAGAGGCCAAAGCACAAAACTGCTCGAACATCGGCCCTGATAATGCCGGAGGTCAAAAAACCGCACGTCGGTCCCTCGTGGTCCCATCGTGGCATCGGTTGAAAAGGTTCGGCAAGCGTTTTTGCACTGCGATTCACGTTCAAAGGGAGAAGAGAAATGTCGATTCGGATTCAGCGTCTCGCTGCTGCGGCCGCGGTGGGTATTGGCCTCTCACTGTCCGCCGGCACCGCGCTGGGGCAGAACAAGGGGCCCAGCACCGGCTCTACCCCTTATGCGGTCCCGGTAGCTCCGAATGTCAGAACCTATTCGATCGCGACGGTCGATAACGTCTCTAGCGCCGACGACACCTTCAACAAGATCGGCGGCGGCACCTACGGCATGGTCGGGGTCCCCGACGGCCTGGGCGCGTTCGACAACGGCGACCGGACGTTCACGGTCCTTATGAATCACGAAATCGGGGCCACGTCCGGCGTGGTTCGCGACCACGGTACGAATGGCTCATTCGTGTCGCGATGGATCATCAACAAGGACACCCTTGCCGTCGTCGGGGCCAAGGACCTGATCCAGAACCTGAATCTTTGGAACGGAACCGGCTACACCACCTTCAATACGTCGAACCCCTTGGCGTCGGGCGCTGGCATCGGCCGACTCTGCTCGGCGGATCTGGCTCCGGTCACCGCGTTCTCCAACGGCGCGGTGGGTACGCCCGCCCGCCTGTTCCTCAGCGGCGAAGAGACCGGCGCCGAAGGCCGCGTTTTTGCCCACATTGCGTCCGGTGCCAACGCCGGTAGCAGCTATGAGCTTCCGCGACTCGGAAAATTCTCCTGGGAGAATGCCGTCGCCAGCCCTTTCCAGCAGAACAAGACCGTCGTCATCGGCACTGACGACTCCACGCCCGGTCAGGTTTACGTCTACGTGGGCAACAAGACCGGTACGGGCACCGAGGTCGATAAGGCGGGTCTGACCAATGGCGCACTCTACGGGATCAAGATCCCCAGCGCCCCGCTGGAAGACACGGCCGCGAACGCTGCCCGCAACGCAACGCCATTCGGCATCGGCAAGGGTGGATCGACCGCGTTCAGCTTGCAGATCAAGAACACAACCGGCGATGTCTCCGGCCTGACCGGCGCGCAGATTCAGGCCGACAGCGCTGCCAATGCGATCACCGAGTTCCTCCGCCCCGAAGACGGCGCGTGGGACACCAAGAACGCCAATCGCTTCTATTTCGTCACGACCGACCGCTATGACCAGGTCAAAGATGGCACCGGCAGCCAGATTGGCCGCAGCAGGCTCTGGGCGCTCGACTTCACCGACATCACCAACCCGACCTCGGGCGGCCAGATCAAGCTTCTGCTGGACGGAAGCGAATCGCTCGCCAACGGCGGGTTGAACATGATGGACAACATCGGCGTGGACAAGGACGGCAACGTCATCATCGTCGAAGACGTCGGCGGCAACGCCCACAACGGCAAGATTGCCCGCTACAACCCCACCACTGGTAACGTCGAGATCCTTGCCAAACACGATACCGCGCGTTTCGGCGACATCGGCACCGGTGCCACGGCACCATTCTCCAACGACGAAGAGTTTTCGGGCGTCATCGATGTCACCGACATCATGTCGGACAGCCTGCTCAGGAACGGGCTTAGCGACGAACGCTGGTACCTGTTTGACGATCAAGCCCACTATGGAGCAGGAACAACCGCCCAGGTTGAAGGTGGCCAGCTTCTGATCATGGCCGTTCCCGAGCCCGGCACGCTTTGCTTCGTCGGTGGCATGATCGGCATGGCCACCCTTCGTCGCCGGCGCCGTCGCTGAACCACATCAGTACTGTTGTCACCCGATGCCGGCCGACCTGGTTCACCTGGGCGGCCGGCATCGGTTTGTTATTGCTGACGCGCCTCTGTGGCGCAACAATCTTCGTACGTCGGGAGAGATGATGACATCCCTGCACCGAATCCTAGCGATCATGGCCGTCCTGTGTCTGGCACCTGACGCCGAACCCTGCTCGATACCCCACACGCCGAATGGGCCCTGTGGCTCGTCAACGCTGCAGTGCCACTGCTCGAAATTCTCCGTTCAGGCCCCCAGCGCCTTGCAGATGGGCGCAGGTCAGTCCGGTATCGTGGATGTGACCATCCAGAACTTTCGTTTCACCTCGGCGTCGGTGGTTA
Source organism: Humisphaera borealis (assembly GCF_015169395.1). Taxonomy (GTDB): domain Bacteria; phylum Planctomycetota; class Phycisphaerae; order Tepidisphaerales; family Tepidisphaeraceae; genus Humisphaera; species Humisphaera borealis. The sequence goes on from NZ_CP063458.1 coordinate 4,173,804, forward strand.
TTGAGCCTGGCACCACGGTTCGATGGACCAACCTTGATTCGATCGAGCACACCACGACCAGTCAGACCGGCCCGGGAACACTGGTCCCCAGCGGGATTTGGAACTCCGGTGCGATGCTGTTGAACGATGTCTTCTCATTTACGTTCAACAATCCTGGTACCTTCTCCTACTATTGCCAACCTCACGGCAGCGGTATGCAGGGGCTCATCACCGTCATTCCGGAGCCTGCGTCGGTCGCCGCGGCAATGTTGCTGGGTGCCGTGTTGATCGCTCGTCGCCGAGGCGGGCTGATGATGCGCCTCGGGTAGGACCAAAACGGCCTCAAGTCTCCTTGGGCTGCAGCCGACACGCGATTGCAAAGGCCGAATTTAAACGACGGTGGACTGCTTACCGCAGTCCACCGTCGTTCGATTCTGGGGTACTTCGCGGCCTCAACGACGCGCCGCAGTCCTACACCGAAAGCGGCCGGCCACCGATGGTGATCGGGATTCCCGCAGGCTGCGGCGTGGGGACGTAGCTGGGCTCGACTGCCAGTTGCAGGGGCCGACGCGGGCCCTTGGGCAGGCCGTCTTCGTCGATGATCCTCTGAATCGCCATTATGCCTTCAATCAGCGTCTCCGGGCGAGGCGGACAGCCGGGCACGTAAACGTCCACCGGCATGAACTGATCGATGCCCTGGACGGTGGAGTAGGTATCGAACACGCCGCCGGTGCTGGCACAGGCACCCATGCTGATAACCCACTTGGGCTCGGTCATCTGCTGGTAGATGTGCTGAAGGACGGGCATCATCTTCACGGTCACCCGGCCGGCGACGATCATGAGGTCGCTCTGGCGGGGGCTGAAGCGCATGGCTTCGGCACCGAACCGGGCCAGGTCGTAGCGGCTGGAGGCGGTCGCCATCAGCTCGATGCCGCAACAAGCCGTCGCAAAGGGCATGGGCCAAAGCGAGCTTCGGCGTGCCCAGTTGACGACCTTCTTGAGCTGGGTGGTCAGGACGTTGTCGGGGAGGGTTTGCGTATCCATGGTGATGCTCGTTCGCAGGTCCGCAGGGATAATAGTGGCTCGGCAGGCATGCGACCAGAGGCGAAGGTTTCAATTTGCGAGAGCAATCGGCCACAAAGGCTAAGATGCCCGACGCGTGATACGGCTATGCGACTTGCGACGATCTACATTTCGGCAGCCCTCGCCTCCGTCTTCTGGTCGGGGGGTTGCGTTCAGCAAGGGGCGTCCAGTAGGCCACCGATATCGGGGAGTTTCGCAGCAAAACGCGAGTACGAGAGCACGCTGCTGATTACCTACCTCAATGCCCATGGACATCGAACTCCACCCATGTACGTCCTAAACGGAGTCGAATTGGGTGTGAGCGACGAAGGCTTTTCTTCCCTGCTCAAAGAGTTGTCGAAACACCCGGAGAGGTCGGTCCTGAACGACGTCACACCAACAGGCATTCCCATGGTGGACGATGGTGGAGGGTTTTTCCAACGTCCGCCGTATCTCGCGCGATGGAAGGAGTTGGAACATGTGCTGGCGCAGCGTCGCATGACTTTTGAGAGGGAGGGGCGACAACAATTCCCGCCAGTGCCCGGACAGCCCAAATTTCCCGAGGAGTATGGGGTACTGCCCGGTGCTAATGAGAAGCCGTAGGAATGAAATCGCGATGTCCGATCCCGGTAAGTAGGGCGGGCACTGCCCGCCGAAGAAGGTATCGCCAAGCGAAGGCGTGTCATGTTGGTGGATGCGGGGATGTTACGACCGGTCTTTCCCTCCCTTTAGAAACGAACGGGGCCGCGGCGAAAATGGTTCGCCGCAGCCCGTGCTTGTGATGGACGTTGAGTTGAGAGATTCGTCGACGGGGTATTAGTACCGGTCGCCGCGATCGCGGCCGCCGCCACCACCACCGCCGCGGCCACCGAAGCCGCCGCGGCCACCGCCACCGCCACCGCCGCCGTAGCCACCACCACCGCCACCACCACCGTAGCCGCCGCGACCACCGCCGCCGCCGCCGCCACCGTAGCCGCCTCGGCCACCACCACCGCCACCGAACCCGCCGCGACCACCGCCGCCTTCTTCCTTCGGGCGGGCGATATTGACAGTGAGGGCTCGGCCGTTGTGCTGCTGCCCGTTGAGGGCGGCAATCGCGGCTTCGGCCTCGTTGTCATCGGCCATCTCGACGAAACCGAAGCCTTTGCTTCGGCCCGACTCACGGTCATTAATGACCTGAGCGGAAAGGACCTGACCATGCGCGGCAAACATCGCTTCGAGCTCCGAGCTATCGACTTGGTAGCTCAGGTTCCCGACATACAACTTCTTAGCCATTTGATCTCCTGGAAATGGCTAGACTCCGGCCCTGAAAAAGGAATGGTTCTTTCCGGACCGATCGAAAGAGGTTGACCTGCAACCGATGCGGGGAGAAGTGCAGAAGGCTGCAAATGCAGCTTCGGGAGGCACCCCGTGTGCGAACTGGACGGAGGAATGAGCGAACACTCGAGCTTTCCTGAGGCCTATCGACGAAACCCGCCACCTACTGTTTTTATAACCCGGGGTTAAGGAAATGCAATTGGAATCTGGCGGATTTGTGCGGGGCTTGAGGAGGCGGTAGGAGGGAGATCACCACGGAGGCACGGAGACACGGAGGGCAACTGGTGGAGTGCGGGCCTTCTTCTGTGCGGACGGACATTCTTGCTGTCACTTGGGTCCAACGCGGGTCCTTGCACTGAAGGGCGTCTCTTTTGGACCGCTATGGCAAACGAAAGGAAGCACCTTGGGCAACTTGAGCGCCGGCTTTAGACCCGAGAGACAGACATCATTCCTCCAGACCAGAGCTCGCACTTAACCAGTTGCCCTCCGTGTCTCCGTGCCTTGTATGTTGGATTCCGTTCCGCCTGATGGTTCAATGCCGCATGCCGCTTCGCGGGCTTCGAAGCGTAGCGAGAAGCCCGCGAAGCGGCGGCGGACGACAGATCGTTCGTGCCCAGACGCCGTCATGGACGTCGTCACGGAGCCTGATCGTCGTTCGTCGCGTGCGACTAACCCGAACAGCCGACTGAACCCGTCGCCCCGGCGACGGAGTTCGCATTCGCAAGGCAGGGAAGCCACCATGCAGCACGAAGCCAACAGCAACGCCGTTCCGTCCGCCGCGGTGTCCGATGTCTCGTTGCCGGTCGCCGGCATCGACGTCGCCAAGGATCAGCTCGACGTCTTCATTGATGTCGTCGCCCAGCGGCTGCGAGTCAGCAACAACGACGAGGGGGTCGCACGCCTCGTCGCCACGCTGCGTCAGCACAAGGTTCGCCTGGTTGTCCTGGAGTCCACCGGCCGGTACCACCGCGCCGCGGCCGCCGCGTTGCTTCAGGCCGGCGTCAACGTCTCGGTCGTCAACCCCAAGAACGTCCGCGCCTTCGCCGTCGCCGACGGCAGGCTCGAGAAGACCGACGCGATCGACGCCCAGGTCATCGCCTCGTTCGGACGGGCGCTCAACCCGCGGATTACCGCCAAAACGCCGGAGAAACAGACGGTTCTGGCCGACCTGGTCTCCCGGCGTCGCGGCCTGGTGCAGGTCCGGGTCGCCGAACGCAACCGCGGCCAGGGACAACTGCCCACGCTGGCGGCCACCCAGTCCACGAAGCTGCTGCGGCTGGTCAACCAGCAGATCGAGGATCTGGACCGCGCGATCGCCAAGCTGATCGAAGGCGACGACGACTGGCACAATACGTCGAAGATCATCGACTCGGTGCCCGGCATCGGGCCCGAAACGGCTAACCAGCTGGTCTCCAGCCTGCCGGAGCTGGGTAAACTCAACCGCCAGGAGATCGCCAAGCTCGTCGGCTTGGCGCCGCTCAACTGCGACTCGGGCACGCAACGCGGCCAGCGGCATATCCGCGGGGGGCGGGATCACGTTCGAAACTGCCTGTACATGGCGACGTTCAATGCCCGGCAACGCTGCGACAAGTTCCGGCGTTTCTTCGATGGTCTTGTCGGGCGTGGCAAGCATTACCAAGTCGCGATGACCGCCTGCATGCGTAAGCTGCTGGTCATCCTGAACGAGATGGTGAAGAACAAGACCCATTGGGACTCGAAGTTCGCGTCATAACTTTTCTGGAGCGTTCACTTGAAAAAGCACACAGCCGCTCCGTGGTGTCTTCTTCTTCCACCCCAGCCTAGAACCTTCCCTTCCGCGCCATCAACACCTTCTCCAGCACGCGGTCCAGCGTCGCGCATACCGCGAGCACCTGCTTCTCCGTCATCTTTGTGAAGAACGGCAATGCGAGGGTGCGGGAAGACACATACTCGCAGATCGGGAAATCACCGGCCTTGTAGCCGTACTTCTCCACCATGTACGGCTGCAAATGGATGGGCGGGAAGTAGTTGTTGCAGCCGATGCCTTCCGCCCGCAGCAGGCGGATGACCTCGTCGCGCTCGCCCGGCTCGAACAGGTCGTTCAGCCTCACGACGAAGACGAACCAGCTCATGTGCAGGTCGTCCATGACCGTCGGCAGGATCAGGTACCGGTTGGTCATCAGCCGGTCGAAGTACAGCTGCGCCACCCGCCGGCGGTTTTCGAGCAGTTCTTCCAGCCGCTGACACTGCACGACACCCATCGCCGCCGAGAGCTCGTCAAGCCGGTAGTTATAGCCCAGGCGTTGATGGGCGAGCCAACTCATGCCGTCGCGGCCCTGGTTGCGGAGGGACCGGCACATCGCAGCGATTTTGTCGTCGTCGGTGACGATCATGCCGCCTTCGCCGGTGGTGATCTGCTTGTTGGGGTAGAAGCCGAACACGCTGGCCCGCCCGAACGACCCGATCGCGCGGTCGCCGCGGGGGGTATCGACATGCCCGCCGAAGCCTTCGCAGGCGTCTTCGATCAGGGCAAGTTCGTGCTTTTGCGCGAGTTGCTCGAGCTCCACCATCCCGCCGGGGTGGCCGAAGCATTCCACCGCGACGATCGCCTTGGTTTTCGGCGTGATTGCCGCCGCCACCTTGTCGACGTCCATGTTCAGCGTCTTGGGGTCGATATCGACAAACACCGGCTTGGCATCGACGAACAAGATGCTGTTGGCGCTGGCGACAAAGCTGAACGGAGTGGTGATGACCTCATGCTCCGGCCCGATGCCGCCGGCCACCATCACGCAGTGCAAACCGGCCGTCCCGCTGGAGACGGCGATCGCGTGCCGGCGGCTGCTGATCTTTGCGCACCGTGCCTCGAACTCCTCCACCTTCGGCCCGATGGAGAGCGTGTCCGAATGCAGGACGTCCAGGACGGCGTCGATTTCGAGCTGGGTAATGTCGGGCTTGGATAACGGAATATTGGGCATGGCGGCTCAGGTCTCCGCGGCGCAAGTCCATTTCAAGCCGCGGCAGATGTCGATTGTGGTGGGCATCGCCCGGACGTCAAGCGGGGCGGAAACGCGGAATTCGGAATGCGGAGTGCTGAATCGCATCTCCAATTCCGCATTCCGCATTTAGCATTCCGCGTTTCCCCTCATTTCCCATCAAACGCTTCCCGCACCAGCCCCGCCAGGTCGCACAGCGCTTTGCTGCCGTCGCCGACGTAGCTGGAGCCGTGCATGATCGCCAGAGTTTTCGGCTTCAACTCGGCCATCCGCCTCAGCAGCGGCTCGGTCTGGCTCGTGTAGGGCATGTAACCGGCCATCGGCCCCGACTGCATCATCTTCATCGCGTCGCGGACATTGCCGATCACGTCCGCGTCGGTGACGGCGGGGCGCTGGCCGAAATGATGGAACAGGTCTGAACAAAACAGCGTGCGGTCGGTCTCCTCGAACATCACCCCCGCGTCCCACCCGTGCGGCAGGTGCGGCGACGAGATGTACCGGAACCGCCGACGCCCGGTGTTGAGCACATCGTCCGCCCCCAGCGCTCGCGCCGGGCGGATCGAAAAATCGTCCACGTTGACGACCTTGCCCACAAAGTTGCACACCGGCTCGGCATTCGGCGCGATGCGCAGCCAGTCATTGAGCGACCCACACTCGTCGGCCTCGAAGTGGCTCCAACCAATGTACCGCAGCGCCGCCGGGTCAATCAGTGTCGCGACGGCTTCCCGCAGTGGCGCGAACGCGCCCCGGTACCCGGTGTGGAACAGCAGCGGCGCGTCATCTCGCACCAGGAAGTGGCTGAACTGCATGTCAAACGCCGGCTCATACAGGCAGATGCGAAAGACGTCGGGGGCGATCTCATCAATTTGTGCGGCCATAACGGGTGACCTCCAAAGCCGGATCGAGCAACCGACGGCATGTTACCGCAACCCTGTGCTCGAGGTCGATTGAAGCCCGAAAAACGCGGAAAAACTCCAGGAGAATCAGGGCTGCCAGTTCCGAGCGCGAGCTGTACCGTGCTCCACTCAACCAAGGAAACGAGCATGCCAAAGCAACCCCCATCCGACTCGACGCGTCGCCAGTTTTTAGCATCTGCCAGCACCGTCGGTGCCGGCCTGATTGCCGCAAACGCCGTTGCCCCTGCGGCAACCGGAGCGCCCGCGGCAGCAGGTGCCCCACCGACAGATCCTGCCAACGTGCCCACGCCTTCCGGCGACCCCAAAACCGATCCCGTTGCCACCACCACCGGGGCCGGCGGAGAAACGCACCAGACGGCAGGCGGCCCGTCCGTGCTCACCACCCAGCAGGGGGTGCCGGTCGCCGACGACCAGAACACGCTTCGGGCCGGCCCGCGCGGACCTGCGCTGATGGAAGACTTCCACTTCCGTGAAAAGATGTTCCATTTCGACCACGAGCGCATCCCCGAGCGGGTCGTCCATGCCCGCGGGTTCGGCGTGCATGGCTACTTCGAGAGCAACGGCGCCCTGGCCAGCGTCAGCCGCGCGGCCGTGTTCGGCAAGGGCGAAAAGACGCCCGTCTTCGTGCGCTTCTCGACCGTCGCCGGCAACAAGGGCTCGGCCGATCTGCCCCGCGACGTCCGCGGGTTTGCCACCAAGTTCTACACCAAAGAGGGCAACTGGGACTTGGTCGGCAACAACATGCCCGTGTTCTTCATCCAGGACCCCATCAAGTTCCCCGACATGGTCCACGCCTTCAAGCAGGAGCCGGACCGCGGCTTCCCACAGGCGGCGACCGCGCACGACAACGCGTGGGATTTCCTGACGCTGACGCCCGAATCCATGCACATGATCATGTGGGTCATGTCCGACCGAGGTATTCCGCGGTCGCTGCGGTTCATCGAGGGGTTCGGCGTTCACACCTTCCGCCTGGTCGATGCCGGCGGCAAGAGCACGTTCGTCAAGTTCCACTGGAAGCCGAAGCTCGGCCTTCAGTCGGTCGTTTGGAACGAGGCGGTCAAGATCAACGGCGCCGATCCCGACTTCCACCGCCGCGACCTGTGGGACGCCATCCAGGCCGGCGAGCGGCCGGAGTGGGAACTGGGCGTACAGCTATTCGATGAAGCATTCGCCGAGAAGTTTGACTTCGACATCCTGGACCCGACCAAGCTCATTCCCGAAGAGCAACTGCCAGTGAAGGTGGTTGGCCGGATGGTGCTCGACCGCACGGTCGACAACTTCTTCGCCGAGACCGAGCAGGTCGCGTTTTGCACGCAGAACGTAGTGCCCGGCATCGACTTCAGCGACGACCCGCTCCTGCAGGGGCGGAACTTCTCGTACCTCGACACCCAGCTCAAACGGCTCGGCGGGCCCAACTTCACCCACATCCCGATCAACGCGCCCAAGTGCCCGGTCATCAACTTCCAGCAGGACGGCCACATGGCGATGCGCAATCCGAAAGGGCGGGTGAACTACGAACCCAACACCTGGGGCGACCAGGCCGGACCGCGCGAATCGCCTGAGAAAGGGTTCCAAACCTTCCCGGCGGCGCTCAACGGCACCAAGGTGCGCGCCCGCCCGGAAACCTTCGCCGATCACTACAGCCAGGCCCGGCAGTTCTTCATCAGCCAGACGCCGGTCGAGCAGGCGCACATCGCCGACGCGCTGATTTTTGAGCTGAGCAAGGTGCAGCGGGTGGACATCCGCGTGCGGATGGTGTCGCACCTGTTGAACATCGATCAGGCCTTGGCGGACAAGGTCGCCGCCGGGCTGCGGCTGGCCGAAATGCCCAAGCCCATGCCCGCGGCGAAGCCGACCCGGCAGGATCTCAAGCCGTCGCCTGCGCTTAGCCTCCTGTCGAACGGCCCGAAGTCCTTCGCTGGCCGCAAGGTCGGCGTACTGGTCATGGACGGTGCAGACGCCGCGTTGCTGAAGGCGCTCGCCGGCGCCCTGAAGGCCGAAGGCGCGACCCTGAAGTTGATCGCGCCGGAAGTAGGCGGCTTCAAAGCAAGCGACGGCGTGATGCACCCCGCCGACGAAAAGCTGGAGGGCGCCCCGTCCGTGCTATTCGACGCGGTTGTGATCCTGGCCCCCGAAGGCGGTGCCGCCGATCAACTGGCCATGAAGCCGGCGGCCCGCGACTTCGTCGCCGACGCCTTGGCGCACAAGAAGTTCATCGGCTACACGCCGGGCGCGATGCCACTCCTGCAAAAAGCCGGTGCCCCCGAAAAGCCGGACGGAGGGATGACGTCGCTGAAGGTGGCCGGCGACTGTGACCAGTTCGTCGAGCGGTGCCGGCAGTTGCGGTTCTGGGCACGGCCGTGACGGAGTCCGTACCGCCAATCACAATTTGACGAGGAGCGAACCACAAACTTGACCGTGATTCGCGACTTGGCACCGCCGAGCGCCTGCTCGGCTCTGCAGCAGCGGGGCGAACGCGCCCCGCTGCCCGGCGTGGAATAGCAGCGTCGCATCATCCCGCACCAGGAAGTGGCTGAACTGCATGATGTGGCTTAACTGCGTGTCGAACGTCGGTTCGCAAAGGCAGCTGCGGAAGTCGTCGGGAGCGATTTCGTCGATTTGAGCGGCTATCGTCGGAATCCGCCTGCCAGGCGATCCTCAGTATCCCTTCAGCAGCACCGCGCCGGGATAGGCGTCCTGCACGATCGCCTCGTGCGTCTGCCCTTGCCGTGCCAGGGCTTCAATGCACCACTGGCAGAGCCCGACACCGTGGCCGAAGCCGTGCCCTTCCTCAAACCGCACGCTGTTGCCGGCGACGACCGGCGTGACGTATGAGCTGAACAGCTTCGCGTTGTCGGGGGCATCCCAGTTGACGGCAACGCGGAACTGTTCGCTGCCCAGGATGTACCGGGCACCACGGTTATCCTCGATCGCGAAACCGACCGGCCGCCCGGCGGCATTGGTCTTGACGATCTCGACCTTCCGCACGCCGACAATGTCCTTCAGCGGCGGGTGCTGCGACTTTCCGAACAGTTTCAGTCGCCGGGCCAGCTCGTCGCGGGAGACGACGATCGCCGGCCAGTCGAACTTCGCCTTGTACTTCCCGGCCGAGATATCGCACCGCCTGCCGACGGCCTTTGGCATCAGCGGTGCGATCGGCGTCTCGTCGAACGCGTCCGACGCAGCCTGCGTGGCCCCGCCACAGCAGGAACTGTAGTACGCCTTGAAGATCCGCTCTTTCCCGGGCGGGCCGAACGCGACGACGATGCCGGCGGTTTCGGAAGCAGCCTGGATGCTCTTGGGTGTCTCCGATTTGATTCCGCCGTACATCTGGCTCCGCACATCGCTGTGCAGATCCCAGTGCCTGGATTTTGGCGATGTTCGCGAGACAAAGATCGCGTAAGTCCGGGCCGCGATCGCCTGTGCCTTGTAGGCTTCGAGATGGAACTCGGGGTAAAGCTCGGCCGCGAGCACGCCCTTCAGGTAATCGTCGATCAGCAGATGATTGACGACGTCAAACTCGCCGGTAGTGCCAGCCGTAGTGCCTGTCGGTACGAGCACCAGCGTGCCGCGATACGGACGGCCTTCGACCGAAAGCGTGCCTTCGGGCTCCGGCTGAAGGGTCAACGTTCCGACACCGAGCGGCGTCTGACCGATCATCCAACCTTCGGCGGAACGGGTCACCGGTACGGCGGTATTCACGGGGAAGCTCAGCCGTCGGACCTCACCCCCCGAACTGCGAACCACCGTGGACTTTGAAAGCCCCGACGCCGTCAATCGCACCTGCGACTCGCCCGCAATGATGCGAACACGGACTGTCGGCGGTCCCGACGGCAGCGCATCAACGGTCGGCGGCCGATCATGGCCACAGCCCAGAGGAAAGACGAAGGCCCCCAACAGCATTGCGATGACAATGCCGGCAGACCAACGTACGGAAGAACGCGCGAGGATACGGCGGGCGTCCATGCCTGTCCTTGGAGAGCGACTCGTTTCGGCCGACGCGCAATCCGTTGCGGTCGCCAGTCACAAGAATACCCCGGGACCGCTAGCGGGGGAAGGCAACGCCGACGTGTCGGGACGCGGGCACGCGGTCAATCGATGAAACGAAAAAGGAAGGAATGCGGATGCCGCATTCCTTCCCGTGGCTTGTAACCCGTGCGCGGGCGAAATCTATTCGTCCAGCTTCCGCAGCGACAGACCGAAGCTGGCCAGCTGCTGCTTGATTTCGTTCAGGCTGGTCTGCCCGAAGTTCTTGCAGCCCAGCAGTTCGTCTTCCGTGCGAATCGCGAGTTCGTTGAGGGTGTTGATGTTCAGCCGCTGAAGCGCCTTGCGGCTGCGGACGCTCAGTTCGAGATCCGAGACCGACTTGGCCAGCACCTCGTTGGGGACGTTCCCGGCCGGAACCGGGGCGCGCCGTGCCGCCGAAGTCTTGCTCTCGTCGGCGTTCTGCCCCAGCCGCATGCCCTTGGCAGCGAGCAAGGTCTTGATCTCGTTCAGGCTCGTTTCGCCGAAGTTCTTATAGCTCAGCAACTCCTGCTCGGTCGTCTTCAGCAGGTCGCCGAGCGAGCGGATGTTCATCTTCTTCAGGCAGTTGCGCGACCGCACGGAAAGCTCAAAGTCGCTGATGGGGATGTCCATCACGGCATTGCGCTTGTCGGGCTTGGAGTCGTCTTCGAAATACTGGCCACGTGCCGACTCCACGTCCTTCATGTAGAGGCGGGCGCGCTCGTGATTCGGATTCGTGCGAAGGATCGCATCGAGGCAGCGATGAGCCTCTTCGTAGTGGTTGTTGTCCTCGTACAGCACGGCGAGGTTCATCAGGGCGTTGAGATGAACCGGAGCGCTGGTGGAAATCCGCTCGTAGAGCTCGATCGCGCGGGCGTCCTCGCCGCGCCGATCCACCAGCACGGCCAGTCGGAAAGCCGCCTGTTCGTGGTCGGGGTTCTCATTAAGAGCGCGCTCGTAGAAATCGAGAGCCTTTTCGTGGTTTCCCTCTTTCTCGGCGTCATGCCCCCGTTTGAAAAACTCTTCGCTTGCGCGTTCGTTGATGGTCGAAACGTTCAGGTCGGTAGCCATAGTGTTCGATTGGGTCGGCGAGATCAGGCAATCGCGGCGCAGCGAGGCAACGGGCGAACTACCGCCCAGCCGCGAATCACTAAGCAATACGGGATCAGACGCGAAATGTCAACCGGCAGGGACCGGAGCCCCTGGCCCGTGACCTATTTCACATACGGTTTGGTCAGCGCCACGCGGATCTTATACCCCTCGGCACTGGGGTGCAGTTTGTCGCTCACGAACAACGCTTCGACGGGCGCGCCATCGGGGCCGAGGTGGGCTTCCCAGATGTCGATATAGCTCTGAAGCGGGTCGGTCGCGACGTACGCTTTCACCAAGGCATTGGCCTGTTGTTGCTTTTCCCGCTGCGACCATCGGGCCGGGCTCGGGCCGATTCCCATGAACGCAATGCGGACCTTCGGCAGATCGGCACGCAGCAACGCGACAAACTGCTTGTAGTCGGCCAGCACCTGCTCCGGCGACTTGCCCGCGTTGATGTCGTTCCCCGCCGCTTGGAAGACAATCAGCCGAGGCTTGTAAGGCAGGACGACGCGTGGGGCGAAGTGGATGCAATCGGAGATCTGCGATCCGCCGAACGCGCGGTTGAAGACATCGACCCCCGGGAAGTCTTCCTTCAGTGTCTTCCAGAGCCGGATGCTGCTTGCGCCATAAAACAGCACGGCGCCCTGCGGCGGCGGGGACATCTTGTCCGTTGCCTCGTAGGCGGCGATGTCCTTCTCGAACCGCGCCGGGCCGGCGGGGGGCTTCGCCTGGTTCGCCGGCTTCGCGGATGGCTTGGCTGTCGCCGGCGCGTCGGCCGCCGACAACGGCAAGACCACGGCGAGCAAGGAGGATAGAAGGACACCCGATCGAAGGAAGTCGCGGCGGTTCAAGGAAGTCTCCGTGGGAAAAGGGAAATGGTTTTGGGAGAGCGTGGGGAAAGGATAACGTGGTACACGGCGATTTCTGTTCTGAAATCAGAAATCTGGACATCAGCATCTGTGCGATCTGCACTCCGTGATCCGGGCTCGCTCAAACGCGTGCCTCATGCAATCCCCTATCACCTAATCCACTGCCAGACGGGCGACAGCACTTAAACACCGCGGTCGGCCCGCGCGTACATCCGGTTACACCCATGAACACCAGAAAACCCGCTCGCGTTGCTCTCCTCCTCGGCCTGATGGCCGCCGTACAGCCGGCGATGGCCATTGCACAGGCCGCCCCCAAGCCCGTTGCCCCCGCCGCCAAACCCGCTCGGCCCGCGCCGCCGACGCGCGATCCGAACGCACCTGGGTTCGTCGCCAAGAAGGAACTGCCGGACGGTCAGATCCCCTCGGCCGATGCCGACGGCAACTTCATCATCGGGCCCACGCACACGAAAGCGCCGGAGATGACGGTGAAAGACGGCGTGCCGCAGGGAACGATCTTCAACCTGACGATGAAGTCCACCGACAGCAAGATGTACCCCGGCATCGCCAGAGAGCCGGGGACGTTCGGCACGGTCGATCCGAAGAACCCCGCCAAGCTGGACGTGCCCACGAGCCACGCCGCGCCGTACACCCGGAAGGTGGCGGTCTATGTGCCCAAGCAGTACGTCGCGGGGACGGCCGCCCCGTTCATTGTCGGTGCCGACGGGCCGGACAAGAACCTGTTCATCGCGCTCGACAACCTGATCCACCAGAAGAAGGTGCCGGCGATGGTGGCGATCTCCATCGGCAACGGCAGCGGCGACGCGCAAGGGAGCCAGCGTGGGCTCGAATACGACACCATGTCGGGCAAATACGCAGAGTTCGTCGAGACCGAGGTCCTGCCGCTGGTCGAGAAGGAGTGCAACGTCAAGTTGACGAAAGACCCCGAAGGCCGCGCCACGATGGGGTGCAGCTCGGGCGCTTCGTGCGCGATGATCATGGCGTGGTATCGCCCCGACCTGTACCGCCGGGTGCTGAGCTACTCGGGCACGTTCGTGAACCAGCAGTGGCCGCACAACCCCGAGACCCGCGGCGGGGCGTGGGAACTGCACGCATCGCTCATCCCCAACAGCCCGCCCAAGCCGCTCCGCATTTGGATGGCCGTCGGCGACCGTGACCTTCTGAACCCCAACCTGATGCGCGACGACATGCACGACTGGGTGCTGGCCAACGAGAACATGGCCAAGGCGCTCGCGGCGAAGGGTTACAAGTACCAGTACAACTTCGTCAAAAACGCCGGCCACTGCGACGGGAACATGAAGGCGCAGACATTGCCGCTGGCGCTGGAGTATGTGTGGAAGGGGTATAAGTAAGGCGGGATTCTCGCCACCCTAACTTCGCGACGTGTAAGCGATTGCGGCGTTGGTACGACATCAATTTGTAAACGGTAGGTCGTTTCGGCGATAACTCTTTGCGTCTCCTGGCGCGGTTCCGGGATGACGTCTTCGTCTGCGGCCACTTGAAGGACTCTCCATGCTGAACGGGTTGCGTCGGATGGCTCTGGCCGGATTGGCTCTGGGTTCGTTTTGGGCATCGGCTGCGCCGGTCGTCGCCGCGCCGCCAGTTGTACCCGGGGTGGATCGGCTCAAACCCGGCGATCCGGCTCGGGGCGAACTGTTGCTTGGCGAGCTTAACTGCATCAGTTGCCACGCCGCTCCGGATGCCCAACGGATCATTCCCCGGCAGGCACCGGATCTGACGCAGGTCGGCAGCCGGGTCACGCCGCAGTTCCTGACGGCTTACCTCGCCGATCCGCAGTCGGTGAAGCCGGGGACGGCGATGCCCAATGTCTTCCACGCATCGGAACCGGCAGCGAAGCAGGGCGCGGTCGAGTTCCTGACACACTACCTCGTCTCACTCGGCGGGCCGATCAAGACCTCGACCGAAGAAGGATCGCAGCCGCAGATCGACGCCGGTGATCGGCTCTTCCATACCGTCGGCTGCGTTGCATGCCACTCGCCGGTGACCAAGACCGGCAAACCCATCGACACAAAGCTGCCGTCCGTGCCGCTGGGAAACCTCGCGAGCAAGACGACGGTCGACCAGCTCACCAAGTTCCTGCTCGACCCGCACAAGGCTCGGCCGTCGGGCCGGATGCCGCAGTTGTCGTTGACCAGTGACGAGGCCAAGTCGATCGCCGTGTATCTGCTGCGCGATCAGCTCAGCAATCCCGCCGCGAAGGATGCGCCGCTGATGGCCGTCGCCGGGCTGCGGTACAGCTACTGGGAGAAGGAAGTCCCCGATTGCAAGATCGAGACGCTCGACGCCCTGGGCGCGCCCAAAAGCGCCGGCCGGGTGAAGAAGATCGACCTCAAGATCCCCGGCCTGCGAAACCAGAACTACGCGATCAAGTTCAGCGGGCAGATCGATATCGAGAAGGACGGCAAGTACACCTTCCACACCGAGTCGGACGACGGTTCGCGCGTCTACATCGACGGCAAGTCGGTCGTCGACAACGACGGCATCCATCCGCCGAGCAAGAAGTCGGGCACGATCGAACTGAAGAAAGGTTCGCACGCGTTCGCCGTGACATTCTTCCAGGGCGGCGGCGGGGCGGAGTTCAAGGTCGAATGGCAGGGCCCCGGATTCAAGAAAAGCGCGATCCCCGCTGACGTCCTGGCCAGCGTCGATGGCAAGCCCATGATTCCGCTCGGCAGCGAGCCGTTCACTGTCGACCCGGGCAAGGCGCAGATGGGCAAGCAGATGTTCAGCGTGCTGGGGTGCGCCGCGTGCCACAACATCCCGGCGCAGAAGTCGATGCGGCCGTACAAGCCGCTGGCGGAGCTGAACATGGAATCGGTCGAAGGCTGCCTTGGCGACAACATTCGCAAAGGCGTGCCGAAGTACGACCTGTCGGCCGATCAGCGGACGGCCATCAAGACGACACTGAAGGACAAGCCGGCGCTGGCCAAGGCGCTGACGCCCAAGGAGCAGGTCTCGCATTCGATGGCGGCCCTCAACTGCTACGCCTGCCACAAGCGTGACGACATCGGCGGCCCGTCTGAAGACCGTGCCGGTTACTTCACGATGACCGCCGAGTTCGACATGGGCGAAGAGGGGACGATTCCGCCGGTGCTCACTGGCGTAGGCAACAAGCTCAAGCCGGCGGCGCTCGGTCAGATCGTCAACGAAGGCAAGCTGCACATTCGGCAGGTGCTGGCCACGCGGATGCCGGTGTTCCAGAAGCCGCAGACCGAAGCCCTGCTGACGGCGCTGCCGGTGGTCGACACCGCCGCCGCGGCCGCTCCCGCTGAGCCGAAGTTCGAAGAGAAGTCCGCCAAAGACGGCCGCGTGCTCTTCGGCGTGAAGGGGCTGGGCTGCGTGAACTGTCACGGCGTTCTGGGAACCAAATCACTGGGCATGCCCGCGCCCGATCTCACCACCGCCCACGAACGCCTGACCTACACCTGGTACAGCAAGTTGATGCACGACCCGACGTCCATCAACCCCGGCACCCGCATGCCCGGTTTCTGGCCCGGCGGCGTGGTCGCGGTGAAGGGTTTGGGCGGCGATACCGCCGACGGGCAGATCAACGCGATGTGGGACTACCTCTCACTCGGTTCGTCGATGGCGTTGCCTGCCGGGCTCGCCCCGACGGGCAGGAGCGAACTGGTCGCGGTCGATGAGCCGGTGCTGCACCGCACGTTCTTTGCCGGCGTCGGCCCGCGGGCGCTGCTGGTCGGCTATCCCGAGCAGCTCAATGTCGCGTTCGATGGCAACCTCGTCCGTCTTGCGACGGTCTGGCGCGGGCGATTCTTCGACCCCGCCGGAATGTGGGACGGCCGCGGCGGCAAGGCGAACGGGCCGCTCGGCTCGGCGACTGTCGAACTGCCGGCGACGGCGACTTTCGCCACCCTCGCCAGCCCCGGCGATCCGTGGCCCGTCCCGACGAAGAACCCCGACGACGGCGATGTCGCGCGGAATATCGGCGGCAAGTTCCTCGGCTACGACCTCGACGCCGACAAACGTCCGACTTTCCGCTACAGCCAGGCCGGCGTGGAAATCCGCGAGCAGCCGGTCCCCCGTCTGCAGCCGGGTGGCGTGCAACTGGTCCGTAAGTTCGAATTGACCGGCAAGGCCGAGAAGTTCCACATGCTCGCCGGCCAGGGAAAATCGATCGAAGAGAAGTCGCCGGGCGAATATGTCATCGACGGCAAGCAGACGATCCGCCTGCCCGCCGGTTTGAAGGCGACCATCCGCGAAGACGCCGGCGGCAAGCAGTTGATCGTGCCGATCGACCTGAGCAGCGGCAAAGCGGCGTTCAGCGTTGAGATGTCGTGGTAGGTCGTAAGCACGGGCTGCCAGTGCTTCCAGCCTGTGGGCTTCTTAGCGACGCATCTGTGACGTGGGCTTCCAGCCCGTGTGAGGTGTGTTGAAGTAGATCGTCGTTCGACTTGCAGATGAACTGATATTGAATCGATCGGACTCCAGCACCGTTCGCACGGGCTGGAAGCCCGTGTCACTGACGGGATCTCCATGAAAAGTATTCTGAATCGTCTGGTGATTGCTGCGTTTGCCCTCTCGGTCGCTGCACTTCCCGCATTCGCCCAGAAGAACGCGGCGAACGGGCCGATGTACAAGCCCGACGTCGCCGAGGAGGCCAAGTACTACAAGATCGTCACTATTCCGATCCCCGAAGACATCACGCTGGAAGTCGGCGGCATCGAGTGCATGCCCGATGGCACGCTGATGGTCGGCACGCGCCGGGGCGATATCTACAAGGTCGAGAACGCCTACTCCGATCCGCCGAAGGACGTGAAGTTCACCAAGTGGGCCACTGGTCTGCACGAGGTGCTGGGCCTGGCGTACAACGCGAAGGATGGCTACCTCTACGCCGGCACGCGGCAGGACATCACCAAGCTGAAGGACAAGAAGGGCGTCGGTTACGCCGACACCTACGACATCTTCTGCGACCAGTGGGCGATCACCGGCGACTACCACGAGTACGGCTTCATTTCGCCGTTCGACAAAGACGGCAACCTCTACGCCGTGCTGTGCCTGACCGGCTCGTTCAACAGCAACGCACCCTGGCGCGGCTGGGGCGTGAAGATCACCCCCGATGGCAAGATGCACCCGTTCGCCAGCGGTATTCGCTCGCCTGGTGGTATCGCGTTCGACGGCAGCGGCAACCTCTACTACACCGATAACCAGGGCCCCTGGAACGGCACCAGCTCGATGAAGCTGCTGAAGCAGGGTGCGTTCGAAGGCCACCCCGGCGGCAACAAATGGTACGACCTGCCCATCAACCAGAAGGAGATGGGCAAGCGGCCGACCGACCCGCAGACCAACAGCCGGATCTACATCGAGATGGAGAAGATCCCGGAGTTCATCCCGCCGCCGATCTGGCTGCCGCATAGCCGGCTCGGACAGAGCGCCAGCGGCATCGCCGCCGATACCTCGGACGGCAAGTTCGGCCCGTACGGTAAGCAGATCTTTGTCGGCGATCAGCACCACAGCAATGTCGTCCGCTGCTCGCTCGAAACGGTCAACGGCCGCACCCAGGGCGTGGCGATCCCCTTCAAGTACGGGTTTGGCAGCGGCGTACTCCCGATGAAGCAGGCACCCGACGGATCGATGTGGGTCGGCGGCACCAACCGCGGCTGGGGCTCGGTCGGCCCGAAGCAGTTCGCCCTCGAACGTCTCGTCTGGACCGGCAAGAACGCGTTCGAGATCTTCGACATGAAGGTGACCGCCGACGGCTTCGAGCTCAAGTTCCTTGAGCCGGTCGACACGCAGCTCGCGTCCGACCCGGCGACCTGGCAGTTTGAGAGCTACAGCTACCTGTATCGCAGCGACTACGGCAGCCCCGAGGTCGACGCCGGTACGCCGACCGTGAAGAAGGTCAACGTCCTCGACGGCGGCAAGACCGTCCGGCTGACGGTCGAAGGCATGAAGATCGGCAGCATTCACGAGCTGCACGCCGATAAGCTCACCAGCAAGGAAGGCCAGAAGCTGCTGCACCCGGTGGCGTACTACACGCTCTGGGCCATGCCCAAGGGGGAGCAGGCGTCGCGGTGACTGCGTAGTGCGGTCGAGCCCTCGGTTGAACACAGTCGCTGCATCGAACCGGGTTCAAATCCACTGGTCCCGGAAGACGTGCAACGCATGCCAGTCGTCCTCATGAAACAGGTCGGGGCAGCGGTCGCGGTGGCCGAGCAGTTCGTCAAAGAACTTCTCGGCGTCCTCCTCGATCCGTTCCCGGGTGCAGCCCATCTTCAGCCGCTTGGCGTAGACGTCATCCTCCAGGCTTGCCAGCCGCAGCGCTTCCTGTCCGGCGTGGTCGCGGACCAGTGAGATCAGGCTCTGGTAAAACAGCCAGACCGGCTCGCTCGGCAACGCCGGCGGATTGCAATGGCGGTGCAGGGCGTGCTCGAAAAAGTGCAGTTTCTTCGGCCAGCGCAGCTTCGGGTCCAGCGCCAGGCTGACATACTGGGCCACCTTCAGCGCCTCGTGCAGGTGCACATTGCCGGCCTTGTCGGCCTTATGCACCATCCGGGCGTACTGAGACTCGGGAAGGCCGATGGTAGGCATCGGCGGAAGCTCGATGTGCTGCGTTGCAATCATGGCCGGCATCACCTTGTGTGCCGGGCGGCGCGTCGCGAACTTCGAACAACAGCGGCGGTCGTCCGGGTCGATCGTTGCGATCCACCTTCACGTTCCCCCACGCGGCCGCCGTCGGGATCGAATCCGGGGCCACGGTGAGTACGTCGAGTTCTCCAAAGCCCGTCGCCGGGATGTGTACCGAGACTTTACTCGGCGGCAACGGACAGCAGATATCTCACGATTATCCTGAGCCTGACGGCACGATTGCAACCGTTTTTTCGCGAGATTGCACCGCGGCGACTCCAGTACCTTGCAGCGGCAAGAGTTGCCGGAATCGCGATGTAGCGTCACAGTGGGGTTCGGTGATTCCATGACCATGTCAGCGTCCCGTCTTCGTCTGTTCGTCGCAGGAATGATCGCATCATTCGCTGTACACGCCCCCTTCTTCACCGCACGAGTCGTCACCGCCAACGCTCCTGCAACGCTGCCGGCCCCCGGCTTCCACGCCGGGCGTATCGCCGCCAAGGCGATCACCGAAAGCTCCGGCCTGATCGCCAGCCGGGCCCATCCGGGGGTCTATTGGACGCACAACGACAGCGGCAGCCCGGCGGAGATATTCGCGATCGATGCCACGGGAAAGCTCCTCCGCACCTACGCCGTCGCGGCGAAGAACATCGATTGGGAAGACATCGCGATCGACGACGCCGGAACGCTCTACATCGCCGACACCGGCAACAACCGCCGCGACCGCAGGGAAGTCTATGTCCACGCCGTCGCCGAGCCCGACCCGGCCAAAGACGCCGGCGCAGCAGCGCTGCGCGTCAAGACCACCTGGTCGCTGCGTTATCCGGGCGACAAACCGTTCGACGCCGAGTGCCTGTTTGTCGTCGGCGGCAAGGGATACGTCGTCTCGAAGTTGCTGAACCTCGGCCAGGCCGGCCTCTACCGGTTCGATATCGACCCCGCCAAGCCCAGGCAGGTGCTGGAAGCCGTTGGTGTACTGCCGATCCGCTTCCCTGTGACCGCCGGCGACGTGTCGGCCGACGGCAAATGGCTGGGCATCAATAGCGTCGCCGGGCCGTACCTGTTCCGTATTGATGGCGACGTGATGAAGGCACCCAAGGTCGAGCCCAAACGAGTGACGTTTGCCAGCCCGAAGATGGAAGCCTGCACGTTCACCACCGAAGGTCTACTGGCGACGACCGAGGACAACGACCTGTTTCTATTCCGCTGGAAGGATTTCGGCGTTGATCCGAAGTGAGGGATAAGCGTCTCGGGAGCGTTTTCTCAAATTGTCATCCTGAGACGTGTGACTTCTTCAGGAGCCGCGCACGAAGTGTACTCACGGAGTAAGCGGGAACCGTGACGGGTCTGGGTCATCCCCGCTTACTCCGTGAGTACACTTCGTGCGCTGTTCCTGAAGAAGTCACACGCTCTGAGGTACAAGGTCCTTCACTTCCTTCAGGATGACAGTTTATTCCAACCGGCCGCCCGCATGCCTGACCACGACGCCCCCATTGACGACCTCGACGAAGACCTGTCGATCCGGGCCGAATACGAGCGGCTTGGCCCGCCCGAGTACTACCGCCGCCACGGCCGCGAGTACCGCAACCCGCACGAGCATGCCATCACCCGGGGCCTTGCGCTGGCGGTCGCGCGGTGGTCGCCGGATCTTTCGCACGTGCTGGACCTGGCCGCCGGCAGTGGGGAAGTCACGCTGGCGCTGCGGTCGGCCAGTGCATCGAAGGTCGACGGTATCGATCCGTACACTTTCGACGCTTACGCCCGGCGGACGGGACAGCCCGCCGAGCGATTTACCTTCGAAGACATCGCCGCCGGCGTGCTGATTGATCGGCAGTTTTCGCTGATCGTCTGCTCGTTCGCGCTGCACCTGTGCGAAGAATCCCGCCTGCCCCGCGTCGCGACGCAACTGGCGATGATCGCGCCGATGCTTTGGATCGTGACGCCGCACAAGCGGCCGAGACTTCAGCCGGCCTGGGGATGGACGGATGTGGATGAGTTTGTGGTCGAGCGCGTACGGCTGCGATGTCACGTTTCGACGATGTGCTTCAGCGGATAGAATGCGCGGCCATTGTCCGCTTCTTCAACCGGAGGTGGGGGCAAAGGCATCACTTGCCCTCGCCGCGTCGCACCTCTACTCTCCGTGCCATGACTTGGGATTCCTCCGAAAACCTTGCCCATGACCTTCAGTTTGCCGTCGAGCTCGCCCGCGGCGCGGGGAAGATCGTGCTCGATCACTACGGCAAGGTCGAACGCCTGACCAAGACCCATTCGATGACGACCGCCGAGGCCGTCACCGATGCCGACCGCGCCAGCCAGCGGTTTATCGTTGCGGGTCTGCGCCGGCGGTACGAAAACGACGGCATCATCGGTGAAGAGAATGACAGCGGGTCTGCGATCACCTTCGAATGCCCGGATCCCAACGGGCGGGTTTGGGTCATCGACCCGATCGACGGCACGAACAATTTCGTCGCCGGGCTGGGCAATTTCGGCGTGTGCATCGGCATGATGAAGGAAGGCATGCCCGTGTTGGGTGTGGTGTATGACGTCACCCGGGATGTGATGTACACCGCCGCCAAGGGGCACGGGGCGTGGATCGGCAGCCGACGGCTGAGCGTTCAGCCCGGTGCGATGAATGACAGCTCGGTCATCATGCTGACCAGCAACCTGCTGGATAAGCAGGGGCAGTTGCCGCCGTTCACAACCCGCTGGCTGAGCCAAACGAATTGGAAGATCCGCATGCTCGGCTCGGCCGCGCTGGAAGCGGTTCAGGTGGCGGCGGGCGTGGCGCAGGGGGCGATTACCATGAACGGCAAACTGTGGGATGTCGCCGCCCCGGCGGCGATCGTGCAGGAGGCCGGCGGGTTGATCCTCAGCCTGTCAGGCCGGCCGGTGTTTCCGTTCGATCTGCGGGAGTATTCGGGAGCCAAGGTGCCTTTCGTCGCGACAACGCCGGCGGCGCGGGATGTGATGATGGACGAAGTGGGAAGATGAAGCGCTGTGGCATGGGCAAGTACGCTTGCCCGTGTCTTCGCGCCGACGAGCGCGACTCAGTCATGGACACCAAGCCACCATCGACGACTTCCAAGACTATCGCCGGATGGATTGCGGTATTTGCCACGCCGGCGGCCGTCGTTTTATCGGCGATCCATTTCGGTTTCAGCGGAACCCATCGCGTGGGCAAATACTGGCTCGACGTCGGGGACCAGATCATCGTACTCGACTATTTTTGGCAACCCGTTCTGAAGATATGGCCGATCCTATCGATCATCGTTCTGCTGTCGCCGCTGACCCTCTGGTTCGTCGAGAAGGTGCGGATGAAAAGAGCGATGAACTGGAATCGGTTCAACCTGTCACGTAAGGGAATCTGCTGGAAATGCGGGTACGACCTCCGCGGAACACGAGAGCACCGTTGTCCCGAATGCGGAAGCATCAACGGCAGAGGCGACCTGATTTGGTCCGGCTCGTCGGGAATCATGGAGACAACCGACGCAACACAAATGCAAAGCTGAGATCATGCAATGAAAACTGCAGAATTAAAGAAGCCACTCGACGGCCTCTGATCGTTCGCCGTCAACCGATTTCTGCATTTCTCGGATCACCCGAACAGCGCCTCCACAAACCGCTTCGGCTCAAACGTTTCGATGTCCTGAGGCGTCTCCCCGAGCCCGATGAACTTCACCGGGATGTTGAGCTGCTGCTTGATCGACAGCACCACGCCGCCCTTGGCGGTGCCGTCGAGCTTGGCGAGCAGGATTCCCGTCACCGCGATCGCCTGCCCGAAGTTCTTGGCCTGCAAGACGGCGTTCTGCCCGGTGGTCGCATCCAGGACGAGCAGCACCTCGTGCGGCGCGCCTTCGATCCGCTTGGTGACGACGTCGCGGATCTTCGTCAGCTCGCGCATCAGGTGGTCCTGCGTGTGCAACCGGCCTGCCGTGTCGACAATCAGCACGTCGATCCCGCGCGTCTTGGCCGCCTCGCAGGCGTCGTAGGCGACGGCGGCGGGGTCGGCGCCCTGTTTATGACGGACGATCTCCACGCCAATCCGTTCGGCCCAGATCGATAGCTGATGCACCGCGCCGGCGCGGAACGTGTCGCTGGCGCAGACCATCACCTTCTTGCCCATCTCGTTCTTCAACAGCCAGGCGAGCTTGGCGATGCTGGTGGTCTTGCCCGCACCGTTGATGCCGGCGACGAGAATGACCGTCGGCCCGGCTTCGGCAAAGTGCAATTCGCGGTCGTCCGATTTCGACGGCGGCGCGCCCTCGGCCGGGGCGGCGGTGAGCATGCCCAGGACTTGTTCGCGGATCACGCCCAGAGCATCCGGTGCGTTCCTGATTCGCCCCAGCCGCCACTTGTCGCGGATCGCGGTGACGATGCGGTCGACATTGCCCACGCCCATGTCGGCTTGGAGGAGCTTTTCTTCGATCTCGGTGAGGAAGGTATCGTCGATCTGCCGCCCGGGCACGAAGAGCGTGCGGACGTCGGTATTGAGCACCTCCGCGGTCTTCCGCAGGGCACCTTTGAGCTTGTCGATCGTCTTGGAAAAGAAAGCCATGGTTGTGAGGTGGTCAGCGTCTGAGGAAGAAGATTTCGACCACAGATGCACACAGATGAACACAGATAAGAGAAGGCTCCGTCAGTGACAGGGGCTGCCCGTGTCCTTTTGGATGCTCAACAGCTTCGGCACCCACGCACCTCGCACCGGCTGGAAGTCCGTGTCACCAGCGAGACGCGTTCTTATCTGTGTGAATCTGTGTGCATCTGTGGTTCAAGTTTCCGGTAACCCGCCGGTCAGCGTTTTCACCTCGCGGAGAACAGCATCCAATACACCATTCACGAACGACGGGCTGTTTTCCGTGCTGAATCGCTTGGCCAGTTCGATTGCCTCGTCGATGACGACCTTGGGGGGCGTATCGGTGTGGGTCATCTCCCAGATCGCCAGGCGCAGGATATTGCGGTCCACGGCGGGCTGGCGGCGCGTCGGCCACTGGGGGGCCAGACGCTCGACCCACGGATCGGCCTGGGCCCGGTGAACCCACGCACCCTGCGCATAGGTAATCGCCAGCCGTTCGGCGGTCTCGTCGCGACTTTCGGTCCGTTCGATGCCGGCGATGAGGGACTCGGCCAGAGCCAGATCGGCCTTGGCGTTGGCATCCCAGAGAAACAGCACTTGCATCGCCAGTTCACGGGCCTGTTGTTTTCGGATCGGTAGGGGCATCTACACGACAGTATAGGGGAAATCGCGTGCGGTTGCCGATGGCCGTTCACGTTCAGCCGACCGGCAATACCGCGCGCAGCCGCCGAATGACGCCGGGTACGACGTCCAGGGCGCGATCCACCTCGGCATCGGTGCTGTACCGGGAGAGGCTGAAGCGTATCGCGCCGTGGGCGAGCTTCTCATCGATTCGCATCGCCCGCAGTACATGCGAGGGCTCAAGGCTTCCGCTGCTGCACGCTGCGCCCGCGCTGGCACAGACGTCCTGTTCGCTGAGCAGCAGCAGGATCGCTTCGGCTTCAAGGCGGGGGAATGCAATGTTTGTCGTATTGGGCAAACGGTGTTCGATCGAGCCGTTCACCCGCGTGCCGTCGATCGTTTCGAGAATCGACCGCTCCAGCCGATCGCGGAGCCGGGCAACGCCCGGCATGGCGGCGAGCAATGCCGCGGCAAGCTCGGCGGCCCGGCCCATGCCGACAACGCCGGGCACGTTTTCCGTCCCGCCCCGGCGGCCCTGTTCCTGCGGTCCGCCGACGATCAGCGGGCGGACACGCAGTCCGCGCCGCGCGTAGAAGGCACCGACGCCCTTGGGCCCGTGGAATTTGTGCGATGCGAAGCTCATCGCATCGAGGCCGATAGCCTTCACATCGATTGGCAGCTTGCCGACGGCTTGCGTGGCGTCGCAGTGAAACGGAACGCGCTTCTCCCGGCAGAGCGCCGCCACCTCGGCGACCGGAAAGAGTACGCCCGTCTCGTTGTTGGCCCACATGAGCGTCACCAGTGCGGTGTCGTCGCTGACGGCCGACCGAAGGGCGTCGATGTCGAGCAGCCCCTGTTCGTTGACCTCGATCGCCACGATCTCGGCACCGTCCCTGGCGAGCTGGGCGCAAAGTTCGCGGGTCGCCGAGTGCTCGACCGTTGTCGTCACGATCCGCTTTCGAGGGAAACGGGACGCCAGGAGCCCACGGATGACGGTGTTAATCGATTCGGTGCCGCCACCGGTGAAGGTCAGCTCGCTCTCGGCGGAGCCGATCAGCGCCGCGATCTGCCCGCGGGCGACATCGATTGCCTGTCGGCTGCGCTGGCCGAAGCGGTGGACGCTGGACGGGTTGCCGTAGAAATCGGTCAGAAACGGCAGCATGGCGGCGACGACCTCAGGGGCCGGCTGGGTCGTCGCGTTGTTGTCGAGGTACACAAGGTCCACGGCGTGATTGTAGCGCATCTGCCGCGGTTGGGGTGAGCCGGGCGGTGGATGGTTATGGCTTTGGCGATGCGGGTCGATTGCCGGGGCGGGTTTGCGGTCCGGCTCGGGGCGGCTCGCGGGGTGTCGCCTGGGGCACCAGAAGCTCCGATCGTTTCCCCAGCGTGATAGGCAACTCCAGGTATTTGCCCTCCCGGCGGATCTTGAGCATCACCTCGTCGCCGGGCTTGAACTGAATCAGCATGGGTACGAACGACTGGTAGTCTCGCACCTGCGCGTCGGCGATGCCGACCAGCACATCGCCGTCTTTCAGGCCGGCTTTTGCTGCCGGGCCGTTGGGGACGATTTGCTCAATCTTGATGCCGTCGTTGCCGTCGCCGAGCCGCGCGCCGATGACGACACCGTCGCCGCCGGTGCTGCTTGGGACCGGCTTTCGGGCCATCATCCAGGCGGTCCAGGTTTTCTCGAATTCGGCCAGCGGCTGCTTGGTCACCGCTTCGAGCGCCAGCTTGCCGCTTTCGTCCTTATCGAACGACTTCTTGTAGGTGTCGTAGAACGGCCGCAGCAGGTTCTTTTCATACAGGTAAAGCATCACGCTGCTGGCCTGCCCGTAGGCGAGGTTGGCTTTCTTCACGAACTCCGGCTGCTCCATCGCCATCAGCGCCGCCAGCGGGATGAGCTTTTTGCCGCGATTGGCGTTCTGGAGCATGTTCAGGCGGAAGTTGTCTTTCGGCACGAGTTTCTCGCCTTCGAATTGCGCCGCTTCGAAGAGCGATGCGATGCCCTCAACGATCCAGATCGGGTGGTCTTGCCCCAGCGGAGCCTTGTCGCCGGCGTGAAGGGCGTGGGTGAACTCGTGGGTCATCGTCTGGCCCATCCGCTGGCAGATGAGAAGCTTGGCGGTGTCGTTGTAGAACCCGCCGACACCCGGCATCTTCACGATCTTCTTGTAGTCGGCCGCGGACGGCACCACGACGCTGATATAGGCATCGGGCTTGTGCTCGAAGAGCTGCGCCCACTGGCTGGCGGCCTGCGCCGTGAGCCAGTGCTTCAGCTCATCGAGTGTCGTCTTGTCGGTATTGGTGGCGAAGATCAGTTTGCGCTCGGCGTCGAGCTCGTAGAGATAGCTGTCGCCGAACTGCTCGCGGAGGGTCGCGATGACCTTCTCGGCTGACCGTTTCTGATATTGCGGCTTGTTTCCGACAAACTTCTTGAAAGCCGGCAATTCCCGGAGTGAATCAAGGTCCGGGTCGCGGTCGAGGTGGATGAAATCAACCCAGCCGGCGTCGGCAGCCTTCTCCAGGTAAAGGACCGCGCTGTCCTTTTCGCCCTTCAGGGCCAGAAGGCAGGCGTAGTTGTACAGGTTGGTGATGTGCGACGGGTCGAGCAGAAGCGCTTCCTTGAGCACCGGTTCGGCCTCGGAGACCTTGTTCTTCTTGAGGAGGTCGATCGACTTGCGCGTCAGTTCGAGAACCTTCTTCTCCAGTGCCCGGGCTTCGGCCGCCGACAGCTTGTGTGCGGCCGGCTGCGTGGCGGTGGGATTGGCCGCCAAAGGCTGGCTGGAGGCCGGTTTTGTCGTCGGTGACGTGGCGGGCCGAGTAGCCGGTGCGGCGACGACCGTGCCCGACAGGACGAGCAGCAGTGCAATGATCGGATTGACAACGGTCCGGGCGATGAAGATCCGTGGCATACTTGCGATTTTACGTCAGCCGGGCCGCGGAGTTGCGGAGAATCTTTGCCGATCCGCCGAAAACCCGACCGTCGGCGGCGTTTTAGGGATGGAAGCACCGAACGAACCATGACCCGAGTGAACCCGGCCATGATCGCCGACTGGTTTGATGCCCATGGCCGGGCGCTGGTGCTCTACGCCCGGCAGTTGCTGCCTGAACGCCCGGTCCAGGCCGACGACCTGGTGCAGGACTTGTTCGTCAAACTGCTGGCACTCGCCGCCGACTGCAACGGAAGTCCGGTTCCGCCCAATCCGGCGGCATGGCTGCACAAATGTTTGCGGAACGCGTGCCTGGATGAGCGCCGTGGCCGCGTCCGCCGACAACGCCGGGAGCAGTCAGCCGCGACCGACCGGCCCGTCTGGTTCGAGCCCCGCCCGGAGGATCTGATCGACGCCCGGCTGGCTCAGTGTGCCATGGAGTCGCTCCCCGAGTTGGCCCGGCAAGTGGTAACGCTGCGTATCTGGTCCGGACTGACACTGGCCGAGGTCGCGGACGTGACCGGGATGGGAGTCTCGACGGTTCACGATCACTACCGAAAGGCGTTGTCGGCGATGCGATCGATGATCGAAACGCAGGCCGCCGAGCTAAGGAGTCGCCACGATGTCTCGAATCCCCCATGAGCCGGAGTACTCGCCCGCTGACCTGGAGTTCGAACGTGCGCTCGGCGCTCTCAGGCCGGGGCCGGCGGCACTGGATCCTCGGTCGGCCATGTTCGAAGCAGGGCGATCCGTCGGCGAAGCAGCCGGCCGGCACGCGGTGCTGACGTCGGCGCGTGGCGCGATGTCCCGCTGGCGGGCGACGGCCGCGGTGCTGGCGATCGCCACCGGCGTTTCGGTGACGGCCAACGTGCGGATGATGTCCGGCGAGCGGCCGATTGCCGTCGCACCGCCGCCGGTGGCGGTTGTGCCGTCTGTGGCGACGGGCGGCGATACGGTTGCGGCGCCTGTGGACGGCTGGCGCGTTGTCCCCGGTCGAGCCGACCTGCTGGCCCAACGCACCCTGGTGCTCGCCGACGGCATCGACGCCTTGCCGGCGCAGCGTTTCGGATCGGTCGGAACGCCTTTGCGCGTGGGTGATATGGGGCGCTAGCAGACGGCGCGATTCTTGGCGTTGAAGACCACTTGCTCGGGATACCAGATCCTTCGGGGTCCCTCAGGATGGCACATTGCGCGATGCGCGACGGAAAGGTTTCCTTCACTCGGAGATACCACCAATGACTCAACAGTTGATGATTCGTACCCCAGCAAATCGCACCGGCTTCCGCGTCTTCTCCTCGATCGCGTTGGCGATCTTCACTGTCGCTGCGCCGGTCATGGCGCAGGTGCCGGCGGAACCGAGGACCGCCGCGATCTCCGTGTACCCCGCCGCTTCGCCCCGGCCGGCCCTGAAGTACCGGCTCATTCCCGAAGCCGTGGACAAAGTGCCCGGCGACGCCGCGCCGCTCTACTTGCTGGCGGCTGGGTCATGGATTGACGGGGACCGCAACGCTGCTGAAAAAGCCCTGACCGCCGACGAATTGGCCGCCCTTAAGCTTCCCCCCGCGCCATACAAGTGGTCGAACGATGGCTCCTTCATCGGCGCGACGGCGATGCTGGAAGTGCCACTGGATCGCCTGGAATCTCCGAAGCTTCAGGAGGTGCTCCAGACGATCAGCAGCATTTACCCGATGCTCGAGCTCGCCGGCCGGCGCGAGCGATGCGAATGGGGCATTCCGCTTCGCGAGCAGGGCTTCAGCACGCTGCTGCCCCATCTGGCGAACATGCGTGGCATGACGCGGGTGGTCTGCGTGAAGGCGCGCTGGCACCTGTCGCGCGGCGAGTGGAATGAGGCGATCGCCGCCTTGCGGACCAACTTCGCGCTGGTAAGCGCTCTGAACCGAGATTCGGTCCTGATCCAGCAACTGGTCGCCGCGTCGATCGGGTCCATGACGCTGAAGGTCCTGGAGGAGGCGCAGTCACGGCCCGGCTGCCCGAACCTGTACTGGGCGCTGGCAAGCCTGCCGTCGCCGATGCTCGACCGCCGGGCCAGCCTGGAGATGGAGCGGGCGGCGACGTACTGGTCGCTCCCGGAGATGCAAAAGGTGAAGGACGGCACGTTCACCGAGGCCGACTGGGGCACAATGCTGAAGCGGATGAACTCGCTCATGAGCGTCGTCGACAAAGAAGCCGGATCGAAGAAAAACACGCTCGGCGAGCAATTGACGATGTTCGGCGCAGCAGTGCTGATCTATCCGACGGCGAAGCAGTACCTCGTCAGCCGAGGCATGAAAGCCGATGACGTCGAGCGGCTGCCAAAGGTCGTGGCGCTCGGCCGGTACTTCGTCGAATCGTACGACGAGGTTTTCGACGACATGGTGAAGTGGTCGTCCGTCCCCTACTGGCAGGCAAGGCAGAACGCCAAGGCCCGGGAAGAGGTGTTTGTCCGGATCAAGAATCTCGGACCGAGCAACCCGTTGATGATGGTCGTGCCGGCCGTCAGCAAGGCGATGGTGTCATTGGTGAAGTTGGACCGCCAGATCGCCGCACAGCAAACGGTCGAGGCGCTGCGGGCCTACGCGGCCGCCAACGACGGAAAGCTTCCGGCGACACTGGACGCGCTGTCGCAGACCCCGGCGCCGATCGATCCGATGACCGGCAAGCCGTTCGTCTATAGGGTTGGAGACGGCACCGCCGTGATCGAATCGCCCGACGCCGAACAGCCGAAGGACGCGCTGTTGCTGAAGGTGACCGTCGTCAAGTGAAAGTTGCGAGGGGCGCTCAACCGTTCTGCCGTCGGCGTCACCCACGATGGACCCTTCGGAGGCCTTCGGATGACGCGACGATTCCTGCCATTCCTGATTGTGTTCGTGGTGGCCTTTGCCGCGCTGGTCGCCCCGGCCGCCGCGGCGAAGGACGCGAAGCCGACGTTGCCTCCGCCGCTTCCCGGTGCGGCCAATTTCATCGACGACAAGACGATGATCGTCGGCTACGTGGATGTGCCGGCGGTGGAGCCGGAGGCGCTGCTGAACTGGGTTGTTACGATGTTGAAGGCGGGTCAGTCCCCGCAGGAGGAGATCGACGGTGCGACATACGCCCTCAGGGGGCTGGTGCCGCCGGCGAAGAAGTGGGTGGGCGACTTTGGCCGGGCGGGGGGCAAGGCGTTGTTCGTTGTCGTTTCGTCGGACGCGCTGGTGCCACCGGTGGTCGTTGTACCGGTGGACCGGCGGGCCAACGGCAACGCACTTGCGGAGCTGCTTAAGTCGCCGTTCGGCGTGCCGCTGCCGTCGGGTTTTATCCCGACGCCGGGCAAACCGGGACCGGGCATTCCGTACGGATATCACGTCGACCGCATCGGCGATGCCCTGGCGCTTGGCAATCCGCAAACGCTTCGAAAAGCCAATGAGCTTTCGCGTCAGCCCGGCCGCCCGGCTCGCCCGGAACTGACAGCCGCGCTGGCCGACAGCGGCGGGACGGTGCGTGTCGCGTTCGCCATGACCGAGCCGCTGCGGACAATCCTGCGGAGCATCGGCCCGAACCTGCCGGCCGAGCTGGGCGGCGAACCTACCGCGACGCTGACCGAGAAGATGTCCTGGGCCACCCTTTCATTCGACGCGCCGGCCGGTCGCAGCACCGACGCTTCACTGCGACTCTCGATGCAGGCCGTCGATTCGGATGCTGCCAGGCGACTCAAAAACATCGCGGTCGCGGTCTTTCGGACGACGGTCAACGACGGTGATCTGGGCAAGCACCCCGACAAGGACAAGGTGCTCACGATGCTCGAGCCGCAGGTGCAGGGGGACAGGGTGGAGGTACGGCTCGACCCGGCGGAAATGAAGGCATCGGCCGGCATCCTCGGGCCGCTGGCGATCAAGGCTAGAGAGAAAGCCGCCCGCGACGAGTCTGAAACAAAGCTCAAACTTCTGGTGTCGGCGATCCGGAACTACACCGGCGACACCGGCGGACGTTTCCCGCGGTCGATGGAGGACCCGGAGCTGCTCAAGTACCTCGGCAAGACACCCGCCGAGCACAAAGTGGCGCTGCTCAATCCCGTCAATCCCGGGCGAGGGTACGTCATGCTCAGCCCGTCGGTGCCGGCAGGCGTCAATCCGTCGGCGGTGCTGCTGGTTTACGAGGGGTACGACAAGTGGCCTTCGACCGGCATCCAAGGCGGCTTCGCCGACGGGCGGGTCGCCGTCATCAAAACCGAGCCGGAGTTGAAGGCCATGGTCCGTGCGGCGACGGGTCGGTGAGATGTCAGTAGCCGGTAGTCGAGGGTAGAGGAAGTCGGCAACGCCGCATGGCAGTCGAGTTGTGGCCAATTCGATTTTGTCGCAAATGCCGATTTGGTAATCTCTTACGCGGACGCTTTTGCGTTCCCGTGCGTTCGGCGTGAACTCCTCTTTTTCGCTTGGTGTAAGCGGAGCCCTTGTCATACACGCGGAAAATGCTAAGATGGCCCGTCTTTCGATTCCTGAATTGTTGCGGAGATACCGATGCCGTTCGAATTTAAGACGGGCACCTCTTTGAAGGTGACGATCAACAAGGCCGTCAAGCGTGAGGCTGCTCGCAAGACCCTGGAGCGCCTTTTCCTGGCCGACAAGGCCGTCTCGGGCCCGATCGCGGCCCGCGAGAAGAACTTTGCCGACAAGCCCAAGCGTCGCGGCGGCCGTATCTGGACCAAGCGTCCGAACAAGGTCCACCCGGACATCGTTCAGGGCAAGGTCGCGACGATCAAGGCTACCCCGCAGGTCCTGAAGGACCTTGGCAGCGTCGCCGACATCATCGAAGTGACTGCGGCCTAAGCCTTCACCATTGTCTATACCAATACGACCAGACGCGCAAGTTGCCTAGGGCGACTTGCGCGTCTGGTCTCGTTTTGGTCACTATTGTCAGCGACTTCGATGCCGTAGAGGGTATCGACAGGTCGGGTACTGCGGTGGAAAGCCGTTAATTCGGTCGGCCGCCGAGCATGTCTAGAAGGGTATCGATGTTGAACGGCTTGGGGAGGAACTGCACCGCGGCACGGCCATGAAGGGCACCGGCTTCGTACTCACCACTGATGGCGATGACGCGGGCGGGGCGGTGGCTGGCGGGGAGGTTCTCGGCTTGGGTGAGCAGTTCAAAGCCGTCGAGCTTCGGCATGCGAAGATCGGTCAAAAGGACGTCAAACTTCTGCGTAAGCAGGTAGCCGAGCCCCTCTTCACCATCGCGGGCCGCGGTCACATCCGCGCCGGCATCGCGGATGAGCTTGATCATGGCCAGGCGCGTAGGCGTATGATCCTCAACGATGAGGATCTTCAGCTTAAGCCGACCCTTGTCTGAAAGTTCATCCATTGCGAGGGTGTGGTATGGCATACGGCACGGACACACGAGGCCCGTATCCAAGGTTATACCGTACCAAGGGTAACCCCGCGAGCCCGGTAATTTCGGAGTTCGCGTTGCCGGTCCACAAGCCGGCGATCAGAACAGTTTAGTTTATTGCTGCGCCCTGACCAGTATCTGAGGTATCGCATCTTGGGACAGTGGAAGCCACAACCATCAGTCCGCACCACGGTTTCGCCAGATTCCATCAGGATGCAGTATTTGGTGCGGCTTGTATGACGACTTGTAGTCCATCGTTGTGCACTGGTCAACCCAATAGCCCAAATAATAGTAAGGGATGCCCCGGTCGATACAGTCGCCGATCTCCCGGAGTGCGCTGAAGGTGCCCAGGCTGCGGTGTGACTCGTCCGGGTCGTGGTAGAAGTAAACGCTGCTGAGCGATTGGGGCGACAGGTCGCATATCCCCACGCCGATCAGCCGCCCGCCCTGGTCGCGGTACTGGTACTCGACCGTGTCGACGGGCGATTCGTACAGGAACGAGCAAAACGATTCGTACGGGTCTTCCGGGTCGTCCGCTGGTTTCTTGCCGTGCCACTGCGTTACGTACTTCTGGTACAGGGCGAATCGCTCGGCGTCCGGCTCCGGCGGGCCGATCGCTACCCGCAGGTCGTCGTTCCGTCGAAGGCAGCGGCGCTGAGACTTGCTCGCCCGGAACTCCTTCACCGGCACGCGGATCGATATGCACTGACGACACCCGCGGCAGACCGGCTGGTAGACAAACTTGCCGCTTCGGCGGAAGCCGGCGTCCATGAAGGCGTGGTACACCTCAGGCGGAATCTGTTCCGCCCAGAACGCTCGATTGCTCGACATCCGCCCGGGCAGATAAGGGCATGCGTGTTCGCCGGTGTTAACCAGCGACAGCCGGATCGGCGGTGGGATGGCGGGATAGCAGGAGAAGGTGGCGGGATGGTCGGGTGGATGGGTGGCGCGGTTGCTGCTCATGATATTGGCGTTCTCGCCAGCCGATCACGGGCTGCCACCGCGCCACTCCACCCATCCGCTCCGACATCTCCCGATCAGTGCGGCATCGCGAACTTCTCGCAAAGCGTCGCGACTTCGCGGCGGATCTTCGCCAGTTCGTCGGCATTGTCCTTCGCGCCGATCGCGCGATCAAAATAGCTTGCCACGAGCGGCATCTCGGCTTCCTTCAGGCCACGCGTCGTGACGGCCGGCGTGCCCAGGCGGATACCGCTGGTCAGCTTCGGCGGACGCGGGTCGTTCAGGATCGCGTTCTTATTGGTGATGATCCCCGCCCGCTCCAGCGCCTTCTCGGCTTCTGCGCCGGTGTAGTCGGCATTGCGGGCGGTCAGGTCGACGAGCATCAGGTGGTTGTCAGTACCGCCCGATTGCAGCCGGTAGCCGAGCTTCGACAACGCATCGGCCAGCGCTTTGGCGTTCTTCACGACCTGCTGGGCGTAGGTCTTGAACTCGGGCCGCAGCGCTTCGCCGAACGCGACGGCCTTGCCGGCGATCACGTGCATGAGCGGGCCGCCCTGGCTGCCGGGGAAGACGCTTCGGTTGATGGCTTTGTTCAGCTCTTCGGTGTCGCACAGGATCAACCCGCCGCGCGGGCCGCGGAGCGTCTTGTGCGTGGTTGTCGTCACCACGTGGGCGTGCGGGAACGGGCTGGGGTGTACGCCGCCGACGATTAGGCCGGCGATGTGCGCCACATCGGCCATCAGGTACGCGCCGACTTCGTCGGCGATCTCGCGGAATTTTTTGAAGTCGATGATGCGCGGATACGCGCTATAGCCGCAGAGAATCGCCTTGGGCTTGATTTCGTGCGCCTTCCGGCGGACCGAATCGAAGTCGATTGTCTGGGTATCGGGGTTCAGCTCGTAGTGATGGGGCTTGTAGAAGACGGCCGATGCGTTGAGCTTCATGCCGTGCGACAAGTGCCCGCCGGACGAGAGGTTCAGCGACAGGAAGTTGTCGCCGGGCTGCATCATCGCCATGAACGCGGCGAGATTGGCGTTGGCACCGCAGTGGGGCTGCACGTTGGCAAAGCCACAGCCAAACATCTGCTTGGCGCGGTCGATCGCGAGGGTTTCAATCTGGTCGTAGTACTCGCACCCGCCGTAGTAACGCCCGCCCGGATAACCCTCGGCGTATTTATTGGTAAGCACCGTGCCGACCGCTTCGATGACGGCGGTCGACACATGATTCTCGCTGGCGATCAACTCAAGGGTGGTCTCCTGCCGCTTCTGCTCCTTCTGGATGAGGTCGAAAATCTGGGGGTCGGTCTGCTTGAGGGTTGGCATCGGGGGCTGGCTCCGGAAAGAAGTCTGGCGATCGCCGATAACGAACGACCACCGGCGAGCGAAAGATTATAGCGGAAGCCGCCGCAACTGCCCAAATCGCCGGGAGTTTTGAAGGGGTTGCGTGAATTCGGGTGTTATCTGCTGAACAGCCCCTCGAAGAGCAGAAGCATCGGCGAGACCGTTGCCAGCACAAACCAGACGATTGCCAGGCCCGCAAGAAGCAGCAGTGCGACGGTCGCGCGGAAACGCACCTCGCGGTCGAGGCGTACGAGCCAGAGCGGTATCAGAAGTGGAATCAGCCAGATCCAGAATCGTGCCCCGAACTGGTTCAGCGTACTGTAAAGATCGATCAGAAGCTGTGTAGACCCGGGGAGCTTGAGCTTGAGATCCTCGTAGATGTTCCTGAGCCTATCGATGATGAGCAGCGGAGCGGCCAGCACCCCCACCACGAAGCCGACGACGGCGGCAAACATCAGGTAATCCCCAGTGGGGAAGCGTCTTCGCACTTCGGGCGATGCGTACTCGGCCACAGGGACTGGCGAAGCCATGTCAGATTCCCTCCTGGAGTCTCAATGCAGACCTCGTACGCGTGCGGAGTTGTAAGCCGCCCCTTCAGTTCACGACCTTACCTTCGCGGTTGAACTTCTTCGGGGCCTTGGCGATCTGCAGGATTGCCGTGGCCGCTGCGGCGCGGACTTCGCTGTCAGAGTCCTTGAGAAGCGTCGCAAGGAACGGTTGGGCGTCGGGCCGGCCGATGGTTCCGAACGTGGCCGCCGCCAGCATGCGACGCCGTGCGCCCAGTTGCGGGTCTTTATCGGCCATGCCCTTCATGGCGACTCCGTACCCGTCGTCGGCGCCCATCGCGCCGACCGCCATCGCCGCCGCCAGGCCGACTTCCAGGTAGCCTTTCGACGCGTCATTGGCTTCTGACAGTTTGGACCACGCGTAGAGCTTGAGGCCGGGATCTTTCTTCTGCGCCAGGGCCCGCATGGCGAAAATGACGTCGTCGGGATGGCTGCTGGTGGTGTAGCCGAGGATCGCATCGCGACCGCGGGTGTCATCGAGCAGAAAAAGCGCCTCATCGGCCTGCTGGCGCACTTCCGGGCGGGCGTCGGCGCGCAGCAGTCGCAGGATGCCCTTGGCGGTCGGTTCATTCAGCCGGCCGAGGACCATGGCGGTCGAGCCGCGGACTTTCGGGTCGCCGTGCGTCGCGAACTTCTCCAAATCCTGTGTGTGCGTGGTATCGCCGATCTTGTGCAGCGCATAGCGCACCGCGACCTGCACACGCGGGTCAGGGTCGTTCACCATATCGAGGAGTTTGGGCTTTGCGGCTTCGAGCTTCAGATCGCCGGCTGCCATCGCGGCGGCGAATCGAACTGCCTGCGCCTTTACGCTGAGCTGCGCGATGATCGGTTCGGAGGCCTTCTCGCCCTCAACGTAGCGAAGCCCCTCAATGGCATAGACGCGATCGAACGCCAGTTCCGCGGCGAGCAGCTTGTCGAGTTCCGCCTTGGCCGACGCGACCAGTTGCGGATCGATGGGAACGTCGCGAGGCGGTGGGAAGCCGCGCGGGGGTTCCGACGGTGGCGGGGCGATGCCGCCGCGACCTGCGTTGCCGCCGCCGCCGCACCCGGCCAGGAGCAGCGCTGTCATGAACAGAAAATGGATAGTCACGAGGCGCAAACGTTGCTTCAGCGCATCGGGGGAGCAATCGGCGGATTCCATATCTGTGGGTGTTACCCGTTGGCCGGGGCGGTTGGCAAATCGTCGACAACAGAATCGCGGGGCGGACCGAAAATAACACGAACAGATGTCCGATAAATGATCCGATCAAAAACCGAACGGATTTTGTTCTGATTTCGTTCGGTTCCGGTCGAAAAAGCAAAGGTCGAGCCGCAGCATCGAGGGCCCCGGAGCTGCGATCAAGTCCTCTGTAGTCCACGCAATTTCGGAGTATCAGCCATGAACGATTCGCGCCAGTCGATGAGTGATGTTTGCCCGGTCCGTGAGGCAGGCTACCCCGCAAGTCGCACCCGTGAGGTGCTCATGATCGAGCGGACATTCGCCGTGAGAGGTGCCGGTCGTGCCGCGGGGCACGCATGGGAGGCGGAGCAGATTGCGGTCGTTCGGCGGCGGATCGGGCATCGTCGCGTCGCCATGCAGGCGCGACATGTCGCTGTCGACGATCGTGCGCCGAGCGTCGTTAAGGATCGCATTTCCGAGCCGCCGATCGAAGACCTTTACGAGGACGCCGAGCGATGGGACGGCATGGCGTGATCTCCAGATCGATTGTGCAGGCCCACGCTCACTCGGCCCGCAAGAGAGCCTTCTTGTCGTGAGCGACACGGCGGGAGATGAACTCGGCGTGGCCGTCGCAGAATGCCGCGTTACCCCGGCGGTCGCCGTTGGGGTGCGTGGAGATCTGTTGGTCGCGAGGATCGGGGATCTGTTTTCTGCTGTCGTGTCGGATACCCAGAAGATCGCGTGCCGTGGCCGTTTGTGTGATATCACCACCGCCGGGTGCCCAAAGGCCGTCGTTGATCGAGTTCTCGTCCTCTTCGGCAAGAATAATCTTGTCCGGCGCGTTGCGGATCTGTGTGATCTTTACCTTGGAACGACCTTCAAAGTTTCCGTTCATCGCATAGCTGTACAAGTATTTTCCGCTGGGGGCGGCCGTCACATGGGCGGCGTAGTCGTCCGAGGGGCATCGGAACACCTCCGCGGTGAACCCGCCGATGTACGGCACGATCGCCGACTGTTTCACGTCGGCGACGGGACGTCCGGGTGCCGGCGCAATACCGGCGACGGGCGCTTCCTGATACCAGATCCAGTCCTCGTTAAAGACCAGGTCGGCCGGATAGCGCGAACCGAAGGGGAAGTAGCCCTTGTTCTGGTTCGTGTACATGATCATCCCCATCCCCAGTTGCCGCAGGTTGCTCAGGCACTTGACCTGGTTGCCCTGCTCGCGGGCTCGGGCCAGCGAAGGCAGAAGAATTGAAATCAGCAGGGCAATAATGCCAATGACCACCAGCAACTCGACGAGTGTGAATGCGCGCACTCCACGCGACAACGGCCGGACGGAATGGGGCTTGGGGTACATCGTGATCCTCAGAAAAGACTCGCGCCAGACGGCGAAATGGGTACGACTTCCGATGCAGAGAGATGTGTAACTACTTCCTCAGTTTTTACGCTACTTTGGGGGATCCGTGCTAGGTAAAATTCCCTTAAGGGTTTTTCCGTCCCGGGGCGGTCTCCTTCTCCCCTGATAGACCTATACCGACTCCTCGCCCCACCGGGCACCGCCGTGGCCGGCGATCTTGACCTTCAACCCGTACCCTCTACCATTCCAAGCGACCGCCACGGTCACCCTATGTCACGTACCATCGAACACCCCGCGCTTCAGCCCCTCAAGGCTCAGTTCCCCGACATCCAATTCTTCGTCGGCGAGTTCCGCGACATGATTACTGTCGTGGTGCCTCGCGAGCAGATCGTGCGCGTTTGCACGTTCCTGCGCGACGACCCGAACCTTCGGTACGACATGCTGGCCGAGATCAACAGCGTGGATTACCTCGGCTACCCCAACGCCAAGCACCGTTTCGCCGTCAATTACGGCTTGACGAGCATCCCGCACAACAACCGGCTGTGGCTGAAGGTGTTCCTCGATCCCGCTCACGACACGGCACCCGGCAGCGAGTGGAATAAGTTCCGCGACGAAGAAGTCGTCGAGAAGGGCGACCCCGGCCTGAAGCTCGACAGCGTCTGCTGCCTCTGGCCGGGCGCTGAATGGATGGAGCGGGAAGTCTACGACATGATGGGCATCATCTTCGTCGGCCACCCCGACCTGCGGCGGATCCTGACGTGGAACGGATTCGGGAACTATCCGCTCCGCAAGGACTACCCGATGCGCGGCGTGGGCGAGCGGGAGAATTACAAGGTGATCACGCGCGAAGGGGCATGACGCCTGCCGCGAGGGGAAATTGCCACAATGCATCTTGCCGTGCGACCCCTGATCGTTCTATGCATCTGGGGCGGTGTCTGTGCGCTGGCCGCGGTACCCAGCTTTGTCATCGCGCGGGAACAGAACTTTGAGACTCTCGGCATGGTGTCCGGGGTCGTCGTCTTCGTCGTTGCTTACACCGTGATCAGCGGTAGCCCGGGGTTCCGGCGGACATGGGGTCACGACCGCGCGTTTCGAATTGCGATGTTCATCTCGTACGGTATTCGCATCGCAATTGGCGTCGTATATCCACTCGGATTTCTTGTCGATCTGATTCCCGGCATGATGAGCGTGGGGATCGTCGAGCGGCTTGAAGTGCCTCGCTGGACATTCATCAATTCCTTCCTCACGACGTTGATTCAAGGTGCGTTTCTCAGCGTTGTTTTTGCCTTCCTGACCTGGTTGCTTCACGTCATTGTGCGACGCTTTGTCCGATCGCAAGAACCGCCGCGTGGTTTTGCCGTTGTTCCGATCACCCCTGAACGATGACACCGACTCAAGTGCCTTGCCAAACGCCTGCCGCCGATATGACTCGGGCGGCAATGACCCGACGCGTGTTTCATTTGTGGCGCGCCTCGCATGACAACCCGACGCCGCACGCATTAGAATCGCGTAAACAATGTTTGAAGCGCTGACCCAGCGTCGCTACCTCCTCCCCTTCAAAGCCTCCCGCCTTCCGCAGCAGTTCACCGACGTCTTGGTGATCGGCGGCGGCGTTGCCGGGCTGCGGGCTGCCATTGCCGCCGCCGATGGCGGATGTGACGTCCTGCTGTTGACCAAAGACACCATCGACGAATCCAACACTTGGTATGCCCAGGGCGGCATCGCCGCCGTGCTTCAGCCGGCCGACAGCTACGCCTCGCACGTGAGCGATACGGAAAAAGGTGGCGCAGGGCTTTGCGATCACGAGGCCGTTGAGATCGTCGTCAAGGAAGGCCCGCAGCGTGTCCTGGAGCTGTTGCAGTGGGGCATCAATTTCGACAAGGACGCCAGCAAAGCCCACGGCCTGGCGTTCACGCTGGAAGGGGGGCACTCGTTCGCGCGCATCCTTCACGCCTACGGCGACTCCACCGGTAAAGAGCTGGCGCAGACGCTGATCAACACCGTCCGAGCGCGCGAGAACATCCGTATCGGCGAGAAGACATTTGTCGTCGATCTGATCACCGACGATCACGCCCAGGCGCACCAGCCACCCGGACGGTGCGTCGGCGTCCTGGCGCTGGTGCGGGGGCAGCTCAACATCATCTGGGCCAAGACGACCATCCTGGCCAGCGGCGGGGCGGGACAGCTCTACCGCGAAAGCACCAATCCCAAGATCGCCACCGCCGACGGCCATGCCATGGCCTGGCGTGCCGGGGCGGCGGTGAAGGACATGGAGATGGTGCAGTTTCACCCGACGACGCTCTACGTCGCCGGTGCCAGCCGCGCCCTGATCACCGAAGCCGTGCGCGGCGAAGGCGCGTACCTCGTCGATCGCAACGGCTATCGCTTCATGAAGGACTACCACGAAATGGGCGAACTCGCCCCACGTGATGTGGTCAGCCGGGCGATCGTCGAGCAGATCCGAAAAACGAACTTCACGCACGTTTATCTCGACGTTCGCCACCTGCCGCCCAAGGAGTTCCGCGAGCGGTTCCCACAACTTGCCAAGCTTGTCGATCAGTTCGAAATCGACCCTGCGAAAGACGTGATCCCCATTCACCCTGCGGCGCATTACATGATTGGCGGCGTCGATGTCGATCTCCAGGGCCGCAGCAGCCTGGCCGGGCTCTACGCCGTCGGCGAGGCCAGTTGTACCGGACTGCATGGCGCCAACCGCCTGGGCAGCAACTCGCTGCTGGAGGGCCTGACGTTCGGTGCCCGCGCCGGCCTCGACGCGGTGACGGCGGTCCGGGAGTTGGGCGCTTACAAGTTCCCTCAAACGCTCGAGCACCGTGTTCCCAGGAGTACCAAGACCGAGCTCGACATCATCGACGTCAAGAGCAGTCTTCGCAGTGTGATGTGGCGAAACGTCGGCATCGAACGCACCGGCGACCGCCTGGCCGAAACGCGCGAGATCATTGCGTTCTGGAGCCGCTACGTGATGGACAAGGTCTTCGATCCGCAGGTGTTGGGCGAGGCGACCGCGGTTCAGGGGTGGGAAGTGCAGAACATGCTCGCCGTCTGCGCCCTCATCACTAGCGCCGCCTATACCCGCACCGAAAGCCGCGGTGCGCATTATCGGATGGATTACCCCACTCGCGACGATGCGCACTGGCGGCTGCATCTGCTCTGGCGCAGGCCGATGGAGACGCCGATTCCCTCGATGGTGGATTGAGGCGGTAAGCGACCGAAAGACCCTATGACCCGGCGACGAACCGAAACGACAACAGGATGAAAGTCCTGGTTGCCCACGTCGTCTGTCCATCGCTCCCTTCCGCCGTCTCTTTCGCCTCGCTTACTTTCTCTCTGCTTTCAAAAGGTCCAGCGCTGCTGCCGTCATCGCCGTGACGCCGGTTTCGAGCGTCGGCCGGCTGTCGGGCAGGTACTTCGACGAATGCAGCGATGGCAACGCCGCGCCCTGTTCCCGGGCGGCCTTCATCTTCGCCGGCGGCACGCTGCCCAGACGGAACATGAAGATCGGGATTTTCGGCTCGGCCTTCCCGTAGCGGGCGAAATCTTCGCCGCCCATCGTCGGCTCCCGTTCGACGACATTGTCTTCGCCGAACGTCCTGACGAATACGCCCTTCACCTGCTGGACCAGTTCCGGAGAATTATAGAGCGCGGGTGTGAACTCGTCTTTGAGCGTGACGACCGGTTCCAGTTCCTTCGGGACGCCGGCGGCGATCGCGATGCCCTTGCTGATGCGCTCGACTGCCGCCAGCACCTTGGCGCGGACGTCGTCCTTGTAGGTGCGAATCGTCAACTGCAGCGTGACGCTGTCGGGAATGATGTTGTGCTTGGTTCCGCCCTGGATCGAGCCTACCGTGACGACCACGGGTTCCCGCGGGTGGACTTCACGGCTGCGAATGGTCTGCAGGGCCAGCACGATCTGGGCGGCGATGACGACGGGGTCCTTCGTGGATTGTGGTTGTGCGCCGTGCCCGCCTACGCCGCGGACCACGATGTCGACCGAATCGACATTCGCGGTCGAAAACCCCGCGACCCAGCCGACTTTGCCTGCCTCCAGTTCGGCGTCTACGTGAAGTGCCAGGCCGATATCGGGCCGAGGGAATCGTGTGTACAGGCCATCCGACAGCATCGCGGCGGCGCCGTGGCCGATTTCCTCGGCGGGCTGGCCGATCAGCACGAGCGTGCCCGACCACCTGTCTTTGGTCGCAACCAGTGCCTTGGCCGTGCCGACGAGCACAGTCATGTGAATGTCGTGTCCGCAGGCGTGCATGACTGGGACGGTGCGCCCCTGCGGATCTTTCTCGGTGACGGTGCTTGCATATGCTGCCTTGGATTCTTCGCGCACGGGCAGCGCGTCGAGATCAGCGCGGATCAGGAGTGTCTTCCCCGGACCGTTTTTGAGCACCGCTACAACGCCGTGTCCACCGACGCCAGTCGTCACTTCGAAGCCCGTGCCTTTCAAGTTCTCTGCCAGTCTGTGAGCGGTCTCTTTTTCGTGAAGCGAAAGCTCGGGGCTGGCATGAAAGGACTGGTACAGTTTCTCAAGCGCAGGTGTCTCTCGGTCGACGATAGGTCGGAGCAACTCGGCCGCCGCGACAGGCTCGACGGGTTTCCGTGTCGGCGCGGCAGAATCGGCAAAAACCTCCGATCCTCCCAGAAGCACCGTCGTAATAACTGAGCCAGGCAGCCATGCGGCACACCAACGCAGAATGCCTCGGCCGCAGACACATTTCGAATAACGAGTGTTCATAGCGTTGCTCCGTCAAAGCGTGGATTTCAGCCGAGGCCGCGGAAGTCTAAACTTTTTCTTGTTTTGCAGGTCGATCTTGCGTGTTTTCCATAGTTGAGCACGGTAACTAGATCACTAAGCGACACTTTCGACCTTCCTGGTCGGGGAGTTTGTTGGCCCTGTTCTTTTCGGTAACGGACGCCGTGGCTGTTGTAGGGCCCGGCGGGCGATCCGTTCCTTTCGACGTACGGTCCACATTCAGACAGGTGATGTTCATGCCGCGTTTGTATTCTGCGGTCCTGCGCCATTTCCCAGCCCTGAGCCTTCGAAACCATCGCGTTCACCGCGCTGTCATCGATACGCTCGAAAGCCGTTCGCTGATGTCCGTTTCATTGGACGCCAGCGGCTTTACGGTCGTTACGCCCGGCGTTTTAGACCGGGTCGTTTACGTCAGTTCATCCAGC
This sequence comes from Humisphaera borealis, assembly GCF_015169395.1. GTDB lineage: Bacteria > Planctomycetota > Phycisphaerae > Tepidisphaerales > Tepidisphaeraceae > Humisphaera > Humisphaera borealis. The sequence goes on from NZ_CP063458.1 coordinate 4,216,710, forward strand.
GGCGACGACTCAAACTTCGGCTATTCCGCAGTGGCACCTGTCCGGACGATCGGCCAAGCCAAGTCGATGCTCCGCTCCGGGTACGGCGACCAGATGCTGCTCAAGCGGGGTGACACGTTTTACGAGCCTCTGGGCACCTGGGTCAAAGGAGGCCGCAGCGCCGGCGAACCAATGGTCATCGGTACCTACGGCGTCGGCAATCGTCCGGTGCTGGCCACGGGTATCGCCAATGCACTGACGACCGGCACCAGCTCCGTAAAAACGGTCAACCACCTGGTTATCCAGGGCCTTAAGTTCTGGGCAAATCAGCGAGACCCTTCCGGTGGCGGCTTCACCGGCACGGCCGGGAACGAGGGGCTGCGGCTGTTGTCCGGCACCAACGACCTGCTGCTCGAGGACGTCGAAGTTGACAGTTACACCACGAACATCACGGCGGCGGGTTTCATCGGGCCGGCAAGCAACATTCGCATTCGCCGAAGCATCATCACCGATGCCTACAACACCTCGGGTAACTCGCAGGGGCTGTATATCGAGAATGTCAGCGGATTCACGCTCGAAGACAACGTGATCGACCACAACGGGTGGAACGACGCCGTCAGCGGCGGCGGCCGGACCCAGTTCAACCACAACGTCTACATCAAAGAGTCGGTCGGGGGTTTCGTCGCCCGTGGCAATCTGATCTCCAACGCCTCCAGCCACGGCCTGCAGGCAAGAGCCGGCGGGGTCATCGAGAACAACACGTTCCTCGACAACCCGCTGCACATGAGCTACGGCCTGGTCAACGGCGGGCCGGTGAAAGCAGGCGGCGTCACCGGACGCATCACCAACAACGTCTTCCAGGGCGGGGGAACCATCGGCTCGCTCGTGCGCGGTTGGGCACTGGACATGAGCAACGTCGCCTCGGCGACCGTCAGTGGCAATGTCTTCACCGACTCGCCCGCCGCCAGCGGAATGGCCATTTCGCTGAACGTCGTGTCCGGCGTGACAAACCTCGGCAGCGCGGTCGGGGTGAACAACCTGCTGGTCGAGAACAACGTCATCAACAACTGGACCAAGGGATTGCAGATCGCCGAGGGTCTTGTGGTCGGCGGCAGCGGGGCGACGGGGCTCAACAACTTCACGTTCCGCAATAACGACATCCAGAACTCGCAGAAGACGACGGTCATGCACGTCGGCGCCGATTTCTCGACCAGCGAGATCCACCTCTCTGGCAACCGATACCACAGCCCGGCCGGCACGGCGCTGGTCAACATCGGCGGTCCGTCCGCCAAATGGTATCAGTGGGCGCCGGGTCGTGATTTCGGCAGCAGCGAAACCGACGTGAACTACCCCGGCGGCAACCGCAATGTCGGTAGCTACGGCTCGGCCATCGGACTGGGCTCGGCCAGCGGATACGTTTCAGCGGCGAGAAGGCTCGGTGAGAGCAACTGGCAGTCCAACCTGCTGGGCTCGGCGGCGGCGGCGTACGTTCGAAGTGGTTACGGACTGACCGGAACCGGAACGCCGCCGCCCACCGTTCCACCAACGGTGCCTCCGACGGTTCCACCTACTGTTCCACCTACCGTGCCCCCGACTGTGCCACCCACGGTTCCACCCACCGTCCCCCCGACGGTGCCGCCCACCGTTCCACCACCTCCGCCAACGTCCGCGACGACGCTGGTGCCGACCGAAGACGCGACCATTCGCGGCGGGGCGTACGCCGGGCAGAACTTCGGGTCGGCAACCACGATTGAGGTCCGACAGGCGTCGGTGGTCGACAACTCGCGAATGACCTACCTGAAGTTCGACGTGTCGAAGTTCAGCACCATTTCGTCCGCCATGCTCTACCTCAAGGGAAACGCCATGCAGTCCGGCAGCATGCAGGTAGAGGTCTGGGCGGCGGCCAACGATAACTGGGCCGAGAACACGATCACATGGAACAACGACCCCGGCACGAAGGGGACAAAGATCGCGTCGTTTAACGCCGCCGTCACCGGATCGACCGCCACGACATACTCGGCCAACCTGTCGTCGTTCTTCACGGCCGCCAAGATAGCGGGAGAGAAGACGATCTCGCTGGTGCTGTTGTCCACAGTCACGTCCACAACGGCCGGTCAGTTCACCAGCAGTGAAGGCGGGGCGAGCGGGCCGTATCTGTCGGTCAAGGCGTAAGGACCTGCCGTGAGCTGCCCCGAGCACGGCCAAAGTCTTACTGGTGGTGAGGCCCGAAGGGCCATGATCCTATAGCCCAGCCCGCAGGGCTGGGTTTCGAGATCGAATGATTTAAAGCCCTGAAAGGACGGGATAATGACGCCGGGCGGGCACGTTATATCCCGGCCTTTCGGGCCTCTTTGGATCGATGACACCATGACCCAGCCCGATGGGCTGGGCTATAGAATCTCAGCCCCTTGGGCCTGAAAAACTTAGATCCCTTGGGAATCCATCGCGGCCCGTTTCGCCCCCCGGAATCTCACTTTACCTTCGCGTCCAGCCGCTCGCCGACGATCTTCGCGTTCAGCCCCTTGGCTTTCTTCATGATCATGCCGATCAATGCGCCGCGAGCCTGCTGCTTCCCGCCGCGATAGTCCTGCAGGCTCTTGGGGTTCTCGGCGATCAACTCGTCCACCAGGCGGTCGACCTCGCCGGTATCGGTGGACTGAATGAGGCCCAGCGACGCGGCCGCCTGCTCGGCCGAGCGGTCCTGCTCGGCGAGGGATGCGATGATCGTCTTGGCCGTCTCCTTGTTCCCGGCAAGCTTGCCGGCGGCCACAAGACCGGCGATTTCCGCCAGCCGAGTTGGCGCGACGCCGACCGCGGTTGCCGCGGTGCCTCGCTCGTTGGCGATTTCACGGAGCGTTTCCATCAGCGTGCTGGCCCGCCTGGCGTCGGCACCGGCGGCGAGGATCTGCTCGAAGTAGTCGCCAGTCGCCCTGTCGCCGGCCAGGATCGCCGCGTCCTTCGCGTTCAGACCAAGCGCGGACTCATAACGCTTGCGCCGCGCCCGCGGCAACTCGCCGACTTGCGACTTGAGTTCGTTCAGCCATTCATCGGACACTTCGACGGGCATCAGGTCCGGATCGGGGAAGTAGCGGTAGTCGTCGGCGTCTTCCTTGTCGCGCTGCCAGTAGGTCGCGCCGGCGTTTTCGTCCCAGCCGTAGGTGCTCTTTTTGCCCAGCGTTCCGGTGTCTTCCCACGCGTGGATCTGCCGCTGAAGCTCGAACGCCGTCGCTCGCTCGACGACGGAGAAGCTGTTGAGGTTCTTCACCTCGGTGATTGCGGTCTTGTGGACGACGCCCTTGTCGTCCGTGATGTGGACATTGATGTTGGGCTCGAACCGCATGTGCCCCATCTGCATTTGCCCCTCGGAAACGCCGAGGAATTGCACCAGCTTCTGGAGCTCCTGCGCGAAGAGCGCCACCTGCTTTGCGGTCGTGAAGTCGGGCTCGGTGACGATTTCCAGCAGGGGCGTTCCGGCCCGGTTGAGATCGACGATGCTGTGATCGATCCGAAACCCGCCTGGTGCTTCGTGCAGCAGCTTGCCGGCGTCTTCTTCCAGATGTGCCCGGCGGATGCGGATGGGCACGATCTGCCCCGTCTCATCCTCGAGTTCGAACACGCCAGGGCCGCACAACGGCTCATCGTACTGGCTGATCTGGTAGTTCTTGGGCAGGTCGGGGTAGTAGTAGCTCTTGCGGTCCCACTTGGTGTGCTTTGCGATCTGACATCCCAACGCCAGTCCGACCTTGATCGACGATTCGACCGCCGCCTTGTTCATCACTGGCAACACGCCAGGCAAACCGAGAATGACCGGATTGACCAGGCTGTTGGGGTCGGCACCGAAGTGCGTCGCGCCGTTGGGGGCGGCGGTGAACATCTTGGTTTGCGTCGCGAGCTGGACGTGGATTTCCAGGCCGACGAGTACCTTGAACGATTTGCAGACGCGTGCGGACAAGCGGGCACCTCTCCTTGTACGAATCAGACGCCGGTTATAGCGACGGCGGATGTGAAGGGAAACCTGTGTGGGGATGGCATCGCGTGCTCGCTCGAATTGACGACTGTAAAACGAAGAAGGAGGCCACATTGCTGTGGCCTCCTTCTTTTGCTTATGCGTGATCAGCCATGGCCGGGGCCGGGCGTGATTTTGCGTGAGCGTAGGGTGATTTAGAAGCGCTTGCCGCGGCCACCGCCGCCGCCGCCGTAACCACCACCACCGCCGCCGCCGCCGTAGCCACCGCCACCGCTGCGACCGCCGCCACCACCACCGTAGCCGCCGCCACCGCTGCGACCGCCGCCACCACCACCGTAGCCGCCGCCGCCACCGCCACGGGGGCGATCTTCGCGGGGCTTGGCTTCGTTGACGGTGAGGCTGCGGCCGTCATGCTCCTGGCCGTTGAGGGCGGCGATGACCGCCTGGGCCTCTTCGTCCGACGCCATCTGCACAAAGCCGAAGCCCTTGCTGCGGCCGCTATCGCGGTCCTGGATGACTTCGGCGCTGGAGACGGTGCCGTGCTGGCTGCACAGCTGTTCAAGGTCCGAGCTGGTGACGTTATAGCTCAGGTTACCGACGTACAATTTGCTACCCATAATTAAGCTCCTATTGCTTCTTGGGCGCTGGAACCCGCCGTTTGGCTTTCCGGGTTCCCAGGTGAAAGAGGCCGACGTTCCGGCCCAGAAGGTAGGAGAGAGAGAGACAGGCAGTTGCAGGCGGAGGGCCTATGGCAGACCGTCGAAGCTGGCGACTCGTTCGTCAACCGTACCAGAGGACAGTGTAACTGACAGTTGTAAGTCTTGCTAATCGCGCAGCGAAAATAATTTACGGAATTTCGGTCGGTGCCTCCAGGTGCGGCGTCATAGCGTTATTCCGCGCGCCTTTTGCTCTCAAGTTTCTCGCGCCTTGGCGACCGAATCCTCAGTTCTCGTTGCATTCTGCTGCCGTTTCCATCACTCGTGGCAGTTCCAGGCGCACTTCGGCGTCCCTCTGGTTGTATTGCAGTCTGCCACCCATCGCCTCTGCCAGGCGGGCGGTCAAACGCAGCGCGTTCAGCGAAGTCGACTTGTCGTCGCGTACTTCCTTTACGTCGAGTTGGGACATTACCTCCGACACGGCTTTCTGCGGCGGCGTGAATCGCACGTGCAGCGTGGCGGTCGGCGGCGACCGATCGCCCGTGCCCGACACGGTCGCGTCGCCGTCAAGCCCCGGCTCTCTGATCTCGATACCCATTTCCGCGTCGCGCCCCAGATCGATCATGCCGTGCAGCAGCCGCTGCACCGCAAGGTGCAGAAGCACTGGGTCGGCGCGGACGGCCAGGTCCGAAGCCGGCAGATCAGCCAGTGACACATGCCGGCGATGGGCCCTGGCGTTAAGGAATTGCTTCATCACATCGCGAACGATGTCGCAAAGATTCTGCGGCGCGAACTCGGCGGCGGCCTTCTTCGCTAACGATTTGCGGGCCACGCCGACCAGTTCCAGCTGATACAGCGTCCGGTTGACCGACGTGCGGACATGGTCCAGGTCGCCGAGCGTGTCGCCGAACACCTGGGCCAGTTCCGGCCGGGCACCGACCTGCCGCCGTACGTAGTCGACGGTCAGCAGCAGGGCATTAAGTTCCCCCCGAAGGTCGTGGACCACCACCCCCTGGTACTCCAGAAGCAACTCGGCACACGCATTGGCTGGTTCTGAGCTCATGAAAAGTGACTTCGGTTAGGTTCGGACTTCCTGGCATTACCTGTACGTTAAGCACATCAAGTCGATGGTCGGCGGCGAGTCGTCTGGGCATTATTGTGTGCGCAACACCGCTCGGTCGGGCCTGAAGAATTATTCACGCCGGGCTGCCCGGTGACCCTCCCTTGTGTCTGGTCGGCGTTCGCCATAGAATCCCGGATTCGCGCAAGGCGGAGGGTAATCCTTGCACAACGTGACGTCTCCGGCACCGCGTGGATGCCGCAGGCTTGGTTTTCTGGCCACGCTATCAGTCCCGGATGCGGCCGGGCGGTTCTATTTTGTCGTAAGTACGCTCCCGCGTGAGCGTCAAAAATCTCCCCATGGTCGATTACAACCTCATCAACTCCTTCGGAAACCTCGACGACGAGCTCGACTCAGCCGTTGCCACCGTCTACGGCAACAGCGATCTTGACCTCGACAAGCTCGTCAAGGGCGGCGAAGTCCAGGACCTGGTTTCCGGAAACATCATCAAGGGCATCATCAGTGCCCGCGTCAGCGACGACTTCGTCGTTGACCTCGGCCGCAAGTCTGAAGGTATCCTCGAAAAGGGCGAGTTCGACGAGCCCGAAAAAGTGCAGATCGGTGACGAAGTCCAGGTCCTCGTCGAGGACGTGGACGGCGATCATGACCAGGTGCGGATCTCGAAACGCAAAGCGGATCGGATCATCAACTGGGAAGCGATCATGAAGTCCAAGAAGGAGGGGGATCCGGTTCACGGCAAGGTCACCAAGAAGATCAAGGGTGGCTTGCTGGTCGATATCGGCGTGCCCGTCTTCCTTCCGGCCTCGCAGGTGGACATCCGCCGGCCGGGCGAGATCAGCGATTGGATCGGCCGCGACATCGACGCGATGATCCTCAAGATCGACGAAGAACGCCGCAACATCGTCATCAGCCGCCGCAAGATGATCGAAGTGCAGCGTGAAGAGCTGAAGAAGAAGACGCTGGAAGGCCTGAAGATTGGCGACATCGTCAAGGGCACCGTGAAGAACATCGCCGACTTCGGCGCGTTCATCGACCTCGGCGGTATCGACGGCCTGCTGCACATCACCGACATGTCCTGGGGCCGGCTGAACCACCCCAGCGAGATGCTCAAGATCGACCAGGAACTGGAAGTCAAGGTTCTGTCGATCGACATGGGCAAGGAAAAGATCGCCCTCGGCTTGAAGCAGAAGGATGCTTCGCCGTGGGAGAACATCGAGCAGAAGTACCCGGTGGGCTCGGTCCACGACGGCGAAGTCGTCAACATCATGTCGTACGGCGCGTTCGTGAAGCTGGAAGAAGGCGTCGAAGGCCTGGTGCACATCTCCGAGATGAGCTGGACTAAGCGCATCAACCACCCGTCGGAAGTGGTGACCCAGAACATGAAGGCCCAGGTCAAGGTCCTGGAGATCAACAAGGAGAAGCAGGAAATCTCGCTCGGCATGAAGCAGGTCGAGGAGAACCCCTGGGAACGCGTCGCCGAGAAGTACCCGCCCGGATCGGTCATCGCCGGCAAGGTGCGGAACATCGCCAACTACGGCGCGTTCGTCGAGATCGAAGAAGGCATCGACGGCCTGCTGCACGTCAGCGACCTGTCGTGGACGAAGAAGATCGGCCACCCGAGCGAAGTGCTCAAGAAGGGCGAGCAGATCCAGGCCGTCGTTCTCAGCGTGGACCAGGAAAAGCAGCGTATCGCGCTGGGCCTGAAGCAGATGCAGGAAGATCCGTGGCAGACGGTCATCCCGCAGAACTACCGCCCGGGCATGGTCGTGCACGGCCAGGTCACCAAGATCGCCAACTTCGGCGTCTTCGTGGAACTGGAACCGGGCCTGGAAGGCCTGCTGCATATCTCGGAAATCTCGGATGCCAAGATCGAGAAGCCGGAAGATGCGGTCAAGGTCGGCCAGGAGGTCGAAGTCAAGATCCTGCGTGTCGACAGCGACGAGCGCAAGATCGGCCTGTCGCTCAAGCGAGCCGCTTGGGCGCAGGAAGAAGAGAGCGCGAAGAGGACCGCAAGGTCCGCGCCGAGAAGCGCGGCCTCCGCGGCGGTCTGGAAGGCGGCGAGCAGTCCAGCGGCCTGGGCGATCTCAAGATCGGCGGCGCTGCTGCCGAAGGCGAATCGGCCGACGGCGACGAGGCGGCGGAGTAATCCTGCCAAGCCGAGCCGCGACGGAAACGTCGCAGCGATAGCGAGCTAGAAAATGAAGCCGGGAAGGGCATTGCCCTTCCCGGCTTTGTTCTGCGCCAGGAAATCGTCACCTCTTCCATTAATCCCGGGGAGGTTTAGAACGGGGTTGCTTCCAACGAGCTTCCCGGCGCGTGACGTTCTGCTCGTTCTCGTTCAGACTGTCGGTCGCCATGAACGTTCTGACCCAACCGTACATCCGCCAATGTTCGCTTTGGCCCAAGTCGGGTCGGCACATCCTTGCGCAGTTCGATGACCAATCCGTCGTCGTCTATCAGGCGTATCGACCGGCGATCGGTAGTTTCGCGGTCGCCAACGGACACTTCGGCGGCGACGCATTTAGCTTCAGTCGGATGAGTTGGATCAAGCCGAACTTCCTCTGGATGATGTATCGTTCCGGCTGGGGGACCAAGCCGGATCAGGAAGTGACGCTGGGGCTCCGCATTCGCCGTGCGTTCTTTGACACCTTGCTGGCGCAGGCGGTGCCCTCCTCGTGGGATCGGCGGTACTACACGACGCAGGACGAGTGGGCCGGCGCAGTCCGCACCTCGGATGTGCGACTTCAGTGGGATCCGGACCACCATCCATCTGGCGCGGCGTTGGACCGGCGGGCGATTCAAATAGGCCTTCGCGGATCAGCGCTACACGCATTTGCAGGGCCTGGAAATCGGTCGACGGCGACGAACAACTCCGTAGAACTGATAGCCGAAAGCCATAGGGAGCTCTTGGAAGTCATCGATCTGACGGCGTTCGTCGCCGAGCAGCGGCGACGGATCTCAGCAAGTGAAGAACTGGTCACTCCGACGGAACGCGTATACCGACCCGCGGACCCATTGATTGCCGAGAGGCTCGGGTTGGATTCACTTGTTGTGATCTGACCGGCAAGTTAGTCGGTCTGTAAGAAGGGGAAGGCTGTGATGCAGCGATCCCGTCCGCAATGGAATGTGGACGGCTGCACCAAAGCGTTTTCCGTGCGTACGTTGCCAGTGTGGCAGTCGGCAGCTCATCCCTTGGCGATGAGCTTCTTGAGCAACTGGATCTCGCCGCAGTGGCACGCTTCGTCGTGGAGGCCGTGCAGGATGGAATAGCGGAGTGTCCGGTTCCGGTCCGCGTCAATGACCTGATCGAGCCGCTCGGTTCGCATGTCGGAAAGCACCGCTGTCAGGCGGGTCAGTTGCTCCTGCAACGCCGAGACGACCGCCGACAGGGATGGCCAGTTGGTAACGGTCGCCGGCGTTCCACCGGCGGCGAAGATGGGGGACCAGTCGGCGGGGTAGCGGGCCTGTTCGCCGGTCGCCGGGATGACGCCGAGCTTCTCGACCACCCATAACGCATGACCGGCATGCCAGAGGATCGAGTTGTTCAGCGCTGCGTGGCCGGTGAAGCGGGCTTGTTCCTCTGTCACTCCGGTCAGCACGCGAAGGGTCTTTCCGCGGACTTCGTTGGCGAGCATGATCAGGCTGGCATCGTGCATGGCACTCCTTGGTTGGTTGTCCCATCGTAGGGGCCAGACGGTACGACGTCACCGGTCGGCCGTCTAAAGGCGAAGCCTGACCCGCCGAAACGACTCCCTTCCCCAAGCCCGAGTTCACCACAACAGCAGTTGTCCGACCGCCGGGCGCTTGAAGTGATCGATCGACAGCGGCGGCGACTTGCCCAGGCCCGCCTTGCGGTGGCCCAGGAGATAAATCCCTCGCAGTTCGTCCGCCCAGACACCCTGGCCGGTCATGCGGGTGTTGAAGTTGCTGTCGTTGAGTTTTCCGCCGCGCATTTCGCGGACGCGATTGAGGACTTTGTCTTTGCGGTCGGGGAAGTGCTGCTCGAGCCAGTCGGCAAAAAGGTCCTTCACCTGGAACGGCAGACGGAGCGGGACGTATCCGCCGAACCTCGCCCCGGCGTCGGCGGCGGCTTTAAGAATGGCGGGGACTTCATGATCGGTCAGCCCCGGCACCACCGGCGCGGTGATCACCCCGACGGGTACACCCGCCGCCGACAGCTTCGCGATCGCTTCGAGTCGGCGTTTGGGTGATGGCGCTCGGGGCTCCATTTTGCGGCTCAGTTCGATATCGAGCGAGGTCACCGAGATGTAGACGGCGATGAGCTGCTTCTTCGCCATCTCCGACAGGATGTCGATATCCCGCGTGACCAGCGCGCTCTTGGTGACGATGCCGGCTGGGTTGCCGGCTTCGAGCAGGACTTCGAGGCAACCGCGCGTGATCTTGAGTTGCCGCTCGATCGGCTGATAGCAGTCGGTGACGCCACTGATCGCGATGCAGTCGGGTTCGTACTTCGGGTCGGCCAGCGCCTCGCGGAGCAGTTTGGGCGCGTTCGGCTTGACCATAATGCGGGTTTCGAAATCCAGCCCACTCGAGAAGCCGAGGTATTCGTGGGTCGGTCGGGCGTAGCAGTAAATACAGCCGTGCTCGCAGCCGCGGTAGGGATTAATGCTGACGGAAAAACCGATGTCCGGGCTGTCGTTGCGGGCGAGGATGGCTCGGGTGGAATCGACGAGATACTGCGTCGGCACCTTGCCGAGTTCTTCAATCGCCTCGGCATCATGTTCCCAATGCTCCATCTCGCGATCGAATTTGAGCGTCTCAAACCGGTTGAGCGGGTTAGCCTGTGCGGCTCGGCCGGAGATGACGGGAAGCGGGCGGGACATTGGTTGGACTCGTCCGAATCTGCAGGCGTTTCGAGTTCGAGTTTGAGTGAGCCGCGCACGGAGCAAGCGGGCAGGCCCTGTTACGGAAGGCCTCGGGTCACGTCGCTTCCCGCCCACTTTGCAAAGGACTCGCGACGCTCACGCCGCAGCCGATTGTATCCGTACATTATACGAACTATCAAGCGGCCTCTTACCTCCCGGCGTCACCCGGGTTGAGGACTCCGGGCAACTCGCATACGGTTTCCCGGCGAGGACGATCTATGCCCACCCTTCAACTTCCGGCCCAGCCCGTGATCGCGATCGTCGGTGTCGGCGCGGTGGGCGGCTACTACGGCGCAAAGCTCATTCGTGCTGGTCATGATGTCCACCTGCTGCTTCGCAGCGACTACCAAGCCGTTCGGGCCGGCGGGATTCGTGTGCAAAGCGAAATCGAGCAGGGATTCTCCATCCCGCCTGACCAGCTCAAGATCTACCGCGACCCCGGCGACCTGCCAAAGCCCGACCTCGTCCTGATCGCGCTCAAAGCGACCGGCAACGGCGCGTACGAGTCGCTCATCGGACCGATGCTCAAGGACGACACCATCCTGCTGACGATCCAGAACGGACTCGGGAACGAAGACCAACTTGCCGACCTGTTCGGCGAAGAGCGCGTTGTCGGCGGGATGGCGTTCGTCTGCATTCATCGCACCGCACCTGGCGTCATCCACCATATCGATCACGGCTTCGTCAAAGTCGGCGACTACATCCGGCCGGGCCGTCCCTCTGCACAACCGGTGCCTCGGGTCGAGCAGATCGCCGACCTATTCAGATCGTCCGGCGTGCGTTGCGATGTGCTTGACGATCTGCGTCGCGGGCGGTGGGAGAAACTCGTCTGGAACATTCCCTTCAACGGGCTGGGCGCGGTGCTCGACCTCGCAACCGACCGACTGCTTTCCACCGACGCAGGGATGACGCTGGTCCGTCAGCTCATGCAGGAAGCGATCGCGATAGCTGCGGCTGAGGGAGTCTCGCTGCCAGCCGACACGATTGAGCGGCAAGTCACGCACACCGCGACGATGGGCGCGTATCTTTCGAGCATGCAGGTAGACCGCCGGGCCGGCAGGGCCCTCGAAATTGAAGCGATTCTGGGCGAACCGCTCCGCCGGGCACAGTTGCTCAACATTGCGACTCCCGCATTAGCAACGATCTACCAGATGGCTCGACTGATCGATCCGGCGGCCTCCATGTGAGCGATTGTCCGGTAATAGTAGATAGGATTATCCCCATTCTGGATTTCGATTTTGCATGGGCGGCGCAGGGGTATACTGATACAGGATCGACTGACCACGTGGGCTTGAATGTTGGCGCGTCGATTCGTGACTTTCAGTAACGACAGTGGAAGGTCACTCATCTCTTAACAGTGTTGCGGTAGCGTCGCGAGGAGCATCGGTCGAAGAAGTTGCCCTGACCTTGAGGGGCTTGTTTTGACGACCGGTGGCGAAGCGGAGGAATAATGCAATCGGCCCCATGGGTGGCCAGGCTTGGCCTGGCCAGCGCAGTTATTTTGGCGGGCAGTTGTATCGCCGTGCTGGCGACTCACGCTGTGAACGACCGGCGCATGCTGGCGTCGCAGCCTGGCGAAGCAGCGCCGGACTTCGAGCTGCCTATCGTCGCCGGCGACTCGCAGGCGTGTGATGGCGTGTTCCGCCTGTCCGACCAGCGTGGCGCCATCGTGGTCGCGTATTTCTGCTCCAGCCAATGCCCCGTCAGCAACGACTATGACCAGCGTCTGACCGAACTTCAGCGGCAGTACAGTGGCGATTCGCGGGTTCGCTTCGTGGCAATCCATACCGAGTTCCCGCCGGTTCCTCCTGCGGATATCGCAGCCAGATCCTCCTCGGCTGGCCAGACGTTCGTCAGCGTGATCGATACCGACCGTGCCGTCGCCAGGCGTTACAGCATTGCCTGCACGCCCACATTTCTGGTCATCGATGCGGCGGGTGAGATTCGTTACCGGGGCGCGTTCGATGACAATCGGAACGCAGATCAAGCCGTCACCCGATTCGTTCCCAATGCCGTTCGCCAGTTGCTTGCGGGCAAGCCCGTGAAGGTTCAACTGACCGAAGCACTGGGATGCCCGCTGAAGTAACTCGGCGTAGGGTTTGCGAATCGCAGCCAAAGCGGTGCATCCGACACTGCAACTTGAATCGTCTCACCCAATCGGCGACCCCTGCTGGGCTTTAACGGGTTCCCAGCCCGTTGATCTTTCGGACGTACGCCGGCATATCAAACTTCCGCCGCAAACCCGCTTCGTTCATATAGCGAATCAGGCCGAATATCTTTCGCGCCGGCCCCCAGGGGCGATCGTGCAGACCGTAAATCCACGCAACGCTCGCAAAGCTGATCGGATCGCGACCGCAGAGAAAGTACTTGTTGTTGAGGTAGAGCGTCGTCTCGAATGCCTGCTTCGGCGAGGGCGTCCACTCCAGGATCTTCTTTCCCCAGTACATCCGCATGTAGTTGTGCATGTAGCCGGTCAGCGTCATCTCACGCTGGGCGGCGTTCCAGAACTCGTCGTGCGTCCGGGCCTGTTCCAACTCGGCCCGCGTATAGACGGGACTACGCGGATCTTTCTCGTGCTCGGCGAGTGTCTTCTTTGCCCAGGCGGGCAGGCCTTCGTAGCCGTCGTAATGGGGACAGTAATACACGTAGTTCATCGCCAGTTCGCGACGGACGATCATCTCTTCGAGATACGCGTCGCGATCCTCCGGCGGCGCATCCGAGCCTTCGACCGCCAGGGCCAGCTCCAGCGGAGAAATCTGCCCGAAATGCAGGTGTGAGCTCATCAGGGATGTGTGCCCGGCCGCCGGCTCGTTGCGACCCTCGGCGTAGCCTTGAAGTTTGCCGGCGACGAACGCCTTGAGCTTGCGCTGCGCCGCGTGGCTCCCCCCTTCAAAAAAGGGTGTCGGTCCGACGCTCCGATCGACCTTCAGCTTCGCCAGCGCGGCGGCCGGGTCGGACAGGTCGATATCGCCGGCCACCCGCATACGCACCGACTCGTGCTCCAAGGTGCGCTGCGTGAGGCCGACCAGGAACGTCTTCCACAGCTTGTGAATTTTCGGGCGGATCGTCCGGGCGGCGAACTCCTGCTTCGGCGACGTCGTCTCCACCGGCACGACAACGTCCGACTCGACCTGAACCACACGCGTGCCGGCATGGTCGGCGACATCGTCACGCCAGCGCCGCTGATGGCGGGTGTACCCGCGATCGCAGACGACCATCGCGGCGTCCTTCGCCAACTCGATCGCGACCTTCGGCGCCGGCCCATGTCGGCAGACAAATCGGATGCCCCGTTCCTTCAAGTCCGACTCGACGTCCCGCAGTCCTTCCAGCAGGAACTGGTAGTGACGCGCGTTGGCTTCGGGGTAGTCGTCCATGACCGCGAAGCAGACGATGAGCGGCAAGTCCAAGTCGTTGGCCTGGTCGATCGCGTATTCGAGCGCGTGATTGAACCGAACCCGTTCGGCTTGTTGCATCCAGTAAAGGACATACTTCCCTGGCGTCGTCTTGCGGTCGCCGATCACCTGCACACGAGAGGGCTGAATCATGCAGGCATGTTAGGTACATCGATGTTGGAAGTGGAAGTCGGCCATTGTGGTGCGGGCTTTCAGCCTGCATTTCCGCCGCACAAACATCGTTTGTTCCATACCGCCCGGAAAAATGGTCACGCCCGCCGAGGTTGATTTGGCGGGAAATCGGCGTCGGCGGGGCGTCGTTGGTGTACACTTGTCGTCATGCGAACGATCTCCACCAGCATCCGGGCCGCAGGTGACCGACGTCTCGTGTGGGCCGGCAGTTTGTTCGCCGGCCTCGTGACTGCGCTCATCGCCGGGGCCGCCGACACGCCCGATTCTCGCCCAGCGACGCACCCGACAACGGCACCGTCGGCCACCAAACCGACACCGCAGGCGGCCGCGTTGGCCGCAAAGCTGTCGTCCGCGGATTGGCGTGAGCGAGACAAGGCTCAGCAGTCGTTGATTGCCTTGGGCGAGGATGCTGTCGCAGCGCTGACGGACGTCCAGCGGAATGCCCCACTCGACGAAGCCAGGACTGCAGCCGCCAAGGCATTGAAGCAGATCGCCGAGGACCGACTGATTGGCCCTTCGCAAATCACACTGCATCTGTCCGACGTACCGGCGCAGAAGGCGTTCGAGGAGCTGGGCCGCCAGTCCTTTGCCGTGCTGAAGCCCTTCCCCGACACGCTCTGGACGGATCAGGCCGCCGGAAAGAAGGTCACGCTCGACGTCGAACGCCAGCCCTACTGGGTGGTGATGCGTCAACTGGCTCGCGACACGGGGGTGGAAGTCGGCAGCATCAATGGCGAACCCCGGCTGATAGCCTCCGAAGGGCAGTCATCGGCAAGCCGCTTTGCGATCTCCGGCCCGTTCATGGTCATCGCGACGCAGATTCATCGATCGCAATCCATTGACCTTCTGCAGGCCGATGCCGCGACCGAAGAGGACTTCAACATCCAGTTTTCCGTCCTGGCGGAGCCGAAATTGAAGGTGTTGTCGGCGACAACCATCGCCAAGCTCGATCAGGTGGTTGACGACCATGGCAACTCTCTTCTTCCCGACAAGCAGATCGATCTCGCCGGCGACGAAGACTTCATCAGTCCCAATTTCGGTGCCGAATCATCCTATTCGCTGTCGGCTTGGCTCAAGTACCCCACCAAGAACCCGGGACGCAAGATCGCAAAGCTGCGCGGCTCGGCGACGTTTACTGTCCAGGTCGAGAGCGAAAAGCTTGACGTCCCGCTGAAGTCCCTGCGCGGCACCACCCGCACCTTCAAGGGCCTTCCCATGACGTTTGGCGAACTGCAGAAGGTCGGCGACAACTGGCAGCTGAAGATCAGCATGGCCGGCAACGATCAACACCCGGCCTGGGACGACCTTCAGAACAGCATCATGAGCCAGCTCAAGGTCGTGGATTCCAAAGGCCAGCCCCTCGATCATCATGGCTTCGGCAGCGGTGGTGGCGGCGCGGGGACGGAGATCACCGTCAGCTTCGGAACCTCCCACCGACCCGAAGACGGGCGACAGTCCGGCGAGCCGGCCCGGGTTGTTTGGGAGATTCCGACCAAGACGCGCGCCCTGCAGGTTCCGTTCGAGTTCAAAGACCTCAAGATGCCCTGAGGTGTTTGCGACCCGATCAGGGCAATCGCATGTGCCT
Organism: Humisphaera borealis; assembly: GCF_015169395.1. Taxonomy (GTDB): domain Bacteria; phylum Planctomycetota; class Phycisphaerae; order Tepidisphaerales; family Tepidisphaeraceae; genus Humisphaera; species Humisphaera borealis. The sequence goes on from NZ_CP063458.1 coordinate 4,232,448, forward strand.
GACTAGAATATGCGCGGTGGCGTTTGTGGTGCGGGCTTCAGCCTGCACATGCTCGGATGCAGGCTAAAGCCTGCACCACAATGGGCACATGCGATTGCCCTGGGGACCCGATCTACCCGACCGCTGGTCCTCTTTCGATTTTCTGGCGGCGAGCCATAATACCGACCCACAGACAGCCGTTGCCGTACGACATTTCCGCGTAGGAGGACGACCGTGAAACTGACCGCCGTCGCTTTTGCCCTTGGACTTTGCCTGGTGTCCACGATGACCCGAGCCGCCGACCCCCTGACGCTCCGCCTTTGGGATGGCGATGCACCCGGAGCGCTTGGAAAGGAAGCCAGCGAAAAGCCGTCCAACGACGTCCCGACCATCACCGTTTACCCGCCGCCCGAAGGCAAGAACAACGGCGGCGCGATTGTGGTCTGTCCTGGTGGCGGTTACGGCGGCCTGGCGGCACATGAGGGCAAGCCCGTTGCCGAATGGGCGAACTCCCTGGGAATGACCGGCGTCGTTCTTCGCTATCGCCTGGGACCGAAGTACAAGCATCCCTCCATGCAGTTTGACGTGAACCGCGCCATCCGCATGGTCCGGCACAATGCCAAGTCCTGGGGAATCGACCCGACGCGCGTGGGCGTGCTCGGTTTCTCGGCCGGTGGGCACGAAGCATCCACCGCCGCCACCCACTACGACACCGGCAAGCAGGACGGCGACGAGATCGATAAGCAATCCTGCCGACCCGACATCGCCGTTCTGATCTATCCGGTGATCACGATGACGGACCCGTTCACGCACAAGGGCTCGCGGACCAATCTGCTGGGCAAAGAGCCGGACCCCGCGCTGGTGGAGAAGATGAGCAACGAGAAGCAGGTGACCAAGGACACCCCGCCGACGTTCCTCGTCCATTCGTCCGACGACAAGACCGTGCCGATCGAAAACAGCTTCCTGTTCGCCCAGGCGCTGGCCAAGAGCGGTGTGCCTTTCACCATCGTCAGCTTCAAGACCGGAGCCCATGGCTACGGCATGGGCAGGCCTCCCGAGACGATCGCCTGGCCGAAGGCTTGCGAAGCCTGGCTGAGCGGGCTCGGTTTCTTCGGAAAACCCGCCGCTGCTGCGAAGTAGTCGGCTGCTCCCGGGTGCAACTGTTGGTTATCCGGCGACACGGCCGAGTTCGGGTGGAAGGAGGCCGGCCCTTCTATCCGAACAGCATCGGCTCGCCCGCAACCCGTGCCGGTTCCGTTACCGGCATTCCGATCAGCCGCTTCAAGCGGTTGGCGGTGCCGATCGAATACCCCGCGTAGTCGTTGTTGAAGAATCCCCAGACGCTGGCGACCTTCGGTGCCGCCGCGTCGATGGTGCGCTTCCACCAGGCGAGCGAGTCGCTCACATCGTCGATCTCTCGTTCGTGCGTCGGATACCGGTCGTGCTCACCGATCCAGCGCACGTACAGGAAGTCCGCCGTCGCAAAAGCACGGGCCGGCCGCGAACGGTACTCGGCGGCGACAAACGCGCAGCGGTGCCGGTGGATCATCTCCAGCGTCTCGGCCGTTCCCCAACTGCGATGGCGGAACTCGACCGCGAACCGCGCATCCTCCGGCAACGCCGTCAGGAACCGATCCACGGCGTCGAACTGGCTGGCTTCGAAACTCGGTGCGAACTGGATGAGGATCGGCCCGAGCTTAGAGCCAAAGCCGCGACAAACGTCGACGAAGCTTCGCATCGCATCGAAACCCGCGGCCAATGGGTTGTCGTGGGTGATCGCCCGCGGCGTCTTCAGGCAAAACCGAAAATCCTCCGGCGTGGCCGATCGCCAATGCCTGACTCGCTCGGCCGTGGGGGCGGCGTAGAAGGTTGTGTCGAGCTCGACCGTGTTGAAATACCGGGCGTAAAACTCGAGCCAGTGCCCCGACTTCAGTCCCTGGGGATAAAACGGTCCCCGCCAGTCCGGGTAGCTGAATCCCATCGTGCCGATCCGCCAATCGATCGGTCTCGAAGCAGAGATTGACGGCAAAACCGGCTCCACCGCTTGCGAGTTTAGGCCCGAAAATGCAGGTCCACCACGGAGGACGCTGAGAACACGGAGAAATCACGGAGAATCTGCCCGAATGTGATTGGCGCAACCTGCAAGTCGAATCAATGGCTCAAGACGTTCATAAGTCTCCTCTCCGTCTTCCTCTCCGTGAACTCCGTACCTGCTCCGAAAATAGCGCTCGACGGCCGGGTATGCAGGCCCAAAGGGCCGTAATCTGGCCTTCCCCACGTTTGGTGGGCGCTCACTGGGCAGGATACCCTCCTGCCGAAGGAGCTGGCCATGCGTCGTAGGAAGTTCACTCGTGAGTTCAAGCTGGGTGCCGTCAAGCTGGTGCACCAGCAGGGCCGATCGGTAATGCAGGCGGCTAAGGACCTCGGCGTCGATCCCAAGTGCATCCGCGAATGGATCGAGAAGTACACGGCCGATCCCGACTCGGCCTCGCCGGCGGCGATGGCCAAAGAGCTGCAGCAGCTGCGCACCGAAAACGCGCGTTTGCGAATGGAGCGTGAGATCCTAAAAAAAGCGACGGCGTTCTTTGCCAGCCAGCAGGAGTGAGGTTCGCCTTCATTGCCAGCACGCTCGACGACTATCCGCTGGCAGCGTGTTGCCGGGTGTTGTCGGTCACGCGCTCGGGCTTCTACGCCTGGAGGTGTCGTGCCGACAGCGAGCGACAGCGTCGGCGTCAGGAACTGCTCGTGCGGATCCGCGACGTGCACGAGGCCAACCGCCAGGTGTACGGCAGCCCGCGGATCTACCAGGTGCTCAAAAGCGAGGGGCAAAGCGTGTGTGAGAACACGGTCGCTGCCATCATGAAGCAGGCGCAGATCCGAGCCAAAGGTCGGCGTCGTTTCGTGCCGCGTACGACCGACAGCGGGCACGGGCAGCCGGTGGCGACGAACGTACTGGACCGGCAGTTCGCCGCCGAGGGTCCGGACCGCAAGTGGGTGGCGGACATCACCTACATCGAAACCGCTGAGGGCTGGCTTTACCTGGCGGGCGTGCTGGATCTGTACTCGCGGAAGATCGTCGGCTGGTCGATGACGCAGCACATGCGTACGGAGCTGGTGGCCGAGGCGTTGCAGATGGCGATCGCGCAGCGGCAGCCTTGCAAGGGCCTGCTGCACCATAGCGACCGAGGAGTACAGTACGCGTCGGAGGACTACCAGCATTTGTTACAATCGCACGGGATGGTGGTGAGCATGAGCGATCCGGGCGAGTGCTGGGACAATGCGACGATGGAGAGCTTCTGGAGCACGCTCAAGAGCGAGCTGATGGAAGGGACGAGGTATGCGACGCGGGCGGAGGCCCGGCAGTCGATCTTTGAGTACATCGAGGTGTTCTACAATCGAAAGCGGCTGCATAGCACGTTAGGCTATCAGAGCCCCGAATCGTTCGAGGCGAGCCGCAGTTAACCCAACCCGCGCCCACCAAACGTGGGGAAGGCCAACCACTCGGCCCGGCAAACCCAGGGCGTTGCCCTGGGCTATGGGATCTCGGCCCTTCGGGCCTGTTCGTGACGACGTCACTTTTCATCATCTCGGTGAGAGGCCAAAGGCCTCATGACGAACTCCTTGGTGAGTAATCCGGGTTAGGCACGAATCGCGCAGATGTCGGCGTCGCCGTGGCTGCCTTCTCCGCCGCGGCAAATATCTTCCCCACCGCCAGTCTCGACGGCGTCATCGCAAGCGGCTTGGTAGTCTTGGGCGCGGACTTCAGTACCCCTATCGCAGGCGGCTTGACGTTGTCCACATCCGCCACTGCCGAAACGCCGGAAGCGACAACGGGATGGGTCGCGACCGGCTGCGTTGCATGCCGCAGGCTTTGTCGCGAAACCATGTTCGTGTGCCATGCCCACGCCCGTCTGTCGCTTTCGAACTCGACGAATGCGTCCCGCGTGGGCATGAGCGAGCGACGTCATCTCGCCACCCGGCATGCCCACGCGGGAAGCGGCTTTGGATTTCGAATGTCGGACGGCAGCGTGGGCATGGCACACGAAGTTCCGTTCTGAGACAGAGCCCAGGTCTGTCGACGGGCGGCAACGGCCAGGCAGGCGCAACCGTATCCCCGATTCCCGGCGGCCAGCGAGCGATCCGGGGGTCCAGCCGGGGACGCCGGCCGCTCCGCCGGCGGCGGGAGCCATGCGGTAGAACGGGTGTACGCCTGTCACCCGCAGGGTCTGGCGCGGAGCCGAAGTTGGGGCCGTCGGCGTAGGTCAGGGTCAGGACACACCGTGTCGAGACCTGCAGACGATACGCCGTCCGCTCGTAGGTGCGGACGATGCGTCGACGGACCAGCGGGGCGTCGGGATCGTGCTCGTCGCGGGCGAGGAGCGTCTGCCCGCCGCCGTGGCCCATCTCGCCGTCGCCGCGGGTGACGAGGTGCAGTCAAGCCGTCGTTTGCTACGCGACGTACTGAGTCGTCACACGATTACCGTCGTCGAACCGCTCATTGACGACCAGTATGATGGCGTCCCGAAAATCCACAATCTCCTTACGGCGCAACTTTAAGAAGACTTCGGAGAACGGACTACTGCGGATTGTCGTCTGTCAGCGCGCCTCCAAGACGTGCTTGTCGCACCGGTGCACCAGGAGATCGCTGCACCTCTTGAAGTGAGTCGATGAACTCTTCGTAAGACGGACTAACGAGATAGGTTGTATTTGTTTCAGCGACGTACCGATGAACAGATGGTACAGGACTTCTAAAATCAATGAATAACTGATTATCTCCAGCATCCCGAGCAAACGGCATGACGCCATTGCCGAGTCGCTGCTGTAGTCGGCGAACTTCCCCCCAGAGATTTCCGATATCCCAGCCATTTACCAAGGCGTGCTCGTCGTCTGCTGCTTTTCGACCGAGACCATAGAAGTCGTTGATCTCTCCGTACCCTTCTACTGGATCTGGATAACGTCTCAATCGAACCCGACCACCGTTCAACGCATACAGAAATTTCCGAAAAGATGTCGGAAGTGAAATAGAATAATGAGATTCAAAGGCTTGGATCTCCTCTTCCCGCACAGGTCCGAGGGAACTCTGACGATAAGGTCGCGGGCCGAGTTCATTTATGTCTCGCATTGGTTGTCCTATCAATTCTAATGACGCTGAGGTGCCCCTGCGAGGATCGCCCACTCAAAATAGCCACCAAAGTTATCCGGATGCATGATACCATAATTTATTTGATGGAATTCAGTAGGCACCAAGTGAAGCCAACCAGCTTCGCCATTGGCTTGTGACTTTAGCGCATGATGCCACGTCCAGCCCTTGGGCGTAAAGCCATCCAATACTTCGTCGACCCAATCGTTTCCGAACCGAGTTCGATACATCCGTTCGTTTGTCTCGACGAGGTTAAGAAGTCCTTCGTTGGCTGCCCTGAAATGTGCGGCATCATTCGCAGCGAACTCGCTTGGGTGGAGTCGGACCTCCGCTGCGATCTCCTTCTGAATGCGCTTGTCCGCATACGTCGCATTATGCACCCAAACCGCATCCGCCCCGTCCGGGGCGTGTTCGGCGAGGACGAAATACGTGTGGGCCTGCTCGACCTCCAGGTTGTAGACCTTCACGCCTTGCCGGTGGGCCTCGCCGGCATTGGCGACGACGGTCAGGACGCCGGAATCGCCGAGCACCTCATCGCCGGCGGCCAGCGAGCGGGCGGGGGTCCAGCCGGGCGTGTCGGCCGATCCGCCGGCGGCGGGAGCCGTGCGGTAGAACGGGTGCTCGTCGGTCAGGCGCACCGTCTGGCACTGAGCCGAAGCTGGGGCCGTCGGCATCGGCCAGGGTCAGGACCTGCCGTGTCTGAATACCCGACCGCGATTCGCGCCCTGGGTCCGCCGAGCGCCTGCTCGGCTATTCAAGATGCCGAGCAAGCGCTCGGCGGTCCCAGGGCGCGAATGGGCGCGAATCGAGGACGCCTATTTAGACCTGCAGAGCATACGCCGTCCGCTCGCCGATTTGGACCTTGGGTCGGAGCAAACGGGGGCGGACAGGCTGAGCGCCAGAACTGCGTGGCGTTGCGTGATTTCGGCGGATTTCTGCTTGCAATTCTGATGCCCGACACTTAACATATACCGTACTATGCTTCCGCCCGGGTCGGACGCCTTTCGGGGGTTCGGCCGGGGTTGACTCTTGCTGCCTGGTGCCTGGTCGTGGCGGGTGTGATCCGTCGTCGGCCGGGGTGTCGGACTTTGGTGGCGTGAGTGGTGGATGATGGGGTTCGGTCGGCGGGTCGCGTGGCTCGCCGCGGTCGTGGCATGGGGTGTCGACTCGGACGGTCTGGCGGCGCGGGTGACTTCTCGAAAGAGCCGCGCACGAAGTAAGCAGGCGTGGGGCGGAGTATCGCGTCGTTGGCGTCGATGCTGTTGCGCCGTTCCCGCTTACTTCGTGTGCGGCTCCTTTGGAGCGTTGTGCGCGCGGGCGGATCGGGCCGAGTGGTCTTGTTTCGGCAGGTGGGAGGCGAACGCGGGAAGGTACGCCTCGGGTTCGTTTGGCGAGGGCGCGATCGCCTTGGGTTCGTTTGGCGGCGTTCGAGGTCGCTCGGGAAGAGTGCACCTGCGGTGCGACCGCTAAACAAACGCGGACTGTCGCCTTGGGTTCGTTCGGTAGGCGTGAGCTGAGGATGGACGTGTTCTGGTGTGTGACATCGCTCGCACGGCTTGGAAAGCCGTGTCACGGACAGCGTGTCGGGAGGGGCGCCTTGGGTTCGTTTGGCGAAGGGGCGATCGCCTTGGGTTCGTTCGGCGGCGTTCGAGGTTGCTTGGGAAGAGTGCACCTGCGGTGCGACCGTTAAACAGGCGGTGAACGTCGGCTGGGTTCGTTCGGCAGGCGTGAGCTGAGGATGGACGTGTTCTGGTGTGTGACGTCGCTCGCACGGCTTGGAAAGCACAACTGTCCGGCAATTTACCAATTCCAGCGTGAGCCATGACCTGGCACATCCTCATTTCACCAGAGTCGCTCGGCTTTGCTTGCGATCGCGGCTGATGGCGCGCATGCGGCGGCGTCACCCTCGGATCAGGGTGTGCGGGAACGTCGTGGCTTCAGGCCAGCTTCTTGCGTGCCCGCAGCCGGGCCTGACGCGCTCGTTCCAGCGAACGCTCTCGCTCGCGTTTGGCGATCACCGCCATCGCCTCCTGGATCGACATCTGGCCCCGGGCCACGCGGCCCAGCGCCGCCAGGGCGTAGACGCTGACGCGGTAGCCGCTCTGCACGTACATCATCAGCACGGCGATCACCGCGATGTACAGCTGCGTGGTGATCCCATTGCGGCTGGTGCTCAGCAGGTGGTCCATTCCCGCCCAGGTCTTGAGCCACTTGAAAAACAGCTCGATCTGCCAGCGCAGCCGGTAAACGGCGCCGACGACGTGAGCCCCGACCGTCGCCGCGGGAAGATTGGTCAGCAGCCGCAGTGCCTGGGATTCGCCCGATCGGTCGGTGCTCTCGATGGTGATGCAGCGGAACAGGCCCGCCGGCGCGTCGCGGCCGGGAAGTCTCACCACTTCCTCGGCGATCACGCCCGCCTCGACGTCCGCCGCCGACGGCGGCAGGGTCTGGACCACCGTCATCGCCGGTTGGTTGGATTTGATACGAACGACAAAGTCGCTGCCCTTGTCCAGGACGGCGCCGAGGAAGCCGAACTCGACGAAGTTGCGGTCCACGACGTACAGCACGCCGGGCAGGAGGTCGGCGGCGAAGGCCGCGGCCTCCGAATGCCCGTCGTCGCCGCTGACGGTCAGCACGCGGGGAATCCAGTTGCCGGCGTCGAGCTGGACGTTGGCGCGGACCTGTCCCTGCACGCCGCCGTCGCGGTTCTTTTGGCGCATCGCCCAGGCCACATCGCACAGCGTGGTCATGTAAGTGCCGTCGGCGGCGATGATCTGCCGGGTGATCCCTTCGAGGCCGTCGGCGTCGCCGAGATTCGGGACACGTTGCTGCAGGTCGTCGATCAGCGGCACGAGCAGCTGAGGGTCGAACGCTGCAAGAGCGTCGGCGGTGGTCGAGCGTGCCAGCTTGTCGAGTCGCAGATCGCCCTGGAAGTCGCCGCAGTCTTCGATGCGTCGCAGCGATCGGGCCATGGGATCGAAGAACGACAGGAGCAGGCCTTTGACCAACTGGTCGCGGCCGAGGATGGTGTTGCCGTGAGCCGGCAGCGCCGCCAGACGATGGAGATGTTCGTCGAGGAGATTCCCGGAGCGGCGCACGGCCAGACGTCGGTCCGACGGCGTCGGTTGCTGCTGCGGGGATGGACGACGGACCGCCACGGGCGCGAACTATGCCACGCGGCATCAGAAAGCGCAAGAGCGAAATCTTGCGAATGTCACGGCGTCGAAATGCCGGACAGTTGTGCTTGGAAAGCCGTGTCACGGACAGCGTGTCGGGAGGGTCGCCTTGGGTTTGTTTGGCGAAGGCACGATCGCCTCGGGTTCGTTTGGCGGCGTTCGAGGTCGCTCGGGAAGAGTGCACCTGCGGTGCGACCGCTAAACCGGCGGTGAACGCTGGCTTGGGTTCGTTCGGCAGGAAGAAGTGAAAGGAGGGATGCGCTGGGTTCGTTCGGCGGACTCGACGCCGGGTCTGAGGTACGCCGAAGACCCGGATGCCCCATCACATAGGCGCGGAATCCGGGTCTTCGCGAGTACGCTTAGACACCGGCGTGTCTGGTCTCGGGTTCGTTCGGCGATCTCGGGTTCGTTCGGCGGATTGGAGTGAAAGACGTTGAGGTCTGACGGCGCAAGCGGGTTCACTGATCTGAAGTCCCGGCAGCATCTGAAGTCCAGGCAGCAGTCGTGGGAATGTCGGCGCGAGATCGGGCGGCGCTGGGAAAATCTATAGTGACCGCACACCGGCCAGCAGGTCGGCGGCGGTGCGATACGTGGGATGCGTGGGATCGCGGGGCTTGAGTACTTCCTCGGTCAACACCGACAGCTTCTGCGCTTCGGCACTGGATTTGTCGAACTTCACCAGCCCCCGGAAGTCGGGGTTCGACAGCGGCTTGTTGATCTGGAGCGCGAGGTAGAACAAGTCCACACCCTTGTCGACCTTGCCGTAGGCCTCGTTGAGGATGTGGTTCGTCACCATCCCGCCGACCATCATCTTCTCGAGCATCCGCTGGATCTGGCTGGTCCGCATGAGCTCGTCGAAGATGGTGTTCAGGAGGGGATTGCCTTCGATGTTTTCGCCGATGCGGACGGCCGACCCGAAGTCGACAAAACCGACGCCGTTGTCGGTGATGACCATGTTATCCAGTCGGAGGTCCAGGTGGATGATGCGGGCTTCGTCGTGCATCGCCCGCAGGAGGTCGGCCGACTGAATGGCGAACTCGAGCTGGCTGATTGGCCGCCCGCCGGGCGGGGCGGCGCGGAGCCAGCTCATCCGCATCCGGCGAACAAACCCGCGGCCGTCCTGTTCCATGTCGATCAGATGGGGAACTCGGCCGCGGTAGGTTTCAGGCAGGTCGCGCGACAGCAGCTTCAGGATTGCGGCTTCGCGCGTCAGGAACAGCGGGAAAACCTTTTCCGTGAACTTCTTCGCCCGCCGATCGATCAACTCGGCCGAGGCGTCGGGGAACTTGTGTCGCAGCCGCGCCGACACCCGCTCGACGCTGGGGACTTCCTTTACCACGACGTGCTTACCCAGGCTCGGATCGAAGCTCAGATGAACATGGTAGGTGAATCGCTCGCTTACCTCGCGGGGCAGGATGAGGTTTACCTTGCGGGCGACTACATAGTGAATTGGCCGAGAGAAAGGCGGCAGCACCAATCCCAGAATCGGTTTGCGGAACGATCCGGTCGCCGAGACTTCAAAGCCCCGGCGGATGAACGGCTCGACGATCGCTTGCGCGCGCCGATGATCCCGCGACACGTAGACGAACTGTCCGCCCCATCGCAGCGATCGGAAGACTTCGTCCGGATGGTGGGCGTCGTCCTCGGCGGCAAAAAGGAAGTCTGACGGTGGCCGGTCCAGGTGTGGTTGGAGTTCCGTGCCGTCCCGGGCATGGTGAAGTCCGACGACGTCAAACCCGCTCACGCCAAAACCCGGTCCGAACTGCCGGTACTCCGGCCAGCGTGACAGCAGCCGCTCGCGCACGAGGTGAATCAACCCCGGATGGCCGCCTCGCGGGCGGCGCGCAGCGATGCCGGTCGATACCACCGGCTCGTCCGGAAGCTCGTCAGGGTCAACCGCCAGTGATGCCCCCGGCTGTATGACATCCAACATCCTGCCCTAGTGTCGCTAATACGCGGTCCCGAAGTAAAGCGCAATTCGCCGAAAACGTCGTTTGCAAGGTTCGGGTTCCGATAAGGTTTCCACCGGTCGGCGACTATTGTCGAGTAGCCTTTCGTTCATGGCCGCGTCAGGACGACGGCGTGGGGGGCACCCTCGAATCGATGCAGTTCGCTCGAACTGTAGCCTGCGTCAGCGAACATTTGCTCGTACTCCTTGAACGTGTAGGCATCGCCGGAGGGTGTGCTCGCCAGCATCACAAGTGAAAAGGTCGCTGCTCCGGGCGGCGAGACGCGGTCGTCGTTAGGAACGAATTCCATCGTCGCCACCACGCCGTCCGGGTTTAGCGCCGACTTGAGCCGCTTGGCCAGCGCGACGCAGGTCGGCGGGTCGAAATGGTGCAGGAAGTTGGGCAGCAGGATGACGTCGTAAGGGCCGCCCAGCGGGGCGTCGAATGCGCTGCCCGCGATGGTGGTAAACCGGTCGGCCAAGCCGATCTTTGCCGCGTTCTCGGTGGCCACTTCCAGCACGTTCGCCCAGTCGAGCGCCGTTAACCGCGATGCCGGGTTCGCTTTGCAGACCGCCAGCCCGTACAGGCCATGTCCGGCGGCAATGTCCAGCACGGCGATCGGGCCCGGTTTCACCTTCAGCACCGTCTCGGCCAACTGCTGCGCCGGCATCATCATCATCGGTGCCATGGCCCGGGCGAAGTCGACCCAGACATTGTGCTCGGGCGCCAGCGTCCCCGATTCGGGGATCGCCGTCCCGCCCCGGCGGACAGCTTCGGTCATTCGGTCGAAGCCCAGCATGATGGTCGGCGACAGCAGGAACTGGATCGCTCCGCCCATGTATGCCGGCGAGTTGCCACTGAGAAAGGTCTTGGCTGTCGCCGTCAGGCCATACTGGGTGCCGTCCTTGGTGAGCAAGCCGTAGACCACCAGGTTGTCGCAGATGATGCGTACCCCGCGCTCCGCTGCCCCGCAAGCCGCGGCAATTTCCGCCGCGGATCGTCGCCCGTTGTCGATCGCGGTGAACACCTGGAGTTCGATAGCTGCCTTGATGGCCGCGGTGCGGTGGTAGGCGTTGATCGCTTCAAAGACCAGGAATGGGGAAGGGGGCGGGCCTACTGGGGTTTCCATGAGTTCCTCACGAGAGTTTTTTGCCGTCTATTGGGTGCCCGGGACTGCGCGCCATTGGCGGCGGTCGCGGCATTCTGCCGCTGCAGTTTAACCTCTGTTGGCTTCAATGCCTCCGCCTCTTAGCGTGCTTTTAGATCGCATTGGATGAGTTCCGTCGTCGGTCTACGTCGGTGCCGCCTCGTGCCGATTGACATTAAGGCTCCTGCGGCATTTCATGTCGCCATGAGCCATACCCCGTCGCGACGTCAAATTCTCGCTTCCGTTTCTCTGGCTTGCGTGGGCCTCGCCACTGGCGTTGGCATGTCGGCCGAGCCCGCGCCGGCGAGCAAGCCGGTCATGTTCAGCGGGAAGATCGAATCCGTGAGGATGGCCGACGACCTGGTCGTCTTCGCCGGGGCTGGTGGCAACGTAGCCGTCTGGTTCGACGCAGGCCGCATGCTGATGATCGACGCTGGCATACCGCACCGATCCGCCGAACTGATCGGCCTGGTCACGAAGCTCGCCCCCGACGCCAAGTCGAAGACGCTGTTCAATACCCATTGGCACTTCGACCACACCGGCGGGAACGCGGCATTCGTAGCCGCAGGGTTTACAACCGTCGGCACGGCTGCTTGCAGGCAACGGCTCGGCGAAACCATTAACCTGGCCGACCTGGGGATGACGGTCGAGCCTACGCCGGAAACGGCCCGTCCGGTGGTGGCGTTCGAAGAGAAACTGACGCTCTTTGCCGGTGCCGAACCGGTTCGGCTCATCAAGTTTCCCGCCAGCCATACCGACACCGACGCCGTCGCCTACTTCGAAAAGCGCAACCTCCTGCACACCGGCGATCTCCTGGTCAGCGGCGGATACCCGGTGATCGACCGCGCCACCGGTGGATCGCTCGACGGCATGATTGCCGCGACGAAACTGCTTCGAACCGTTGGCGACGAGAAGACGACGATCATCCCCGGACACGGTCCGGTCGGCGATAGGGCTATGATCCAAACGCAGCTCGACCTGCTCAACCTGGTTCGCGATCGCCTCGCTCCGCTGGCCGAAAAGAAGATGACTTTAGACGAGGTGTCGAAGCTCGCCCCACTGGCCGACCTGGACGACAAGTGGGGCCGCGGCTTCCTGCGCTCGCCGGTGTTTACGCGGATGGCGTACGGGCAGTGGGTGAAGTGAGGTGCCCACTATCCCTGCTGAACGATGAAGGCGTTTAACTCGCCAAACAGTCGGCCCAATGACGCAGGAGTGTAGTGGGCATTGAGCCCGCTCGGATTGGGAAGCACCCAGATCCGCGTGCTGCCGATCGTCTGGTCCTGCAGGCCGAGGGCTGCTTCCTTGCAACCGAATCCGATGCGATAGGCACCGATGCCCAGAATCGCCAGCACGCGCGGCGCGTAGCGGCGAACCTTTCGACGCAGCAGTGCCGCGCCGGCGCGGATCTCTTCGTCCGTCAGTTCGGCAGCGGTGTTGGTGGTGCGGGCGACGAAGTTGGTGATTCCAAGCCCCAGGCCCAGCAGCTCTGCCTTTTCCCACGGGTGCATCAGGCGAGGGGTAAAGCCGCCGACGTGCAGAGCCGGCCAGAAACGGTTACCCGGGCGGGCAAAATGATGGCCGGTGGCCCCGGAGTAGAGTCCGGGATTGATCCCACAAAAAAGGACGCGAAGGCCGTTGGCGATGAGGTCATTGATTTCAAGCCCGTGGGCGGCCAGAAGCATCGCACGGGTGGGTTTGGGCGGAGGTTGGCCTTGCATCTGGGACATCTGGCGAAGGCTACTTGAGGCGGACGCCTCGTGCGATCCCCGAGCCCGATCCGGCGGGTGGTCTGCCCGCCCGACCGGGTATGAGCGCTACCAAGGCTATCATGGTCGAATGGCGTGCGGGCAAATGGGCATTACGCCAATTCCCGGATTACCGACTTATGCTACGCTACCGCGCCGCCGTGCGTAGGGTGTTGCCCAACTTAGGAGTCATCAATGATTGCTCTCCGGATACGCCCCATTCAGATTGCGCTGCTGCTCCTGGTTTGTGTCGGTCCGTTCACCACGGGCTGTACCAAGATGCAGGAGCGGATGCACGCACGTTACGAGCTGGGCAAGCCCTTCAAGTTCCGCCCCGCCGAGCCCGGTGGTGTTTACGAGGTCAAGTGGTCGACCACGTTGGATGGAACGCGTTATGCGATCGAGGGAACCAAACGAACCGTCGCCGAGGGAGAGCTTCTGGGGTTTTCGCTGGAAGATAACGGCAAGTTGATGGCGATTGCCGGCGAGTCGCGGTTCCCGATCACGCCGGTTCCGAAGGACGCCAAGTTTTTCGTCTGGTCCACACAGGTCGAGAAGGACACGCAATTGACAAAGAATCTTAAAGGGGAGTAGGCACGGACACACGCGTTCTGAAGCCTTTGTAGCCTTGCAGAATCCTCGCATGACTTTCCGCCGCATAAGTGCTGCGCGGTGAGACCCTCACCTCAACACGAACCACCCGCCAAGCAAAAGTTCCGTCTGACTTGGCGGCCAATGTACGTATTATCGCTGCAAGCAGAGCAGTTCATACCGTTTTGTCGCCGTCTGGTGCGACAATCGTTCCAAGTCGGACTCTCGGTCGCCCTCATCTGGGACAATTGGCCTTCACTGCCTCCCAACCAAGCAGAACAATGGCACGAGGTCGCTCGCCCCACTCGAGGTGAGCCCGGACTGCGATGCGCATGGTTCTGATTTCATGGTTCATCTCATAAGCCCGGCGGTACGCCATCTGCATTACAGGATTCCGTCGGTCGTCTTGGCGAGCACTCCGCGCCAACTACCGACTGTTTCCCTGGCGGTGCTGACGCAATGTTCGTCAGTCATGTCCTGCTCGGCAGGCGATTTTTTTTTGAGGAACCCCCCATGTCCGCAACCAACACTCCTTCGTCCAAGAAGGTCCGCAGAGCCGTCGCAGTTTCGACCCGCGCCGCGATTGAAAGAATGGAAGACCGGTGCCTTTTGTCGGTCACCGGGCTTGATACCTCAGCTCTGCTCGCCGACGGCAGCGCCGCTGCTTTGTCAGAGGCTAGCTACAGCGGGCAGATGAAGTTTAAGCAATATGCCGATCAGCCCGCGCGCCCGCCCCGCGACATCGTACTCAGTGTGACGCCATCGGCTGACGGAAGAATCTCCGGAGTTATTGCCGGTTCTGGCCTGTCGAGTGACATTCAATTCAGTGGTCAACTCGAAACCGGCCGGCGCTACTCCGTCACGTTCACCGGCGATGTGACCGGCTCGATGAGCGGAAAGATCAACAAGAACGGCGAGGTACTTAACGGCGTTATGCTGAACGTTTCCGAGGGGTTCCGATCAAAAGTAAAGCTGCGGGCGACAGACGAATCAGCCCGGGCGATCGGCGCAATGAGCGCGACTGCGACGGCGCAACCCTCGGCGGTGGGGTTCAGCTCGTCGAATCTCAATGCCCCACCCTCGCAGTTCCTCAGCAGCGAAGGGGAGCTTCGATTCGCTGGCAGCTATACCGGCACGACGACCCTACGGTTTACACCGGAAGTGAAGCAGCACTACGGGCCGATCGGATCCTGGTCGGCACCGCAAACTTACAACGTGACGCTTAACATCACCGGCGAAAACAGTGCCGACCGACTGTCGGGCACCCTGGTGGTCGATCAGGTCGGCACCTACGACGTAACGGGTGTGGTCAAGTTCAATGACATGACCCTGGTGCTGACACCGACTTCTGCCATCCCCGGCACCAGCGGGAATGCGTCCGGAACCGGCGTTGCGAAGTTGAAGATCAGCCGGGACGGCTTGGTCTACGGAGGCGAGTTCCGACAGGAATCGCTGCAAAACGGCACTGACGTGTGGGGCTTCGGCAACATGAGCCTTGTGCGTCGCACCGGGGATGCGAGTGTCACTCCACCGTTGCCCGCAACGGTTCCTGCGGCACCGGCTCCGGCGGGTACTGCGCAGGCGTTGTCGGCCCCGGTAGGCAACAATCCGCCGCCCCAGGTCTTGTCCACCGCCGGCGAAGTGATGTACCAAGGGATGTATTCCGGGACGACGTCCCTGCGGTTTACGCCGGAGGTGAAGCAGCACTACGGCACGATCGGCCAGTGGTCGGCATTGGAAACATACAACGTCACCCTGAACATCACGTCGGACACGGACCGTGACCTGCTGCAAGGCACGATGACGATCGACCAGCTCGGCACGTACAACGTCTATGGCGCGGTGAAATGGAACGAGATGACCCTCATCGTCACGCCAACGACCGCCGGCACCGGTAACGCGGCTGCGGGCCGGACGGCCGGGACGGGCGTAATCAAGTTGAACATCAACCGTAACGCCGTGAACTACGGCGGCGAGTTCCGTCAGGAGGCCAATGGCAATTGGGGGTTTGGCAACATGAGCCTGACCCGTAGCACCGTATACACAACCACGACGACTGGTGGGACGGGTACGGTACCGCCGACGCTGCCACCTGCCATTCCACCTGTGGTCTCCCCGACGGTGCCCCCGGTTGCACCGGGAAACACCGGTCCGGTGTTCACTGGCATCAGCCGGATCATCAGCGCGACCGCCGGTCAGCCGGTGACCGCCCTGGTCGGTTCGTTCACGCCCGACCCGCTCGTGACGTTGACCGTGGGTGCGACAACCCCAATGCCCGCCGCCAGCGACTATACCGCGACGATCAATTGGGGAGACGGTACGGCCACGTCGAGCGGTGTTATCACCTATAACAGCACATTCCAGGTGTTTGACGTGGTGGGGACGCACACGTATGCCGCGGCTAGTCCGACGGGAGGTTTCAGCCCGAAGATTACCATCCGCAGCAGCCGATCGATGCTGGATATCACGAGTACGGCCGTGGTGACCGGGACCGGTACGGCAGTCCCGCCGACCGTTCCGCCAGCGGTGCCCCCTGTCGTGCCGCCAACAGTTCCACCGACCGTTCCACCGACCATTCCCCCGACGGTGCCGCCGACGGTGCCGCCGACCGTCCCCCCAACAGTGCCACCTGCCGTGCCTCCGACCGTCCCGCCAACGGTTCCCCCTATCGTGCCGCCGACTGTTCCGCCAACGGTGCCCCCTAGCGTGCCACCAACCGTTCCGCCTACGGCTACCACAACGGCATCCGACCCCGTGATGCCTGTGATCGTGATTGTCGGGTAGTGTCCCAGCGGTCTTGTCCGAGTTGCGACAAGGCAGTTTGAAGGCGCAAAGCTCGGCGGGTCGGCAATTCCATACGACGATGGCGGATTGTGACACTGTTGCAATCCGCCATCGGTCGTCGGGTGCTGATTGGGCGAGGATGCAGGCACGCGGCTTTGAACTTTTCGTCGCCTTGCCGTAAGACATTCAGATGCAGCGCGACGAAGTCATCCCGATCCTGGATTTCGGTTCCCAGTATGCCCAGCTCATCGCCCGGCGCGTCCGCGAGAAGGGCGTGTACAGCGAACTGGTCCGGCCGGACATTTCCGTTGAAGACCTTAAGAAGCTGAACCCCGTCGGCATTATCCTTTCCGGCGGGCCCAGCAGTGTCTATGTGGAAGGGGCTCCACGCTGCGACCCTCGCATCTTCGACATGGGCATCCCGGTCCTGGGGATTTGCTACGGGATGCAGCTCGGGGCCTACATTCTCGGCGGCGAGGTCAAACCCGCCGCGGCGAGGGAGTTCGGCCGGGCCAAGCTGCATGTAACCTCACAAGACCCCCTCGTTCACGGCCTGCCCGACGACACCACCGTCTGGATGAGCCATGGCGATCAGGTCCACGACCTGCCGAAGGACTTCATCGCCCTGGCGGCCACACCGACGTGCCCGTTCGCGGCGGCCAAGCACAAGACGCGGCCGTTCTGGGGCGTGCAGTTCCACCCCGAAGTCACCCACACGCCGCGCGGCGCGCTGATCTTTGAGAACTTCCTTTACGAAATCTGCAAGGCCAAAGGCGACTGGACGATGGGCAACTTCGTCGAGCAGAACATTCGCAAGGTGCGCGAGCAGGTCGGCAGCGGGAAAGTCATCTGCGGTCTGTCGGGTGGCGTCGATTCATCGGTCGTCGCGGCGCTGCTGCACAAGGCGATCGGCGATCAGCTCGTCTGCATCTTTGTCGATAACGGCCTGCTGCGCAAAAACGAGCGGGAACTGGTCGAGCGCACCTTCCGCGACCACTTCCACATCAACCTCATCACCAGCGATGCCAGCGAGCAATTCCTGCGCGAACTCAAAGGCGTCACCGACCCGCAGCAAAAGCGGAAGATCATCGGACGTGAGTTCATCGAGGCGTTCAAGCGCGAAGCCAAGAGCATCGACGGGGCGGCGTACCTGGCCCAGGGCACGCTCTACCCCGACGTGATCGAATCCGGCCACGGCTACGCCGGCACGGCGGCGAACATCAAGCTGCATCACAATGTCGGCGGTCTGCCTGCCGAACTCGGTTTTGAACTCGTCGAGCCGCTGCGGGAACTCTTCAAAGACGAGGTCCGCAAGGTCGGCGAAGTGCTCGGCCTGCCGGAAAACATCGTCTGGCGGCACCCGTTCCCCGGGCCGGGCCTGGCGGTCCGCATCATCGGCGACATTACGCCGGAAAAACTCCGCGTGCTTCGCGACGCCGACGAAATCGTGCTGGAAGAACTCGTCAGCAACGGCCTGTACCGTAAGACGAGCCAGGTGTTTGCGGCACTGCTGCCCATCGGCACCGTCGGCGTCATGGGCGACGCCCGCAGCTACGACAGCGTCGTGGCGATCCGCGCCGTCGAAAGTGAAGACTTCATGACCGCCGACTGGAGCCGGTTGCCCTACGACGTCCTGGCGACGATGAGCAATCGGATCATCAACGAGGTGCGCGGCGTGAACCGCGTGGTGTACGACATCTCGTCAAAGCCGCCGGCGACAATTGAATGGGAATGAACGCCGGCGGACGTCTCGGCGGCATTACGCCGGGGCAGCAATATGCAGCACGCATAGTCGTCAGCGGATTCTCAAGCCGTTTTCCGTTCAAATGCCGGCATGGGCCGACGCAAATCAAAAGAACACGCCGACATCCGTCAGGTGGGGCCGGACGCACCCGCGGATGCTGCCAGTCCGGGCACGAGGTCTCCACGCCTGTTCGTCGATCGCTGGTACGGCAAGCTGATCCTGCTGCTCGTCGGCACGATACTCCTCACGCTCGCTTACGCGCCGTTCTATCAGTTCTGGGCGGCGTGGATCGGCCTGGTTCCCCTCATCGTGGTGACCTCGCGAACCAAGGGCACCTGGCGGGCGGCGTTCTGGGGTTGGCTCGCGGGGGTTCTCTTCTTCTCGGCCAACGTGTGGTGGCTGCTCACCATCACCGGGCCGGGTGTGATTGCGCTGGTGTTTTGGCTGGGCATTTACTGGGCCGTTGCCGCGGCGGTCCTTCGACCGATCGTTCGCACGGTGACCACTGCCGCAACCGGCATCGAACTCGCGGACACCACCGGCGACCACGAGGCCATGGAGCCGAACGGCACCGTTGCGTCGTTGCGACTACTCCTGGTTTTCCCCGTCCTCTGGGTCGGCGCAGAATGGGTCCGCGGAAATTGGCCTTTCTACGGCTTCTCCTGGTTCAATCTCTCCTATTCGCAAACGCCGGTTCTCCACCTCTGCCAGATCGCCGACCTTTTGGGTGAGCACGGGATCTCGTTCTGGGTCGCGATGATCAACGCCCTTGCCGCGCTGTTCATCTTCAACGGCTGGCGCTTCCGCGGACTGCTGCGGCCGGTGCTTGTCGTCTGCGGGGTGCTCGTGGCCGTGGGTATCTACGGTGTTTGGCGTTTTGCGCAGACGGAATCGCACCTGCTCCCCGGACCTACCGTGCTGCTCGTCCAGCCGAACATTCCCCAGAGCAACTCGGGGGACAAGGGGGCGCCTATGGAGGACCTGATCGACTTCCACGTCGCCCAGACCAACGCCGCGATGAAGGAACGTCCCGACGCCGACCTCGCTGTCTGGTCGGAAACGATGATGCCCGAGATGAACGCCGAGTTTGCCGCTTCGATGGCCAGCCTGGGCCTGGCATCGCGCGACGCCGAGCGTGCCAAACGCGAGATTGCCCAGCTCGCACGCCGATACAAGGTATCGCTGCTGGTCGGCGGATCGTTCGCCGGCCGGGTGAAGCTTGTCAGCACCGACCCCCGCATGCCCATGGTTGAGAAAGCCGGTCGGCGGAACAGCGCCTATTACTTCCTGCGCGACACTGGCGAACTGGCCGACCGCTTCGACAAGATCCACCTCGTGCCGTTCGGCGAATACATTCCATTCGAAGAAAGCTTCCCCTGGCTTTACCGGCAGCTCATCGCGTTGGGGCCGCCGAACATGGAGGACTACCAGCTCGACCGGGGCGAGCGGGCGAAGATCTTCTTACTGCCGAAGGACCGCCAGCCCGCGACACAGCCGGTTGCCGCCGACAAGGCCTGGCGGTTTGTCACGTCGATCTGCTTCGAAGACGCCGATGCCGACCTGAACGCCTGGCACTTCCGTGGTGGCGGGGGCCGCGGGTCCGTCGATGCCAAGCAGGCCGACTTCATAGTCAACATCAGCAACGACGGGTGGTTCAAACTGACGATGATGCCGCAGCACTTTCAGGTCGCGACCCTGCGCAGCATTGAAAACCGCGTGCCGACGGTCCGCAGCGTGAATACGGGCATCAGCGGCTTTATCGATTCCCTCGGGCGATCGCGCAACGACCTCGTGATCCCCGCCAACACCGAGGGCACTCTCGCGAGTTCGATCATGCTGGATTCGCGGACGACATTCTTCACCCGTTGGGGCAACTGGATTGGCCCGGGTTGCGCCCTGGGACTGGGCCTGGTCGGCGTTGGGAATGTCGTGAAACGGAGGAGGGCCCGCCGGGCCGGGGCGGCGAGTAATGGCGGCGCGGCTTAGGGTTTTTCGCCCTGGCGCATCAATCGCCGGTAGTCCTTCTCGCCGATCTGGTCCGTCAGGAACTTGTACGAAGCCGCGTAACGAACCAGCCGTGGAACGTCTTTCAACGCCTTGGTCGGACGAAACGCGACATGGCGGAGATCCGCGTTGTCGAGCAGGTCGGCGATCTTGACGGCCCGGGCGAGCGGATCGGACTTGAGCCGGACGACGTAGTCGGCGTAGCTGTCTTCCTCGGCGTGGGTCAATAACAACACGGCACGCACGACATCCTTTGGCATGCCGGCGTTGCGCAGGTCGCCCGCCGAC
Source organism: Humisphaera borealis (assembly GCF_015169395.1). Lineage (GTDB taxonomy): Bacteria > Planctomycetota > Phycisphaerae > Tepidisphaerales > Tepidisphaeraceae > Humisphaera > Humisphaera borealis. The sequence continues at coordinate 4,252,998 of NZ_CP063458.1, forward strand.
TTGCCACCCCGCTCGATCGAGTCGTGCAGGATCGCCACGCACCGCAGGCGTTCATTCTGATGTTCGTCGTCGCCCTGCGACACTGCCAGCATCACGCGCATCGGGTGAACGATGTATGGCTCGCCCGGCGGGTCTTCGCCGCCGCGGTGAGCTTCGACCGCCAGGTCGATCGCGCGTTGCAGCAGTGTGGGCATGGCATCCTCACTCGGCGGTGACGGGGTTTTCCAGCCGGCCGATCTTCTCGATCTCGACGACCACGGTGTCGCCGGCCTTCATCCAGACCGGCGGCGTGCGGGCGAAGCCGACACCCTGCGGCGTTCCGGTGAGAATGACCGTACCGGGCTTGATGGTCATCGTGCTGCTGAGCGATTCGATCAGCGCCGGCACGTCGAAGATCATGTCGCCAGTGGTGTGATCCTGCATCGTCTGTCCGTTGAGGATCGTCTTGAGCCGCAGCGCGTTGGGGTTGGGGATTTCGTCGGCCGTCACCAGGCAGGGGCCCAGTGGGCAGAACCCGTCGAAGCTCTTGCCGCGGGCGAACTGCCCGCCGCCGAGCTTCTTCTGGCGTTGCCAGTCGCGCGCCGAGACGTCATTGGCGCAGGTGTAGCCCAGCACGTAGTTGAGTGCATCGGCCCGCGACACGTGCTTGGCTGTCTTGCCGATCACCACGCACAACTCGGCTTCGTAATCGACTTCCGAACTGCGGCGGGGGATCTGGATCGGGTCGAACGGATTGTTCAGCGTGTTGCTCGACTTGATGAACAGCATCGGATTGTCCGGAATCTCCGACCCGCTCTCGGCGGCGTGCTCGCGGTAGTTCAGCCCGATGCAGAGGATGTCCGTGGGCACCAGTGGCGAGAGCAGTTTCTCGATCGGCAGGGCCTTGTCCGTAACGGTCCAGGTCGCCGGACCGGCGATCAGGGTCCCTTCAATCTTGCGTGCGGACTTGCCGTCGTCGAGCAGTTGGCCGAGATGTTCAGTGCCGCCGGAGAGAAATCGAACAATCCGCATGAAGGTGCCTCGCGAAGGAGATTGGAAACGACCGAAGTGAAACTGTAGAGGATGCGGGGCAGCGGTTCAATTTGGGCAGCGCAGGCAAGAGATGACGTGAAGCCACGTGCGGTTCATGCACACTATGGGCGTTTGGGCATCGAAGAAATCGTGAGCCTGATCTTGTTCTTGCCTACGCCAACTTCGAAAGGCTGGATACGTTGCTTTTCTGCTTCGAACCGTCTTACAACGGATTGGAACGCCTGCTCGTCCGCATAGATATCGGCAGAGTTCATGTCTTGCGGCGAAGGATCGACCACTCGCCAATGGCGGTCGACCTGCACCTGCGTGGTATGCAGCCAGAACTGTCCGACTGTAGCCCTATTCGTGGTCGGGACGATCGCTTTGAGTTCGGCGACTTGCTTCCCCTGTTCGAAGATTGACAGATCGTAGTCGGCGTCCCGCTTGCCCAGCGACAAGACCGTGAGTTCGCAGACGTCTTTGCTTCGGAGCCACCATCCGGGTAGAGCGATCGCCGCAACGGGAACCCCGTCAATCTGGTCAGGCAAAGACGCACCGGAGGCGAGCGAGTCGATCAGTGCGCGGACTCTCGTCGGTGCGTCAGGGTCATCACAGTGTTTCTTCAGCATAGCTTCGAGGCCCTCAAGCGAGTGTGCGGCGAACGGGACAGTTTGGGACGTTGAAGGTCTCGCCGCTGCCGTCCCAACCACGTCCACCACGACCGGCCGATGATCTGACCCGCGGCCGATGCCCGTCTGGCACTTTGTCGCCCACAGGTCGGACGACAGGTAGACGTGGTCGATCCGAATCCCCGGCGTGATGTACCGCATCACGCCGTTCACCGGCCAGGTCGCGCCCCGGCCGGTGGCGGACTGTGCATGGGCCTCGCCGATACCAGCGGCCATGAATTGCCGATGTTGCGGTGTGGTCTCCGAGAAGTTGAAGTCGCCGCACACGATGTACGACTTCTTCTCAGCAGCTAACGCATCCAACAGATCGGCGAACTGGATTCTCTGGTCCTTGTAGTAGTCAAATGAACGCGGCGGAAGCAGATGGATGTGGTAAAGGGCGTACTCCCGGCCGTCGAACTCGATCGATGCGCGCTGTTGGTCGACGCCGGAATTACCCAGACGGAAGCGGTCGTCCACCGGGCCGGCGAAGGGCGTGCGCGACCGGATCGCGATGCCGAACGAGTCGTCCCTGGCGATGTGGCTTTCGTACGGGTAATCGACACCCAATCGCCGCTCCACCGCCTGGTGCCAGTGGGGCGTGTACTCCTGCAGGAACACGACGTCCGGACTGGCGGCGATGATCTCTTCGATGATGCCGTCGGTGTCTTCGTTGGCCATCAGCAGGTTGACCGACATGATGCGGAGCGGCTTACCAATCGCCGTTGGCGGGGCTGGGCGCGGCAGGAATTGCATCGCCGCCGGCACCAGAGTGAACAGCATCGGCACCACCGCCGCCAGCGCGAGCCGGCGAGCGCGGATCAACAGCGCCACGGCAACAATGAATGCCAGCAGCAAGGCGAGGTGAAACTGAACCGTTCGAATGAGGAACGCCATCCACCCGGCGAACACCACGCCGGTCGATTCGTTCCGCCAGTCCTGCGGCCAGAGCCAGGCGAAGATCAGCAGTGGATACGCGGCGGCGACAACCAGCCACGCTTCCTTACGAAGCAACCGTTTGCGCTGCTGCCAGTTCGGCCAGATGAATGTGCGGAGGTTCCCCATATGGCAGCATGATACCCCGGGCGGTTCGTGCGGCGCAAAAAGAACCGGATCGCCCCGGCAGGGGCGATCCGGCGGAAGACGGATTCGGAAGTTCACCGGCGTTCAGCGACGGTAATAAGAGCTGTAGCCGTAGCTTTTTGCGGGCTGGGAATTGCCCTGGCCGCGATCGACGTAGCTGTAACCGCGATCTACATAGCTGTAGTTCCGGTCGACGTAGTTGTAATTGCGATCGGCATAGCTGTAGTTGCGGTCGACGTAGGAGTAGCCGCGGTCGTAGCCGCGATACCCGGACGAGTAGCTTACGCTGACGTAAGTCCGGTCCGCGAAGCGGGGAGTGCTGTAGTACACCGGGGCGGCGTAGCTGTAGCCGTAGTCGCAGCTGTCGTAGAACCGCGGGGTGCTGTAGTAGACCGGCCGCGAAGGGGCGTAGAACACCGGCTCGCACCGCGGTTCGTACCGGGGGGCGTAGTAGACCGGCGGGCAGTACGACCGGGAATAGTTGTTGTAGACGAAGCTCGGCCGGTAGCCGGCGGAATACCCGTAGCCGATCGACAGGCCGCCGCCGGGGCCGCAGTAGCCGCCGGAGCTATACCCGAACGAGAATCCCCATCGCGAGCGGGCCTCGCTGACGTTCGGCATGAGTCCCATAAGAAGCAGCGTCAGGCAGGCGATTTTCAGAACTCGCATCGGAGATCTCCTTTCACACCACGTCGGTCGCCCCAGCCCACTGCTTTATCATACGGCAATGGGGCACGCTTGATGACGTAAACACCGGCAATTCTGTCGGGTCCAACCCAAAAGACACGTTTCCAAACCGATGGTTAGCAGGGCCAGCAAGCGGGCTCGACCGAATGGGGGACGGCACGGCCCCGCCGGTTCGCGGACATCCCCGGCTGTCGGCGTCCGCGGCGGTGCATTGGGGGGGTAGGCGTTCGGACCGGAGCCTGTTAAAACCAGAAGCGATGATGACTTCGAACCAGTCCTGGGTGTCGCCGGTGCAAAAGGTTCTGTGGTCCGTTGCCGCCGTCGCCGGCCTGGCGATCGTCATCGCGTGCGGCGGCGGGAGCAAGCAGCAGGCGGTCCCATCGCAGTTTGCGAGCTACCCGCGGTCCGAGGCCCTGGACCGGATCATCGACACGCATGTCGAAGCCGGCACCGATTCTCGCTACGAACGCATTCTGCTGACGACCTGGTTCCTTGACGGCGACCCCCGCGTGGCCCGGTTCATGAGCGTGACGCCCGCCGGCAAGTGCTCGAAGTATCAGTACGTGCACAACGCCGAGTATTCCGGCCCGCCGCAACCGACGCAGCTGTCGAGCGAGCGGGTCAGCGAGATCCTGATCGCCGCCGCGAACCTGCCGCCGAGTCAGCAGCCCCGGTTGGAGAACATGGTGATCGTGAGTTTCAGGAAGAACGGGATCTGGGAGACGAGGCTTTACGACCGCATGAACCGTCCGCCGGCGCTGAGCACGATCTTTGAGACGACCGGCGCGCCGATCATTCCGTGATTCGCGTTAAGCCGTGTGACTGTTATCCGGGCGCCAGCGGACGAGAGACCTACCCCTCCAGCGAAAGCCGATCAGAAGGCGGCAGCATCGGTGCCCCGCGTGTCTGGCACCAGTAGGTCCACATTTCACGATAGGCAGCGCCAAGGTATTTCGTGAACTTGCCCGCGTCGCAAAGGGATGACGCCGTGATCTTCTGCCGTAGCGTGCGGCGGAGCAGCACCAGGCGATTGACGTCACGGGCCAGCAGCACGGCCGACCGCGCATACCCCTCGATGTTCGGCGACACAAACTCCGGCAGACCCGCCGACTTCAGGATGCTGACGCCCACCCGGCTGGCATGGCGGGTGCCCGCCAGCGTGATCACCGGCACGCCCATCCACAGCGCCTCGCAGGTCGTCGTCGTCCCGTTGTAGGGGAACGGGTCGAGCATGACATCGACCTTCGAATACGACTCCATGTGCTTCTGCCGGTCGGAATCCTTGCTGAGCAACTCCAGCCGATCGGCGGCGATGCGGTGGTAGGCGAAAATGTCCTGCACGTAACGCCGGCGGGCCGGATTGGCGAAGGTGCCCAGACGGTCTTTCAGCACCATTCGGCTGTTGGGCAGAACGGTCATGATCTTGGCCCACAGCCCGAGCGTTTCGGGCGTCAGCTTCGCCAGGATGTTGAAGCACCCGAAGGTGACGAAACCGTTCTTTACGATCGGCGGCGCGGAGGGCACTGGCGCGTCGGCCGGCCCCTGGTAGCACAGGAAGCCACGCGGCAGCCGATAAAGCTGCTCGGTGTGGAACTGCTCGGTCTGACCGAGCGGATCGGCCCAGGTATCGGTCAGCCGATAGTCCATGGTCCCAAGGCCGGTGGTGTTCGGATAGCCGAGATAGGTGATCTGAACCGGGGCCGGCTTGCGGGCGAAAACACACAGCCGGTTCGAAGCCGTATGCCCGGCCAGATCCACCAGGATGTCGATCTGGTCGTGGCGGATCATGTCGCAGACGTCGATGTCGGTCAGGCCGCGGATATCGCGCCATCCGTCGGCCATCGCGGAGAGGCGTTCGGTCGCGTCGTCGGGTCGAAGGACGTCGCTGTAGCAGATGATGTGAAACGCGGCCGGGTCGCGATTGGCGAGGATGGGCTCGATAAACGACCCCACCGCATGTCGCCGAAAATCGCCGGAGACGTATCCGACGCGTATCTGCCGTTCGGCCGAGGGGCTGTTCTCGTGCCGCAGGATCTCCGCGGTCAGCGGCGACGCGTGCGCCTTGGCCCACTTCAAGTGCTCGGCGAAAAGCGTCTGTGCGTCGTTCTTCCGCTGGTAGTTGAGGTTCAACAGCAGGTTGCTGTGGGCCGAGGTCGCCGACGGTCGCAGCGCAAGGGTCTGGCGGTAGCAGTTGATCGCCTCTTCCACGCGGCCCTGCAGGTGGAAGGCGTCGCCGAGGCTGGCGAAGGCGTCGGCGAAGCGGGGCCGAAGTTCCAAGGCGCGCTGGAGCGACACGACCGCATCGTCGAAACGATCGGCACGGATGTATGCCGCACCCAAATCTCGGTGCGCCTTGGCACTGGTGGGCTGCAGTTCGACGAGTCGCTCGAGCGCGGCGATCGCCTCTTCGACCCGCCGCTGCCGCAGGTGGGATGCCCCCTGCTTGTGGAGTTCGGCGGCCTGCCTCGCCCCCGCGACAGGCTTTCGGCGGGCGCGGCGCAGCTCCTTGGCGAGCAGGCGTGGCGCCAGCACGGGATCGTCTTCCATCCGAGACGCCGACTCGGGCAGCCGCACGCGAGAAACGGCCGGCGGCTTGACGACGCCGTCGGGCGCGGGCTCTTCCGCGTCGTCCGCGGGGTCAATTCCCTCGGCCTCCGTGTCCCCCTGTTCCGTCTCGGCGACGTCATCTACGTCGAGGAAGGCCGCTGCCGGTTCTTCAACCCGAAGCCGTGTCGGGGAGCCGACGTCGATAATCTCTGACGGCGAAATCACGACACCGGTGGTCGAAACGACGGTGGTTGCCGGGTCGATGGTCGTGGCCGAAGCCGTCGGTGTCGGCGGGGCGGCGGTTTCGCTAAGGGTCGTAACAGCCGCCGGCGTTTCGCCGGACGATAAGGTGGAGCGATCGTCTGTCCGGGGCGGCTCGATGGCGATGTCAAACAGTGTTGGTTCGGGCGGAGACGCGGGAACCGTGCTCTGTACGACCACCGTGTAGCCGTTGGATTCTCGGCCGGTATCGAAGCCTGACCAGGCCGGCGTGGATTGCGGGGCTGCGGAGTGTGGTACTGGGCGATTGACGGCGGAACTGAAAGTCGACATTCCGCCCGCCATCGCCTGGGGCGCGTCGAATCGTGGATCGCCGACCTCGGCCTCGATCACCGGCAGGTCCTGCTCGGGCTCCCTGAGCCAGTTGGTGCTGTAGAGCAAGGACAGCTCCGACTCGTCGTTGGGAGTCAGCGATGGCAGGCCCGGCGGGTCTGCCGGAAGCTCCGGGATGGGGCCGGGATCAATGTTCGTCGGGTGTGCTTCGTCGCCCCCGGCGATCGCCCAGGCCGCCACCGCCGCCGGTTCAAGACCCCAGGCATCGCTGCTCGACAGTCCGAGCCAAGGCTCTTCGGTGACGGCAAATGTTGACCAAACTTGATCCGCGGCGTCGGCGTCGTGCGGGCCGAAGGGCTGGTCGGGAATGGCCCGCGGGTACGCCGATGAAGCGCTGACCGCGACACCCGCCATCGACGCGTAGACCAGGCCCAGTTCTTCTGCCCGGGCAGCCAGCGGGGCCATTGGCCGGGTTTCGGCTTGAGCCCCGGACACGAGCGTGAGCCCGACGACACCTTCGTCGTCCTCGTCGTCATCCGGTGGCCCTGCGGGCGATTCGCTACCGGCTGAAAGCGGGGTGACGGAGGCGGTGTCCTGCTCGCCCGGCGACAAGTACTGTCCGTACGTACCGCCGACGGAAGCCGGCGTCTGAAGCGACAACCCCCGGGCCGTAACCTGGCCGTCGGCGTCGGAAGGAGAACGGAGATTCTCCGTGACGGACGAAACGTCGATGCCCACGCCTTTAAACCGCCGGACCGACTTCACCGCCGCATCGACTGCCCGCTGATAGGCGACGGCCGCCTCGTCGTGCCGGCCGAGGGTCGAGAGGGCGGCTCCCAGGTGTGCATGAGCCAGCGCATAGCGAGGTTCGACCCGGATCGCTTCGCTGAAAGCGGCGGCGGCCTGGTCGGTTTTGCCTTGCAGGAGCCAAAGGGCGCCAAGGTCGTCATGGGCCGCGGCGAACGCGGGATTGGTCGCGACCGCACGGAGCAGAAGTTTCTCGGCGGCGTCGCCGCGGCCGGTTTGGTGGGCCATCACGCCCAAGGCGTGCAGTGCGCCCGAGTGCTGCGGATCGTCCTGGAGGATCTTGCGGTAAAGCGAAGCCGCTTCGCGCAGTTCTCCCGCGAGATGGTGCCGCGCGGCACGGCGCATCAGCATGTTGGGGGAAGATGCCATCGACTGATCGCTGCAGGAACCGACACGCGAGGGATGTCCCGGACATTGGTCCCGCCGCGCCAGCGCAGTGTATCAGCCGAGTTGTTCTTTCGTGAGTGTTTCGATCACCCACGTCGGCGCAATCGGCTTGCCTTTGACGCCGGTGGCTTTGCCCGTGCTCACCAGTTCCAGGATCGCGTTGCTGAACGCCGGCAGATCGTCAGGCGTCCGGGCGGTGATGATCGGCCCGTCGACGACGCACTCTTCGTCCACCCACTTGCCGCCGGCGTTGACGACGTCGTGAACGATGCTCATGTAGCTCGTGCACCGACGGCCTTTAAGGGCATCGGTCGAGCAGAGCATCCAGGGCCCGTGGCAGATCGCGGCCATCGGAATGCCCTTTGCCGCGGCATCGCGGACGAGCTTGACCATGTCGCCGCTGCGCCGCATGTGGTCGGGCGAGGTTCCGCCGGGGATAACGATCAACGCGTAGTCCGACGCCTTGACGTCCGCGGCGGCCTTCTCGGCTTTCTGCGGGTAGCCGTGCTTGCCGATGTAGGTTTCGCCGGCTTTGGGGCCGACGACGTCAACGGTGTGCCCGGCTTCCTTCAGGCGGAGGCGGGGGTATTGGAGTTCGAGGTCTTCGTAAATCTTTTCGACGAGGATGCAGATTTTGGCCATGGGCGACTCCTGGGGTGTACTCCTGCTTTCGAGAACGACGATTCTAAGATAAAACGACGGAAACCGCATGCGCCTCATCGACCTCTCCCAGCCGCTCTACCACCACGCCCCCAACTGCCCGGCCCATCCGCCGGTGAAGTCGGAGTACATTGCCACCCACGAGAAGGACGGATGGCTCTGCGAGCTGCTGACGCTGTCCAATCACACCGGCAGCCATGTGGATGCGCCGCTGCACAAGATTGCCGGCGGCAAGAGCCTGGACCAGATGCCGCTGGAGACGTGGGTGGGCAAGGCGTGGCTCGTCGATCTCCGCGACAGCGCGGCCGACCGGGCGATCGGGGATGATCTTCTGCAGTCGAAGCTGCCGAACCTTCCGCCGGACGCGATTGTGCTGCTGGCCACCGGCTGGGGCGAGCGGCGGGCTATGACCGATGAGTGGAAATACCACTCCCCGTTCATCGATCCCTCGGGTGCACGCTGGCTCGTCGAGAAGAAGGCCCGCGGCGTGGGGATCGATCACTATTCGATCGGCGGGTATGGCCCCGACAATCCGGTCACTCACGAAATCCTGCTCGGCAACGGCGTCTGGATCGTCGAAGAGCTCGGCTTTCCGCCGGAGGTCTGGTCGCTCGTAATGCCGGTGAAGTTCTGGACCCTGCCGATCAACCTGAAGGGTCACACCGGCGCGTTCTGTCGGCCGGTGATCGAAGTCGCAGAAGGATGAAGTGCCGGAGGCGGGGGGACGAAGGTGTGAAAGCCGCCTCCGAGACTCGAACTCGGGACCGCCGGTTTACAAAACCGGTGCTCTACCAACTGAGCTAAGGCGGCGGTGGCCGGCGATGCAGCTGTGCGTGCAATCACAGGACGCTGTTTGTTATACCAAATACTCGCCGCCGTTCCATTACCCGGTGCGGCCTGCGGGTGACGCCTGGCGACGCGCGCCCGCAGCGCCATCAGGCCACCGGCGGTTCACCGGGCGTCTTTGTCCGTGTCCGCGGCCACGGGAGGCGAATCAGGCTCGAGACTGATATTGTCATCGTCGAGATCGCCGGGCGCGTTGACCACACCGTCCACCGCCGATTCGGGCATGTGCGACCGGCTGTTGGCGTCGGCACCCGTAAACTGGTTGCCGCTCCGCTCGGTGTTCGGGCCGGTCGGATCAAATATGCTTCGCGTCATGGTGATTCCTTTCGTTTGAGAGATGAAAGGATTCAAGGCGCGTTCGAACACCAGAGCGAGCAACGAGACGGGTTAAATCAAACTTATGGGTTGAAGTGAATCCGTCACTTATCGGGCCTTGAGTTGGCGGATCGCCCCCGAACGGGTGATAATATCTGAGTCCGGTCGGGGTGGGCTGGCCGCCGAAACCACGCGGGAGCGGCGAGCGTATGATGTGTTGGTACCGAGGAACGAGCCACTCCCGACGACGTTCAAGATGACGTTGACTGCAACGGACATTCCCACCGCGGCCCGCAAGCCTTCCCGCCTACGGCACTGCCTGCTTGTCGTTGATGACGAGCCGGACGTGGTCAAGAGCGTGAAAGATCTGTTCCGGCTGGACTTTAAAGTGCTTACCGCCACCAGCGCGGTCGAGGCGTTGGACCTCCTTCAGCGTGAGACGGTTCACGTCGTGATGACCGACCAGCGGATGCCGGACATGACCGGCGTTCAGTTCTTGGGAAGGGTCGAGAAGAACTACCCTGAAATCGTCCGCCTGCTGTTCACCGGCTATGCCGACCTGCGATCCGTCGTTGACGCGATCAATCAGGGGCACGTCTGGCGTTACATCACCAAGCCTTGGGACCCGGACGAGCTCGGCACGGTTATTCGCGCCGCCTGCGAGCGGTTCGATCTGATTCACGAGCGCAACGAACTGCTCGGCACGCTGAAGACCAAGAACGCCGAGTTGGAGAAGGCCAACGCAGACCTGGCGCATGCCAACGAGCTGAAGCATGCGTTCATCCAGGTCGCGAGCCACGAGCTTCGCACGCCGCTGACGATCCTTCAGGGCATGGTCCGGCTCGCGACGCAGGTGCCTAACGAGAGCGACACGCTCAAGAATTACCTTGAGCGCATAGATCGCGCAAGCAAACGCCTTCAGCACCTGGTGGACCAGATCGTCTCCATGCTGGTCGCCAACCGATTCGAGCGGGTTCTGAAGCGAACGCCCACGGATATCGCACCCCTCCTGCGCGATGCCGCCGACGACGTCAGGCCGTTCATCGAGTTGCGGCATCAGCACCTGGCGGTGGAAGTGCCGATGGATCTGGGATCATTGAACATTGAAGCCAGCAGCATTCGCGATTGCATGAACCATCTGCTGCTCAACGCGATCAAGTTCACGCCGGATGGCGGACGCATCGCAATCGCGGCGGTTCGTCAGCCGCAGGGCGGTGTGATCATTCGCGTGTCTGATACCGGCGAAGGAATGGACGCCGACACCTGTCAGAAGCTGTTCCAGCCGTTCTTCACCGGCTTTGACGTCAGCCGTCACTGTAGCGGCACCTACGAACACGGCCGACGGGGTTTGGGTCTGGGGCTGGCGATCGTCAAGAGCCTGGTTCACATGCATGGCGGAACGATCGGCGTACAGACCGAGCCAGGCAGGGGCACGACCTTCACCATTACACTTCCGGATCAGACGGATACGCTCGCGCAGAACAACGTATCCGACGGAATCTGAGGCTACTCCCGGGCCGCTCGGACCATCGATCTGGTTGCTAATCGGCGGGAACACTTTCGTAGATTGCGCAAAGCCGATCGAGGTGCGTTTCATAAGACAGACTTGGGCGAAGGTTGAGACAGGCGTCGCGCATCGCGTGGCGTTTGGCGTTGTCGAGCATTTCTGACATCGCACCGGCCAACGTGGGGACATCCGCCGGATCGTTGAGAATCCGGCCGTGTGTTCCCTCCGTCATTACCTGGCAGGCACCGTTGAAACGGGTGCTGATCACCGGCAGGCCCATGGCTAGCGCCTCGAGGACCACCAGGCTGCAGGGGTCGTGCCGCGTCGGCAGTACGAAGAAATCGGCGGTGGCATAGAACGGGCGGACATCGCGCGTTGCCCCGGCATAGACAAGGTTCTCCGGTCGGACGGCGCCCGCCGCGAGCCCTGCGTACGGGGCAAAGTCATCCTTGCCGACGACCAGCAGAACCAGCCTCGGGTCGGCAGCCTGCTTCCAGGCCAAGATCGCCTCGCGAAGTCCCTTGCGGGCAAAGTCCTGCGCGACGATCAATCCGACCACCTTGTCCGGGCTGATACCGAGCGATTGCCTCGTCGCCCGTCCCCGCTCGACCTCCGCGGCAGGATTGAACTTCGCCAGATCAACGGCATTAACGAGCGTCGCAAATCGGTCGGCGGGCAACGGATAGTGCCGCCGAACCGCGGACTGAATGTAGTCCGAAAGGCAAAGCACGACCGGTACGCTGTGGCCGGCCGCGGGTGTAAGCAACGTTTTCTCGATGGTCGCAAACCTCTGCCGCTTGCGGTTCAGCCGGTTCGCCCATTTCGCCGCGAATTGCTTCATCGCCGAGTCGTGTTTGAGATGCCCGCTGGCAACGGCTTCGATCGCAACGCCGGCGTGCGGGTGGTACAGGTCGCACCGCCGTACCGGGAGCATCGCATGGACGATGTCGTAGCGCCGCGTTTCAAGGTGGCGATCAAGGTTGTCCAGGAAGCTCACGTACCGGGCAGTCCGCGTCGCCCCGGTCTGCTGTATCTCCACGCGCTCGATGCGCGCGTCCACCGCGTCGCTGAAGGTCGAAGCCAGCATCGAAATGGCGTGGCCCCGATCGGCCAACGCTTTGGCCAGATCAACGGTGTACGTTTCGGCCCCGCCCTTGGCGGGGTCGGCGTGAAGAATGACGAGGGCAATGTTCACTGGGTAGGGCCCTCAACTGTCACGTCGGGATGGATACGTTACGCGAAGGCTGACTGGCATTCAGGCTCGCATCGTGCCGGCGGATGGCACGGGCTTTACGTACGATCGATCCCCGTAGCGATCCCGGCCGAACGGCTCGCTCTTTGGCGTAGATCGCCAGCCAGCGGTCGCGCTGGTCGTCCGTTACCGAGAGCTTTGTCGTGCTGTACCAGAACTGGCTGAGGTCCTTCACGATCCATCGCCGCCGCAGAGGCCAGCCGGGAAGACGGCGGACGCGGGCGGTATCGATCAACTGCACGGCCGGCACGTGTCCCGCCGCGGCCAGCAACGCGGGATCGATCATGAAATGGCACAGGTACAGATCACGGTGATGCAGACCGGCCGTGTGCAGCTTCGCGGCCAGTTCGGCGGTCGGCGCGACGACGCTTTCAAAAGCCGTTCCCTGCTCCACCAGCTTGTCGCCGGGGGTAAAGCCGGTGAGATCCTGCCAGATTGTAAAGCTCCGCCCGTCGGTCAACACGCCCCACGCCACCAGCGGAGCGGCAGGAATGCCGGCATCGACCAACAACTGATAGCCGGCCTGCTCCAGGTCGGCGGTCGTCGGGCTGGCGGATCGCGGATATCGCTTGACGTGTAGACGCACTTTCGTGCCGTCGATGTACTCGTCGAGCGTGCAGTTCTCCCGATCCGGCAACTTGCGCCACGGCAAGATGCGCCGGTCGTCGAACACGCCTCGCGCGTCGAGACCCAGTTCGCGCATCAGCGTCTGATACGCCGGCCCGACGTGGAACGAATCGCGGTTGGGATCAAAAAGGCCCATGCATCGGGTCCACGAAGGAGCACGAAGGAACGCTAAGGAGAAGCTTGTCCACGAATGAACACGAACAGGCACGAATGAGAAGAGAATCAATCGTAGATTGGAACCTTTCGTTGACGGCTCTTATTGCCGCCATCGACCTTATCTTGATTCGTGCCCATTCGTGTTCATTCGTGGACAACACATTTCGGCTTACTATTTTACGCCCCGCGCCGGTTGCGATCGAAGAACCTGGCGATACCCGGCTTGAAGATGACTTTTCCTTCGACCACGACCAGTTCTTCGTCCAGGTAAAGCTGCACGGCGCGGCCGAGGACCTGTGCCTCAAGGTTCAGGCCCTTAAGCTTTACGTCTTCCAGGGTGTCGTTGCCGACGTTGATGTGGAAAACATCCTGCAGAATGACCGGTCCTTCGTCGAGCTGCTCGGTGACGAAATGCGCCGTGCAACCGTGTACCCGTACGCCGCTCTCAAAAGCCTGCTTGTAAGGCGCCGCACCGGGGAAGTATGGCAGTAGCGACGGATGGATATTGATGATCTTGTGGCGATACGACTTGACCAGTTGCGCGGGCAGGATGCGCATGTACCGCGCCAGCACAACCAGATCCGCCGAACACTTCTTCAACTGCTCGGCCAGCCAATGGAAGTGCTGATCGAGGTCGCCGTGCGAATGCCAGGCGAATGGCAGTCCGTACTTGTTGGCCAGCGGTTCCAGGTCGGGATGGTTGGCCAGCACACAGGCAACGTCGCCGTGCAGTTTGCCATCGGCGAATTGCTTCGCGAGGTGCTCGAGGCAGTGCGGCTCTTTGCTCGCCAGAAGCGCGACGCGTTTCCTGCGTCGCTGGCTGTGGAGGTGAACGCGCACCTCCATGTCGATCTTGCCGCCCAGTTCCAGCAAACCGGTGATCAGTTCAGACAGATCGACCGTGACGTCCTTGAGGTCGACCAGCATGTCCATCAGGAAGAAGCCGCGGACGACGTGCTGCTCGATGTCTTCGATGTTGACGCCGCGTTCGGCCAGGAAGGTCGCGAACTGCGCAACGACACCTTTCTGGTCTTTTCCTAAAACGCTGACGACGGCCAGGACAGGACTGCTGGGCAAAGCAAACTCCGGCGAAGAGAAAAGGCGGAACTACGCTCAAAAGTGTAACGGGGCAAAGGCGGCCGGACCAATCCTGTGGCGTCGACTATCTGTACTGAAGTCTGTGGGCGTGAATAAGGAGCGACATGGGCACGTGCGATTGCCCGTGAACTGTCGTGCGAGGGAAGGGACTCTAAGGCCGCATCACGACCGCACCCCACCACTCGCCGGCGACATCCGCCGGGACCGTCGCTGTCTGGTCGGCCACCTTGCCGGGGTAGAGCTTGTCGGCGATCAGATCGATTCGCACTTCGGCGCGGGTTTGGGTATCCGACGGCGGGCTGGGGCTGACCGACCGACTGACGAACGCGATCGTGTTCCTGGTGCCCAGGTTGAACTCGTAACGGTCGGGATTGCCTGTCGCGTCGCAGGTGAGGGTCAGTCCAAGCGTTGCCAACTGCCCGCGGCTTCCGAGGACCGGCCGCATGCGGTCGGCGGCTTCGACGGAGAGGTGCGCTTCGCGGAAAGCCGAGACATAGGTCCATCGGTCGCGCTGGCTGAGCGAGCCGTTCCAGATCACGACGTCGCCGCCGGCAAACACCGCCGGCCGGAGCGACATCACATAAAACGCCGCCCCGGCGACACCGCAGACGCAGACCACCGTCGCCGCGATGAACCCGCCTTTGCCCCGCCAGAGCGAAGCTCCGGCGACGACCAGCGACGTCAGCAAGCAGACCAGCAGGATGGTTCGACGATCGGATTTCGGCCAGGAGCGGTCCCAGGCGTAGGTGGGGTCGTAGGCATCTACATTCACGCCGCCGTACGGGCCGACCGGGGCATGCCGCAGAACCCACCAGCCTCCCTGTTGTTGCCAGGGCCATTGGCCCAGCGGCTTGGCCGAAGAGCGGATGGCCACGGTCGTTCCGGCGGCGAGCAGTACGCGCAACTGGGCTTCGTCCACCCGCGCCGC
This sequence comes from Humisphaera borealis, assembly GCF_015169395.1. Lineage (GTDB taxonomy): Bacteria > Planctomycetota > Phycisphaerae > Tepidisphaerales > Tepidisphaeraceae > Humisphaera > Humisphaera borealis. The sequence goes on from NZ_CP063458.1 coordinate 4,268,129, forward strand.
GGATGTCTGATCGAGCAGCACTGCGTCGGCCGCGTCATACGCCTGCGGCGGCCACAGCAACCGGGGACGGTTGGTGTCGATGGTCACCAGTACCGGTTTCTTGTCGGAAAAAAGGCTCGCGGCGAATGCCTTGGCGTCGGCGCTGTCGCCGGCGACGGCGACCAGCCGTTCGTCGGTGCGCAGAGACCTCACGGTGATTGCCGTTGAGCCGGTCTGCCGGCCGGCTGTCCAGGTGAGGCGATCCGGCGGCAGGCCCTGCGTCATGACGGGTACGGTCGCTTCGACGCGACCCGCTGTCGCCGGCACCTGCACAGGCACCAGGCCTTCGCCGTTCAGCAGCAGCCGTGAAGCCGCGAGACCCTCGGCACTGATGTGAATCGCCGTCGCTTTGCCAAGCCGGCAGTAGCCTTCCAGCGGCAGCGACAACTCGACCTGCTGGCCGAATACCGGCATGACGTACGCGCCGAGCGTGGCGATGGCGATTGCCAAGGTCACAAGCGAGTCTGTTCGACGTTTCAGCATCATTGCATTGCGGTGTAAACGATGCCCCACGCCATGGACGCCAATACAGCACACCGGCCTGCCGGAAAGGCCGACCGATGGCACCACGCCGCGAGTTTCCCGCCGCATCACATGTCCAGCTCGACCGCCAGCCGAAGCACTTCTGCGACGCTCCACGCCTGGGCACAACAGCCCACAGGCCGGTGCGGCTCGGCGGCCTCGAAGATCTCGGCGATTTGCCCGAGGCAGTTCTCTTCCAGATGGTCGACCAGCGGCTGAAGCCAGGTGCGGCACTGTTCCTTGGCGTCTTCCGTGTTCTTGTGCACCTTCAGGTACGCCGACAGGAACGCTCCGATCGGCCACGGCCAGATCGTGCCATTGTGATACGCCTCGTCCCGCAGGTACTGCGGGCCGCTGTACCAGTCGCGATAACCCGGCTCGCCACGGGCGAGCGTTCGAAGCCCGACGGGTGTCAGCAGTTCTTTGCGAACAACCTCAACGACCGTCTTCTGCTGCTCGTCGTTTAGCGGACTGTTGGGCAAACTGACGGCGAAGATCTGGTTCGGACGGATCAGCTTGTCCTGCTGACCGTTGTTGACGCCGTCGGCCAGCCCGCGGGACTCGCTGACCCAGAATGTGTTCCTGAAGCTTTCGGCGACCTTTGCCGCCATCGCGGTTTCGCCCATCAGCACCAGCGCGTGATACCAGAGCGCGTTGATCTCGACCGGCTTGCCCTGCCGGGGCGTAAATGCCTTGTCGCCGCACTTGGCGTCCATCCAGGTCAGTTGCGTGCTGGCGTCGCCCTGCACGATCAGGCCGTCGGTATCGGCGTGGATGTTGTATCGGGTACCGTCGCGATAACCGTCGATGATCTTTCGGCAGGCAGGCTTAAGAACCTCTTCCAGCGTCTTTTTATCGCCACTGAGCCGTGCGTACTCGAACGCCGCGTGGATGTACCAGAGGCTGGCGTCGACCGTATTGTAGCTGGGCTCGTTGGTGTAATCGTCGAAACGATTGGGCACCATCCCGCCCTGGACATATTGCCCGAAGGTCGTCAGCACCTGCCTGGCCTGCTCGAATCGCCCCGTCGTCAAAAGCAATCCCGGCAACGAGATAAACGTGTCGCGACCCCAGTCGGCGAACCACGGATAACCGGCGATGATGGTCGTGCCTTCGGCCCCGTCGGGGCCCTTGCGGGCGACGACAAAATCATCCGCACCGCGCACGAGCCGCCGGACGGTCTTTGTCGTCACCTGCCCGGGAATCGACCAGTCGCCACGAGACCGGGCAAGCAGCGCCTTCTCGGCGTCCCAGTCGGGCACGTCGATCGGTGTTGTCGATGCCCAGAGCGTGATCTGCTGCTTGCCGTCACCTTCGATGACGAACCGGCCGGGTGTGAAAAGGTCTTCGTTGTCGTCGAGCCCGCGATCCGATTCGATCGGGAAGACGTGGCCATACCACCAGTCGTGATACTCTTCGAACGCACCGGCGTCGGACACCAGCGACACCGACCCGCCGGCATCGGAGACACCCACGCGCGGTTTGCCGTCGGCCCCGCCGACCGTCGTCTGGAAGTTGACGCCGTTGCGATGGCGGGAGCCGTGGAAATCGCGGAGCGGCGTAAAGGGCGCCAGCTCCATGCGGACATGCCGGGAGCGTTTCGGGTCGATCGTGTAGCGAATGCCGACGATGTTCCGCTTCCAGCACAGCAGCAGTTCCTTGGTGATCTGCACGCCCTCGACGTCGTACTCCCACGTCGCGGTCTGCCAGAGGGAAAACGAGCGCAGGTAGTGCTCGCCGCGCGGGTGCATCGTTTCGCGGAAGTGATTGACCGCCAGCTCGATGCGGACCGAATGGTCGTGATCGAGGTACACGCTTTCGGCGATACGGCTCAGGGCGAGAACGCGACCCACCGGCGGCAGCGTGGCGGCACACAGCAGGGCGTGATACCGCCGGGTGTTGCAGCCAATGACGGATGAGCCGGCGTATCCGCCGATTCCATTGGTCAGCAACCATTCGCGGTTGACCCACGGGAGCAGTTGCCCTTCCGTGTGAACGGTGAACGCGGCATCTTCAGAAGCGGTAGGTTTTTTCGACGAGGGCATGGACACTCAAGTGTATCGGTCGAAGGCGTCGCGAGCGAACAGCAACGGCCGGGTGTTTTGAAAGCTATCGGACGGTTCGCCTGCGGCGGGAAGTTGTGATAATCCCATCCTCGGATGCCCGAAACGCCCCGAAAGTTTCATCCCCGCCCGATGACCGCGCTGCAGTACGACACGCCGCTGGGTGTGGGGCAGGTACGGGTCCACGCGCCGTCATCGCGCGAGCTTTATATTGAGGTGGGGCCGCCGCCGGCCGCACAACAGGTGATCGCGCTCGCGCCGCTTGGGTTACTGTTCCTGCTCCTGGGGACGGCGCTGGGGCTGTTTACATATAGCGCGATATTTCGTCCCGCCGCCATCCCGTACAGCAAGCTGCTTCTGATTCCAACGATCGTGGCCATGGGGTTTGCGGCGATGGAACTGGCGGCCGCGCTGCGGCGCTGGTCGGTGCCGTCCAAGCTGTCGGTGATCGGCGGAACGTTTCAGTTCGCGTACCCCTCGCCGCGATCTGCCCCGGAAGAGGTGGACGCGATGCTGATCCGCCGGATTTCCGTCGTCACGGCCAGGTCGCGCGTGTTACGGCGGTCGGTCAGCGCACTGGAGATCGGGCTTGCCGCCGCCTCCGGCCGGCGGACCGGTCCCCGGTTCCTGCTGTTTCGGGGCTATCCGAAGCGGACGCTCGACGAGCTGAGCGATCTGCTGGGCCCGGCGCTGGGCATGAACGCCGTAGCCCAATGACTCCGGTTAGCGGTCGCACCGCAGGTGCACGGCTATCTCGACGTTTGAAGCCGGCTGGTGCGGTTCCGGTACGACCGCTGAACCGCACCAGCCGAACCGAATCATTTCCCCAGCAGCGAAGCTCCCGTCGAGAAGAACCAGAGCAACCCGCCGCCGACCGACGCCAGCACATTGGCGAACAGTGCGGCCAGCACGTGCGTTTCTTCCCGGAGCCGGCGGTGTTCGATAAAGCCGCCGACGATTGCCACGGCGAGCCCGCCCAGTCCGATCTTGGTGAGCCAGGGGCTGATGCTGAGCAGGTCGAACGCGGCGACATTGGTCTGGAAGTGGGCCAGCGCGTAAGATCCGCCGCCCATGATCGCCGCCAGCACCACCGCCCACGCGGCCGACGGACGCCAGCTCTTGAACAGGAACGACCCGGCCACCAGCAGCAGGGCGAAGCCGCCCAGGTAAATGGCGCCCCACTGCAGCACGTAGCTCAGGTAAGACACGCTTTCGAACGTCAGCGGGACCATCCCCGCACAGGCGACCAGCATGACGGCCAGGCCGGCGATGCAGGTCAGGAGGCCCGACAACCCGGCGAGTTTCGTCAGCAGGCCGAGGCTCAGGATACCCTTGCGCTGTTCGACGTCTTCGTGGGCGTGGGCGAAGAACTCGGCGGCGGTCTGCCCCTTGGAGGAGGGATGGGCTGACCCGGCGCTGTGGGACTGCCCGGTACCGGCAAGACCGGCCGCAACACCCGCACCCGCGGCGACCGCGGCCAGCGGAATCGCCGCCACCGGCTCGACCGGCAGCGCCGCCAGCTCCACCGCCGTCGGTTCGACATCCGTCGTGATGACCGGGGCGACCGGAACGGCTTCTCCGGTTTCGCGAAGCGCCGTCTCGGAGATCGCCAACTCCGGCTCGGCGTCGGCGGGCAGCAGGCCTTCGGTGGCCTCGGCCGACTTCGGCTCGAAATCGAGGGGTGCCAACTCGGCATCGATCGGCGTCAGCTCTGCATCAAAGTCGGGAAGCTCCGGCTCGCCCGAATCAGCGGGCGCCGCCGCGAGCTCCTCGGTCGCCGGTGCGGCCGGCCACTGCCCCGACATCGTCGCCGGTCCCGCCGACAAAGGCTCGACCGGTGCCGACGCCGCAGCGGCAGCTGCCACCGGCGGCCAGGCGCCGGACATTGTCGCCGGGCCGGACATCGTCGCTGGCGGAATCTCGGACATCAGCGTCGCGGGCGTGGACATCGCAGGGGCAGGGGGCTCGGCGTGCGCCGCAGGGCTGACGTGGTCGGCGGTGCCGGCGATCTCGTCGATGGAATCGAAGATGTCGTCCAACTCGGGGGATGACGCCTTCGCGGCCGCCGCGTCGATATGCGGCGCGGCCTCTGGAAGTTCATCGGCAAACTCTTCGTAACCCCCGGACGTCGGTTCGGCCGCCGCGGGCATTACCGGTTCCGGTGCGACGGGAACTTCGCTCGCCGGCAGGGGGGGCGGCTGTTCCAGCGGAACCTCTGGCGGTGTACGGCGGAAGGACGTCGGCCCGTAGATGATCAGCGGCGGCAACCCGCCATCCGACCAGGTCGGCCAGGCCGGATCAACCTGCGAGACGATCGTCTTTGGCGATTCCGGCTCGCGCGGCGCGATGTCCGCCGGCCGCGCCTGAAGCTCTTCAACACCCACGTCGATCTCCTCCGGCGGCAGGGGATTGGCCGCCCGCGTTGCCTTCTCGGCGGCGGCAACGTCTTCGAACAAGTCGGGGGGCGTAGAAGGAGCAGAGGCAGGATCGGCATCTGCAGATCGCTGAAACGAAGCCGGCGCTCCGAACTCGCCCCCGGTGTGGGGTGGCCAGATCGAAAAGGGGTTGTGTTCGCCGGGCAGGGGCGAGTCGGTGTCGTCCTTCGAAGCAGCGTCGCCGGCCGGATCGTTCTTCTCGCTCATGCCCGCGATCTTAAGAGGCCGCAAGCGAGAGGGGAAGATTGAAGATGGAAGTTGGCACGAAACGAATGAAATGGACAGTGTTGAGATGAAAGTGCTGAGTGCTGAGTAGGAGGAACTCGGCGTTTCATACTCCGCACCCGGCACTCAGCACGTTCAACTCGGCACTGTTCCGCTCATTCCCCCGGAATGTAGCTGATGACGCCTTCGAACGGCGACGACGCGGTCGCGTACCGCTTCTTCGGAATCCGCCCGGCCTGGTAACCGAGCCTGCCGGCTTCGAGAGCATGCCGCATGGCGGCGGCCATCTTCACGGGGTCTTTGGCGTGGGCGATTGCAGTGTTCAGCAGGACGCCGTCGGCACCGAGTTCCATCGCGACGGCGACGTCGCTCGCCGCGCCGACGCCGGCATCGACGATCACCGGATACGTCGGGTCGCCTTCCTTCAGCAGTTCCAGGCAGAGCGAAATGTTCAGCGGGTTCAGCACCCCTTGGCCCGAACCAATGGGCGAACCGGCCGGCATGACCGACGCCGCCCCGGCTTCCTTGATTCGGACCGCCGCCCGCGGGTCGTCGCTGCTGTAGGCCAGGACGGTAAAGCCCTCCTTCACCAGTTCACGCGTCGCCTCCAGCGTGCCGACCGGATCGGGCATCAAGGTCTTCTTGTCGCCGAGCACTTCGAGCTTCACCCAACCCGCGCCCTTGTTGCCGGCCTTTTCCAGCAGTTCGCGACCCAGCAGCGAAACGCGGATCGCGTCTTCGGCGGTAAAGCAGCCGGCGGTGTTGGGCAGGATGACGTAGCGGTTCAGGTCCAGGAAATCCGTCAGCCGTCGGCCCTGGGCGTCGATCAGCCGGTCACGGCGGACGGCAACCGTCACCACCTGGCAGCCGGAGGCGTCCAGCGCCTGCTGCATGAGTTCGTAGTTCGCGTATTTGCCCGTGCCGACAAACAGGCGGTTGGTGACTTCGAAGGAACCGATACGGAAGAGGTCTGTCATAGGAGATGACATTAGACCACGACAAGCCGGCAAGACGAAGCGGCCAATTGAGAGCTTGGATATCGGGAGATGCCCCGGAGGATGGTGTCCGCAAGGCCCGAAGGGCTATAGAACTTCGGCCCGTCGGGCCTCGAATCGCGGCGATCGGCGAACATCAATTCTCGGTGCCGATCTCAGATTTCAATCCGCCGAGGCGATAAAGCAGGGTTTCGATGTCGAAAACGTGAATCCGCACCGCTCGTAAAACCCCACCGCCGTATCCCGGCTGTCGAGCCAGACCTTCGTCAAGCCTGCCTCCCGCGCCGTTGCCCGCAGCCAGTCGATCATCGCCTGCCCGTAGCCTTTGCCTTGTTCGGCCTGTTCGGTGACGAGGTCATCGACGAAAAGGTGCGGCCCGCGGAACAGCGTGGACGAAACTCGATACCCCGCCACGACAACCAGTTTCTCACCCACGAACCCGCCGACCAGGCGATACCCGCCGGCCCGCTGATCGGCGACCAGCGCCGCGAATGCTTCCTGCGAAGTCAGGTGTGGCCGCAACTGACGGAGAAGATCGAACGCCAGAGCGACGTCGCCGTCCGACGCCAGATCGCGAATAAAAAGTCCGCTCGTGGTCATCATCGCTTCAATCTGCGTTGAGGTCGTTGATGTAGTCGGTGTCCCACTTCAGTTCCAACACCTTGACCCCGAACTGCTCGCCCACGATGTCCAGCAGGCGCTTCCAGACGGCTCTCGTGTTGACCTGGCCGTCCGGCAGGTAGAGAGACCCGGTTGCGAGTCCCTGGTCGTGCCGCGAATAGACGAGCCGGCGCACGGTCATGCCTTCAGGCGGGAACGCCGGCCTGAAAACTCCTTCGCGCTCGGCCCTGAAGCCGCAGGCGGTCGCGACGTCGTTCCATCGCTCGCGGTCGGACCGCTTCCTGACCAGATCGCCGATCCTGCTGCTGGGCATGACCAGTCTTCGTGGGACGCCATACCGCGAGCGCAGTTCTCGGCGCAACCGGTAAAACGCTCGTGACGTCGCGCAAAATGGTGGGGCGGCAGGAGTCGACGCTTCTGGCACCGGCGACATCTGTCGCAGACGTTCGATCACATACACCGCGGTCTGGCCGATCGTACACAGCTTCTCGGCGTGCTCGTCCGGGATCGAGATGCCGAACGCGTCTTCGATCTCCATCACCAGTTCGATCGTGTCCATTCCCATGGGAACCTTCCCGGCTCACCCACCGCCTACAAACGTCACCAGTTCCACCTCGTCGCCGTCCTTGAGCGCCTGGTCGTACTTCTCCGACTTCAGCAGCCGGCGGTTGAGTTCGACCGCCACCTTGCCGGCTTCGAGCTGATACCGCGCGATCAGCGCGCGAATGGTCTCGCCGTCGGGCAGGTCTCGGGCGTCGCCGTTCACGGTTACCTTCATTCGAGCACCATGTTATCCCGGTGAATTACCTCGTCATACGCCTCTTCGGCCAGCAGCGATCGCACCTGCGGGCTCTTCATCCCCTTGATGCGTTCGATGTCGGCTGACGCGTAGTTCGTTAGCCCGCGGGCGATCAGGGTGCCGTCGGCGGCAACAATCCCGACGACATCACCGGGGCCGAACGTGCCTTCCACCTTCGCGATGCCCGCCGGCAGCAGGCTGCGGTTCTTTTCGCCGACCGCCTTGGCCGCGCCGTCATCCACATGGATGAGCCCGGCAGGGCGGGCGGCACCGATCCAGCGGTTCTTGCCGGCGCGCTTCCTCGCCGCCGGGACGAACAGCGTCCCCACCATCTCGCCGGCCAGCAGCCGGGGCAGGATGTTCTCCATCCGCCCGTGGGCGACCACCATCGCCTCGCCCGATCCTGTCACCATCTGGGCGGCGTTGAGTTTGGAGTTCATGCCCCCCTTGCCGAGCGACGACTTGTCCACGCGAACGAGCGACCGCGCGCCGGCGACCTCTTCGATCACCCGCCGGGGCTGACCGGCCTCATCCAGCACGCCGTCCACCACCGACAGCAGGCAGAGCACGTCAGCCCGCAGCGCGTGGGTGACTAGCGCCGCCAGGATGTCGTTATCGCCGAACGTCAGCTTCACCAGCTCGTCGGTGCTGATGGTGTCGTTCTCGTTGATGATGGGCACGGCGTTAAACGCATGAATGGCGTTCACGGTGTTCCGCAGGTTCAGGAAGCGGGAACGTTCGTCGATGTCTTCGCGGGTGAGCAGAATCTGGGCGACCGGCAGCTTGTGGGGCGCGAACGCCGCCGCCCAACCGTCCATGAGCCGCCGCTGCCCGACCGCCGCGACCGCCTGCAGCATGCCAAGGTCGGTGGGGCGTTTGGGGAGGTTCAGCTCGCGCAGGCCGGCGGCGATCGCCCCGGACGAGACGATCGTCACCTGCACGCCGCGGGATTTCAGCTCGGCCACCTGCGTCGCGACCGAGGTCAGGAACGCCGCATCGAGCCGGCCTTCCTTGTCGGACAGCAACTGCGAACCGAGCTTGACGACCAAACTCTTGGCGCTGGCAAGGTATCGTCGGCGGACTTCGGAAGGGTCGTCTGCGACGACGCCGGACGCGGCGGTGGTGGTTTCTTCTTGGGGCTGGGAACTCATGAGCGGGGAGAGAATAACAGGAGCAGGCCGCCGCGTCTGGTGCTAACGTCTGAACCGCGCCGGGTGTAGCGCAAACCGGTGGAGCTTGCGTGCGTTTTTGGTGCCACGGGCTGCGGTACGCCGCAGCCCGTGGGGACGCGTGGGAAGCCGAACTCGGCCGATCGCCTACCGTCCGTAAGTCGCCGCGTTCACCAGCGCGACAAGAAAGATGAAGAGTGCCGCCACCACCGCGAGCGAGATGTAGCCGCAGACCAACCCGGCGACCGCCATTCCGTTGGCCCGGCCGGTCTGCTTCTTGGACTGTGAGTGTCCGATATGGCCAAAAATGACCGCGAGCAATGCGAGCAGGAATCCGAATCCGTAGCAAAACGTCGAGGGGATCGCCAGAATTCCAAGCACCAGGCTTGCGATGCTCATGCCTTGCGATGACGGGGCAACATAGCCCTGGGGATATCCAGCCTGCTGGGGGTAGCCGCCATACGCGAGGTTATGGGGCTGCCCCGCCGGTGGAAACGCCCCGGGCGGATACCCGCCCGGAACGCCATACACCTGTGCCTGCGGAGGAGTCGGCTGCGCGGGATACGCCGCCGCCTGCGGGTAGGCAGGTCCCGCCAGCGGCTGCGGCGGCGCCGGCGGCACGAACGGAGTCGCTTCCGGCGGACCTGCAAACAATGCCGCCAGTTCCGTGACCTGCCCGGCCGGCTGCCACTCGCCAAGCCCTTCACGCCAGACGAGCGTCTGGCGGCTGATTCCGGCAGACCGCAGCCCATTCAGATCGACCGGGCCCTTTTGATCGTCGCCGTCGGCGTAGTAGTACTGCATGCAAGTCTCCGCGGGAGCATGGTTCCACCCGGCCACATCGCAGCGCCCGGCCCAAAGCCCGGATCGACAGACACTGAAGGGTGACAGCCGTTTGGATGGCAAAGCCGCTGCCCGGCCATTGCCCGACCCTCTATTCTCTCCCGACAGGACGTCGAATCAACTACAAACACAGCCGGGCGACTCTCGGGAAAGAGAATCGCCCGGCTGACGTTTTTGGCACGGATCGGATCGGCAGGGCAAACTGCTATTGCACCTGCGTCTATCACACCTGTGTCTATTGCACCTGCGCCGGCTCAAAACCGTCGCAACCGCTGATCGCCGTCACCTGAAGGTGCAGCGCCGCATGTTTCGGGTGGCCGCACTCTTCGAGCAGGTCCTCGGGCGCCTGTTGCTGGGTGCGTACCTGCACAAGCTGGCTGTCCTGCTGGTGGTGTTCGCCGAAATGGGCACACAAGCCGCACTGTCCGTCGTTGACCTGAAGCATAATGGGCTCCTTTGTCGTTGAGGTCCTACTGTCGGCGTCATCGCCGTACCCGGCATTGTTGCACCTGCCGGCGCGCCCGGGCCACCATGAAATGCATTTGAGACAGGCTTCAGGCCGGTCATCCAACATCTTGACTTTTCCCCCACACCACAGAAGCTAACGGCCGCCCGACGATCCTGCATCGCCGGTCGTTTTCCACAAACTTGCAGCTAACCCCCAGGCGGAGGATCCCATGTCGGTTCGGTACGGCGTCGTCGGTTGCGGCGCGATTGCTCAGCGTCGCCACATCCCCGAGTGCGTTCATAACCCCAACAGCACGCTGGTTGCCCTCTGCGACCCCAATGCCCAGCGGATCGACGAGATCAGCAAGGCCTACGGCGGCGTCGCCAAGTGCTACACCGACTACGCCGAGATGCTGAAAGACCCCACCGTCGACGCCGTCGTCGTCTCCGGCCCCAACAGCATGCACGCCAGCCAGAGCATCCAGGCACTCGAAGCCGGCAAACACGTCCTGTGCGAGAAGCCGATGGCCACCACCCGCGAAGACGCCAAGGCGATGATGGCGGCGGCGAAGAAGTCGGGCAACTACCTGATGATCGCCCTCAACCAGCGGCTGATCCCCGCCCACAAGCGCGCCAAGGAAATCATCGACTCCGGCCGTCTCGGCAAGGTCCTGTCCTTCCGCACCGCCTTCCAGCACCCCGGCCCCGAATCCTGGAGCGTCGACGGCGGCAAGAGCTGGTTCTTCCAGAAGGGCTCCGCCTTCATGGGCGTGACCGGCGACCTCGGCGTTCATAAAGCCGACCTGCTCCGCTGGCTCCTCGGACAGGAGTTCGTCGAAGTCGGCGGGTTCATCTCCACCCTCGACAAGCGCGACGCCGCCGGCAAGCTCATCGAACTCGACGACAACGCCTTCCTCAAGCTCAAGACCGACAAGGGCGTGCTCGGCTCGATGATCCTGTCCTGGACCAACTACGGCCCGGAAGAAAACTACACTATCGTCTTTTGCGAGAAGGGCGTGCTGTCCATCGGCACCGACCCGACCTACGGTGTGATTGTCGACTACCGCAACGGCGAAAAGGAACTCCACAAGGTCGGCGAGATTGCCACCAACACCCGCCAGGTGCCCAGCGGCGTGATCGACAGCTTCACCGAGTGCATCCGCACCAGCACACCGCCGAGCATCGACGGCCGCGAAGGCTACTGCTCGCTGGACGTCATCCTGACCGCGATGGACGCCGGCAAGGAAGGCCGTGTGATGAAGATCCTGGGGTGCTAGAAGAGGACCGGTCGAACGACGGAATCAGGATGGCGAATGGAGTTCGAATGCTGCAATGACCCGCCGTGCGTGGTTGTTGGGTTCTTCGGACTTCATTCGCCGTTGCATTTCAGTCTTGCGTCATCCGGGTACTTCTTCGACGCGACCCTCCATCCATGCCGACGCCTTCAACGTGGGGCGAAAGATGGCTGCGATGAGGGGTCGCCCGTTTCGTCAAGGAACCGGCAATGCACATCGAGTTGCTCGAAAGCCGGCGACTGATGTCGCAAGTGCCGATCGCGGAAGCCGCGAATGCCGACATCGGGGGTAGGTTCACGTCCCTGTCGTCGGCACCGCTTGAGGTGTCGGCATACGGTTTGGCGACTGCCGAGAAACGCCGCGCTGAGCAATTGACGAGCCTGTTCGAAAACAGCACGCCCGACCTGCAATACGGCTACATCCAGAATCTGCACGACGGTCGCGGCCTGACGGCCGGACGCGCCGGGTTCTGCACCGGCACCGGCGACTTCTACGAGGTGGTCCGCCGGTACACGGATCTGAAGCCCGACAACCGTCTGGCCAGGTTTCTGCACCGGCTTGAGCGGCTTGCCGAAAGGGGTAGCCCTTCGACCGCCCGTCTGGCCGGCATCAAGAAGGCCTGGCGCAAGTGCGCCCTCGACGCTGACTTCCAGGGCGTCCAGGATTCCGTTGTTGATGACTATTACTACACCCCCGCCATGACGCGCGCCCAAACGGTCGGCCTGACCTACGCGTTGTCAAAGGCGCAGCTTTACGATGCGATCATCCAGCAAGGCGAAGGCGACGATCCCGACGGGCTGCCCGCGATGATCACCCGCGCCAACACCCAGGCCGGCGGCACGCCCGCCAGCGGCGTTCCCGAGACCTCCTGGTTGCGTGCCTTCCTGGACGTCCGCATTCAAACGCTGACCCACCCCACCGACCCCGCCACCGCCAAAGCCTGGGCCGATTCGGTCGATCGCGTGCAGGTGTTCGCGACTCTGCTCGACCAGAACAATCTCGGCCTGACGGGCACGATCGACGTGACCGTTTACGGCGATCGCTTCCTGCTGGTAGAGTAGGGCCGGCAGTCGTCCTATGCTTGTAACCGCCTAGCATTCCTGCATGGACCCTCGATTCCCCGCGGCCTGCCCCAACTGCAAGTCAACTGACCTCTATACGCGCCGCACACCGACCAATCAGTGGCTGCCATTCCTTCGCGGTCTCGGAGGTTTTCTCCGCTACGCGACGATGGATGTGGTTCTCTGTTCAAAGTGCGGCCATTGCATGTTCTTTGCGGACAACAGCGCCAGACAGAAGGTGAAGACGTCCAAGTCGTGGTTGCTGCTGAAGACCGATGGCGGGCTTTAAGAACTCTCGCGCGACCGCGGCGCGACGGCGTTCTGGGAACGCCGAGCTCCAGCTCGGCATTTCTTCCGCGCTCCGGTCGCACTGGATCGAATCAACATCTGCCCGGACATCAGCACTTGAATTTTTTCTGGCTTGACTTAACATATGCCGTACAAGATATCGGGCGCACCCTGGTTCCATTAACCCGGAGACGGTCGCGCTCTTGGCACTCCCGGCGGGTGTGGTCCGCCGGGTGGGGCGCGGCGTGTTCTGGCATGGACGCCCGGCGAGACAAGGCAAGTTGGCACTGGCTCGGGTGATCGGACTCGATCGCGCCGGGTGTTCTGGTTTGGAGGCCGGTCCAAGTCGGCGATGAAGCGACTTTACTCGTCGACCGGCTCGGGACGCGCGGGCAATCTCGGGTTCGTTTGGCCAACAAGCCGAGGGCGCAGCGTACGCGCGGAGCCCCGGGTTCTGACGGTCGAACGCGAATCTGGTCGCGATCTTGGGTTCGTTCGGCAGAACGAGATGGAGGTGGAGGACGAATATGGATTGGTGTGTGGCGCAGCTCGCACGGATTGGAAAGCCGTGTCACGGATAGCTGTCTGGACGGACTTCTCGGGTTCGTTCGGCGAATCGGCCGCGTGTTGGGTGTGGCGGGAAATGAAGAATCAAGAATGAAGAACGGGGAACGAAACACGGGAAAGGCGAGGAGCGTTGGAAAGACGGGGAGCATCACTCGCCGTTCCACTACCCGCGATCGACCAGGCTTCGCCTTTGACCGGTCGAAGGCCAATCCTGACCGGTCATTCTCCGTGCTTCATTCTTCGTTCTTCATCCTTCATTCGTCACTGCACCCGCCCCGTCGGGGGGTGTTTACTTCTTGTGGTCCGTCGCCGACTCGTAGTGCTTCTTGAGCATGTCCTCGCCGAAGTCGTTGGCGGGGTCACGCCAGACGCTGTGGACGTGGTTGGCGTTGTTTTGGGTGTTGTCGTACTCGATCAGGAAGGTCGGGCCGACGACGCGGTAATAATGGCCCACGCTCGGCTCGGTGCCGCCGGCCCAGGCGAAGTTGACCTTGTCGAAGCCGGCGACGTGCAGCTTGCGCAGCTCTTCGCTGGCCAGTTCGCCGCGATGCCGCCGGGCGTACTCTTCGATGATCTGGAGCAGCAGGTCGCGCTGCTCGGGCGTCATGTCCGCGGCGGGCAGCCCGTCCTTGCCGGCGACGACCGCCTTCATGTCCACCTTGCGGACGGCGGCGGTGATGATGTCCTTGGGTGCCTCGGCGGAGACGATCGCCTTCTTCTTCTGGTCGTCTGTGAGCGACTGCACGAGCTTTCGGCCGACGTCTTCCTCGGTCGCGAGCACCTTCAGACCCTTGCGCGGTCCTTCGCGGACTTCGCCGGGGTTGGTGCCCAGGAACATCGGCAGGCCGGTGACCATCTTGCCGCCGGCGATTGTAAACGTGACGGAGAGATGATGACCTTCATACCGCCAACCCCATGTGCCCTTGGCTTCGGGCTTTCCGAAGATCGTGACGAAGTAGCCTTCGGGATCGCGGACGGGGGTCTTCGGCGGGCCGGCTTCGATCTCCTTGAGGATCGCCTCCAGGCTCATGATCTGCTGCACCTTGGTGAAGCCGTGGCCGCTGAGGCCCGTCGCGAGCAGGCCCATCGCCAGGCTGCGCTGGGCGGGTGTCATCTCGCGGAGCGGCAGGCCGTTGCGGACCTTGGGGATGAAGTGCCAGTTCAGACGCTCGTCGTCCTCGAAGCCGTACATCGCCTTCTTCTGCTGTTCGGGCGTCAGGCTGTTCCAGAACGCGGTGGCGGCGCTGGCCATCTCCTCGGAGACACGCTCCATCGACACCGGCCGGACCGAGGTCGACGGCGCGTCATGGGCGAGCAGCGAAGCGGCGGGGCAGGCAACGGCCAGCGCGAGCACCCAGTGGCGCAACTGACGGCCGAGCGGACGGCGGAACGGATGATTCATGGGAGCGTCTCCGGAGGTTGGTTCAAGAGCAAAAAGGTTCGTGAAGTCGAGTCGTCGAAACATGTTACCCGAACAGGGCGGCGATCGTTGTGGAGAAGAGGCACCATGCTGAAGGATGTGTCGTCCCTGGGAGTCCGGTTTCAACACGAAGGCACGAAGTCACGAAGGGCACAAAGAAGAGGCAGAACGAAGCTGCTTCCCACGACTGGCCGAGTTTCCTGATGTTTCTTCGTGGCCTTCGTGACTTCGCGCCTTCGTGTTGAAATCGGACTTCCGGAGATTCGATTCGCGCATCAATCTATTCGTCGAATCAGGCATCCAGGGCATCGCAACAGCGCATCGGCCGGCAGGAGGTACAACCCCATGATGACACTCAAACGGATTCTCGCGTTCCTGTTGACCAGTCTGCCTTGTGCCTGCGGGATGGAGTTCTCGGCGGCGGGGGCGGACGGCGCGCCGGCCGTCGCCGGTCCGCAGTCGCGCGAGCATACCGAGCGGCTGGTGAAGGTCGTCGAGCGGAGCACGGCCGCGCTGGCCCGCGACGCGAAGGATGTCGACGCGCTTCAGGCGCGGGGCGAGGCGAACTTCCGGCTCGGGCGGATCGCCGACTCGGTCCGCGACTTCGACAAGGTCGTCGAACTGGCTCCCGACTCGCTCCCGTACAACTGGCAACGCGGATTGGCGCTGTACTACGCGGGGCGGTTGGAGGATGGCGTCAAGCAGTTCGAGCGGCACCGCACGGTCAACCCCGAAGACGTCGAAAACGCCACCTGGCACTACCTGTGCCTGGCGAAGTCCTTGGGAAAAGAGAAAGGGCCGGCCGAGGCGCGCAATCAGTTCATCCCGATCTCGGCCGACACGCGTGTGCCGCTGATGAAGGTGCACGCGCTCTACGCGGGCAAAGCGACCGTGCAGGAGGTAATCGACGCCGCCAAGGCCGGCGATCCGCCGCCGGGGGCGCTCAAGACGCAGTTGTTTTACGCGCACCTGTACATCGCGCTGTACTACGAAGCGCAGGCGGACGACGCCAAGGCAAAGGAGCACATGACGCTTGCCGCGACGACCTATGGCGTCGACGGATACATGGGCGATGTGGCGCGGGTTCACGCTTGGTGGCTTGCGCAGAAGTCAGTACCGGCTACCGCGCCGGCAAAACCTTGAGAGGCAATTCGGACGGCAAGACGTCGTCTTGTGTCGAGATGTGTTCTGGTGTCCCATGCCCCGCGCTCCGCTTCGCGTCGCGGCTAACCGATGAGCTGGTTAGCCGCGACGCGAAGCGGAGCGCGGGTGCGCCAGAGGACGACGCGTCGTCCAACGAAAAACGCCGAAAGCACGACGTTACTCGCGTCGCGGCTGGCAACGGGAGTTCCGTAGTGATTTCGGCGTCGAAGATCGACGATCTGATCGGGCTGGTTATCTGATCGCGAGGATTACTGGTTCTGGTTCTTCTTGCGGACGTAGAAAAACACGCCGACCAGCACCAGCATGACGACGAACAGGATGATCTGCGTCGTGCCGAAGATGCCGTTTTCACCGAAGAGCTGAGCGAGCGTCGAGATTTGGCTGAGGAGGTTCATGCGGTCGATCCTACAAATGAGATGGGTTGATCTTCCTACGCTGGCGACGTGTTTACCCGAGAGAAGAAGCGAGAGCAAGGGGCCCAAACGCCCTGATAAAAGGGTCGATTCCCATGCTCGCGGGTCTGCCTCAGGTGGCACGATCACATGACCGCACCGAAAACAACACGACGCTGTCGCGGGCGTATTGCGGGTGCATCATATCCTTCTTCCTATCCAGTTGTGAACACCCTTCGAGGTGACGCCATGTCAGAAAAATCGGATTCCTTTATTCGTCAGAATTCTGCGCCGCTGGCTTCCCGGCGTGACCTGCTGAAGGCGGTCGCGGCGGGCACGGCGGGATACTGGGTTGCCGGCCGCGGCGCCTGGGCCGCCGACGCCAAACCCGGCGAACCACCCGCCCCGACGGCGCCCGAGGACAAGGTGCGGCTCGGGATCATTGCCGTCGCCGGTCGGGCCGAGGGAAACCTCAACGAAGAAGGCAACGCGATCGCCGACCAGGACATCCGCGCGATCTGCGATGTGGACGAAGCGAACCTCGCCAAGGCCGCCAAGCGGTTCCCCAAGGCCGAGACGTACAAGGATTTCCGCAAGCTGCTGGAGCGGACCGATCTGGACGCGGTGGTGGTAAGCACCGCCGACCACTGTCACGCGCCGGCGTCGCTGATCGCCCTGTCCACCGGCCGGCACGTCTACTGCGAAAAGCCGCTGGCCCATACGGTGGAAGAGGCCCGGCGGGTGGCGGAGGTGGCGAAAAAGTACAAGCGGGTCACGCAGATGGGCACGCAGATTCACGCCGGCGACAACTACCGCCGGGTGGTGGAATTGGTGCAGTCGGGGGCGATCGGCCCCGTGAAGGAGGTTCACGTGGTGCTCGGCGGGGCGCGGTGGCCTTCGAGCCCGGTCCCGTCGCCGCAGCCGGGACAGGAAACGCCTAAGGCCTTTGCCTACGACATCTGGGCCGGCCCTCAGCCGCTCATTCCGTTCGCCAAGGAGTTCCACCCGATGAACTGGCGGAGTTTCTGGCATTGGGGCACGGGCACGCTGGGCGACATGGGGTGTCACTTCATCGACCTGCCGTTCTGGGCGCTAGGATTAAAGCACCCGACCAAGGCACGGGCGCGGGGTCCGGAGGTTCGCGCTGACATCTGCCCGGAGTGGATCATCGCGAGCTGGGATTTCCCGCAGCGCGGCGCGCAGCCGCCGGTCACCCTGACCTGGTACCACGGCGACAAGAAGCCGGAAGGCGTCGAAGGCTGGGGCCTGCCGCAGGGCAAGCGAACGGGCGTGATCTTCGTCGGAGAAAAGGGAAAGCTGTTTGCCGACTACGGCTCACACAAACTGCTCGGCGAAGGCTGGGACGACTTCAAGGCACCGCCGGTCACAATCGCCAAGAGCCAGGGCCATCACCGCGAATGGCTGGCGGCGATCCGGAAGAACGATCCGTCGGCGACGACATGCAACTTCGACTACAGCGGCGCGCTCGCCGAGACGGTGCTGCTCGGAACCGTCGCCTTCCGCACGGGCAAGGAGCTCGTCTGGGACGCGGCGAACCTGAAGGCGACCAACGCACCCGAAGCCGAGAAGTTCATCCGCCAGGCGGAGTATCGCAAAGGGTGGGGGATGGATGTGTTGAATACGCTGTAAAGAAGTCACGAAGGCATCGAGGCACGAAGGCACCAAGAGCGGCGAAAGCCCCTTCGTGCCTATGTGCCTCCTGCCTTCGTGCCTTGGTCAGGCCTGGCGGATGAAGGCCAGCAGTTCCTGATACGTCTTGCTCAGTGCTTCGGGCACGATGCGGGTTTCGCCGACCACCTGCATGAAGCTCACGTCGCCGCCCCAGCGGGGGACGATGTGCTGGTGGAGGTGGCCCGGCACGCCGGCCCCGGCGCAGCGGCCGACGTTGATGCCGATGTTGAACCCCTGCGCCGACACCGCCCGGCGAAGGAGTTTGACGGCTTCGGTCGTCTGGACCATCAGGTCGGTCTGCTGGTCGGAGGACATGAGATCCAGGTCGGGAACGTGCGAGCGCGGGGCGACCATCAGGTGGCCGTTGGCGTAGGGGTAGCGATTGAGGAGGACGACCGAATGATCGGTCTGCCAGAGGACCAGCGCCGCCGACCGCTCGGCCTCCGTCGATTCTTCCGCGGCTTTGCAGAGGAAGCAGACGCCTTCATCGGGCTTGGTCAGCGACTTGATGTACGACATCCGCCATGGTGCGTAGAGAACGGACTCTCTCATAGTGAAGCCGAGCGTAGCGGTCGGGTGTTGTGATGGAAAGATCGAACGGCTCAGCAAACCCGCAAGTAGTGGACCATTCGCGATGCGCCGGATAGCGGCGACCGCTTATAGGGGCACGCTACCGCTTCGAGACCCAGCAGATTTTCAGGTAGGGCTCGCCGGTAAAGTCGGCCGGCATGGGGGCGTGGGTCAGTTTCCATGCCGAGGGATCGTCGGCGGCATCAAGGATCAGCGACGAGAACGCCGGTCGGCTCAGGCTCCGCTGGTTCGTGGTGCACAACAGGGTTCCCCGGCCCCGCAGCAGCGTCATGGCGACGCTGCTGAGCGTGCCGAAGTCGCGTTCGACGCGGAAAACCTTTCCCTTCTTGTCGCGGGAAAAGGTGGGCGGGTCGATGATGACCAGGTCGAACTTGCGGCCCTTCTTCGCGAACCGGCGGAGCCAGTCGCCGGCCTCGCCGACGATGAACTCGTGGTCGGCGGGGTTGAGGTCGTTGGCTTCGAAGTTGCGTTTGCCCCATTCGAGCGACGGCCGGGAAAGATCCACGCTGACCGAGCGTCCGCCGCCCGCCCCGGCCGCGACCGAGAATGCGCAGGTGTAGGAGAAGAGGTTCAGCACCTCTTTGCCGCGGGACATTTCGCGGACACGCTGACGGTTGCTCCGCTGGTCGAGGAAGATCCCCTGCGAGTATCCGGCGGCAAAGTCGATGACGTATTTCAGCCCGTTTTCGGTCGCGAGGAATGGCTCGGCGACGACTTCGCCGGCGATGTGTTTCGGCGGTTCCTTGTTGGTCTGGTCCAGACGCTTCCAATAGACCGATCGGGGCTCGCCCAGCTCGGCGGCCCAGGCGGGCAGGTCCTGGTCGCGCGTCTGGATCAGCCATCGGCCGGCAAAGACGTCGATCAGCAGGTTGGGAAAGCCGTCGGCGGCACCATCGACCAGGCGGTAGCAGTCCGTGTCGGCCGATCGAATGGCAGAACGCCGAGTGGCCGCGCGGGTGAGCCGGTCGGCGATGGAGGACGGATTAGTCGAGGGTGCCGGTTTCAAGCGGTGCGGTTGTACGCCGGGATATCAGGTGACTGCAATGCCGGAGACCGCAGATCAGACTGCCTCGAACTCATCCCAGTCGGGCCGGGCCCGTCGGGCGCGACGGAAATTCCAGAGCTGAATGCAGACGACCGGCAGGAACGCGACCAAGCCGACCACGCCGTGGAACAGGGCCGCTTCGCCTACGCCGGTCGGCGGGCGAGGGAATACATGCTGTCCGAGGACAGTCAGCCGCCCGTACATGATGCGCTGTTCAACCCAGGGCGTGCCGCCTTCGCGGCTGATGGCGGCATCAATCACCAGAAGCGGATGGCTCGGCGACAGAACGCTGACGAGCGATTCATTGCCCGCCAGCCAGGGGCTGAGCCAGATCGGCCAGGTAAGCCAGGCCAGCGCAAGGACGGTAACGACAGTCGTCACGACCGGGATCGGGAGCCTGATGAACACCAGCAATGCCGTTAAACCGCCCAACGCGATGACAAGCGGTGCCACGACCGCAACGAACGCCGTGAAGAGCCGACCGTTGAGGTTGCCCTGCAGGACCGCGACAGCGGGGCCGACCAGGCAACCGACGAGTACGGCGGCCGTCGTCAGCAGGTATCCGCTCCAGCGGCTTTCGCCGGCGATGAGCGTCGGGGCGAGAAGCGCCGCCACGGCACAAGAACCGAATAGCACGCCGTTCAAAGGGCCGGCGGCGCTCAAGCACACCAAGGAGGCCGCCGCCGCAATGACCAGTACGGCCAACGGAAACAGGCGACTCGAAAGAGAGGCAGTTGTTGCGACTTGACGCATAGAGTCTTCCATCGGCTTGAGCGGCAATTCGGCAATAGACTCCGCACGATTCTGAAGCTTGCGATCGAACCGTTCCCAAAGCCTGTGGTCGGGTGTTCTTCCAATAATAGCCTTTCTGCGGCTGTCCCTGGCGGGAGGTAGGCGTTGAGTTGCCGGTGAAATGCTTGGCAGAACCGACCACTTTGCGCGAACGGAAGGCACCGGACTCCACCAGTGTCTCTTCGACGGCGGGCGGCGGGGCAGCATTCTTGGCGGTACGCTTGGCGGCGCGAGCTACGTCCCAACTCTGACGGCCATCAGGTCACGGCAGCGCAATCGCGCAACATATAATGTCTTCGGCGTGAATACATTGATAATCGCAGATCGGGACAAGGTTTCGAAGTGTGCCGGAAGCGGCGCGCTACTTCAGAAAACTGATTCTGACCGCCGTATCACCCGTTGTTTCACAGGACGGTTCCCAGGCTGTTGATAGACAAAGAGTTGCTCGCGGGGCAACGCGGTCATGCGATGCATTGCCAGAACATTGATCGATCTGACCTCAGCCACAATTCTTGGCACTGTTCTTGCGATGTCGCGGCTCAGCCGAGTTGCAGTGGTGTTTAGTCCGCCGTTCTTCAACTGCACGAAGATGGTCCATAGAAACGTTCGCATGCCTCAACCGCACGGCGGCGTCTCGTAGTCTTGCAATGAAGCAATAGGTCGTTGAACCATGATGTTTCCCACCGCGTGGATGGTTCGTGCATAAGCACGAATAGCGCTTCCCATTCGGTCGATTGGCGATGGATTCATCGCTTGCGGCTTGTTTCCCATCGATTATGTCACTCGGTGTGTGGTGAGTTCGGACGCCACACGCTGATCTCCTCTGAGATTCCGGAAGACTGTTCCTTCGTTCGTAACAGGCAGGCATCGCGAAAGCATTCTTTCGCGATGGATGGTTTCTTATGGTTTCAAAGTTCTCGAAACGACCGCTGATGATGGCCGCTGCGTCCGCTACGGTTTTTCTCTTTTCGCGAAGCGCCAGCGCCCAGTGGTCGGTGGAGGAGAAGAGCATCGCCGACCTTGCCAGCGCCTACAGTACCGGTCTCACGACCGCCACCGGGGTGACGCAGCAGTACCTCGATCGGATCGCGCGATATAACAATGTTGTTGGTGGGCTGAATTCGATTGCATCGCTGAATCCCAACGTATTGGCCGAGGCGGCGCTGGCCGACAGCCGAATCGCCAGTGGCGCTACCTTCGCACAATACCCGCTGCTGGGTGTTCCGGTGCTGGTAAAGGATTCGTACGACGTCAGCGGGCTTGTCACGACCAACGGCGTGAGCGTGTTGAACGGGGCGACCACCGCCGGAGCAACCTCAATGGTCGCCCCGAATGATGCATTCAGCGTGGCAAGGCTTCGAGCCGCCGGAGCGATCATTCTCGGCAAGACGAGCCTGAGCACGATGGCCTATTCGTTCAACGGCATCGACAACGCGCATGGCGTACCGATCAATCCATACCAGCCGCAGCGACAGCCGGGCGGATCGAGCTCGGGCACCGGCGTCAGCCTGGCGGCGAACTTCGCGATGCTGGGAATGGGTGGCGAAACCGGCGGCTCGATCCGTATCCCTTCGAACGCCAATGCACTCGTCGGGCTCAAGACGAGCGCCGGCCTGATTGATCCCGGCGGAACCTGGCCGCTGACCCCCACCCGCGACGTGGTCGGCCCGATGGCCAAGACCGTCACGGATGTCGCTTACGCCATGAATGCACTGGTCGCGCCCAGCTCAACAAACCTCTTCAACGGAACGCCCTTCTACCCCACAGCGAATCCGGGAACCGTCCGCCCTACGGATTACACGGCGGCGCTGAGCACAACATCATTGCAGGGCAAGGTGCTGGCGGTACCGAAGTCGATGGCGAACATCGGCACGCAGTACGAAGGGACGATTCATCCCCAAGTGCTGGCGAACTTCAATAGGGCCATCGTGGACCTTAAGGCCCAAGGCGCGACGGTGATCTATGTCGATCTTCCGGCGAGCACGACGTACTACAACACCCTCGGTCGTTCCACTGCCAACGGCGGTGCGACAACCGTCAACTTTCCGTACGCCTATCCCACAACGACCGTGGGTGGAACCACCCCTGCGACACTCTGGTCGAGCTACGCGGCCGCGTACTACTACGAGAAGCAGATCGAGAGCTACAACAATCCGACGATCAAGAACCTTCGTGACTTTGCCACAGCGCTGAACAACGGCCGCAACGGTGCCGCCGGTGACGCCCGAAGTACCCTCAACACGGCCTACACGAACATCAATACGCTCGCTGGTTACTGGGAAACGGGACTCGCCAAAGGGTTCGGGGACGCCAACAACGACGGCTCTCCCGACAACCCCGAAGCGATCACCGCCCTGCAGGCATTCGCCAGTCTGCGCAACTTTCAGTACGAAAGCTTCATGGCCAGTCCGAATCTCTCGGACGACCCCACGACGACTGATGTCAATGAATCGCAGATCACCAATATCAGTGCGTTTGTCGCACCCACGTACGGTTCGGTAATGCCGCTCCAAACTGCGATTCTGCCGGGCGGAACCACCGATCCACTTGCGGTATCAGGCACGGCGAGCCTGCTGGGGCGGTTCGAAAGCAACATCCTGGGGTCACCGTCGATCAGTGTTCCCATGGGCTATGCGAGTGATGGAACTCCAATGGGCATCCAGTTCTTCGGGGAGCTGCTTTCAGAGGAGAAGCTGATCGGCCTGGCGTACGACTACGAACAGGCGACGAGATGGCGTATCGCGCCGGATCTGAGCTTCGTCCCCGAACCGTCGGGAATTGCGTTGATCTTTGTATCGGGCGGACTTCTGGTCTTGCGACGTCGACGACAACTGGTCTGACGTGACACCGGCTTTAAGTGCAGAGCGGACGCCGCAGGAGCAATCTGCGGCGTCCGCTGCGTTGTGGTGTCAGGAATTCCCGTGCCACTCGCCGCTGATCAATCCAGCAGGTTCTCGGTGATCAGTTTCAATACCCGTCGATCCAGGTGCGAACCAGTGAATGCCGCATACACGCGTTCGAGCGTTGAGCGCTGGCGGAACAGCTTGTAGTGCACGCAGCCGTGGGTGATTGCATGGAGTTCCGGCACCATCTGAAAACGTCGGAGTCGGACCTTTTCGGTGGTCTCGAACTTAATGTAGTAGAGAGGGTCTTCCTCGCGAATGCTGATTGACCGCGTGTCCTCGGATACCTCGAAAGTCCCCTGCAGCGGACGCAGCCACTTGGAAATGTCGTATGCCGCCGGCACGTAGTGCAGCTTGGTCTGCACTTCACTGCGGTGCATGAAAGCGGGGTAGGTCGCCAGGACCAGTGGTTTTGCACAGAAAAAGAGCATTCGGTGGTCGAACAGGATGGTTCGAAAGCCTTTCCGCGTCGGGTGCATGTAGCTGAACAATTGGGCAGTCAGGCTGGACTTGTCGTCCAACGCGGAGAAGCCCTCCAGGTGAATGCCGACGTTCGCATCGACGATGCTCCGTACGACAAACGTATTGGCCATGTGCAGGTGGAAGGCGGGGCAAGCGAAGAAGTCGTGGGGATTGTCCGGCCCCCGCGACGGTACCAGGTCGTGAATCAGCGGGCGGGGCTCCTTATAGAGCATGTGGTAATCGGCATAGACCTCTACGGGATATACGGTCGACCAGAAGACGTCCATGCAACTTGTCCTGACGATGAACTGGAAAAATCTCCCTGCACAGCAAGGTTTGCGAGCCAGGGCGCTCGAAGAAGGCGGACAGACTGCAGCAAGTCTCATGCCGTCGGGCGCAAAGCCCCGATTCGGCCAAGCCGAGATTGGCTGGGACGGTGGGCGACGTTTCCGCGAGCGCTCCTACTTCGCGGGAGGTTCCGGCAGTTCAAACTCCGGGCGGGGCGTGGTGGTGTCGGACCATTCCCGCTCGAGCTGGTCGATCGCGCGTTGGATGCGGTCGGCTTCGGTGATCAGCCGTTGCTGCTCCTTGCGCAGCTCGGAGATGACTTTGTAATGCGCTTCGGCGGCCTCCCGGAGGGCCTGCTGCCGCGGCGCCATGATCTTCTTGTGGTAGTCCACCATCGACTGCACCTTCTTCTCGTCGATGGCGGTGTCCGAGAGCCCTGCCGGTCCTTCGCCCGGCGGTGTTGCGACCGGGGGCGTGACGGCGGGGGGCGTCACCGCAGGAGGGGTCACCGCCGGCGACTCGGCCGCGGTGGCATTCGGAGACTTCGCCGGCTCGGCCGCGGCCCCGGCGGGTTTGCCGGCCGGTTCAATCACGAGCGTGACCTTCGTTCCTTTGGGGGGCATCAGGTCGGCGTTCCGTTCGAACTCCAGCAGGTCGTTGCTGCTGCTGACCAGGTCGGGAATGTCGATCATCGCATAGTCGAAGTTCACCAGGGTGACGACATAGCCCGTGTCGTCGGCACCGTAACGGCCTTCAGGTGTTACACGCGAGCCGGCGAAGATCCAGGTGAAAGCTTTCGGTTCCTTCTTGGTCTTGATGTCGCGCAGCCATCGGTAGGCCGGATAGCTGACCGCCTGGCCGTCCTTCTCAAATGTCACGGTCAACTGCAGCGGCGGGCCCTGGGGCGGGAGCCATTTCTTGGTGGCGTCGAGAAACGTCATCGGCTGCCCCGGCTTTAGACCGACGGCGAGCATCGCGGTATGGATGTGCGACGGCTTGGCCGCAGTGCGCATGACCGCCTCGTGCTCTGCGGTGCCGGCCGAGCAGATGAAGAACTCGAGTGGCGCGTTGACGGCCAGCGCCTCGCATTCCACCCGCACCTGTCGTTTGTCGACGTCGAACTCGACGTGCGGCAATTTGCCAGTCTTGCCGGCCGGTGCCGGTACGACTGCCGGCTGCTCCTGAGCTTCGACGCGGCCGGCCGGGCCAAACGCCACAGAAGCGGCCGCGGCGGCGGCAAGTGAACGGGTGATCATCGATCGCAGGGAGAGTCGCGGCATGGGTTCACCTCAGACAAGGAGTTCGGGCGGGTCGGGCCGGTTCGACAAGGGAAAGCGGGCCGGCTCGATCGATGCTAAGCCGTGCGGCACGATTTTGGAATGAACCGTGCACGATTGACTCACGGCGTATCGGTCGCGAGACGGCCCATCATTTGCAGTAGTTGGGACGTTTGGGGTATCCTGCGCGCGGCCGAAGCTTTTAGAAATTCGAGCCCGCACCCCGTGTAGCAGGAGGCCGCACGGGGATCGACGCTGAAGGCGCCCATGCGGGAGATCGGAGTTTGAGTGGCCGGATCTGAAATCTCGTGTTGGAGATTTTGTGACCTGCTGCTTGCAAACTTTCGATTCTTGCCTTGAAAACCGTCGGGTTGGTCGTTTCTATCCCTTTGTGATGCAATCATTTAAGGGGATTCAGAACCGGCCGAACCTCGGTGGGCTTGCGACCAGGCGAAGACCTCCCTCATTGAAGGAGTCAGTGACGTGATCTTCGATTCTCTCCTGGGGATGTTCAGCATCGACATGGGGATCGACCTCGGAACGTGTAACACCCTGGTCTGTGTAAAGGGTGAAGGCATCGTTCTGAACGAGCCCAGCGTCGTCGCCGTCAAAAAGGGCACCAACAGGGTCCTTCAAAATGGCAACGCCGTCGGTCTGGTCGCCAAGGAGATGCTGGGCAAAACGCCAGGCTCCATCACCGCCATTCGCCCGTTGAAGGACGGCGTCATCTCGGACTTTGAAGTCACCGAGGCGATGCTGTCGTACTTCATTCGGCGCGTGCACGGCCGAAAGCACTTCATCGGGCCGCGCGTTGTTATCGCCATTCCATCTGGCATTACCGCCGTCGAAAAGCGCGCCGTTCTGCAAAGCGCAGAGCGCGCCGGTGCCCGCCGCACGTACCTGGTCGAAGAACCGATGGCCGCCGCGATCGGCGCCGGCCTGCCGGTCACCGAACCGACGGCGAGCATGATCGTCGATATCGGCGGCGGCACGACCGAAGTCGCCATCATTTCGCTGGCTGATATCTCCGTCTGCAAGTCGGTCCGCACCGCCGGCGACGACTTCGACGAGGCGATCATCAACCACATGAAGAAGACGTATAACATGGCGATCGGCGAGCAGATGGCCGAACGCATCAAGATCGAGATCGGCTCGGCGAGCGTGATGGGGGACAACGAGCCGAGCATGGACGTCCGCGGCCGCGACATGATCAGCGGCCTGCCCCGCAAGACGGTCGTTACCACCGAAGAAATCCGTGAGGCGCTGCAGGAACCGGTGACGAACATCATCGACGCCGTCACGCAAACTTTGGAACAGGCCGAGCCCGAACTCGCGGCAGACTTGGTCGATAACGGCATCACGATGGCCGGCGGCAGCAGCCTGCTTCGAGGGCTGCCGAACGTCATCGCGAATGCGACGGGCCTGGATGTCCGGCTCGCCGAGGACCCGCTCACCTGCGTCGCGAGGGGTACCAGCGTTTACCTGGAAAACCTGGAACTCTGGAAAGAGACGATGGAGAGCGACGCCGACGATTTGTAGGGCGGCGGGTCATGTAGGGCGGGCACTTTCCGCCGGACGCAATGGCGGCTTGGCGGTTGATGTCCATCCCACGGCGTGTGGTGCACTTCGAACGGTGTTTCCGGCGGGCATTGCTCGCCCTACCTGATGTTCACCTGTGCGGTTTAACCAGGTCTTCTATCTTCTGCTCGTTCTCAGCGCGGTCAGTGCTTTCGTGTTGCCACATCGTCTTTCGGACCGCTTTCGCCCCTTTGCCGGCACACTTTTGACGCCGGTTGCACAGCCGTCGCGATCCATGGCGGCCTGGCTTTCCGGGCGCGGTGGCGGACCGGTAGCGCCGACGGATCCTCGGCCGGCCGATGCCGTGGTGAGCGAAAACATTGACCTCAAGCAGTCGGTCGCCAAATTGACGTTTGACCTCAACGAACTGCGCAAGGTCAACGCCGAGCGGGAAAAACTCGGCGACATCCGCGATCTGTGCACGCCGGTGACGGTCATCGGTTCCGAAAGCACGGCCAGGCAGATTCTCATGTTGCGATCCAGCAGCCTGGCGGGGCTGACCAAGGGCATGGCCGTTCTGCACGAGCGCGACATCGTTGGTGTGTTGGACAACGTCGGGCCGGCTTCGGCACAGGTGCGGCTGGTGTCCGACCCCAAGTCGAGCGTGCGGGCGCATTTCGCGTCGTTCGTGAAGGCGGCGGCCGCTCCCGGCCAGCCGGTCAGCGACGACGAACTGCCCGTGCAGTTTGTCCGGCTGAATCTACCTGCGATGCTCGTCGAAGGTGCGGGTAACGGACGGATGCTATGCCGGCACATTGCCCTGACGGACGCCGAGAAAGCAGGGCTCGCCGAGGGTGCCTGGGTTGTCGTCGATGACCCCGATTGGCCCAAGGAAGTGCAGGGTCGACGTGTCGGCGTGGTCAAGAAGATCAACAAAGGCGCGAAGATGATGGCCGAGATCGAGATTCGCCCGGAGGTGGATCTGCTGCGACTCAAAGAGGTCATGGTCCTGACCAGGGGACGCTAGCGGTCAACGCCACCTCGAATGCCGCACGCCTTTGTCCCACACGCTGCTGATCCGACATGCGCTGGCTCCCCGTTTTCATCATCGCCTACGTCGTCCTCGGCTTGCAGCTGGGGACCGGCGATCTGCTGGCGTACAAAGGAGCACAGCCGAACTTCGTGCTTATCCTCGTGGTTTTCATCGCGAGCAATGCCCCGCGTGATGCGGCGCTCCTGAGCTCGCTGTTGCTCGGATTGTTTCACGACATGATTTTCCCCCACGCACTGGGGCTTTACACATTCACTTATGGTCTGGCCGGCCTGCTCGTTGCCGGAAGCCGGCAGGTCGCCTACAGCGACCACCCGCTGACGCACTTTTTCCTCACGCTGGGTACGGGGCTGGTCATCGCGGCGATCCTGTGGATTCACTCCCTGATTCGGCCTGCCGGAAACCCACTGGACGTCGCGGGCGTGGGGACACTCCCGGCGATCGCCGGCTCGACCAGCGCGTACTTCCTGACGGCGGTCTATTCGGCGTTCCTCTCGTTGCCGATGATGTGGCTGCTGGCAAAAGCAAAACCCTTGCTGGGCTTCAGGCCCGCAAGACAGCGCTACTGACAGGCGTTTGGTCCATCGGACACGCGACGTACGACGTCGGCATCGATAGCACCTATCGGAACAGCGAGCTGGGAAGGTGACACCGGAGCGGCGGGGGCAAAATATTCCAACTCGATATCGGCATCCGGCACCGGCGTCCAGCGAATGCAGGCCTGTTTTGAGGCATTCTTGCTGGCTTCAGGCGGCATGGCCGTCGAAACTGCTTGACTTCACGCGGTGACGGTTCGAAACTTTCCCATTCCCGATCAAACGACCTTTCCGGAGTACCCATGACCACTGACCGCTCGCGCCGTGATCTGCTCAAGTCCGCCATGTTCGCCGCGGCGATGCCGATCGCCGGTGTTGCTTTTGCCGCCGACGAACCGAAGGACCTGCTCAAGCCGAGCAACCCGACCGCCGGGCCGGACCGGTTCAAGGGTCTGAAGGTTGGCGTCGCGTCATACACCTTCCGGAAGGTGACGCTCGAACAGACGATCAAGGCGATCCAGCGGGTCGGGCTGCACTACGTTTCGATCAAGGACTTCCACCTGCCGATGAAGAGCACCGCCGAAGAGCGCAAGGCGGTCGCAAAGGCGTTCGTCGACGCGGGGATTATGCCGCTGTCTTGCGGCAACGTGAAACTGACGACCGACGAAGCCGCCAGCCGCAATGCTTTCGAATACGTCCGCGACACCGGCGCGAAAGTGATGGTGTGTGCCCCAGACCCCGCCGCGTTGCCCATGCTCGAGAAGCTGGTCAAAGAGTTCGACATCAAGCTTGCGATCCACAACCACGGACCGGAAGACAAGATCTTCCCGTCGCCGTACGAAGTTCAAAAAGCCGTCGAGAAACTGGACCCGCGCATCGGCTACTGCATCGACGTCGGCCACACCGCTCGCGCGGGTCACGATCCTGCCAAGGCCATGCGCGACCTCAAGGACCGCCTGTACGATGTCCATTTCAAGGACGTCGCCGATCTCAAGGGCAAGAGCGCCAAGTCGGAGATTGAACTGGGCCGCGGCGAGCTCAACATCAAGTCGATGACGCAGGCCCTGATCGAAATCGGCTTTGTGGGTCATGTCGGCTTCGAACACGAGAAGGACCCGATCGATCCGCTGCCCGGCCTTGCCGAATCGGTCGGTTATCTCAAGGGTGTGATTGCGGCGATGTAGAAAACCGCACAGCGATCCGCAGTCCAAGGCCCTGTGGTAATGCTACGGGGCCTTTTCTAATGCGCTGCGGGAAGGCGACCAAGCCGGATTGCCCAGACGATCGCGCAGAAGTACGTGAGGCAGGCCGCGGTCTCGATGGTCTCCTCGCAGACCTGCGACTGGCGGAGATTCAGACGGTAGCGAAGAAGGTCGTCCAGCGCATAAGCGACGAACATCAGCAGCGTCGCGGTACCAAGGGGCCAGACGAGCCTCCCTTGTCGGCGACCCCGGAGAAACATCGCGATCGCGCCGCGCCACACGACATAAGCACCGGCTGCCGCGATAGCCAGGAAGATTGCCGCCCAGAGGATGCGCGGGGGAAAGGGCGAATTGCCGCTGGTCCACCAATCTCGTCGAAAGTGGACGCCCCAATAGCCAATGACATCCGAGTTCAGCTTTTCGTGAAGGTCGGCCTCGCGGGCGCTGACGAGCAGAGCACCGGCGGCAAGAAGCATCATCAACGCGCGGGCCTCGCGGTCACGCGATCGGACCGCCACGACCAGTGCCAGTACCGCCGACAAAATCCACAACGAACTATGAAAACGTTCGAGAGGTCCGGTTTCGGCTGAGGTGGCGAAAAGGCCGTTGATCGCTGCCGAAGTTGCGGCGATCGCCACCGACCCGGCCAGCGAGCCCAGCACGATCGCCAGCGAGACGAGCAGGCAGGCTCCCACCGACAACTCTATAGCACTACTTCCGGCTGCGGCGAGTTGGAGATGCCATGACCGCGCTGCCCGTCTCGCTGCGAGATACGAGGCCAAAAGGCATACCCCGCCCACCATGCTGAACCAGGTCAGAAAGAGTGCGACATCTCCGTCGCCGGCGAGAATCGCCGAGTCACGAGCGGCGCCAGCTCGCGCCTCGGTCGACGGCCAGCAAAGCGAGAGTGTTACTGTCGACGCGATCGCCGCCGTTCCCCGGACTGACTTCGAGGAATCCTCACGTTCGGCACCACTCGAATTGGAAGTCGCGCACTGACGCGGCATACTGCAAATCCAACGACGGGAGCGAACGCTTTCGAGCGTTCGTTTGCTTCAAGTGGAATATCCTAGGACAATTCGGGAGTCGGTGTAAGTCACCGGGTCGCGCGGCCGTCACGGACGATTCTCAGATGAAGATTCTCGATCGCTATGTTTTAAGCACATTTCTCAAGAACTACCTGATCGCCTTCATGGTGCTGGTGGGGATGTACGTCGTACTGGACATGGTGTTCAACTTCGACGAACTCGTGGACGTGAAGGGCGTCGGCGAGGCGAGCAAGACCGACGTCTGGGAGACCATCGCCGGGATTGCAGACTTCTACTTCTATCAGGTCTTCGTTTTCTTCGTTTACCTCAGCGGCATGATTCCCGTCGTCGCCGCCGCATTCACCCTGCTGCGGCTTGCCCGCTTCAATGAGCTGACGGCAGTTCTGGCGGCGGGCGTACCCATGATACGGATCGCGCTGCCGATCTGCCTGGCGGGGATGGTGCTCCAGGGGCTGCTGATTATCGACCAGCAGTTGCTGATCCCACGGATGATCCCCAAGCTGATGCGCGATCATGACGAACGCTCCGACGCCGGCTCCAAGAGCTTCGATATTCGCGTGATGCAGGACAGCGACCTGGGGCTGCTGCGCGCCAGCCGGTACACCCCCGGCACCGCGACCACCCCGCCGACCATGGAGATCGTGGACATCACCGAGCGCTCGGAGGTGGACCATCCGATCATGTCAGGCGGCAAACCGCTCGTCGGCCCCGATGGCAAGGTGGTCATGACCCGAGACCTGATCGCCTCGGCGCATATCACTGCCGACGCGGCGATCTGGAACGACGGCGAGCAGCGGTGGGATCTCGTCAACGGCCAGCGGGTGGTCGGGTTGTCACCGGATTCACTGCGGTCCGTGGTCCAGCCGGTCGCGTTCTACCGGAGCAACGTGACACCGGAGGAAGTTGCACTCTATCGCAGCGGCAACTGGGTGGAGTTTCTCAGTTCGGGCAAGATCGACGAACTGCTCCAGCGGCCCGGCAGCTACGGTCAAACCCACCTGATGCGCGTCAAGCACTGGCGGTTCGTGCAGCCGATCATGAACCTGGTGCTTCTGCTGCTGGCGATTCCGTTTCTCATGACGCGGGAGCCGGGCAAGCTCAAGTCGGCGGCGTCCAAATGCCTGGTCGTGACGGCGGTCGGGATGGGGGCGATCTTCCTGTCGCACCAGCTCGCCGGAACCCTCCCGCCAAAGCCCGAATGGGCAGCGTTCTGGCCCGCCCTGATGGCTTGGACACCGGTATTCATCTTCGGACCCTTGGCATATCTATTCCTTGACCGAGTCAAGACTTAGGATTGTTAATAGCAGATCGCTGCTGATCGCCTGAGCGCCCTGTCTTCGGTTGCCCGCGAGTTGCCGACCCGGGAATCGAATCGTACATCCTGTGGGTCAGCCAATCGCACTCGACCGGGCCTTACGAGGCCTCGTCAGACGCAATTGAACTGGCGGAGGACCGCCTGTTGGCTACACGGTGCTGACAGGTTGTGAGGTCTTCGTCGGGGACGCTTGTCGCCCCCGGAACATTGCCGGGCTTTCCATGAGAAAGCGGCGTGATTCCAAAAACGCTCCCTTCCCACTTTCTGGCGACGCCGGCCGCGCCCACACCGCGGCCGGCGTTTTTGTTTTTGCGAGCAGTCGCAACGATCCGCCGACTCCTCTAAAGCCAGCGCATGCCTTCGTCGCCGGCGCTCGTTCGTTCAGGTCGTGTCCGGCTTAGGGTCAGCGGCCTGCCCTGATGCAATCAATTTGCATGTCGATGGTTGTAAATCCGACGACGCCCCCCGTCCGTACAGTTTTGCGGAAATATTCGCGCGGCCATCCGTGTAGTCTTCGCGGATTCCGACTGTTTACCCTTTTTTCCCGGAGGCCTCTCATGATTCGTTTCCTCTCCCCCGTCCTCGGTATTCTCATGCTCGTTGGTGTCGTCGGCTGCCAGCACAGCGACAGCAAGATGAGCGACTCGAAGATGATGTCCGAAGTGGACGTCTGCCCTTCCTGTAAAGGCACGCAGAAAGCGACTGGCGACGGCAAGTGCGAGATGTGCGGCAAGATGGTCGCCGACGCCTGCCCGACTTGTCCCGGCGTTCAGGTTGCGGTCGACGGCAAGTGCCCCAGCTGCGGCAAGGGCGTCAGCAAGTAAGCCCTCGGCGGCTCCGCCGCCCGATAGCGCTGCACTCACATCCGGTACCCCACCAGGCTTCCTGTCCGCTCAGCGCGACTGGAAGCCTGTTTTCATTGCTGTGCCTCGCTCCCGCTGATTTGGACAACCCCGCCGGCCGTGGGATGATCGGTGCTCCTGAAGCGAAGGGAGCAACCCCATGTCGTACCGCGCCTTGAAATGCCTGTTCCCGGCGATGCTGCTGGCCGGCTGCCAGCCCGCGGCGACAGCCCCACCTCAGCGCGATGCCGCGGCAACATCCCAAAGCGCATCGAAACCGGCCACGAAACATGCTACCGGCGGGACGACCCTTCGAAATGCCGCCCGAACCGGAAACATTGTCCTGCTCCGTCAGAGGATTTCAGCCGGCGAAGACCTGTCCGATGCCGATGCCGCCGGTCAGACCGCGCTCCACCTTGCCGCCGCCGCCGACAACGCCGACGCAGTAAAGGCCCTGATCGAAGCCGGCGCGGCGATCAATGCGGCCAGCGCCGACGGCAAGACCCCGCTTCACTTGGCAGCCATGGCGTCAGGCACCGCGGCCTCGGTGCTGATCTTTCGCGGAGCGTCGATCGATGCCCGCGACCAGTGGCAGCAGACGCCGTTGCACCTGGCGGCGTACGCGGGCCGCGAATCGATCATCTCGATGCTACTTAGCCACAAAGCCGACATCGGGGCACGCGACGCCGACGGAGAGACGCCGCTATTCAAGGCCGCGCGGGCCGGAGAGGTCGGTGCCCTGGATCGACTGATCGCCGCCGGTGCCGATGTCAACGCTGCTCGAAATGCGCCGGCGACCACGTTGCAGTCCGCCGCGGCGGCGCCGACGGGTGATACGCCGCTGGTCGCGGCGGCCCGCGAAGAGCAGGACGCGGTCATCCGCCATCTCTTGGCGGCCGGGGCGAAGCCGGCCATCCCGGGGGAAGGCGGTCACACCGCATTGCACATCACCGCGGGGAAGAATCGGGTCGAGATCTCCCAGGCGCTGATCGACGCCGGTGCCGCGATCAATGCCAGGGACGAGGCGGGTAACACGCCGATGCATCGTGCTGCGGGGCGTGGTCGTCACAACGCGGTCAAGCTGTTGATCGATCGCAAGGCCGACCTGGATATTCGCAATGGTGTGGGGCAGTCGCCGCTGCTGGTAGCGGCCGGGGCGGGCGAAGCCGAGATCTGCGCGTCGTTGCTGAAAGCGGGCGCCGATTTAAATGCGGTCGACCAGGACGACAACTCGGCGTTGCACCTGGCGGCTGCCGCCGAGAGCTCGACGACGATCCGCGTGCTGCTGGACAGTGGTGCGAAACGGACCGCGACGAACAAAGAGGGAAAACGTCCGGGTGACCTGACTACGAGTGAGAACCTGAAGTCTCTGCTCCGCTGAGACTCGATCCGGCACTCGTGCAGCTATTACCACCAGCCCTTTTTCTTGCCGTTATCGGCACCCGCGCCACCGGCTGCGCCGGCCATCGCCGGCACCGCTCGCATCTCGGGGCTTCCGGGCCGCTGATTCGGGTGGCCCATGCCGCCACCGTTGGGCAGGTACATTTCCGCCGGGAGGTCGAACCCGTGGGCCTCGAGCTTCTCCTGAAAGCTGGGCCGCAGGCCGCTGGGGCGGAGCGACCCCTTGATCTTGCCGTTCTCGTCGACGCCTTCTTCGTGGAACCGGAACAAGTCTTGCATCACCACGCGTTCCCCTTCCATACCGGCGATTTCGGTGATGTGGGTGATCTTGCGCGTCCCGTCCCGCAGGCGGGACTGCTGCACGATCAACTGCACCGCCGACGCCAACTGCTCGCGCACCACCCGGACAGGGAAATCGATGCCGCCCATCAGCGCCATCGTTTCGATTCGGCTGACGGCGTCGCGCGGGGTGTTCGCGTGGAGCGTGGTCAGCGAACCGTCGTGGCCGGTGTTCATGGCCTGGAGCATGTCCAGCGTTTCGCCGCCCCGGCACTCGCCGACGACGATGCGGTCCGGCCGCATGCGCAACGCGTTGCGGACCAGGTCGCGAATGGTGACGGCACCGCTGCCGTCGATTTCGGGCTTCTTGCTTTCCAGCCGGACCACCTGGTCCTGCCCCAGTTGCAGTTCGGCGGCGTCTTCGATCGTGACGATGCGTTCGTGGGTCGGGATGAAGCTCGACAGCACGTTCAGCAGCGTCGTCTTACCCGAGCCGGTGCCGCCGGACACGACGATGTTCGTTCGCGCCACGACGCAGGCTTCCATGAACCGGGCCATGTTCTCGGAGATTGAGCCGTACTTGACCAGGTCCTGAATCGTGAGCCGACGGGTCGGGAACTTCCGGATCGTCACGTTGCACCCGTCGATCGCGACCGGCGGAATACAGGCGTTCACGCGTGACCCGTCGGGCAGGCGGGCGTCTACCAGCGGATTCTTGGTATCAACGTGCCGGCCGATGGGGATGATGATCCGGTCGATCACCCGCCGGACGTGCTGGTCGTCGTCAAATTTCACGGACGTCAGCGTTGAACGACCTGCCCGCTCGGCATAAACGCGGTCGTGACGGTTGACCATGACTTCCGTCACCGACGGGTCGTCCAGCAGCGACTGGATTGGACCGAAACCGCAGACTTCGTCCAGCGCCTGCCTGATCAGCATCTGCTGGATGTCCGTCGAGAGATTGGGAGCCACGTGGGGCATCAGTTCGACGAAGCGGGCTTCAAGCCGCGGCCGCGCTTCGGCGGGCGGAAGCTGCTCGCCGCCCCGTAGATCCCCCTGAATTGCAGCCAGCAACTCGAAGCGAAGTCGCTTGATCTCGTGAAGAGGCACGGTGGCGATGGCTGTATCGGCGGTCGGAGCGTTGTCTGCAATCATGTGACTTCTGCGGTATCGGATTGGGTACGGCGCATCCCCGTCGTAGCGCTACACGCGATAGAATCGACCCGTAAACGGGGTCGGGTAAGGGAAACTGGCATGTCCGGGAATACATGGCCCGGCGTGGCTGATCAGGACGGCACTCGCAGGAAGCGAAGCGCTCGAAGCCGCGCCCACAGCGCTGCCGTGTGCCCACCGTCGCGAGGAGGCGCTCCGAGGCTCGCGCGGATTTCCATACGCGCACGAGTAGAATGCGTCCAACGAAAGGACACGCACCGTGCCGACATCGATTGACGTTCTCGTTAACACCCTCACCGGCGCCAAAGGCCTGGTCATGGGTTATTGCCAGGACCTCGGGCCCGCGGAATATCTCCACCGGCCGACGCCCGAAAGCAACTGCGTCGCCTGGCTTCTGGGACATCTGGTTCTGACCGACCGCCGCATCATGACAATGGTGCTCGGCGCGTCAGACCTTCCGGCACTTCCCGACGGGTTTGAAAAGCGGTTCAGCCGCGACGCCGGCTGTCCGCAGGCCAGCGACTTTGGCGACACGTCCATTCTTCTCCCCTTGTTCGCACAAACCCGCGACCTGCTGATCGCCCGCGTGCGTTCGACCGACCCGGCCGACTTCGACAAGCCGCTGGCGTTCAAGCACCCGCGGTTTGATACCCCCTGGGGCGCGGTCAACTTCATGGGTCTCCACGCGGCGATGCACGCCGGGCAGATCACCATCATCCGCCGGAGCCTCGGCCGTCCGCCGCTGGTTTAGGCGAATCGATGTGGCGTCAGCAGTCTGATTCGGGATTTCGAACAGCGGATTTCGAACTGAAATAGCCTTACAGTCCCGCCAATGGACCCATCGCGGCGAATCGTACTGACTGGCGGACCCGGCGCGGGCAAGAGCGTGATCGGTCGGGAGATCGCCGGTCGATACCCGGATCGGTTTGTTCTCATCCCCGAGGCCGCGACGCAGGTCTACACGCGATTGGGAACCCGCTGGGACCGTCTCTCGATCGAAGAACGCCGTGACGTGCAGCGGCAGATTTATCGCTGGCAACTCGAGCAGGAACAGAGGATCGCCGAGGCGCATCCCGGGCATGTGCTGCTGCTGGACCGCGGGACGATCGACGGGGCGGCGTATTGGCCCGACGGACCGGACCAGTACTGGGTTGATGTCGGCAGCACCCACGGCATCGAGCTGTCGCGGTACGACGCGGTGATCTGGCTGGAGACGGCGGCGGCACTGGGGATCTACGACGGCGACGCGAGCAATGCCGTCCGCTTCGAGCACGCCGACGCCGCCGTTGATGCCGGTCGCAAACTGCTCGAACTCTGGGGCCCTCACCCGAATCTCAGGCACGTGGGCGCGTTCGTACACTTCGAGGACAAGGTTTCGGCGGTGTGCGAGATGCTCCCGTAGGGTCCGCCTTGGCGGACGCGAAGTTTCGCATGTGGCGCAATACGCGGCGTGACGCGTCCGCCAAGGCGGACCCTACCTGGCGCAATAAAAAAACGCCCGGTCCTCCGCAGGACGGGCGCTGTACTACAGAAAAAACCTGTAGCAAGAATTCTTGTGTCAACCGTTTCGTCGATCAGACGATCGCGGTGACGTAGGGCAGAAGCGACATGTAGCGGGCCCGCTTGACGGCCTGTGCGATCATGCGCTGTTCCATCGCGGTAGCGCCCGTGCGCTTACGGCTGAGGATCTTGCCGTTGCCGCTCAGCATCTTCTTCAGCGATTCGGTGTCTTTGTAGTCGATGTAAATCTTACCCGAGGTGCTGGTGCGGGCGATCTTGATTTTCGGGCGACTGAAGGTCTGAAACTTTTCGGCCCGTTCGGGACGCTCTCTTGCCATTGCTGTTAACTCCGATGCCTCATGGGTTTAGCCCGCCAGTCACGACGCAGACACGCGACCGCCCGGCGGGCGAGGGAGGGGAAGTATAGCGACGCCTCGCAATACAGCAAGAACCCCCGTCACAGAATCAACAGGCGGAGCAATTCCCCCGTCACTTTGCCGTTACCACGCCCACCGACGTCTGCTCCCGTGCCGATTCGGCGGTCGCGAGTTCGCTTGCGATCACGGGCTGGCCGCTCAGGGTGCCGGCGTACCAGATCCAGGCATTGCGGCCGGAACTGGTCAGGCAGGCTCGGACGGTGTACTTCCCGCCGCGGGCAACGAACCGGATGCCACCCCGTCCATCGGCCAGGCTGTTGTCGGATTGCTTTTCGAGCAGGTCGGCGGCGCCTTCGCTCTTGAGCATGCCGTCAAGGAACTCGCCGAGAATGCGTTCGTTGCTCGCCAGGGGCATCAGCAGATGACGAACGTTCAGTACCCCGTACGCGGTTGCACCGGACGGACTGATCCAGACCTGATGCTCGCTGATCGAAGTCGTCTTGATGGGCTCGGCCGACCAGTCGGCAGGGGGCGTGCACGTCGCGCGGACCACCTCGACATAACGAGGGTCGGTCAGCGCTTGTGGACGGGTCGATGGCAGTGTTGCCGGAGGCGTGGCTGTTGGCTGCGGCGATGGTGTTGCACAACCCGTCGCCAACAGCAGCAGGAATAGAACCGTTGCAATGAGCCGGTAAGGTCGCATCAGGGACGAGTGTAGGTCGTCTGCGGGCGGGTCGTTTGCCGAGAGCGCAGCAGAAAAAAACCGACGCCGTCGGCCGAGGTTTTTGACGGGGGCTCCCTCGGGGCGACGGCGTCGATTGTCTTCAGCACCTGCCACGATGCGTGGCAGGGCGGCATACCCGGGCCATTACTTGGCGGCGGGTGTGTTGGTCTTCTGGAAGCTGTAGGTGCCGCCGAACTTCTTGCTGAACCGCTCCACGCGGCCGGCGGTATCCACGAACTTCTGCTTGCCCGTGAAGAACGGGTGGCAGGACGAGCAGATATCGACGCCCAGCTTGGGCTGGGTGCTGCGGGTGACGAACTCGTTGCCGCAGGCGCAGCGGACGTTACAGGTCTGATAACGGGGATGAATCTTGGCTTTCACGGTCGAACTCCTTGGCCGGACGTGCGTGGAACCGCAATTAACGACAGGCGGAGATCGCTCCGCCGGCCGGTGGCTTATCTCCACGTCAGCCGTGCCTGAAAAAACCATTCCACCGCGGGTGAATCCCGGGGTGAAAGGGGCCGAAATGATAACTGGGTTATAGCGCAATGGCAAGGCGCGGCCGGTAAGAAGGGCCGCCCCGTGATTCGGTGATCACCTGTGTTGCCGACGCGAGAAGCCCAATCGTAGGTCGGATGTATCGAAGTGGCGTCGCGTGGGAGTCCGCCAGTGGGTGGCGGATTGTTGCCTTTCAGGATCGTTCGTGACCCTGGGTCTGGGGCGAGGGAAGTTTCATGAGCTCCAAGAGTAAGAACAAAAAATCGTCCGAAACCGGCGTCGCCGGGTCGATCACCGTCACCGAGCGGTCATTCGCAAGTGCTGGCGGGGCGAGCATTCGTACACCTTGGGGCGTGTTCGACATGACACGCCACGATGAAGACACCCGCGACCCGTTCGAGCCCGATGACCCGATCGCGATGTTTCCCGATAAGGCCAGGGGCACAGCAGGTTCGATGTCCGACTCGCCGCCGCCGGTCTCGCCGCGCGAGCTATTCGAGATGCTGATGGCACCCGCCGCCCAGGTGACCCGGTCGTCGCCGGTGCGCACCTCGCCCGGCAACTCTCCGACGGCGACGGCGGACGCAACGGCATTCCCGCCGCAGGCCGAAATGGTCCTGTCGGCGCTGGAAGTGGGCCGCGCTTCGTCGCCCGGCCACGACCGCCGTGGACAGGCCCGCAAGACCTACCGCGTCCGCGCCATGCTCCGGTTTCACAGCGATCCCAGCGGCACGCCGCCCTGGACTGTCTTCACCCGCGACATCCATTCCCGCGGCGTCGGGTTCATCACCCAACACCGCCTTCCGCTGGGCTACGGCGGCGTGATCGAAATCCCCGACCCCAAAGGCGGACCGACGCCCCTGCGTGTCTCCGGCACGTTGCTGCGCTGCCGCGAAGCCGTGTCGGGATGGTTCGAAGGCTCGCTCTACTTCAACCGCGAACAGCCGGATTTCGACGCCTGCTGAGTCGGTGGCGACGAGCCGGACTCGACGAGTCGGGTAGGACGTCGCATGCCGTCCTTTGCGGCTGACAATCCATTTCTCACAAGACGCATCCGCGCCTGCTTCGTAAACTGCGGCGCATGAACCACCGCACACCGCTGTTGCTGCTGTTGACCCTGCTGGCGGCCAACGGTGTCACTGCCGCGGCAGCCGATCCTGCCGGTCTCCGCAGGATCGAACGTCCCAACGTCGTGCTGATCTTTGTTGACGACATGGGCTATGGCGACATCGGTTGCTTCGGCGCGAAAGACATCAAGACGCCCCACATCGACCGCCTGGCCACCGAGGGGACGAAGTTCACCAGCTTCTATGTCGGACAGGCTGTCTGTACGGCGTCGCGGGCCGCATTGATGACCGGGTGCTACCCCAATCGCGTGGGTATGCAGGGGGCATTGAACCACACGAGCAAGACGGGCATTCATCCCGACGAATTGCTGCTGCCCGAGATCTTCAAGCAAAAGGGATATGCAACTGCGATCTACGGCAAGTGGCATCTGGGAACGGTGGACGCGTTCGGCCCGCTGAAGAACGGGTTCGACGACTTCTTCGGCCTGCCCTATTCCAACGACAACGGGAAGAAACACCCCACGATTCCCAACATCCCCGACCTGCCTCTGAAAGACGGAGAGAAAGTCGTCGAACTGGAGCCCGATCAGTCGCAGTTCACCCGGCAGTTCACGGAGAAAGCCGTCGGGTTTATCGATCGCAACAAGTCTGGCCCGTTCTTTTTGTACGTGCCGCACGTCATGCCCCACGTGCCGATTTTCGCGTCGGCATCGTTCAAGGGCACGTCCGGCCGGGGGCTTTACGGCGACGTCATTCAGGAACTGGACTGGTCGGTCGGCCAGATCATGGCGGCCCTGCGGCGGCACGGGCTGGACGACAAAACGCTGGTCATCTTCACCAGCGACAACGGGCCATTCATTAGCTACGGCGACCACGCCGGTTCCAACGGTCCGTTGCGCGAAGGAAAGCTGACGGCTTACGAAGGCGGCATGCGACTGCCCTGCATCATGCGCTGGCCGGGACAAGTGCCGGCTGGTCGGACGTCGGCCGAGATGCTGGCCACCATCGACCTGGTTCCCACGGTGGCAAAGCTGCTCGGCGTCGATCTGCCGAAGGGAAGAGTGATCGACGGAAAGGACGCCTGGCCGCTGATCAGTGGCCAGCCGGGGGCGAAGAGTCCGCACGAGGTCTACTACTTCTACGCCGGCGGGGAACTGCACGCGGTCCGAGCAGGAAGGTGGAAGCTGCACGTTTCCCACCCGTACCTCACCGTCGCGGCAGA
Source organism: Humisphaera borealis (assembly GCF_015169395.1). Classification (GTDB taxonomy): domain Bacteria; phylum Planctomycetota; class Phycisphaerae; order Tepidisphaerales; family Tepidisphaeraceae; genus Humisphaera; species Humisphaera borealis. Next base: position 4,309,278 of record NZ_CP063458.1, read on the forward strand.
GCCGGGCACCGGCGGCAAGCCGAGCAACTGGGGAAAACAGGCACCCAAGCCGATTACGCAGAGCGGTATCGAAGGCATTGCCAGCCGGCATGGCTACCGCGTGGCCTCCCAGGAACTTGCCCTCTACGACCTCGAAGCTGACGTCGGCGAAAGCACCAATCTGGCAGCGGCCAATTCCGCTGTTGTCGAGCAGTTGATGAAGTACGTGTTCGAAGCGCGAAAGGACCTCGGCGACGAACTGACGGGGCAAATCGGGAGCGGCGTGCGCAAAGCAGGCACGGTCGAGTAACGCACTTCAATTGATGCCCAGCATCGGTACGATGGGGATCCTGGGGGAATCCCTAGTTTGCGGATTACCCTTACGGACTCTTCGAGGCGCGTATATATTGTGAAAGTCGACTCGAGCGACCGATCCGCAAAGCGGGATTCGGCGTATAATCGATTCAGGAGTGGTAAGAGGATCCATATCTGCCGCGGCCTGCGGTTGCCTTAACGTTCAGGGGGATGTCTTGTCGTAGGAGCTTTATGTCACGTCGAGGGTCTTCACGCGCCGGATTTACCCTGGTCGAACTGCTGGTGGTCATCGGCATTATCGCGCTGCTGATGTCGATTCTGCTTCCGTCGCTGCAAAGGGCGCGGGAGGCCGGCAACACCACCAAGTGTCTGTCCAACCTTCGACAGCTCGGCAACGCGATCATGAACTACGCCAACGAGAACAAGGGCGCATTGGTCCCTTGCGATGTTCGCGGACCGGCCACCAGCACGACGGTCGATTCCTGGGCAACGCTGCTCGTCGGCTATCGCTACCTCTCCTACCCTGATGTCTTCGATAAGACGACGCCGCCGTCGTTCGATTCGGTCTTCAAGTGCCCGAGTGGAACGACCGATATGCGTGGCACTTCGACGACGGGCACCGGTATCCCGGATTCCCGCAAGGATGTCCGCGGTGCAGGGCCGACGCTCTACACGTCGAACTTCATCATGACGGGCAAGTCGGTCTGGTCCTGGTACGCGCCGAACGGGACCAGCAACAATGACCTGACCATCCCCATGCACCGTGTGGTCTCCGACAGCTGGCCGGGTACCAACCAGGTCGGGGCCCCCCGCAAAATCGGTTCGATCAAGAACTCGTCCGAGGTGGTCATTCTGTTCGATGGCATCGGCAGCGTGAACATGCAGACGCAGAACGCCAACCGCCTGAACGCCCGTCATGGCAACCAGAAGCAGACCAACTGCCTGATGCTCGACGGCCACGCCGAAACCTTCGCGACGGAAACACTGCCCGGCGGTGGAGGCGACGCCGGCGCGCTTCCGACCGACGCGGCCGCCACTTTCAGCACCGCCAACCTTGCCAAGTACCCGTATCCGAAGTGGCGTGTGAACAACACGCGCTGATCGAAGCACTGGACACGAGACCATACAGCAAGAACGCTCCAAGCTGCCGAGCCCCGGCGATTGGAGCGTTCTTGCATTTGGGGGCTCGCTGGGCTTCAAATGCCTCGCGTTCAGTCACCCCATCCGGAAAGCTTTCGATGACCTCCCTCAACCCGTCTCGACAGATGTCCCGCCTACTCCTTCTGGCCCTGGTGTCGTTGATCGCCGTCGGCGTGCGGGCGGATGTCGCGGCGCCGCCGGCAGGAGCTTTCGTTGCGATCTTCGACGGCAAAACCCTGGACGGCTGGCGTGCCCCGGACATGACCTGGTGGAAGGTCGAAGACGGTGCCATCACCGGTCATGTTCCGGCCGACCACAAGCTCAAGGAGAACAGCTTCCTCGTCTGGCAGGGAGAGCCGGTCAAAGACTTCGAACTGAAGTTCAGCTTCCGAATCTTCGGCAAGGACGCCAACAGCGGCATGCAGTTTCGCTCGGAAGTCAAAGACCGCGGGCTGGTGCACGGCTACCAGGCCGATATCGACGGCGCGGGCAAGTTCGCCGCCGGTATCTGGGACGAGTATGGCACCCGCAAAAGCCTCGCTGCCCGCGGCGAGCGGGCGACGTGGGACGCAGACGGAAAAAAGACCGCCGAGAAGATCCCCGACCCCTTTGACGGCAAGCCCGCCGACCTGACGCAGTGGACCGAGTACCACATCATCGCCGTCGGCGAAAAGATCACCCTGAAGGTCAACGGCAAGCTCGCCTGCGAACTGACAGACCGCGACAAGCAGAAGCAGCGCGTCAGCGGCGTGCTGGCGGTACCTGTCATCCCGAAGGAGATGAAAGTGCAGTACAAGGACATCCTGCTGAAGCGGCTACCCTAGCCGGAACAATCCAGACTCAGCGCGCAAGGCGAAAACTGGGACTCACTCCGACGGCTTCGTCGTCGGAGTCGGTTCAGGCGTGACCGGGCGGGTCAGCGGAAGCCCGCCGCCGGGCAGGTGGGATAGGACCAGCGGCGAAAGGATGTGCCGGCTGAACGTCCGCGACATCACCGACACATGGTCGCCGATGTTGCCGAACTTCAGCCATCCCTTCTCATACGGGCAGGATACCAGCTTCTCATATTGCTTCGGGTCGGCGGCATTGGCGGGCTGAATGAACCCCACCCGCCCGGCCGAGTCGCCGTTCTTGCGGTCGATTGTGCCGAACAGCTTGGTCCCAAGCCCCAGCACGAAATAGTCCAGCGTGCTTGAAAACACGTATACCCGTCCCGTGACGTGCGACAACGCCGACGACAGGTCGTAATCCGGCGACAGTGCCGGCGAGAGCAGCAGCGCGCCGTCCACCTTTACATCCTTCGGAAGTTTCTCCAGCGCGAAGATGATCACGCCCGTGCCGGCGCTATGGCCGGTCAGCATGATCTGCCCCTTCGGGTTGGCCTTGCGGAAGGCGATCACCTTCTCGGCGACCTTCGCCGCTTCCTCGTCGGCGCGGCGGCGGTTCATCAGCGCCTTGAGGCCCTTCTCGTCGCCGGTCCAGTCGTAGATCTCGGCTTTGCCTTTGAATCCGCCGTCCTTCAATCCGCCGATCAGAAAATGATCGATCCCCGCCTCCCCGGCGATGCCCGGTACGTGCAGGATGTAAGCGTCTTTGCTGTCCACGCGCATGGGGTCGGGCAGGTCCGCCCGGCCGACGGCTGAGAGCCCGGCACCGATGCCCAGCCAGGCGATGAGCGTGAAGGCAAGACGACGGAGGCGGGCCGGTCGTGGCATCAGTTGCTCCTGCGGTGAAGGTTCCGTGACAACTTTCGGCACCCGGGCATTCAATACCCCGCCGCACCGCCCGGCGACGCCGAGCCGGATCGCAGCTCGTTCACCACTGCGACCGACGCGCTCATACCCAGTCGATCGGCTCCGGCTTCGATCATCTTAAGCGTCGAGGGCAGGTCGCGCATGCCGCCGGCGGCCTTGATGCGGATGCCTTCGCCGTACTTTTTCATGAGCCGGACGGCCTCGACCGTCGCGCCGCCGGTGGGATGGAACCCGGTGCTGGTCTTGATGAAGTCGCAGCCGCTTTCCCGGACGGCCCGGCACGCCAACGCGATCGCCGCTTCCCCGCGATCGCTGCCGAGCGACAGCAGGTACCCGGATTCGACGATCACCTTCACCACCACGTCGCGTCGTGCCGCCCGGACCGCCCGCACCAGTTCGATCAGCTCGGCCCGGGCGGCGTCCAGGTTTCCGGTCGCCAGGTACGGCAGATGGGCGACCACGTCCACTTCATCGGCCCCGTCCTTCACCAGCCCGGTCGCTTCAATCGCCTTGGCAATCGACTTCGAGGTCCCGTGCGGAAAGCCACAAACGGTGCAGACCAGAACCCCCGTTCCTCGAAGCTTCTCCCGGGCATGGGCGACAAACACCGGCGAAATGCAGACCGAGCAGAACCCGTGCTCGATCGCCTCGGCGATCACACGGTCTACGTCGGCAAACTGCGACTCGGGTTTGAGCACCGTGTGATCGATACGAGAGGCGAGGTCGGCGGGATTCATGACCCGATTATAGAGACTTTCGACCCCCAGGCGCACTCCTTCGGGCGACCCGTCAAAGTCGAAAAGGACGCCGGCGTTAACAGTTGTCGCGAGAATCTCGGTCCGCCGTTTAGGTCGGTCGCACTCCGTGGCCCTGAAAAGGGCTCCCGCCGGACTCAACAACTCGGGCTACATTTCCCCCGTCAGTCAGGAACCCCGTCGTTGCACGCTTGCCGAAGGAGACGCCCTTGTACCGTTCCCATTCCACTCGCTCTGGTCGCGTCCCGGTCGTCGAATCGCTCGAAGGGCGTCAGTTAATGAGCGTGACGCTCGACCCGGTGACCAAGGTATTGACCACCAATGGCGGGGCGGCGACGGATACAGTGTCCATCTCCATAGACGACCGTGAGGCTGAAAGTGGTGGAGAACGGAGTGGTCCGTTACTTCGCGCTGGGGTCGGTGAAGGCCATCGTCATGAACGGCAACGGCGGGAACGATTCGCTCACCGTGTCGGACCTGGTCCTGAAACCTGTAACCCTAAACGGCGGTGCTGGCGACGATACCCTCCGCGGTGGCGGCGGCAACGATACCCTTAACGGGGGCAATGGCGCGGACACGCTCGACGGCGGCCGCGGCGGCGATGTGTTCAACGGTGGGGCGGGTGTCGATACCGTCACCTACGCCAGCCGTACAAAGTCCCTCTATGTCAACATCAACAACATCGCCGACGACGGCGAAGGTTTCCCCGACGCCAGCGTCGAGAAGGACAACGTCAAGACGGATGTGGAGAACCTCAAAGGCGGCTCCGCTGCCGACTGGTTCATGGGATCATCCGCCGCCAACACCTTCCAGGGCTTCGGCGGCGATGACCTCCTGATGGGCGGCGCCGGCGACGACGTCCTCATCGGCGGCGATGGCAACGACGCCTTCGGCGGTGAAGGCGGCGGCGGTGCCGACAAGTACTACGGGGAAGCCGGCGACGACTTCTTCTATGGAGAAGGCTCCGACAACGTCTACTTCAGCGGCGGCGACGGCGACGACGAGTTCTATGTCACCTTCGGCGGCACGCTCGTCGGCGGCAACGGCAACGACAAATTCTACGCCGGCGGATCGGCTCCCATCACCATCAACGCCGGCGCGGGCAACGACATCATCGACGTTTGCAACGGCGAAGTGAAAGACATCGTCGACGGAGGCACGGGCACCGATCAGGTGAAGATCGACAAGTTCAGCAACACCCAACTCGACAAGACCACCAATTGCGAAACGATTCTCGTGGGTGTCGCGGGCTTCTGATTCGAACTTCGCTGAAACGTCCGGGTTAGCGTTTCTAACGACGACGCATGAGATCCCACGCTCGTGTAGGTCGTTCGGAACACCAATGGCCGTCTTTTCCTGCGGTCACTTCGCCCGGGCCACGCGACGCCGCCGGGCCAGCAGTCCGCAGCCGGCCATCGCGAGCAAACCGACCGAGGCCGGTTCGGGGACGGCTGTAAGGGTGACGTCGTTACCGACGTAGCTGATCGTGAAGACGGTACCGAGGTTACCTGCCACGGTGTCCCCTTCGTTCAGCGGTACCCCGCCGATGCTGAACAGGCCGGAGATGGTTCCGGTTGCGGTGTTGTCGACAATCACAAACGCCTGGCCGGCTGCCAGATTCGGTTGCTCCACGATCGACAGTGCGACAGTGGGATTGATCGTCAGCGTCGTTCCGGTGCCGGTCAGCGCGAGCTGGTCGTAGTCCGTGCCGGCAACGAGCAGGGTATCGGCACCGACATCGCCGAGCTCGACGGTGTACGTGGAGCCGGTAGCCATCGTGACCGGGGCGGTCGCGGTCAGTTTGCCCGGGCTTGTGCCCGGCGAGAGGGTGCCGCCGCTGTTGATACTGATCGCCGCTGCAATGCTGCCCGAACCACCGAGGGTCGCATTGTTGGAAACATTGACGGCGGTGGAACCCGAGGTCGCCAGCGACCCGTTGACCAGCAGGGTGCCCGCGGAGACGAGCGTATCGCCGGTGTAAGTGCTGGCACCGGAGATGGTGAGGATGCCCGTGCCAGTCTTGGTCAGGCCGCCGGTGCTGGTTCCACCAAATCGCAGCAAGGCGGAGGCGATGCTCACCGAGTTCGCACCGGTATCGATCTTCGCGCCGCCATTCTTCACATTGGCAGTCACGGACGTGGGCAAGGTCAATCCCGCACTGGCGACAAGCTGGCCGCCGTCGAAGTTGAACTCACGGGTGCCCACCGTCGTTGAGGTGACGCTTCCCAGTGTGAGGGTGCCGCCATTGAGGTTGACGATGCCGCTCTGAGCGGAGCCGACCTGATACCCGATGGTGCCGATATTGGCCGACCCAGTGTTGATGGTCAGTGTGCCACCGCCCAAGCTTGCGCCATTGCCCAATAGAAGCGACGCAAGTCCGGCCGTCGCGTTATAGACGCCGCCGTTGATGATCAACGCGCCGTTACCCGCAGTGCCATTGCCGAGGATGTCCTGTGCGCCGGTCCCAGACCCCTGGGTGGTCAGCGTTGCGCCGGCATTAATCGTCAAGTCGCTGGCGACCGTGTTGCCCACCAACAGGCCTCGCTGGTTAACGGCGGCACCACCGGACACAAAGTTGCCTGTATTGAGCTGATTTCCCGTGCCTCGTACGTCCAGTCGCGAAATTGTGAGCGTGCCGGCCGTGTTGAAGATGCTATTGCCGGTCGTGAGAAAGCCATTGGCCCCCGCCGGGCTGATCGTCAGGAAGCCGGTCGCGCCGGTACCGGTCACGGACTGCCCGGTGCCCAGTGTGAAGTTAGCCGCGCTTTGCAACGTCGCCCCGTTGCCGATCGTGATAAGAGCCGTGTTCCCGGTCGCATTCGCGGCCAGCACCAGCGTTCCGGCTGACACCGTGGTGGCACCGGTATAGGTATTGGTGCCCGAGAGTGTCAGCGTTCCGGCACCCTGCTTCACGAGGCTCAGATTGCCGGCCAGGATCACGCTATTGGCCGCCGAGCCGCCGGTAGGAGAGTAATTTATGGCATTGTTGACGGTCAGCACCGCCGCGTTGATGGCGTCGGTGTTTGTGATCGTCTTGGTGCCGGTTGACGCAGAACCGCCGCTGTAAGTGATGCCCGCAATCGTCTGACTAAACCCATTGAGGTCCAGAATGGGAGAAGTGGCACCAGATGAGTTCCCCATGATCAGCTCCGACGCCGAGGGCAGTACGCCCGCCGCTCCCATTTTAAGGGTGCCAACGGCCAACACGGTGTTTACCCAGCTATAGGTTTTTCCAGGCGCTCCGACCAGCCAGGTACCGGCGTCGGTCTTGGCGAAGTTGCCGCCGGTCAGGTTCACGTTGCCGATCACCCGGTTCGTGGCGCTGGTCGATGTGCCGCGAACGAACAAGACGGCGTTATTGGCCAGCGTTCCCGTGATGTCACCGCTGATGGTGATGGAGCCCGTGCCGCCTGAGTTCCACTGAACCAGGTTTGTATCGCTGCTGACGTTGATGGAGCCTGTGAGTGTGTGATTGAACGCGCTGCTGTTAACAAGCGCCGCACGACCTCCCAGATTACCGGAAAAGTTGAGGTTTTCGGCAATCGTCAAGCCAGCAGTGGCGCTCGACAAATCGAGGTTCACACCGGTGGTACCATTGCCGCCATTGATCGTCGTCGCGCCGGCCGTGGTGCCCAGCGCGTTGTTGTGTGCGATCGCCAGGGTCCCGCTGTTGACCACGGTCGCCCCGGTGTAGTCGTTGTTTCCAGCTAGCGTAAGGGTACCCGTGCCGAACTTGGTCAGCGTTGAGGCCGACGTATTGTCGCTGATCACGGAATTGATCGTGATGGCCGCATTAGCCACCCCGGCGAGATCACCGCCGGCGGTAGAAGCCGTCAGTGTGCCCGGCGTCGCTGCGATGCCGATCGTCAGCGCCCCGGCCCCTGCACCCTGAAGGATAGCACTGGTGCGAAGGGTGTTCCCCGCGCCGATATCCACGGTGCCCGCGGTGGTGGCGGTGTTTACCAGGGTATCGGTCGACGTGACACCGGGGGCGGCCAGGGTAATGTCGGCGACCGTGCCGACACCTTCAATGATGCGTGTGTGACCGGCTCCGCCCGCAATAGTTTTCGTTCCGGAACTCAGGCGCGTGACATCGGTGTAGGCGGCTCCGGTGATAAGCCCATTCGGAGCGTTGGTGGAGTTCACCGCCCAGCCGTCTCCATTAATGGTGGCCCAGAAGCCGAGGATACCCAGGCTGTTATTCGTGTTATTGGTGGTGGCAAGGCCAGCCGCACCAAAGCTGATGCCGGAGCCTGCGTTGTTGGTGATGGTGCCCAACTGCAGGACCGCCGTGTTGGCACCCGACCGCGTCACACTGGAGGTCAGGCCAGTCGTCAACGTGGTAGACGCGACCACTTCCAGATGGCTACCCGTAGCACCGGCCAGGATAAGGTTGCCCCCAAGTGTAAGGGAAGCGGTGTCTGACAGTTTATTGTTGTCCTGGGTGGCGTAGTCGAGGATCAGCGTTCCGGTATTCAGCGTGGTCGCACCGGTGAAGGTGTTGTTGCCGGAGAGCGTCAGGGAATTGCCGCCATTCTTGATCAGGCTGCCGCCGGTGCCGCTGATGGCTGCACCGATGTTGTTACCAACGTTGCTGCCATCGGTCTGGATCGTGAGCGTGTTGGCACCCAGGCTGACAGTGGTCGTGCCGGGGATGATCAGCGTGCTGTTGCCGTTGATTGTGGTCGAGACGTTTCCACCCAGCGTGAGACCGCCATTCAAGTTCAGTGCGAGTGTGTTGGCGGCGGCGCCGCCCGAAGTGATCAGGGTGCCGCCATTAATCGTCAGCGGCTGGAAATAGTTGGCTGTCGTGGCTCCTGTTCCCGACTGTGCGAAATTGAGCGTAGCACCCGACGCAACCGTAATGCTTGACGGGCCGTTGGTACCGGGAGTGTTCCCGCCCAGCGCGGGGTAGGCAGTGCCACCGACGACGAGACTGCCCGCGTTGACGTTGATCGCCCCGGTGAATGTATTGGCACCAGACAAAGTGAGCGTGCCGGTCCCGGCCTTGGTGAGGCCGACGCCCGTGCTTCCGCTGATTGCGCCCCCAAAGACCGCGTTGCTGTTCGTCGTGATGGTGCGGTTGGCCGCGCCCAACGCCATAGCGTTGGTAAACGTCAGCGCACCGTTGTTGGTGGCGTCGCCAAGGGTGAAGTCGCCACCGACAGTGATGCCTCCTGCGTACTTTCCGGTCAGGTCTCGAGCGGTTGTGCTGTTTGAGCGGATGGTGCCGCCGTTGATCGTCAGCGTATTGCCCGCGCCTCCGCCCAACGCATTGACACCGCCGACGGCGACCGTTCCAGCGTTCAGCGTGAAACCGCCCACGTAGGCGTTACCGTTTGCGCTGACGAGAGTGCCATTGCCGTTCTTGATGTATCCCGAGCCCGCAGCGACCGATAGCGCCTGTGCAGCCAGATCGAGCGTCGAACCGGTGCCTACATCCAACGTGCGGATGTTTCCACCCGTTCCAAGTGTCCCCCCCGCCGTGAACGTTACAGTGAACCCATTGGCGACCGTTATGTTGCCGACATCAACGGTTGCCCCGGTGACCAGTGAATTGGCACCGAAGACGATGTTGCCGTTCGTTGTAAAGGCCGAAGTGAAGGGACCCCCTGGCGACGCACTCCAGTTGGCAGTGTTGATCGTCGCGAGCGTCCCGTTGGTGTTCCAATACTGCTGAGCCTGCACAGCGGAGGCGGTCAACAGACCTCCACCGAGAATCGACATGGCGATGATTCTGGACGAGCGATTGCGACGCTTATTCTGAAGCGAAATCTTCATGAGTGATGTTCTTCCAGCAATGCTAAATGTCGCAACCTCATCGCGAAGCACGAAAGGCAATCCAAGCGGACGCTCGAACCGTCTGCAGACCGGTTACCGCTCAGGCGCTCCTGAGTTTGATCACCGCGGACCCAGTGAACCGGGACTCAGGAACGACCACACGGGAAAAGATTAAGACTCGGCGAGGGTAATCTCGGAGCTTTGTGTGAGCGAAATCTCTCTTGCCGCAAACGGATTGTCAAAGAGAAAAGGTCTGAAAAGTAGGGTATCGAAGTGGGTCCATGTGGACAGTCCACGCCTGCCCCGGCCGGGGTCACATGATTTTGCTTGATCGATCGGCCGAAGTCCGTACAATATACGAACATTTAGGCGCCCTAGCGGCCGGTCGTCCGAACTACTCGGACGGCGAATGCCAAGTTGGAAGACCTGTATTTCGACGGCGTTGCGGCCGTGGGAGGTGGTCTTGGCGCACGAACATCGTCCCCCTGTGGCCATTGTCCAAGGCGGGCTGTGTCGACGGAGCAATTTTGAGATATCTCGGGTTCGTTCGGCCAACGACACAGCGACACGGCGACCCGGCGACCCAACGACCCGACGGTGCGGCGCACCCGCGAAGCTTCGGGTTCAGGGATGCCCTCGGGTTCGTTCGGCAGTGTCGCCTTGGGTTCGTTCGGCCGAGGACTGAGGTGGGGGATCAATGCTCATCGGCGTGTGACATACCTTTCACGGCTTGGAAAGCCGTGTCGCCGACAGCGGTCACGGTCGGCGGGCTTGGGTTCGTTCGGCGATGTCGAGTCGGGTTCGTTCGCCCAACAAGCCGACGGCGCAGTTGTTCCCGCGGCGCCCCGGGCTCAGGGACGATCTCGAGTTCGTTCGGCGATGTCGCCTCGGGTTCGTTTGGCGGCTTGAGCCGGGTGCGGTGGGGCTTGGTGCTATGGAATAACCTGGAACGGCTGCCGTTTTAGGAGGTCGGAAGTCATCGGCACGCGGTGCCGGGGCTGCTGCGCTCCAGTTCATCAATCAAGGATCGTGTCATGCGTCGTCTTGCCCTGTCATTTGCGGCCTCGGTTCTCGCGTTGTCGCCCGTCGCGGTGTTCGCCGACGAGGTCAAAGACATGCCCACACTGCTGGCGACCCGCGGCAAGCAGGTGCTCGCCGATGACTTCTCGTCCCCGACCATGGATGCCAAATGGAAGCCGGCCAAGGGCAAGTGGGACATCAAGGATGGCGCGCTGCACGGGGTGGAAGTGGCGTCGGACATGCACGCGGCTGCGATCCGCACCGATCTGAAGCATGGCAACGCGGTGTACCAGTTTGATTTCAAGTTTGAGAACGGGAAGGTGATTCACCTGAGCATCAATGGGGCCAAGGGGCACATCTGCCGGGTGACCATTTCGCCGGACGGCTTCCAGGTGCGGAAGGACGGTTCCAAGACCGACACCACCGACAAGCCGGCGCTGCTGGATTCGTGCAAGATGGCGTTCGAGCAGGGCAAGCGCTACACGATGGTAGTCGAATGCGTGGGCAACGAGATGATCGCCCGCGTCGACGACGCCCACTTTGCCTTCGGCAGTGACGCAAAGGTTGCTTCGGAGAAGACGAACTTCGGCTTCCCGATCTCCGGTGAAGGCAGCATTGATAACGTCAGGGTTTGGGAAGCAAGCGCCAATCCCGATTGGGCCAAGACGAAGGAGAAACTGACGAGCGAGCATCCGCCGAAGATGGCACCGGCCGTCCCCGCCAGGAAGCCGGCGGCCGCCGCGCCCAAGGGCAAGGCGAAGTAGCTGCCGACGTTCTGAACAGGGAATGCGACGGTGGGCAGGCGTGATCGCCTGCCCACCGTCTCGAATCAACCAGTGCGACGACGCGGCGATCGAACTTTCGGGCTAACATGCGTAGCGGGCTGGCGCCCGCTCCGACTCGAAAGGAAACGCCGATGAAGATCTGCCGTCCGCCCGCCATGCCGTGTTGCCTGCTGCTTGCCTTGATGGCATCTGCGCCCGTGGGCTGTGCCCGCTACGAATACGACCTTGTTTCGCCGCCGGAACTGGCCCGGCACGTCGGGGCCGAGCCGGTTGTGGTCGCACAGGACCCGCTGGAGTATCGCTTTCAGACCGTCGAGAGCCGGCTGGTCATGCAGATTCATAATCCGACGGCAGACGCGGTGCAGTTGATCGGCGAGAAGACGGTGCTGGTGGACCCGCAGGGGCAGAGTCATCCGATGCGGTCGCAGACCATCGCGCCCAACTCGTTCATCAAGGTGATCCTTCCGCCGATGCCCACCCGGTTGGAGCGCACGGGTCCGAGTTTCGGTGTCGGGGTGGGCGTGGGGATCGGGTCGGCGGGGCACCGGCGTTATCCGGGGAGCTTCACGTATGGCGGACCGCTCGAAGACCCGTACTACGACGAGCCGCAGTATTACGCGGTGTACGATGTGAACGACGGCAGCTTCTGGGTGTGGGAAGGCGAAGGGTCGGTCCGGCTGACCCTGGTGTTCGCGCGCGACGGCAAGCCGATCAGTCACGCCTGGGTGATCGGGCGGAAGAAAGTGTGATCCGCGGGGTTGCCCCCCGAATGGGAAACGCGACCCCTCACCGGCTTCGCAGCGCGCCGGGCTCGATGTGCTTGTAGGTGCCGCCGGACTTTGCCGCGATTGCCTTCAGCACGCTCGCACCGTCGCCGGAGTGGGTCAGGTCAAAGGTGTGAATCACGACCGGCTTGCCGCCGCGTGCCTTTTCCACCTGGGTGACGACGGTGTCGTCCAGATTGATGCCCTTGGCGGTGGCGATGACGATCACCTGGGGGTTGCGCTTCATCGCCTCGACCATTACCGGGCCGATGTCGGTGCGGCCGCTGGTGGTCAGGTCTTCGAACTTTTTGCGGCACTCGGCGATGCGATCGGGATTTGCTTTAGCGGTCGCGCCTTTGGGGTATGCGAACTCGTTGACGTTGGGCTTTTCGGAGGCGGGAATCGTCCAGAACAGGATCTGGAACTCGCGGTCGGCACCGAGGGACTCGAGCGAGTCGTAAAGGGCGGCCTTGAGGGGATCGAGAACCTCGCGGCTCGATTGACCGCGATCGAGCAGATATACGACCTTGGCGCCGTCGATGGGGACGTCGAGGAACTGCGGCCCCTTGGCCCGCTCGGACCCGCTCTGGCCGGGCGTGGGAACAGGAGCCGGCCCGGTGACGACGGGGGCAGGCGCAGGGGCGGGTGCGGTGGAGCGCGACATCAGCAGGTAACCGATGACGCCGAGCAGAACAGCGACCAGGGCACCCACGCCGATGAGAAGCGGCGTCTTGCTGGATTTGGGGGTGGCCGGGGTGGCGTAATCAACGCGCGGGGTGGCCGTTCGGTTGGCCAGCCCGCTCGCCAGGCCGCTGCTGGCGACGACGTTCGCGAGTTCGTCCAGGCCGGAGCTGGGCAATCCCGCACCGGTGGCGGCCTTTGTGGAATAGAGTGCTTTTTGTCCGGAGTTGGATCCGACGACGGCACCCCGGGAGGACTGCTTCAAGTGCGACGGAACGGTCTGAATCGTCCCGCAATACTGGCACCGGCAGACACCGCCTGCGAAGGCGTCGTCCATCTCGAGCGTGGCTTTGCACTTGGTGCAGATGAGGGTAATCATTCGCTAATACCGACTACGGACGCCACAGATAGTAGAAGCCCGTCGGCAGCAGCCCTGCCTGTTCGGGGAGTGACAATTGTACCACACCTGAAGGCGGTGGGGGCGACGGGCTGCTGGCGTAAATCGATCCGCCATAACCGTACGGCCTTGAGTACATCACGGCCGATGCCTTGGGAGACTTGCTGAGCTTGCGTGCGATGTCGATGGCGTCGGAGAGCAGTCCGGTCTGGTCGGCCAAGCCCAGCTCGACTGCCTTGGCGCCGCTGAACACGCGCCCGCTATAGACGCCGGTATAGCTGGTTTTCTTATAATCATTCAGGTCACCTGCAACGCTTTCGGTGACACGACGGTGCTGCTTGACCACTGCGACGAATCGGGCGAAGTATTCGTCAACCAGTTGCTGCATGATCCCGCGTTCGTCGTCCTGGAGAAGCTTCCAGGGTGAGCCGATGTCCTTGAGGTACCCGCTTTTGATCGACGTGGCCGTCACGCCGATCTTGTCGAGGGTTCCCTTGAACGTCACGGATTCGAAGATCACGCCGATGCTCCCGACGACGCTCGTCGGCTGAACGACGATGGTGTCGGCGGCGCAGGCGACGTAGTACCCGCCGCTGGCAGCGACTTCCTGCGTGCTGGCGACGATCGGCTTGCCAGTGTCTTTGCGGAACTTGCGGAGCAGTTCGTACATCGTGTCCGACGCGGTGACCGTGCCACCCGGCGAATTGATACGCAGTACGACCGCCTTGACCGATGAATCTCGCTGTGCGGCTTCGAGCTGCTGCGCAAACTTGCTGACGGGGTTTTCGGTCGGTGCCAGGAATCCGCCGCCGCGGGCGTTGATCAGCATGCCCTCGACTTCAACAATCGCGATCTTTCCCCCGCCCCAGCCGCCGGACTGGACCTCACGCTCGTCGAGCGAGTTGGAGTTGGCGACGGGCGTGACCAGGAAACTGGGCGCACCACAACCGCCGGCGAGCAGCCCCAGCAAAACCAGGCAAAGTCGCGGTATCGGGTGGCGACTGAATGAGTCTGCGAAAAATGGCATAGAATACGTTTTCAGAAGGGCGATCAGTTCGCGTGACCGACAAAACGGGAAGCGTCCGGCAACGAAGCGAAGTTCCCGGTCAGGGCAACCGGCGATGGAAACCCCCAGCCGACGTCAAACCCGTTTCCAATGCAAAGCGTAGGTCGTTCCGTGTCCGGTCCCGGATTGAAATGTGGTTGACCGGTAACGTGTTACGTTCGTCCCGACGCGGGCAGAGACTATACCGATGCCGTATCATGTGAGCAAAGGCAAATTCGCCTCCCTCGTCGAAGAAGCGCTCGCCGATCTTCCGGAGCCGTTCGCGCAGTACATCGAAGAAGTACCCGTCGATGTCCGCGAAAGGCCCACCCTTAAGCAGTTGAAGTCGGTCGGCCTGGCGGAGGACGACTTGCTCATGGGGCTCTACGTCGGCATTCCCCTGACCGAAAAAAGCGTGCTCCATTCCGGCCAGGCACCAGGCGTCATCTACATCTTCCAGGAAGACATCGAACTGGTCTGCGACAGTGCCGAAGAGCTGGTCCGAGAAGTCAGAGTCACCGTGCTCCACGAACTCGGGCACCACTTCGGCCTCGACGAGGACGACCTGGCCCGGCTCGGATACGGCTGATAGGAAAGAACTTATCAGACTCCGGGGTCGTACCGTTGGCGAGGCGGGTTTGTAACGGCGGGATGTCCGGAAACGTCGATGTAGTGGACGGATGCGACAGGCACCGATGTGCCCGCCTCGGAGTGCCGCGAGAAGCTTGAAAAAAGATTGCTCACGCGACGTGTCCCGGGTTGCCGCACCGATGCGATCGACCGACAATGCCCCGGCGTCGGGGAGATGTCCGCCGCCTGCGTGCCGCGTTTTGTAGTCGGCGAACTGTCGATTGCTCGCCGACTGTACCGAACGCAAGTGCCTGCCGACGGACGACATGGATGTCGCGCGGCGGCCGGGCGTGTCGGGCCGCGGCATGGGCTGGTGCTTGGTACAGGGCCGGTTGAGGGCAGTCGCACGCAGCCGTATTTGGCCGTATTGATGTTGTCTTCCGTATCGTCCCGCGGAGCTGGTCTCCGTGTCGTCCGCAGTTGCCAGGAGTTCACGATGCTCGCCCCACGCAGGAAACTTTCGACAGTCAACAAATCCCGACTCGCCGCCCTCTCGCTCGCAATGGTGGCGATGACCGGGGGTCTGGGTCTGCAGTCGTCGGTGGCGTTGGGTCAGTCGTCCCCGGGTAGCGCCGAATCCATGCTGACGTCTCACGAGCGCGGCGTGACCAAGCCCAAGGAAGAACCCAAGCTCGCCTTCGTCGGACCCGGTGTCGTCATGAAGGTACTGGTCAAGGAAGGTGCAACCGTCACCAAGGACCAGGTCCTGGCGGTACAGGACGATCGCGACGAGACGGGCAAGCTCGAAGTCGCCAAAGGCGAAGTGGAATCGGCCCGGATGCAGATCGAAGCCGCCGCCGCCGACCTGGAACTCAAGAAGGTAACCCTGGCCCGTCTTGAAGAGCTGTATGCCGACCTGATCAAGCAGCCGGCTCCGAAGAACACCAACCGCGACCTCGACGAGGCTCGGGTTGCGGTGAAGATCGCGGAGATCAGCATCAAGTTCCGAGAAACCGAGTGGAACAAGGCCAAGCTCGAGCAGCACCTTCAGCAGATTCGCCTCGACCAGAAAAAGCTCGTGAGCCCGATCGACGGCGTCATCAGCAAGATCGACGTCAATCCCGGCGAAGGCACCGACCTGTCCCGCCCCGCGATGCAGATCGTCCAGATCGACACGCTCAAGGTCGAGGTGGATATCCAGGCGACCAAGTGCAAGGCACTCAAGATCGGCGACACGCTCCAGGTCCGGTACACGGACGAAGACAAGTGGATGCCCGCCACCATCACCTTCATGACCAAGTACGCCAACGCATCCAGCGGCACCCGCAAGGTGCGGCTCGAGATGAAGAACGAGGCTGATCGAGAAGCCGGCTTGCCTGTTTATGTGAAGCTGCCGGATAATCTGGCGGCGGTAACGAGATAAGCGCCGTCCTGCTTTTCAGGCCCCTTTGGGGCAGACTCCGGTTGCCGCAAGAGGGGCTTCCGGCCGCCGCGAACGACTGAACTTCGAAAAGAGGCTTCCGTGTCTTCCAGCGCAGTAGAAACATCCAACAAGAACCGTGGCGGTGGCAACAAGGACGGCGGCACCGGCACCGAAGCCTCGGGCCAGCCCGGCAAGGGCGGCAACCGCCATCAGCTCGTGCAGCGGCTGCTCGACAGCTCGGCGTCGCTGCCTGCGTTCATCAACGACCTGCTGACCACGCAGGCCGTCACCGTCGCCGGCACCGAAGCCGCCGGCTTCCTGCTGGAGCGCAACGGCGAACAGGTCGCCCTCCGACCGATCGCGCACATTCGTCCCGATGAATCGGCCCCAGAAGTCCGTGCCCAGGCGCTTGCCGCGTTCCAGGACCTGATCAAGCCCTGCGTCGAGCAGGGCCGCGACGGCGCGATCGAAGTCTCCCCCACCGGCCAGGACGGTGCCGAAGCCCAGTATTGCCTGATCACGCTGCTTCGCGCCGACGGCGATGTCGTCGGCGTTTCCGCCGTCGTCACCCGGTGCATGAATGTCGATCGCGCCAAGCAGCGGCTGATGAGCATGCAGCTCGTCGCGGGCTACTTCGACCTGTTCACGCTCCGCCGCAACAGCGATCAGGCCCGCATGATCGCCCAGAGCCACCAGCACGTGCTGCAGCTGGCCACCAGCGTTGCGACGGCCGAAGGTTTCACGTCGGCGGCGATGAACCTGTGTAACGAATTGGCCAGCCGCGCTCACGCCACCCGCGTGTCGCTGGGCTGGCTCAAAGGCAAGTCGATCAAGATCGTTGCCCTCAGCCACACGGAAGAGTTCGACAAGAAGCAGGAACTCATCGTGATGCTGCAAAAGGTCATGGAAGAGTGCATGGACCAGGAGGCGATGGTCCAGTACGACCCCAACGGCAAGGGGACCGACAACGTCACCCGCGACGCGGCCGCCCTCAGCCGTACGCAGGGCGGACACATCGTGCTGTCGCTACCGCTGCGGCGAAAGGCCGAAGTGGTCGGCGTTGTCACGCTCGAGTTCCTGCCGCAGCAGAAGGTCGGCCCCCAGGTCGCCAGCGGATTGGCGATCGCAGTCGATCTGCTCGCGCCGCAGCTTTACGACCGCTACCAGAACGACCGCTACCTGATCACCAAGATCGGCCTCAGTGCCAAGCATGTCGGCGAGGCGACGATCGGTCCCAAGCACATGATCGCGAAGCTCGTCGCGGTTTTGGTGATCGGGCTTGTCGCGTTCACGGTGCTGTACTCCCCGATGTATCGTGTCTCGGCGCCGTTCCAGTTCGTGCCATTGTCGCGGTTTACGATGGTCGCGCCGGCCGACGGCGAGATCGCCGAGCTGGCGAAGGTCACCGATGCCGTGACAAAGAAGGAACGGAAGATCAAGCCCGGCGACCCCGTCACCAAGGGGCAGATCCTGATCAAGTTCGACACCCACGAGTTGGAACTGCAGCGTGCCGAGGCCGAGGCCGCCCGGGCCGAGGCGCTGGCTAAAGCCGACCAGGCGCGCGGCGAAGACAAACAGGCCGAAGCTCGCCAGGCCTTGCATCAGGCCGAGGCCGCCGAGGCCAAGGCTGCCCAGCTCACCCTCCAGATCGAGCAGGTCACCATTCGTTCGCCGATCGACGGTGTCTGGCTCCTGAAGGACCTTGAAGACCGCGTCGGCTCCCGTGTTCGCCAGGGCGACGAACTGTGCGTCGTCGGTCAGCCCGATTTGCTCAAGGTCGAAATGAGCGTCCCAGAGCGCGATATCCAGCAGGTGAAGGTCGGCCAGAAGACCTGGATCGCCACCAATTCGCTGCCCGGCGACAAGTACGAAGCGGTCGTGGAGCGCATCATCCCGATGAGCAACCCCGACCCCAAGGCCGCCGACAACACTTTCAAGGTCTACTGCACCGTCAAGGACAAGGCCGCAACCTGGCGTCCCGGTATGTCCGGCGAAGGACGCATCGAGATCGAAGAAAAGCCCCTCTGGTGGATCCTGTCGCACCGCCTGGTCGACTTCGTGAAGCTGAAGGTCTGGTATTGAAGTAGGGTCCGCCTTGGCGGACGCGCAAGCCCAATACCCGAAACTGATTCGGACACTCGATCTGATTCGAACACCCGATCGCGTCCGCCAAGGCGGACCCTACTCCCATGACTCTCCAACTACGACCGACATTTTCCGAGTCCTGGTACCGGGTGAAAACCCTCAAGGTCAAGCTCCGCCCGGGTGCCCAGATCTCGCGGCAGTACTTCCGCGGCGAGCGGTGGTACGTCGTCCGCGATCCGGCGGGTAATCAATTTCACCGTCTTAGCGACCCCGCCTACCGATTCGTCGGCCTGCTCGACGGCACGCGATCGGTCGAAGAGGCGTGGGATCTGTGCGGCGGCACAATGGCCGATGACGCGCCGACCCAGCCGGAAGTCATCCAGATCCTGTCGCACCTGTACAGCGCGAACCTGATCGACGCCGACGTCACACCCGACGCGACGGTGCTTCTCCGCCGGCATAAGAACCTGAACAAGCGTAAGTTTCAGGGCCGGCTGATGAACATCATGTTCCCGCGCATCCCGCTGTGGGACCTGGACACGTTCCTGGTCCGCTGGATGCCGCTGGTCCGCCAGATGTTCAGCCGGTTCGGCGCGTTCGTCTGGCTGGCGGTGGTGATCGCGGCTTGCGTGATGGTCGCGTCCAAGAGCCAGCAGTCCACCCACAACCTGACCGAAGCCGCCAAGCACGCGATCGACGTCAACGGCAACACGATCAACCTGCTCTACATGTGGGGCATGTTCGTCTTCGTGAAGCTGATTCACGAGCTGGGCCATGCGTTCGCGTGTCGCCGGTTCGGCGGCGAGTGTCACGAGCTGGGCATCATGTTCCTGGTGTTCATCCCGACGCCGTACGTCGACGCGTCGACCGCCTGGAGCTTCCCCAACAAGTGGCACCGCGTGTTCGTGGGTGCCGCGGGCATGATCGTGGAGCTGTTCTTCGCCTCCCTTTGTGCGTTCATCTGGGTGAACATCGGCGATCCGAACCACAACATCATCGGGCAGCTCGCGTTCAACGCGATGCTCGTCGCGAGCGTGACGACGATCATCTTTAACGCCAACCCGCTGCTGCGTTACGACGGCTACTACATCCTGTCGGACTATCTTGAAATCCCGAACCTGCGGCAGAAGAGCCAGGAGTACTCGCTCGGCCTGATCAAGCGGCACATCTTCCGGGTGAAGCAGCAGCAGCCGCTGCCGCCGCCGGTCCAGCGGTTCTGGCTGCTGATGTACTACTGCACGTCAGGCATCTACCGCATTTTCGTCGGCATCATGATTATCCTGCTGGTCGCGTTCCAGATTCCCATCCTGGGGATCCTGATGGCGCTCGGCGGCGTGGTGACCTGGATCGCGATGCCGGTGTTCAAGATCTTCAAGTACCTCACGATCGAGCCGGAACTGCACCGCAAGCGCGGCCGAGCGACTGCGTTCGTTCTGGCGGTGGCGTCGATCATCGTCGTATCGGTCGGCGTGCTGAAGTTCGACCTGAACCTCTACGCGACAGGTATCGCCGAGCCCGCCAACCGAGAAGTGGTGCGACCGGGTACAAGCGGATTCGTTGCCAGGGTCGTCGCGAAGGACGGCCAGTGGGTGAAGGCCGGCGACGTGATCCTGGAAATGCGGTCCGACGAGTTGCAGGCCCGGAAGAAGGTTGCCGAGGCGCAGCTCGCGGCCACGGTCGCGATGTACGATGCTGCCGTCGCAGGGAGCGCGGCCGAGGTGCGGCAGGTCGCCGAAAAGATCGGTGTCTTCCGAAAGCAGATCGCGGATCTAAACGTTCGGATCGATAAGCTGGTGGTCAAGGCCGGCAGCGACGGCCGACTGACCGCACCCAACATGCACGAGATGGTCGGGCAGTTCCTGCCGCAGGGCCAGGAATTCGCGATGATCATGCAGACCGAGCAACTGGTCGTGCACACCGCGCTGGAACAGAAGGACGCCGAGCCGATCCT
Source organism: Humisphaera borealis (assembly GCF_015169395.1). GTDB lineage: Bacteria > Planctomycetota > Phycisphaerae > Tepidisphaerales > Tepidisphaeraceae > Humisphaera > Humisphaera borealis. Next base: position 4,329,723 of record NZ_CP063458.1, read on the forward strand.
GGCCAACAAGAATGTGCAGACACAACTGCGATTTGCCAGCGACATCAAGATCGTGCTTGTCGGTGGTGCACCACGAGACGCCGGCGCGGCGTCGGCGGAACTTCGGCATCCCGGGTTCGGTCAGGGTGTCGGCGGTGAAGTGCCGGTCGACCCGACGGAGCCGGGCAAGAGCGCCCTTCCGCTTTACGACGTCGCAATCCCGCTGGTCAATCCGATCGACCCGGCCAACCCCGAAGGCCGCTACGTGCCGTATCAGCGCGTGCACGTCCGCTTCACGCTCGACAAGAAGCCCCTCGCCTGGCAATGGGTCCGCCGGTTCTACCAGCTGATCCAGGAGAACGCTGCGGGATCGAAGTGGCTGTAAGGAGAAGGACGAAGGATGAAGGATAAGGGATGAATCGGTTCATCCTTCGTCCTTCATCCTTTATCCTTAGATGCAATGGCTGAAGTCGCCAACGAACTCTGGAGCATCTTCGACTCTCGGCGCGTTAAAGCGCCCGAGCTGAAGGGTCTCGATGCGGCCGTCAACAGCATGGTTGGCGTGGCAAAGAATCGTCGGCCGGTGCTGTCGCGGCTTAAGGCGCAAGTCGAGCGCATCGAGGCGATGGAGTCGGAGATGCAGAACCTGGGGTCAACCCGGTTCCAGGAAGAAGTCGCCGCCAGCCGCGATCTGGCACGGCTCGGACGTCTGAAGGACGGCGCGCTCGATCGAGCGATGGCCCTGATCCGCGAAGGCGCCAAGCGCGCTTCGGGCCTGCGACCCTATAAGGTGCAGGTGATGGGTGCCTTGGCGATGTGCGAAGGCGCGATCGCGGAGATGGCCACCGGCGAAGGCAAGACGCTCACGGCATCGCTCGCGGCAACGCTCTGGGCTTGGGCCGGTCGGCCGGTGCATGTCATTACCGTCAACGACTACCTCGTCGGCCGCGATGCCGAGGAAATGTCGCCGATCTACAAGATGTGCGGGCTGCGCGTCGGCCATGTCGTTCACGACACGACGCCCCAGGACCGCATCGACCATTACCGTCGGGATGTCGTTTACGTCACCAGCAAGGAACTCGTCGCCGACTTCCTGCGCGACCAGATCATGCTCGGCAACCTCCGCAGCAGCACGCAGACGCAGGTCGGCATGCTTATCGGCGGGGCGCAGAACGGCCGGTTGCAGGTGCCGGGATTGTTCCGCGTGCTGGTCGACGAGGCCGACTCGCTGCTGATCGACGAAGCCGTTACGCCGCTGATCATCAGCAACAGCCCCGACGAGAACCCCAACGCCGACCTCTACCGTGCCGCCGACGAGCTGGCGCTGAAGCTCGAAGTCGGCCGCGACTTTGCCCTGGACAAGGAAGTCAAGCAGATCGATCTGACCGCGCGCGGCCAGCGCCGGCTCGAAGAGCTCTCCGGCGATCACGGCTTCTGGAAGGGCAAACGCCGCCGCGAAGAGCTCGTCACCCAGGCCCTCAGCGCCCGCTACTGCTTCAACCGCGATGAACAGTACCTCGTCACCGCCGACGAGAAGGTGCAGATCATCGACGAGTTCACCGGCCGCGTGATGGCCGACCGCTCCTGGCGGCACGGGCTGCACCAGGCGATCGAGGTGAAGGAAGGCGTTCCCATCACCGCCGACAAGGAAAACCTGGCCCGCCAGTCGTTCCAGCGGTTCTTCCGGCAGTACCCCATCATGGGCGGCATGACCGGGACCGCGTGGGAAAGCCGTGGCGAGCTGTGGAACATCTACCAGCGGCCGATCGTCCGCATTCCCACGAACAAGCCGTGCATTCGAGAGCAGTTGCCGATCAAGATGTTCGCGACCACTGCCGAGAAGTTTGATGCCGCCGTGCAGCGCGTGATCGAACTGAATGACAAAGGCCTGCCAGTGCTGGTGGGCACCAAGACGGTCTGGGCGAGCGAAGAGGTGAGCAAGCGCCTCGCCGCCGCCGGCCGGGCCCATCGTGTGCTGAACGCGGCACAGAACGAGCAGGAAGCGAACATCGTTTCTGAGGCGGGTCAGCCGGCGCGAATCACCGTTGCCACCAACATGGCCGGCCGTGGCACCGACATCAAGCTGGGTCGCGGCGTCGCCGAGCTGGGCGGACTGCACGTGATTTCTTGCGAGCCGAACAACAGTTTCCGCGTCGATCGCCAGCTATACGGCCGTGCCGCCCGCCAAGGCGACCCGGGCTGTGCCCAGCTTTACTGCTCAGCCGAGGACGAACTGTTCGTTCGCCATGCCCCCAAGCTGCGGCGTGCCTGGCGGGCCATCGGCCCCGGCCGGCTGATCAAGATGGCCCAGGCCCGCGCCGAACGGCTGGCGCGTTTCAACCGCAAGCAGGTCCTCAAGGCCGACGACTGGATGGACCAGAGCCTGCCGTTCTAGCTGAGGTTGGCTCGGGGTTGGCCCTGTAGGATTATTTCACAGGGGGAGGACGCCGATTCCCGCGCGGCCGGTCTGTTTCCCTGTCCATTTCCTGCCGGAACGTGTTATTCTTGCACGCCGATCGCCTTTGACAGCCGGTCGCCCGGGTCCGTGATCGCACCAAACCAAAGTCCGAAGGGCCGCCCCATGCGAACGATCTTTGTTCAGCGAATGCTTCGTCGCCGTGTCGCCGGCCGTGTGTCATCGGTCATTCTGCTGGCTGTCACACCGGCGGTGCTGGCGCAGGTCGCGGTTGATCCCCTTGTTTCGACAACCTCGGGGCCTGCTGCCGTAGCGCCGGCAACCCAGCCGTTAGCGCCGTCCACCCAGCCCGGGACGCTGCCGGCAGTACTTCCCGCGACGGGACCGAGTGCCGCCCCGGCCACCCGACCGGCGACGCCGGCCACCGTGCCTGCGGTGGTGCCCGTTTCCGACCCGCAAACCACGGCCAAGGTGAATGCGCTGATCGAGCGTCTGGCCGATGCCGACTGGAAGGCTCGCAAGCGCGCTTCCGACGAACTGGAGCGGCTCGGCGAGCCGGCTGAACCGGCGCTCAAGGAGTCGCTCGCCCGTAAGGATCTTCTTCCCGATGCCCGCACCGCGATCGAAGTGATTCTCAAGCAGTCCAGTGAGCGGAAGCGAACCGGTGCGACGCTGGTCACGCTCGACGTCAAGCAGGTCGATCCTTTGAAGGCGATCAGCGCCATCCTGGAGCAAGGCAACCTGACACTGACGCAGGAAGCAAAGGACCTGTTGGGGCAGAAGTCCGCGACCCGGCTCGATGTGCACCTCGACCGTCAACCGCTCTGGTCGGCACTGGCCAAGGTCGGCAGAGAGGCCGGCGTCGGCTTTACCGGTCTGGCCGACAACCAAGTCGCATTGGCACCACTGACGGACGCAGCCGGCGCGACGGACAAGATCGCCGGGCCCGCCGCCGAGGACGGCCCGTTTGCCCTTTGCATCCAGCGGGTCGAAGTGACCGTGCGCAAGATCAAGGATTTTGCAGGAGTTCGCGGTGGCGGCGGTAACCCGATGGCCAATGCCTTCGTCAGCCCGCCAGTCCGGCTGAGTGTCGCCGCTTGGGCCGAACCCCGCGTAAAACCCGGCACTTGGATGCTCGATTCGATTCCCGAGTGCACCACCGACAAGGGCAAAACACTCAACGCCCAGATCTACAGCTACGGCCGCAACGCCAAGACCAACGACGGATCGAGCACCTACGTCACGATTAGCGGCGACACCGACGGAGCCAAGGTCATTGCCGCGATGACCGTGAAGGCGCGATTCGTCCTCAACTGGAACACCGAAGTCTTCGAAGTCGATAACTGCCAGGCCGCCAACGAAGTGACGAAAATCATCGGCGGCAATCGCGTCGTGCTGAAAAGCGTCAAGAAGGTCGGCAACGACAACTGGACTTACGAAGTGGTGATCCACCGCGACACACGCACGCCCGAGGAATGGACAACACTGCAGCAGATCGTCGATCGTGCCGGATGCCGCGTGGTCGATGCCGACGGCAAGACACTGCAGCAGCGGGGCAGCGGTTCGAGCTGGGGTGGCGATGAGCTCCGCATCAACGGAACACTCGCTCAAGGCAATGGCACCGGTGAGCCCAAAAAGCTGACGTGGGAACTGCCCGGCAAGATCGAGATGCTGCCGGCGACGTTCGTCTACAAGAACATCCCGCTGCCTTAAGGCAGACGGGCTGCCTCACCCGCCAAACATTTGGGTGAAGTAGGTGTCTTCGCGACCCATCCCGACGCGTTTCCCGCCGCCCATCATGTTGGCGTGGTGGCCGGGCGAATACCACCAGACACTGATCGCCCGTTCCCCTCGCTCGCTGCCCTGGTAGATGTTCTCGCTGAAGGCTTTGGTCCCGGCCAGAGCGGCCCGCTTCCAGGGCGTTTCCTTGCCAGGCACCGGCGAGTTGTGATCGAAGAAGTTCAACCGCTTCATGTCCTTGGAATGGCCGCGGCTGGCGTCGCACAGCTTGATGTCGATCGCGAGCGCTCCGATTCCCAACAGCAGACGAATGCGGTTGAGCTCTGCGATCCCCATCGCCTCACCCTGATCGAGCTTTGCGGCGATCGGGACGTTCGCGCTTAGTGTGGCTTTGTCCTGCGGGGTCATGGGCATCGCCAGCAGGCAGGTATGCTTCTCGCGGGCAACCAGGACGGCTTCAAGCTGTTCCGGCCGCAGCATGGTCCCCAAAGCCTTGTGCTGTTCGGCCGGCAGCTTCTCCAGGGACGAATGGAAGAATGCTGCAATCTGAATGACTTCGGAACGGGCCGTTTTCAGCTCTGAGTTTTTCTCGGCCGCCTGTTCTGGTGTGACCTGCAGGAGTTCCGTCAGCCGGGCGATTGCCGGATCGCACGTCTCCTTGATCGCGGCTTCGGTCAGCGTTCGAGAGCGGGAGACCGAGAGCGATTTCTGCCGCAGACTGCTGACCTCCGCCTCGACTTTCTGGGATCCACCGCCGGCTTTGACGCGATCGCGCACCAGGTCGGCGCAGGTTTTGTCCAGGCGGGCGAGATAAGCGGCGGTTCGCGGCTCGATGTCGCCGGCCGCGTACCTGGCGAGTTGCCGAGCGCCTTCCTCGCCCTGCGAAAGCAACAGGTCGGCGATGCGTTGACGTTCCTCCGGGGCAACACCGGGTTTACGAAGCGACGCGACATGCTTCGCCGAGACAGCCGCTGCCGATTCTGACACCGCCTGCCCATGAGTTGCAGAAGCCAGTGCGAAGAGGCAAACAATCGCGCCGAGAATCCCCGCGACCGATAGAGTCGCCGGCAGGCCGGGCCGGGCCGCCTGCGTATCAGGGCGTGATGGTTTTAATGCAGTCACAAATCCTCCGGTTTCCGTCCTTGCGATACCTCAGCGTATGAGCCGCCCTCGCGACGGCAAGTGCGGCAGGGTGGGGCGTCGCGATTTTGACAACATGTGCGGGTGCGATTGAGTAACATGACGGTGTCGCAACGTTATACTTAGAAAAAATCGGAGGGTTCCCGTGAACGAGTCCATGAACCGCCGCTCGCTTCTGCGCGGCGCATTTGTCGCCGCCGCTTCCACCGCCCTGGCAGGACCCCTTGCTTTCGACGCATTGGGCGCTGCCGATGCCGCCGCCAAGCCCCGGCTCCGCAAGGCCGTCAAGTTCGGCATGATCGGGCTCAAAGGCGCGACGATCGAAGAAAAGTTCGCGCTGATCAAGAAGATCGGCTACGAAGGCGTCGAGATGGACAGCCCCAGCGGCGTCAACCCCGCCGAGGCGGCCGCCGCAGCGAAGAAGGTCGGCATTGAGATTCACGGCGTCGTCATCTCCACGCACTGGGGCACCCGGCACTCCGACCCTGACGAGAAGGTCCGCGCCAAGGCGTTCGACCACCTCATCGGTGCCCTGAAGGACGCCAAGACCTACGGTGCTTCTACCGTGTTGCTCGTCCCCGGCGTTGTGAAGAACCAGACCGATGAGAACTTCGACCTGGTGTGGCAGCGCTCGACCGCCGCAGTCAAGAAGGCGTTACCAACGGCAAAAGAGCTCGGCGTGAAGATCGCGATCGAGGTCGTCTGGAACAACTTCATCACCTCGTCTGACATGCTCATCAAGTATGTCGACCAGTTTAACGACCCGGCGGTGGGGGCCTACTTCGATTGCTCCAACATGATCAAGTACGGCGAGCCGTCGGCGACCTGGATTCGCAAACTCGGCAAGCGCATGCTGAAGTTCGATTTCAAAGGGTACAACGGCAAAACCAACAAGTGGGTGCCGATCGGCGAAGGCACCGAGGACTGGCCGGAAATCCGCAAAGCGCTGGTCGAGATCGGCTACGAAGGCTGGGCCACATCCGAAGTGGGCGGCGGCGGAGAAGACAAGCTGCGCGAAATCGCCAAGCAGATGGACGAAGTCCTGGGGCTCAAGGCGTAGGGACGGGTGCGGCCGGGGAAGATGGATGCACGGCGCCCGCTGGTCGAGTAGCGGGCCCGGAGAATCCCTCCCTTTTGTCGAACATCGCGGCGTTCAATCCGCGATTGACGTCGATCCCCGTCAGCCGCCAGCGATGGACGGCGGCGGGGAAGGGTCGGATCAACTCCTCGTAGAATGCCGTCGGCCACCAGACGCCTTCGATGCGAACGTAGTCGCCGGGGATGACGTCCACCACCGCGCCTTTGGTGCTGTCGAGCGCCTCGAGTGTCATCCGGTACCGCCGGACGCGGCGGTCGTCGCGATCGACAGCCACCAGAACCCGGTCTTCAGCATCTCCGCCAATACCAGGCTTCAGAATCGCCAGGAACTGGTCGCACGTCTGGCCGTCAATTTTCACCATGGGTGCCGCTTTGACGATTGCGCCGCGTTCGGCAAGAAACGCCGGCCCCAGAAGGAAGAGCCGATATGCGTCGGCGACAAGCGCCGCGCTGGCGAGCGTCTCCGGGTCGGTCGATTCCTTGCCATTGTAAGCGACCGAGACGGTCTCTCGTGTTCGCAGGACCACCTTGCGACCGCCGGAACCGATGTGCGTCTGTGCCGTGAGGAATTGCCCCTCCGCTTTTAGAAGAAGCCTTTCCTGCGACCGCTTCCGAAACTGGTCGTCAACCAGTACAGGCTGAACGCGGTTCACCAGTCCGCTGAGCCAGTCGCCGTCATAGGACACACTGACGTCGTGCAGGCGGGTCAGGTCGCCCTGAGCTTGTCGGGCTGCTTCCAACAGTTGCGCCGCTGCAGCATCAGACGTCGCAAGGGAACCCTGGGGTGTTGGCATGGCGGCGCAGCCGCCGAGCGCTGTCGCAGCCCATAGGATGCAGCAAATTGTTGTCCAATGAGGCAGCAAGAGCGTTCGCATTTGCGATGATAGGGCGAGATCGCATCCATCTGCATGGATTTGAAATCAGGACGGCTTCCGAAGGCAGGCGATCGCAGATCTCAACCGCGCCCCAGAAGCTCGTCCGATTCAATGATTTTCCTAGCCAGTTCTGCCAAACCAAGGCGGCGCTTCTGACTTTCCTGCTGGAGCCGGCGATGCGCCTCGGCCTCCTGCAGGCCCAGGAGCTTCATGTAAATGCCTTTAGCACGTTCGATCAGCTTGCGGTTCTCCAGCGTCTGAAGGAGCTGCCGGCTTTGCTCGACCAGACTGTCGCGCTCGGCGCGAAGCCGGGCGACGGCCGCGAACCAGGTGCCGCCGAGAGAAAGCGTCGCCGCGATCTCCCCCACAGTCGCCGATCGCCCGATGCAACCCACTACTCCGGTGATCAGGCATTGCGAGATCAGTCGTGGGTCGGCTTGATCCGTAACGACGACAACCGGGATCGGCCCGCTCAACTGCAATGCGCGACACAGATCGAATCCGTCATCGCCATGAAACGGGACCACCATCAGGACCGCATTTGCTTCAAAAGCGGATACATGCCCCAACGCTTCTTCGGCGTTTACCGCCGCTGATGCGACGGCGACGTGCCCGGCCAGCCTGATGGCCGATTGAAAGGGTGCTACGACCGCTGCATCGTCCGCCACCAGCAGCACGCGCAGGGGCAAAGTGCTCGCCGGCGATGCTGTCGCCGGGGGCAGGCCTGCGCTGGCCGTCTCGGTATCCAACATGGTTTCCGTTCCAGCCCGATACCCGGGCCGACAACATCAGGTTTCTAAGCGGCAAGATATGTCCCGGTCGCATCTCCCGAAATGCGACCGATGCCTTACGTGCTCATGTTACGATCATGGAGCGTCAGAGTTCGAAGAAAAAAGATTTCGCGACGTTTCCATGGTCGAACAGGTAAACGGTTGTTGATTGCAGGAATGTGCCTTGTACAGCCGCGTCTGCAGCGCGACGTGTGTCATTTGGCACACATCGTCAGTACCTCATGGCTGACGGCTCCAATGGGTTATCATCGTCTCCTGAGCCCTAATCGAACCGGGGAATCGCACATGCATTTGTCCAACACACTCAGACGCTCTTCAGCCGTCACGATGACTGTTTTCTGGGGTGCCTTGTCCATCGGATGCAAACCGGAACCCGCGCCGACTGCGCCACCTGCAGCGACACCGGCTACCACGTCTGCCACCGTGCCGTCGACCGAGCCGACAACCAAGCCGGCCGTCGCCAGCTATCTGGCAGTTGTTCGTGAGAGGTATCCCACGCTGCCCGCCACCCAGCCGCTTGCTGTGCCGCTGGCGCTGCGTGAGTCGGCCCACATCATCCTCACCGAGCCCGTTTACCTCGACGACCAGGGGCACCTCTGGATTACCCGCCACGACGGCGACGACATTGAGTCGGCCACGCGCAATTTCACACCCGGCCCGGACAGCGAACACGTGGTCCGCCAGTCGGTGCGTTTCGTCTGGTGGCTCCCGGACCGCGCACAGAACTTCTCGCCGCGGGTGGTGACAGGCGCGTCCTCAGGTGGCGCAGAACTGGTCCTTCCGTACCGGCGTCTGCCGATGGGTACGCGCAACGATTACCGGTGGGATCGAGCTCGATCCTGGGTTGATAACCAGGTGCAGCGGCTGATCGTCCCCACGGGGCACGGCGTTTCGGTGTTCACCTTCGAATCAGATCGCGAACCGATCGTCGAAGCACACCAGAATCTGCTGGATCTCCGAGAACCGGTGCCTGCGCAACCGGCCACACATTCGGCCACGCCACCGGCGGGCCCACGCCAAGGCCCAGCCACGCAGAATACCTCAGTGCCGACGTCCTCCGAGCCGCCGCGGTTTCTGTTCGACCCGCGGGGTCTGATTGCGTGGATTCCGGCCACGCCCACCCAGGGCGGCAGTGCCGGCGCTGCCCGGTTTGTGAACGGTCGGTGGCTGGCGCTCACGTCGGACGCCGGCTGGTCAGACCGCATTCTCCACCTGATTCCACTGCGTGACGGAAGTGTCACTCAACTGCTGGTCAGTCCGTCCGGAGAGGGTGGAGGAGTCAAGGTCGCTTTGGCCTCGGTCGAAACGCCGAAGGTCAACCAGAAGGAGATCCTGGACCTCGTTGACTCGCTGTCCGACCCCGACGCGGACATCCGCAATCTCGCCTACGGACGGCTTACCGAATACGGCCCCGGCATCTGGCCGATTCTAAAACTGATTCCCGCCGATGATCTTCCGCCGGAGGCGCGCAGCCGGCTCAATCGCCTGCTCAAGAGCCAGGTCACCCCGATGCTCGGCGGCATGGCGTTGCAGGGCGATCAATTACACTTGGTCGCCCGACTGCGAGATGGTGGCGTCATCTTTTACACCGATCAGGGGATCAACGTCCCCAACCCGCTGGCCGATGAACCCATCAGCCACGCCCCCGCCTGGATCGCCGCCCGTCCCGGAAAGCCTGTCGAGATGCTCAGCGGCGCGCTGGTCTTCCAGGCTGACCCAAAGCACACGAAGTTCGACATTATCCAGGGCCAGTGGATCGTCACGATGGACGACTCGGGGCCGCAGATGTTCCTCGGCAACTCTTTCCGCAAGCTGCTCCGAAAGGACTGCCAGCCTTATGCACACGTCGTCGGCATTGACCGGCGGGGTCGCTGGCTTTTCCGGAAACCGACAACCGATGCGGCGGTCTCCGACAGCCCGACGCTCATCATCGATCCCACCCTGCCGGACTTCACGCCACGCCTGCCGGTCTGGCTCTATTCCAATGCCGACGAGGTAGGGTGGGACAAGCAAGGCTGGCCGGCGGTGCGGCTGGATCAATCGCGGACGAAGCTGGTCGCCGACCAGTGGATCAAAGTGGAGGAGGGCGAAGAATTGATCGTCGAACCGCCGCCTGTCGTATTGCCACCGGTGGTGACGCCTTCGGCGAAGGTCCAGGCAATACCCTATGGACCGGTCGCACCCACGCAGGCGACCACCCGGCCGACATCGGCGAATCCCCCGTCGCCTGACCCTGCATCAGGCCCCGCCACGCGACCCACGACCTCCCCGAGCACCCGGCCCGTCTCCGATGCCCTGCGCATCGAAGAGTTCGGCCGCCCGCTGCTGACCGACGCCGCCGGCAACCGCTACTTCGGCGGTGTCGATAGCCTGGTTTGCATCGATAAAGGCGGCAACGTGTCGCGGTGGTCTTTGCCGGCCGCCGCCCGCGGCGACGCCGTCACCGAAGCCCCGACCACGCTGATCCTCGCCGGCGACGCGCGGTTATTCCTCTTCAACCGCGCCGGGCGCGTCCTGCGGATCAAACCGACGCCAGACGGTATCGAGCCGTTTCTGCTGGAGGAAACGTTTACCCAGAACATTCCTGAAGACGAAAGGCCACGCCGAATCTGGGTTGATCCTGACGGCCGAATCGTGCTCGCGTTCGAGAAGCGCCTGGCGATCCTCTTCCCGCAGGGTTTTATTCCCACGCCGATCAGACGGATGATGGACCTCGGCGAGGATGATGATTGAGCGCACAACGCGTGCTTTTGCATCACGGTCAATAGCCGTCCGCCGCCTCACGGCCGCCTACTCAGCGGACCACCGGAGGACGCGAGCACCTTGAGTCGCTCCGCCAGGTCGCCCCGCGCAACCCACTCTTCATCGCCGTCCGAAAGCAGATAGGCGCCGGCGTTGGGCCCTTCGACCATGTCGAGTGTGTTGGCGACGAGGTAATCGGCACCGCTCGCCAGACGGCTGGCCTGGCCGATGCGGATCAGCGCTTCCCGGTCTATTCCCACTTCCAGTTTGAACTTCACCAGCATGCCCCGATATCCCCACTCGCCGCGAAAGAGGTCCACGATCTTCACCGTCTTTCGGCCCAGAATCGCGATCTCGTCGAAGGTGCTTTTGACCTTGCCGGCGTGCGCATCCTTCACCACCCATAGTTCCCTGCCGCGTTCGGCGGGGTCCGGCTTGCGGTCGATCACCTGGTATGCCCGCTCGGGTCCATAATCAGATACCGCGGCGGTCATGAAGACGGCGTCGTAACGCTGCGTCGCCATCAGCGTGGCTAAGGACTGTCTCAGATCCCCGTGCGAGGTGAACGGGACGGCCCGCAAGGCATCGGCCGCGCCTGCCCCGGCCAGCTCGCGCTGATGATCCCGGTTGCTCGTCACCAGGTCCACACAGCCGACGGTCGACAGTGCCCTGGCAATGCCGTAGCCCGTGTTGCCTGTGAAGACGTTGCCCCAGTCGCGGACGCGGTCAATCCGCTCTCGGGTACCGCCGGCGGTGACGAGGAATCGCTTGGTGGTCGGTGTGTTCATGGTTCAAAGAAACGATGCCGCAATCGAGGCTTCGGTTACACCGATGACAATAACCGCCGGCGCGACTATGGTCGCCTCGCCGATGCCCACTTTGCCGCGCCGCCAACTCCTGATTCTGCTCTCATTCGTCGCGTTTATCAGCCTGGGGCTGCCCGACGGTGTGCTGGGCGTGGCCTGGCCGTTCATGCGGCACGATTTTGACCTGCCCATCAGCCGACTCGGTTGGTTCCTGTCGTTCGGCGTCGCGGGTTACCTGATTTCCTCGTTCTTCGCAGGGCAACTCGTCCGGTGGATTGGCGTTGGCCGGATTCTGCTGTTCAGCACCGTGCTGGTGGCGGCATCGCTGACGGGCTACGCGCTGTCGCCGCGGTGGGAAGTCATCCTGCCGCTGGCGCTGTGCGTGGGCCTGGGTTCTGGGGCGATCGACGCGGCGTTGAACGTCTTTGTCGCGTCGGCGTTCCCGGCGCGGATCGTCAGCTGGCTGCATGCGTTCTATGGCGTCGGTGCGACCATTGGCCCGATCGCCATGACCGCCGCCGTCACCACCGTTACCTTCGCATCCCCGCCCGGCTGGCGATGGGGATACGCGTCACTGGCGATCCTTCAGGGCCTGACGGCGGTCGGGTTTGCCACGACGCTGTCCATGTGGCGGACGATGCCATCGGCGGCGGGCGTCCCTTCCGGACCACAGAGCCCTGTCGACACCAAACCGGTCCTCGAAGCCGACGCCGTCGCCGGTACCGCCGAGACCCTTCGTCATCCCGTCGTCCGCTTGCACGTACTGACCTACTTCATCTACGCCGGTACGGAAGTTACGGCCGGGCAATGGCTCTTCAGTCTGCTGCTGGAGAGCCGCTCCCTGTCGCCGGCCACATGCGGGGCGGCGGTCACAGTCTTCTGGGCGTCGCTGACAGCAGGGCGGATCGCTTTTGGTCAGGCGGCCGAGCGATTCTCCGCCGTTGCGATCCTCCGCCTGGCGACGTGCCTGGCACCGATCGCCGCCGGGCTGATGTGCGTTCGTTCGGGCGGAGCACCTCTGGCGATCATGGCCGCCGGGCTGCTGGGCTTTTCGCTGGCGCCGATGTTTCCGATGTGGATCTCACTCACCCCCGCCCGCGTTGGCGAACGGCTTGCGGCGCAGGCGATCGGCTTCCAGGTGTCGGCTGCGACCGTTGGCGTCGCCGTCCTGCCGAGCATCGCCGGCTGGCTGGCCCGAAACGTCGGGTTGGAGTCCATTCCAGTGTTCCTCATGGCAACGACCGTGGCGCTGCTGTTCATCAACGGTTGGACCGCGCGAAAGGTTCGTGACGCAGAACGACGTCCACCCGCGGTGCGGCCGCAGACCGAGGTGCCCGATTGACCGTCGGACGTCCGGCGCATCGCTGATCGCTTTCGGCGGCGCCGGGTTTCATCCTTCTGCCCTCTGCCGGTTCTGCGGTTATCATTTCGCCATGAGCCGCGCACTGATTCTGCTTGGGTTTCTGTCGGCACTAACGTCCGTCGCATCCGCGCAGGCGCCGATCCCGGAACGCCGGGTTGGCGTGGTCGTGTACGGTGCGACACCCGGGGGCATAGCGGCCGCTGTTGCAGCGGCTCGTGAAGGGGCTGCTGTCACCCTTCTTGAGGAATCCTCGCATATCGGCGGGCTTTCTGCCGGGGGGCTTTCACACACCGACTTCCGCACCTACGAATCCCTCGGCGGACTCTGGCGCGAGTTCATGGACCGTGTCGACGCCCATTACAAAACCACCTATGGCGACGGCTCGCCGCAACAAAAGGCTTCGATGCTCGGCGGGTACTACGAGCCCCGCGTCGCCGGCATGATCTTTCGCCAGATGCTGGACGAAGCGAAGGTGGAAGTGCTAACCAGGCACCGACCGACCGGCGTCTACATTCCCTTCACCGCCGACGGACGCCGATCGCTGGCGGCCGTCACGTTTACCAACCTCGCCGACGGCAAGCCGACCACGCTTTACGCCGGCGTCTTCATCGACGGAACCTACGAAGGGGACCTGATGGCGCTCGCCGGTGTGAAGTACCGGCTCGGCTGCGAGGCCAAGACGGAGTACGACGAATCGCTCGCGTTCGAGGAAGCCAATCCCTGGGTAATGGCGATCAATTTCCGCGTCTGTCTGTCGAAGAATGCCGAGAACCGCCTGCCCATCCCGCAGCCGGCGGGCTACGACCGCGTGCATTTCACGAAGGTTCTTGACGCCGTCAAAGCCGGACAGATCAAGAATCTGGACGACATCATCCGCGTTCGCCCGGTGCCGAACGACAAGGCGGACTTTAACGACAAGATGGGATCGCCGGTCAGCCTGAAGCTGGTCAACGAAAGCGCCGACTGGCCCGAGGGCTCGCCGGAGGTACGGGCGAAGATTTACGACAAGGCCAGGTACCAGGCGCTGGGCATCCTCTGGTTTCTGCAGAATGACGCAGAGGTACCGGAATTCCTGAAGAAGGAAGTCGCCGAGTGGGGCCTGCCGAAGGACGAATACGTCGACAGCGGCCACTGGTCGCCGGCGTTGTACATCCGCGAGGGGCGGCGGATGGTGGGCGTGCGCGTGTTTACCGAACAGTTCACCCAGCCCGATGCCGCCGGTGTCCGTGCGCCCGCCCAGGCGACGGCGATCGCGATCGGCGACTACTCCCTCAATTCGCACGGCGTGCATCGCCTGCCCGATGGCAAATTGCTCGGCGTGATCTCGAAACAGATCCGCCCGTGGCAGGTGCCCTTTGAATGCCTGCTTCCAAAGGATCTGGACGCGCTGCTGGCCCCCGTCGCCCTGTCGGCCAGCCACGTAGGCTACTCGGCAATCCGCATGGAGCCCACCTGGACCGCGCTCGGCCAGGCAGCCGGAATCGCCGCGGGACAGGCGATCAAGGAGAAGAAGAACCCGCGCGACCTCGATGTCGGCAAATTACAGCGACGGCTGCACGACGTCGGCGCGATCACCTTCTACACCTCCGACGTGCCGCCGAAGCACCCGGCGTTTAAAGCCGTCCAGTGGTTTGGCAATCGCGGCCTGTTCCAGGACCTGATCCCCGCCAGCCACGCGACCGACTGGAAGCTCGAAAACCTGTCGAAGAACAACCAATGGACCAAGGCTTTCCCACACCATGCGATGGAACCCGACAAACCCATCACAGCGGAACTGGCCAAATTGTGGATCGATCGCGTGACCGCACTCGGACTAAAGCTGACGACGGACATCCCGGCGGCTGATGGCGAGAAGCCCGTTTCGCGTGGCGACTTCCTTCGGGCGATGTATCGTGCAGTAGACGCCGAGTACGCACCGAAGCCCAGGAACAAGTAACTCGAGCGCGATCAACCCCTTCGACTGGCATCTGACAAACAGCGAGATCCGAAACATGACTGCAAAACTGCATTGGGGAATCCTTGGTACGGGCACCATCGCAAAGACCTTTGCGGCGGGCGTGGCGGCATCGACCAGCGGGGTTGTGGTTGCGGTCGGCAGCCGCGACCGTGTGACGGCCGATGCCTTCGGCGACGCGTTTGGCGTTCGCAATCGTCACGGCTCTTACGAGTCGCTGTTGGCCGACCCGGACGTGCAGGCGGTGTATATCGCGACGCCGCACACATCCCACAAGCGGTGGGCGATCGCGGCCGCCGAGGCGAAGAAGCATATCCTTTGCGAGAAGCCGATTGGCGTCAGCGCCGCCGAGGCCGAGGCGATCATCGCAGCGGCGCGGAAACATGATGTGTTCCTGATGGAAGCATTCATGTACCGCTGCCATCCGCAGATCGCGAAAGCACTCAAGATCATCAGGTCCGGCTTGATGGGTGCCGTGAGGGTCATCCAGGCCACCTTCAGTTTTCATTGGCCGATCGATTACGACGCCCGCAGCCGACTTCTTGCAAATGAACTGGCGGGCGGCGGCATTCTGGACGTCGGCTGCTACCCGACCAGCATCTGCCGGCTGATCGCCGGGGCGGCCGTCGCAAAGCCCTTTGCAGAACCGAGTGAACTCGTGGCCACCGGATACCTGGGGCGTACGGGGGTTGATGAATGGACCGTCGCCTCGGCGAAGTTCCCCGGCCTGCCGGGCGAGCCCGACATCCTGGCACAACTTTCGACCGGCGTGCAGTGCGACCAGGAGAACGTCGTCCGCATATACGGCTCGCAGGGTTGGCTGCTCATCCCAGACCCCTGGATTCCCTCCCGCGACGGCGCCAGCAGCCGCCTGGTGTTGAATGTCCGTGGTCGTCCCGCGCAGGAGATCGTCGTCGATCCAGGATTGACGCTCTATGCGCTCGAGGCCGACACCGTCGCCGCCAATTTGCATCTGCGACAAGCCCCGAGCCCGGCGATGAGCTGGGACGACACCTTGGGCAATATGCGGATGCTTGACCGCTGGCGTGCGGCGATCGGGCTAAAGTATGCCTTCGAGTGACAACCTTCCGCATTACAGGCTTCCATTCTGCGAGCTCTGCCGCTCCTCCGGGAACCACAGGCCGCAAGCCTGTACCATGGCGGTGACGCCCGAATAATCCCGATATCAGCGTGCCTTACGGCCCATAACGCCGTAACGTCGCCGATAACGGCTCGCTGTCCCTCCCTTCACACTGGCGTCTTGGCATCCCGTCCCTGCTGCCAGACCATTCGCCGGTAGGCTGCCGTCAGTCCTTCGCGCAATAACGCAGCGCTGATCGGTATCCGTTTCTCGGACGTTAACGTCCGAAAGCCGGCTCGGCCTGGTTTATCGCCATCTCCACCAACCATCTCTGAAAACTGCCCCACGTGATCGAAGGCTGTTTAGCGCCTCGGTGCATCCCGCAGGCAGACCGTCTGCGCACCAATTCCCCAACCGATACGACCCGCAGAGGTTGCGCCAACCGCACAGGCGGAAGGACCGCAGTCTCGACGCCGAACGCCCCCGGGCATGGGGATGGTCGGTCAGCCGCATCGCTCGGAGGTGATGCGGCAAGGAGTCGCGAAGGTGCAAAGGGAGGCGGGCCGGTTCCGCCAAGGATGAGACGCATGTGGACGCCTGATCGTCTGTCGCAGTTGATTCGCCAGTTCCGCGAGCGGAAGGATCTCCTCGCCGCCGGCCCCGGGCGCGGTTCCCGCGCTCACGCCGAGCAGATGGAACCTCGGGTGATGCTGAGCATCGCCAAGGCGATCGACGCGGCAGCGCCGGACGTGCGATCGCTCGCCGCCGCGCAGGCGTCGCGTCCCCTGGTGTTCGTGGATGCCGGCGTCGCCCGGACGACGAACCTGCCCGCCGATGCCGAGGTCATCACGTTTGTCGCCGGGGCTGATCCGATTGCGACCATCACGCGTGAGCTCGCTGGCCGCAGCAACGTCAGGTCGGTCAGCATCGTCTCCCACGGCGCTTCGGGTGCGCTGAGCCTTGGCGGAAAGTCGGTCGTGCGGCAGGACCTCTTCGAGAAGGCCGAAGAGCTGAAGAAGTGGTCGGCGAGCCTGGCCGGCGACGCCTCGATCGCGCTCTACGGCTGCGATGTCGCCAGCGGGTCCGGCGGCGAGCTGTTCGTCGAATCGCTCGCCCGGCTGACCGGCGCCACCGTCGCAGCCTCGACCGACGTCACTGGCCCCGCCGCGCTCGGCGGCGACGCCGACCTGGAGTTCGTCGCCGGCGACAAGTCGGACGTGCAGAGCCTGCTGGCCGCCGCCGACTTCTCCGCCACCCTCGCGTTCGCCATCACGCCGTCGGGCGGCACGACGACGCATGAGGTCAGCGGATCGGCGACGGTGGTTGACAGCGGTGTGGTGGTGACTGCGTCCGGCGACACCAGCACGACCGCGCTGGTGCGGATCGCGACCAACTACCGCAACGGCGAGGACGTGCTGGCGGTGAGCTACGGCGGAATCACGCCGGTCTTCACCGCCGGCACCGGCACCCTCAGCCTGACCTCCGCCGGGGCGCTGACGGCGGCACAGTGGGAGGCGGTCTTCCGCGCCGTCACCTTCACCACGGCAACGTCTGCGCCCAACCTGACCGCCCGCGGCATCACGTTCACGATCGGGTCCACCACATCGGCCGGCAAATCGCTGACGCCCGACCTGCCGGTCGACACCGCAACGCAGGACCGCATCGTCGAGGCGCTCGACGTAGTCGAGGCGATTGGCACCAAGATCGGCACCTTCTCCGGCGCCAACGCCGGCCTGAACAACGACACGGAAGTCCCGTTCACTGGCGGCCTGAAGGTGACTGACCTGTTCTACCCGAACAGCGCCGACCTCGATTCCAACGGCAACCCGGTCACCGACTGGGGACGCTCCGTGCAGCCACACCAGATCGGCTCGTACCTCGCGCTCAGCGACGCAGCCGACAACTATTTCAACGCCGCGGGCACGATCACCGACCTGGCCGGCCTGAAGGCGGCGCTGGAAGCCCGTCTGACGTCGATCGTTCCTGGAACGTCGGCCGTGCGGAACGTGACCGTCGCGTTCAGCAAGCCTGCCGCGAGCGATGCCCGGTCCATCACGATCACTATCGCAATCGCCAACACCCGCGGCGACGACATCTCGCTCGACCTGCCCGACCTGCAACGCGACCTCGGCCTCTACCTACCGACGCCGCCCACGATCACCGTCGGCGGCGGGGCCGACATCGAGTTTTCCATCAGCGTCGATCTGCAGGGCCACACCTATGGCAGCACGCTGGCGCAGAACAAGACCACGCTCGCGTTCACCCGCCTGAACGCGCTCGCCGGGTTTACGTTCAGCAATGTCACCACGACGGCGGAGTTCGGGCTGATTCGCGGGCAGCTCGTGGGCGCTTCGGGTGTCGTCGGGGCGAAGATCCCCGTCAGCTTCAGCGGTGCGACCAGCCGCACGCTCAACAGCTGGGCGACCGATGGTTCGGACGTGACGGCATTCTCGGGCACGCTCAGCGGGACGGCGAACCTCGATCTGCCGGTGACGGCGAGCCTCGGCGGCGTCGCCGCGACGACCGCCAACAGCAAGATCGTTGTCGTCGACAGCAACATCTTCGACGACACCGCTCCCAGCTACACGACCACCGACTTCAGCAACGTGCTCTACTTCAGCACGCTGAAGGTTGAAGACGTGATCGGCGAGATCCTGAAGGTCAAGGACCTCTACACCACGCTCGCCAACTCCGACGATGCGCTGTTCGGCGTCAATGTCCCGTTCCTGAAGGATAAGACCCTCGGCGAGCTGTTTGACTTCGGCAGCTTGTTCCAGTCGGCGATCGGCGCGAAGGTGGACATCGTCGAGCCCGTGCTGAACACGCCGGGCCGCGACGCCCTGACGGACTACCGCCTGCCGCTGAGCAGCGACAGCACGCCGGTGCCTTCGATGTGGTCGGACCTGCGGGCGGCGTTCAAGTTCGGCGTGGTGGTGAACAACACCTGGCCGATCGTCACCGTGACGGTCGCCGCCGACAACACCCGCGAGACGCTCGCCGACCTGATCACCGACGTCAACGCCGCCCTGACAACGGCCGGGTTGCAGATCCAGGCGAGCAACATCAGCGGCAAGATGTCGCTGAAGGCGACGAATGTCGCGGTGCAGAAGTTCGCGATCGTGCCCGTGGCCCCGGATGCCGCCCGCCTGAACCCCACTGCCCCCGCCAGCGACCTGACGACGCTGACGCTCAACCAGGCCTACTACTACACGGTCACGGGGACGACGACAGGAACGGTCACCGGCACGAACTACTACACCACCGCAACACCCGTCGCGGCGGCGGCGGTGCATGCGGGCATTCTTGCCAGCGGCACAACGGGCGTGGTGAAGGTCACCCGCGTCGGAGCGATGCCGGTCGTCTGGGGGAGCCAGCGTAACGGCATCACCTCGGGTGCGGCGGTTCTCACCGGTAACGCCTATCTCATCGAGTCGGCCGAGAGCGATCTGCGTCGGCTGGGGATTGTGGACTACGGCAGCGAACTGACAGCGCTCGATCAGTACACCGAAGGCCGGGTTCGGGCTTCGCTGGCACTGCCGGCCGACCTGTCGACCAATGCGCAGTTCGTGGTTACGTCGGGCAACGAATCGGTGACGGTGGACATCCTCGACCAGAGCCGCACCAGCGTCGCCGACACGCTGGCCGACGTGCAGGCCGCGATGGCGACGGCGGGACTGACGGGCAAGCTCGCCGCGCGACTGATCGACAGCGACAACCAGGTGCTCACCGGCGAACCGGAAGTGGGCGAAGACTACCGCCTGGAGCTCTACCTGCCCGAAGGCGGGGCATGGACGGAATTCGACATCGAACCCGCCAGCGATGTGGCCGCCTACCGCATGGTCGCGCTCGGGTTCCTCGTCGGCGACGTCTCGGCCACACCTCGGCCGTCGTCGCTCCGCACGTTCGAAGATTTCAGCAACGGCGGTCTCTTCCCGACCATCTCGATTACGCCGGTCTACGACGCGGTCGCAGGCACCGTCACGCTGCAATTCGCCGCCACCGGTACATCGACGCCGACGGTCGATGCCGGCTTTGACTTCAACCCCGATCCGGTCGGCCGTATCAAGCCGACCAACCAGAGCCTGACTTTCACGCCCACGGTCAACTCCGACATCGCGTTCGGGTTGGAGTTCAAGCTCGGCCCGGCGAACCCCATCTTCTTCGCGTCGGCCGAGGCCGTTCCGGCCAATGGTCGCCTGACGACCGATGCCCACTTCGACCTGGAGTTCGTCCTTCAGGACAAGTTTGCGGTCACGGTGCCGGCGACCTGGACCAGCGCCAACAACAACGTTCAGGATCTCGTCGCCGACATCAATCGCGCCCTGAAGCAGGCCGTCCCCAGCGGCGGCGGCACGGCCGACCTGACGAGTGACCGCATGATCGCCCGTCGTCAGCTCGACAGCGACAAGCTCGAACTGATCACCGCCACCCCCGCCAACGGCGGTTCAGCGACGGCCATCAGTCATACGGCCGGCGTGCTGTCGAGCGATCTGACGTTCGCAGTGACCTACGACGGCGATAGCTACCTGGTGACCGTCCCCGCCGCCGACACCACGACCAACACGTCGTTCGCCGACCTGGTGCTGGACCTGAACGCCGCGCTCTCGACCGTCACACTCGATGCCGACATCGACGGCGTGATCGACAGCGACGAAGCGACCTTGTCACTCGCTGACAAGCTCTTCTTCACCACCATCGCGACCGCGGCCGGCGCGAGCGACAGCAACGTCTACCTCTTTGCCACCTCGCCGGGCTCAACGGCCTGGCCGGCGACAATCACGCTGTCGGCCAGCCGGACGGACTCAGCAGTCACGGAACTGGGCTTCGACGACGGCGCAGACGGAGACCTCTCCAGCTCGACTGCCCGCGCCAGCGGAACCACCAGCTATCTGCGCAACCACACCAACGGCAGCGCGCTCGCCGGCGGATCGCTCGCCCTCACGGTCCCCACCTTCGCCGGGTCCGTCACCTACGGCTTCAACAAGCTCGACTTCGCCAGCATCAGCGGCGGCAGTGTCGCGGCGGAGATGGACGTGCTGATCGGCAGCGGCGTGGACGCCGGCTCGACGCTCATCAGCAACAGCCCCGCGAGTTATCTCGACCGAACGCTGACCGGCGCCGGAGGCGCCGGCAACGCTGCCGCGGCGATCACGCTTGAAGACATCACCTCGGGCTCGGCCGACATCGACAACAACGCCGCCATCGCGATCAGCATCGCAGATATCTCCGATACGACGGCAATCGTGGAGATTCCGGTCGGTGTGCCGATTCCGGTGCCGGGGCAGGTCAACGGTGTGCTCACTTCGACGGGCACGGTCAACTTCCTGTACGAGGGTGCGAAGTACACCGTCAGCGTGCTGGCGGCGAACACCACTACCAACGCGTCCGTCGCCGACTTGGCCGCCGACTTCAGCGCGGCGCTGTCAAGTGTCACGCGCACGGTGTCCGGCGTTCCCGCGCTGGGCTTCAACGCTTCGTCGATGTTCACCATCACCGCCGGCGACGATGCCCTGATCGTCTCAGCGAAAACCCCGACCGCCAATCCCGACTTTGCCGTGGCGAGCTTCGTGCCCGGCTTGTCGGCGTTCGGCGAAGTCGGCCTGCAGGGCGCGTTCGGCCCGGCAACGGTCGCCCAGGCGCTGGCCGACGTCATGCCGGTGATGGACACGCTCCAGTCGCAGATGGACGCGTTTGCGAACATCCCCTTGCCGCTGGTCGAGCTCACGCTCAACGACCTGATCGACATCAAGGGGGACATGCTCCGCCGGATCGAATCGTTCCGCGACATGTCCGTGACCACGCCGGAACAGATCGCCACGGCCCTCTCGGCGGCGTTCAGCATCCCGACGGATTACGTGAGTGTCGCGTTCGACAGCGCCAACAACGCCTACCGGATCGATCTGAAGGTCGAGACCGGCGTCGCCACCGAGAAGCCGCTCGATCTGACGCTCGCCGACTTCTACCGTTTCACGAACGACACCGCCCCTGAAGGCCTCAGCCGCCTGGTGGACACCGGGTCGCGATCGCCGCTGACGGTGAAGATCAAGAGCACGTCGGTACTGTCGATCGGCATCGACCTGACCGACCCCGACGCGCCGCGCACGTTCCTGTACGGCCACGACGGCTCGGACGACCTGGACCTGGAGAACGGCACGTCGGTTCAGCTCGCGATCGAAGCCTCGGCCGACGGCATCAACTTCACCGCCGCCACGGGCGCATTCGGCGTCTTTGTCCGCGACGGCAACGCCACGCTCGGCGGCCCGGTGGTCACCAGCGGTGGCCAGCCGGTCTACACGTTTGATGAGGACACGAACCAGCTCCACTTCGCCCGCCAAGGCACTGCCGCGACGCTGACGGTCACGCTCGGCGGCAACGACGGCAAGTTCTACCTCGATCCGGCCGGTGTCGAGAAGGATGCGTTCGATCTTGACAACTTCGAAGCCGTCTTCGAAGGCACGGCGGAAGTGAACCTGCCGATGTTCACGCCGACCGAGCTGATGAACCCGTTCACGAACCGCACCGTGAACGTGCGCATCCAGGGCACCGGCCTGACCGATGTCCACCCCGGCGGCAACGTCATGAGCCTGCACATCGGCGACCTGCAGGCCTATGCAGATCACGTGCTGGAAGCAGTCGATCTGCAGAACCAGATCTCCGACATCTACACCACCGCCGGCGGCAATCCCAACGGCGCCCAGCAGAACGCAATCGACTCGCTCACCGCCGACCTGACCGATCTCCGCGACGGCGGGGCGGTCGAGATCTTTACTCCCGACGTCGAGGACGCCAACTCCGGCATCAAGGCCCCGACGCTGCTGGACATCCTGCGCGACCCGGCGATCCTCGTCGATCCGCTCGACATCCTGTTCGGCACCATCGAGACCGGCCTGCGTGCCCTCGATAACCTCAACATCCCCGTCATCGGCCCGGCACTGGGCGATGCCGTGGATGACGTCTTCGGCTGGCGTACCGGCTGGCTGCTCGACCTGCGCAACAACATGCGCGGCAAGGGCGAGGCCGTCTTCGAATCGATCAAGGAATCGATCTACAACGTGCTCGGCCCCGGCGGCATCGATCTGCTGCTCAAGGACAACGGCATCCGCAGCGTCGATGGCATGGTCCAGGCCGATTCGATGGACGATGTCGGTCTCGACTTCCTCGACGAAGACGGCAACAAGATGACCGGCCTCGGCGGGTACGGCGCGCACGCCGTGGAGTTCAAGCTCCGTCTCGGCCAGACGCTGCTCGACACCGGCGCGGACATCAGCTTCAACTTCGACGCGCTCGCGCCGGCGTTCACGCTGGGCGTGGACGGCGGGCTGAGCTTCAAGCTCGGCTGGGACATGACGTTCGGGTTCGGCTACTCGATTGACGACGGGTTCTACGTCGTTACGGACAGCAACCCGGTCGCCAACGAGCTGGAACTGCGCTTTGAAGCCGGCCTGCGCGGCGACGGGTACCATTTCCAAGTCGCGGAGAAGAGCGACAGCCCGACCGGTTACGCGATCAAGGACAAGGACGGCAACTGGGTTCGCGGCCCGCGGAAGGGCGACGGCAGCCGGGACATCATCAATGTCCTGCCGGTGGACGAAACCGGTACACCGCTCGACGGCAACGATCTGGCCAACGTGCAGATGCCCCAAGAGGTCTGTGACGACGACTCGCTGTCTGCCGCCGGCCCGGGTTTCGACGAGGAAGTCTACTGGGTGGTCGCCGCACAGGACGGCAGCGACTGGGTGCCGGCGTACATCGACAAGCTCGGCTTCTACCGCCCGCAGCAGGGGGCGACCTGGGCGGCGATCAACGGCGGTGACGACGAGTTCAATCCCGATCAGATGATCGAGTACAACCAGACCGCGCCGTTCAACGGGTTTGGTTCGCTCTTCTTCCTCAACTTGTCGGCGACCGACAAACCCAAGATCGGCCTGGGCGCGCTCGGCGACGCCGAGTACTTCTACGACCCCTCCGAAGCCAGCACGATCACGTCCAACGGACGCAACGACGACGAGTTCGGCGTCAACCGCAACAACAGCCTGCCCACCCGCATTGCCGGCCGTATCGGCATCAACCTGAAAGACCCCAGCGACGAAGCCGGCGGCTATGTCGCCCGGCCGGGCCCGTCGCTCACCGGCTTCCTGCTGATGGACGGAAGCAACCCGCTCGGCGGCGAGCCCGTGCTCGACGACGACGGCAACACTATCCCCGTCCTGCTCAATGAGGACGACAACGACACTTGGTACACTATCAAGCCGGCGGAAGGTGTCACCAACCCGACGACCCTTGCCGACTACGAGTTCGACGCGCCCATCAACGAAGACCCGTCGGAAAACCGCATCACCTGGGGTGAGTTGCGGCAGGGCGGGACGGGCCTGTTCGAGTTCGTGCTGAACGCCGAGGCAGTCGTCAACCTTTCGATGGTGCTGACGGTGTCGGAAGACGCGAACATCCCGCGCCTGACGGCCG
Organism: Humisphaera borealis; assembly: GCF_015169395.1. Classification (GTDB taxonomy): domain Bacteria; phylum Planctomycetota; class Phycisphaerae; order Tepidisphaerales; family Tepidisphaeraceae; genus Humisphaera; species Humisphaera borealis. Next base: position 4,354,171 of record NZ_CP063458.1, read on the forward strand.
ACTTCAACCTGGACTGGCGCACCGATTCGATGACGCCGCCGGCCAACCCGTTCGACACCACGACCGAGCAGAAGCGCGACCTGGTGCCGGAAGTCGGGATGAACAACATCCGGCTGGACCTGGGCAGTTTCCTGACGAAGCTCATCAAGCCGATCGCGGTAGAGGTGGACAAGACCCTCAAGCCGATCGACCCGCTGATCAGCGCCATCCAGACGAAGATCCCCGTGATCTCGGACATCGCCGGCCGGCCCATCAAGCTGACGACGCTGCTCTACACCTTCGGCGGGCCCAAGGGCCAGGCCGTAGCGACGCTGATCGAGATGGCGATCCTGGTGCGCGAACTGTCCGGCGTGATGGCCGCCGTTCCGGACGACGCTAACGTCTACCTGCCGATCGGCAACTTCTGGCTCGCCAAGATCAGCAGCGGTCCGCTCGGCCAGCCCGGCATGGGCAAGACCATCTACTACGACAACAGCGAGGTCTCGGCCCCGTCGATCACGCAGCGCAACCAGAGCCTGATCGCCGACCCCGGCGCCGGCCTGAACAGCGTCACCAATGCCATGGGCAAGCTCGACGCCCAGGACAAGGAAAGTTCCAGCCAGCCGGGCATCAGCAACCCCAATGACAAGGGCGGGTTCAGCATCCCGATCCTGGAAGACCCGATCACGATCTTCAAGCTCCTGATGGGCGAAGACGTGCCGCTGGTCACCTACTCGCTGCCGAAGCTGAACTTCAGCTTCGAGCAGAGCATCCCGCTGGTTCGCATCATCTGCTTCGAGGCGGGCATCCGCCTGAACCTGCAGATGAAGGGTCAGCTCGCGATGGGCTATGACACCCGCGGCATCCGGATGTTCAAGGATTCCGGCGACCCGGCCGACCTGATGCAGGGGTTCTACGTCTCCGACCGCGCCAATGCCGACGGCAGCGGCGCCGACGTCGACGAGTTCTGGTTCCGCGCCAGCATTGCGATCTACGGAGAGATCGATCTGTACCTGGCCAAGGGCGGCATTGAAGGGGGCTTTGCGCTCACCGGCAGCGTAAACCTCAACGACCCCAACAACGACGGCAAGCTCCGCGTGGTCGAGGCGTACGATCTGGTCAAGTACACCGGCAACCCGCTGGACCTGGCCGACCTGTCGCTCTCCGGCGAAGTCTACGCCCGTTACTACTACTGGGTCGGCCTGAAGATCTGGACGCCCTGGAAGACGTACAAAATCACGCTCTACTCCGGCGGCAAGACGTTCGCCCGGCTCGAGCTGTTCAACGTCAGCCGCGAAGGCAATGACGGTCCGCCGACGTTTGCCGGCGTGGTCACCACCATCAATCCTGACGGCACCGAAAACCCCAGCACGCTGCTCATCAACGCCGGCCCTGCCGCCGAGAAGCGCGTCAGCAACCAGGACCCACTCAAGGCGCTGGACGGCGCCGAGCGCTTCCGCATCTGGAACGAAACGCCGGGCTCCAACACCGTCAAGGTTCAGTACAAGAACTGGGACCAGAACTACACCCAGACGTACAACAACGTCTCCCGCGTGGTCGTCTACGGCGGCGAGTACGACGACTACATCGATGCCTCGGCCCTGAACGGCATCCCTGTCGAGATTGACGGCGGCAACGGCAACGACACCATCCTGCTCGGCAACGCCGCTACTGGTTCGCAGTCGATCCTGACCGGCGGCAACGGCAACGACGTCATCACCGCCGGCGGCGGCAACCTTCGTATTGAAGGCAACGGCGGCAACGACACCATCACTGCCGGCTCGGGCACCAATGAGATCGACCCCGGCGACGGCAACGACACCGTCACCGGCGGCGGCAGCGGATCGACCAACAAGCTGTTCCTGCGCCGATCGTTCGGCAAAGACACGGTGACGCTCGACACCGCGGCGTTGATCAACCTGCTCGACTACGTCGACAGCACCCTGCCGCTGGTGGGCACGCTGCAGGGCGCGGGCAGCACGATCTACGCTGGCGACACCAACGTGACCACGTTCAGTCTGGGCGCGGTGACCGAAATCCGCGGGTCCGAAGGCCGCGACGTCTTCAACATCACCAACCCCACCACCCGCAACGCCAACAACGGCAAGGGCCTGATCCTTCGCGGGCACGAATCGGTCGACACCTACAACTTTGTCGGCGACACCATGTCCGGCGTCGCGACCGACGGCATCACCATCGACGACGGCATCCGCCCGACGTCCACGGCGACCATCGGCGACATCACGCTGTCGGACCCGTGCAAGAAGATCAAGGAGATCAAGGTCGCCACCGGCGGGGCGAGCTACGCCAGTGCTCCGGAAGTCGTCATCACCGACGACGGCGGCACCGGTACCGGAGCTCGCGCCGTCGCCAGCCTAGACAAGGATGGGAAGGTTCAGGGCATCTATGTTCTCGACGGCGGCGAAGACTACACCGACCCGGTGGTCGCGCTGGTCGATCGCGTGAGCTACGGCGACAAGATGATCTTCACGTCGACCACCGCAGGCGCGGTGACGCTCGACAAGCAGGGCAACGGCGGCAGCGACTACCGCATCACCAGTGGTGGGAAGTCGATCAAGTTCGCCGGATGGACCACGCCCGGCGTTCCGCGGCCCAAGACCTGGAACGTGTCGGAAACGGATAACGTTGAGATCAATCTGCCCAACGGCACACTCGAACTCAACGATCACTTGGACATCCAGGAGAGCCTGACGGTCACCGCCAAGCGGATGGACCTCAACGCTGCCATCACCGCCGACACGGTGAAGATCACCACCGAGCGCGGGTTTGCCCTGGATCACCCGATCCAGGCAGTGAACAACGGCGACATCTCGATTCGCGTCAGCGGGAAGAACATCGGCAGCCCGTCGGACATCGCCACCGCGGCGGCGACGGTTGTCGATGGTGAGGTCACCGGCATCACGGTGACCAACCCCGGCGCTCATTACGACTTTGCTCCGGTCGTCGCGATCGTGGACGAGCGCGGCTACGCCGCTCGCGCCGTTGCGACCATCAATGGGTCCGGACAGGTGACTGGGATCACCGTGCTCGACGGCGGCTTCGGCTACCTGTCGACGCCGGCACCGCGCGTCATCATCTCGCCGCCGGCCAGCATCCGCCTGGCGGCGAACGTCAGCAGCAGCACCGTCGGTTCCGACCCCGGAGCCGGCGACGGCCGCGGCCAGATCACGCTCCAGGCCGACCTGGGGGCGATCGTCAACATGGGCGAAGTCTTCTTCCCCAACGGCTCGAACATTGAGTTCAAGCACGGCGACTTCCGCTACAAGAGCACTGATTCGCTCGATGACATCACCACCACCGCGTTCCCCACCACTGCCGGCGGCCAGGGCGCTGCGGCGACGGCTGTGCTGGATGCCGACGGCCGCATCGAACGCATCGACGTCACCAACGGCGGCTCCGGTTACGACGCCGACCTGCTTCCGACCGTCATCATCCAAGGCGCGGGCACCGCGACCGCGATCGTCAGCGGCGGGCAGATCACCGGGTTCAAGATCACCAACCCCGGCGAGGGCTACCCGTCTGCCCCGACCGTCACCATCCTGCCGAACGGATTCGGCAAGATCGTCGGCGAAGACTCCGACGCCACGGCGCTCAACCGCACCCACATCAAGTCGGCCGGCGGATCGCTCAAGGCGATCAGCTACTACGGCATTGGCGACCCGTCCCGGCCGATCAAGACCGATGTCGATCGGCTGGTCGCCCAGACACTCGGCGACGGCGCGGGCATTAACATCCTCGAGAAGGATGGCGTTCGCATCGGCACGATCGACCATGTCAACGGCATCAGCACGATCGACGGCGACGTTGCCGTTACCACCTTCGCCGGCACGCTGCACCTGGGCCAGCCGGTGCAGGCAATGAACGCCAACGGCATGCTGCTGTGGCAGGACGCGGCCAAGACGATTCCGATCTACGTCCGCGACAACGCCGGCAACATTATCTATGAAGGCGGCCAGCTTCAGACGGGCGTCGGCCAGATCAAACTGACGGCCGACGACGTGGACATCAACAGCTTTGTGGGCGCGACCGGCGGTCAGCTCATCCTGCAGCCGGTGAAGTTCGACGCCCCGATCGGCCTGAACGGCACGCAGGGTCGGGCCACGGTCTCGGTCTCCGGACCGACCGGATCGGTCTCCATCAACACCCTCTACAGCGGTCGTGGCTATACGACCACGCCAATGGTCACCCTGCCCGCGCCAGGCGAGCGTGCGTACGGCGTGGCCAACGTGGTCAACGGTGCGGTGCAGAGCGCTCTGGTCACCTTCGGCGGCAAGCGCTACAACTCGACGTATCAGCCGATCGTTACCTTCGTCGGCGGGGGTCAGAACGGTGGAACCCCGGGTAGCAACGGAACCCCGGGAACTGCGGCCACCGCGACGGCGGCTTACGATGCCGACGGCGTCGTCACCGGCATCACGATCACCGGCGGTGGCACGGGATACATCACCGCGCCGGAACTGCGCATCAGCCTGCCGGGCGTGCAGGCGACGGCGGTCGCGACGGTCATCGACGGCAGGATTTCAGGCATCACCTTCACCAACCCCGGCGCCAACTACGCCGAGCCGCCGCAGATTAAGATCGAGGCCCCGTACCAGTTCAGCTTGGAAGCCGAGGAAGTGCAGTACCTGGAGGACGGATTCCGGGAGGTGGTCATCGGCCGCGACGACGGCAGCCACACCTTCCAGGCCGCCAATGCCAGCTTCAACGATGCCGTCCGCCTGCGTGCACCGCGTACCGGCGGCACGATGCAGGTGGAGTCGCTGTCGGTCGACGCCGGCCCGGTTGTCATCGTGGGCTCGGGCCATACGCTGAACATGACGTCGGCCGCGCCAAACGTCACCGGCACCTACGTGGAAGTCGACGACAACATTGTCATCCACGACAACGTCAACGCCGCGATCACCGCCACCACTGCGCACGTACTCATCTTTGGCGTCGGCAAGGGCAAAATCGACGGTGTCGCCAACTCGCTGACCGAGAACCTGACCATCACCGATGTCGGCGATGTCACCGTGACCGGGGCGATTGGCTCGACCAACCCGATTCACGACCTGACGATCAACAGCAGCGGCGCGGGCAACATCGCGCTCCAACAAGCCGTCACCATTGAGGGCGACCTGCACATCGTCAAGGGTGGCAACATCACCTTCGGCGGCGCTCTGACCGTCGGCGGGAACCTGATCATCGACGATGGTGCCAGCGTGTCGTTCAACGGCACCGTCAGCGTCGGTGGGAACATGACCATCTCCAAGGCGACCACCGTCGCGTTCGCGCAGAACGTGAGCGTGGTGGGCAACCTGCTGATGGGCAACTCGTCCGATCCGACCAAGCTGCAAGCCGTCACCTTCGCCAACAACGCCCGGATGGACGTCGACGGCACCGTACAGATTTACGCCGACGAGGACATCAGCTTCGGAAACCGCGTCGGCAACACCAAGGTTCCTGACAGCGTCACGCTGCGGTCGGATACGGGCAGCATCAGCTTCGCGGCTCAGGTCGTTGTGACCGGCGGCACGCTGACGATCCAGAAATCTGACGACGTGACGTTCGGCCACGATGTGACCGTTGGCACGCTGAGCGTCACCGCAGCCGGCGAAACGCGGTTCAACCGCGCCGTCAATGCCGGCACTCTCGACGTGCTGAGCCAGGAACTGGTCGTCTTTAGCAACCAGCTCAACATCAGCACCGGAAATGCGACCATCACTGCCGACGAAGTCGACTTTGCCGGTAACAGCTCGACGATCAAGACGGTCGGCGCGGCGATCAACAACGCCGTGCTGACGATCAAGCCGTACACCGCGGGTCGGAACATCGGCATCGGGTCTCCGCCGGCAGTGTTCGGTGTCATGGATATGAACGACACGGACCTGGCCGCGATCGCGACCGGCTGGGCACAGGTGCACATCGGCGACGAAACCGCCGGCACCGGCACGGTCACCGTCGGTTCGATCGGCACCCAGCAGGGCGGCACGATCTCGTACCTAGCCAACAACACCGCCATCCACGGCGGCAATATCACGGTGGTCCAACCGGTGGATATGGCCCTCAGCACCGGCACATTGCGGCTGCACGCCCGTACTGGCGATGTCACCACCAATGCGGTGCTCAACGGGACGGCGCTGGAACGTGGCTCGATCGTCCGAATCGAAGCCGATGCAGGCAACATCAACCTCAACCAGCCGGTCTACGCGACCAGCGAGATTCAGCTCATCGCCTCGGGCAACGTGACCGAAGGTGCGAGCAGCTTTGTGAGCACCAGCGGGCTGCGGGTAACCGCCGGCGGCAGCATTACCATGCTGCACGCCAGCAATGCCGTCACCACCGTGACGATGGCCGCCGCGGACGACCCAATGCAGTTCCGCGAAGACAGCGGCTATGCAATCGGCACCGTCAACGGTCAGAGCGGCATGTCCGCCGGCACCGGCAACATCACGCTGACGACCATCGGCGGCGTCGTCACGCAGACACAGGCGATCGTCGCCGGCGGTCTGAGCCTGCAAGGCGCGAACACCACCTGGACGCTGGTCAACGCTGGCAACGACATCGATACCCTGACGGCTAACACCGGCAAGGTAACGTTCCTGGATTCCGACGACCTGACGGTCGGAACGATCGGCTCCAGCAGCGGCATCACGGTGACCGACGACGTCACCCTGAGCAGCGTACAGGCACTGACGGTCAACAATGCCGTCACCACCAGCGGGCCCGGCGATGTCTCGCTGACCAGTACCGCGGCGAACGTGCTGATCAACGCCAACGGCGATATCAGCTCGGCGCAGACGATCGGCATCGCCGCCGTCACCGGCATCGCCAGCAGCGGCGACCTGATCGCGGCCAACGGCGCGATTACCCTCTCGGCGACCGCGGGCACAATCAATACCTCTGGTGTGGTGACCGCCACCAGCGGCGGCGTCAGCTACACGGCGACTGGGGCCGTGACAGTTACCGCGGCGGTCACGACCGTCACCAGCGGCAACATCTCGCTGACGTCGAGTACGGATGTGGTTAACCTCGGTGCGGCGGGCGATCTGTTGTCCGTAGGCACCATCGCGGTCGCGGGTTATGCCGGCGTCGACTCCGACGCCGACATGACGTCTGCCGGTGCCACAGGCGTCACCTCCGCCAACGCCGGTATCGATCTGTCCGGCAACTCGGTCACCACGAACGGCGCCGTGACGCACAGTGCCAACACGACCCTTGCCATCACCGGATCCACGACTGCCGGCGGTGCCAACGGAGCGGTCAGTTTGACGTCGGTCACATCGAGCATCACGCTCGGCGCGGCGGCCGACATCTCGGCCGCCAAGACGATCACCGCGGCGGCAGTGACCGATTTCATCAGCAGTGCAGACCTGACCACCGCCGCCGGCGCGATCGGCGTAACAGTCTCCGCCGGCACGCTCAGCTCGGCTGGTGTCGTCAGCGCTACCGCCGGGAATGCCGGCTTCACCGCCACTGGCAATGTCGCAATGACCGGTCCGGTTACGACCGTGACCAGCGGAAACGTGTCGCTCACATCGTCTGCGGGGCAGGTAACGACGTCTGCCGCCGCTGATCTGCTTTCCGCCGGCACGATCGCCGTTGCGGCATTCGCGGGTGCGACGCTGACCGGAGATATGACCGCCGCAGGGGCGGTCTCGGCGAATGTTGCCAACGGCAGCGCCTACATCGACGGCAAGACCCAAACCACCAACGGCGCGGTCACCTTCGTGGCCCAGGACAGCCTGGATCTGCTGGGCACCATCACCGCCGCCGGTGCCTCAGGCAACGTCGTCCTGACGTCCAACGGGTTTGTCGTCGTGCTGCAGGGCTCGGCGGACATCGTCGCCAGCGGAACCATCACGGCGACGGCGGCCGACAACGTCAACAACATGGCCGACTGGACGGCCGCTGGTGCGATCATCGCGACCGCGACCAACGGCGGCGTCAGCAGCAGTGGAACGATCGTCAGCAGCGGCTCGTCCGTCGCCTTCAGCGGTCCGGTCGTCAGCAACGACGGTCCGATCAACGCGTCGACATCGATCGCGATGACCGCCAGCGACACCGTGAGCAACACCGCAACGCTGACCTCCGGGACGACGACGTCGCTCAGCGGCACGAATACGGTGACGACCAGCGCCGCGATTTCTGCCGGCAGTGATGTGACGATCACCGGGAACGACATCGCTGCATCGACGTCGATCACCACGACCAATGACAACGTCACGTTCACCGGCCGGGTGACGCTCCCGGGCAACCTGACCATCACCACCGGTGCTGGCGCGGGCAACATCAGCTTCAGCGATACCGTTGACGGCCCCGGCGGCCTGGACCTGACCGCCGGCACCGGCAACATCACGTTCGACAGCGACGTCGGCGACATGGGTCAGCGGCCGGCGTTCCTGACCATCCACTCGGCAACCGTCGCGCACTTCGATAGGGGCGCCAACACCACCGGCGCGCAATCGATGACCGCCGGCACGGTCGAGCTGGGCGGGACATTCGACGCGTCCACGAACCTGGCCTCGATCACGATCAATGCCGTGCTGTCGCTTCACGGCAGTGCCCGCGTGTCGACGCAGAACGGGACGGTCTCTGTCGCGTCGATCGTCGGCAACAGCAACCATTTCGTATTCTCGACCGGCGCCGGAACGGCCACCGTTACGGGCGACGCGACCGGGATCGACATCCTCCACTTCCACGACGAGAACGGGAACAACACCGGTACCATGAACTTCCTGGGCAACGTGCAGGCCCAGTCGCTGAGCGCCGCCCGCGAAAACTTCTCGATCAATTTCCTCGGCGACAGCACCGAGATCACCAATCACGTCGGCCTGCAGAACATGGGTGTCGCCACGTTCGGCGACGAGTCGACCGACGAGATTCACCTCATCGGCGGCCTGACCGCGGCCGGCGGGGCGAACAACCCGGCGTCCGTCCACCTGGCCGGTACGCTCACCACTGATGCCGCTGCGGTCATCCTCGGCGTCACGATCCTGGACACCGATGCGGCGATCGACACCACCCATGCCGGAAACGGCGGGGCGATCGACTTCACCGGCACGCTGAACGGAACGCACAACCTGCGGCTCAACAGCGGCAACGCGACGATCGATTTCGACGCCGCCGTCGGTGCGACCAACGCACTGGCCGCCGTGACGATCGACGCGCACGCCGGCCTGACGGCCCACAGCACGTTCACCGCCGCCAGCATCACGCAGACGGCCGCCACCGGCGCGACGACCTTCACGGGGGCCGTTGCGACCAGTGCCGCGGGCGGCATCAACCTGACGGGCCTGGATCTCACGTTCGGCAACACGGTCACCACGACGACCGGCGGCGTGACGATCGACGGGGAAGATGTGCTGTTCAGCGGAGCGGTCGATTCCGACGGCAACATTGCGATTACCGCTACAGGCTCCAGCACCTTCAACGCCGCCGTCCTGGGCAGCGGTGCGACGGGCATCACCGTCAACGCCGCCAGCAGCGCCTTCAACAGCACGGCCACTACCGACAACGACGGCAGCATTAACGTCACCACGACCGGCGACGCCCATTTCGGCGGGGCGGTGAACTCGGACGCCAATCTGGTCGTCAGCGGCGACGACGTGGACTTTGACGCGGCCGTCACCACGGCCGGCTCGACGGGCATCGACATCACCGCAGGTACCGTCGACTTCGATGCGGCAGTCGCCACGACTGGCGACGGCTTCATGGACATCGTCGCGACCGGCCTGGTGAACTTCGACAGTACGGTGAATGTTGCCGGGGCCAACGGCATCATCATTGATGCCACCGACATCACGTTCCTGGGTGCCGTCACGACGCCGGGCGAAGTCATCCTCGATCACACCGGCACGCTGACCATCGCTGCCGCGGCGGACTTCAGCATCGGCGGGGCGTTCAGCCAGACGGGAGCCGGCGCGGTCTCCACGGCGGGCGACATCACGACCACCAACGACACTGTCAGCTTCAATGGCCCGGTCACGCTGACCGGAAACGTCGCAATTGCGACGGCCGGCGGGGCGATCGACTTTGATTCGACGCTGAATGGGTCCCACACGCTGCTGCTGACCGCCGGCACCGGCGATATCACGACGCATGCCGCGGTAGGGGGATTGACGCCTCTGGGCGCCGTCACGATCGCATCGGCGGACGACGTCACGCTGATGGCAGGGTTCGCTTCGACGAATCTCACGCAGGTGGCGGGATCGGGAACGACGTCAGTGCAGGGCCTGCTCAGCACGACGGGGCTTGCGGGCGTATCGATCACCGCCGACACGATCGAAGTCACCGCGACCGGCGATATCACAACGGCCGGCGGCTCGGTCGACCTGAACGCCGACACCGGCACGCTGACGATTGTCGACGGTGCCACCGTCAACGCCGGCAGCGGAACAATCACGATTGAATCGGTCGGCGATGCGACGATCACCGGGCTGACGACGACGAATGCAACGGCTTCGGCGGTCTCGATCACCAGCAACACCGGTGCGATTATCGATGCCGGTGAAACGACCGCCGACATCACCGCCAACGCCTCCGGGGCAACAACCCGGCTGCGGGCCGCCGGAAACATCGGGGCGTCAACCGATGGTCTCGAAACCAACCTGGCGACGCTCGATGCTGCCGTGACGACCGCCGGCGACATCTACATGAGCGACGCCGGTGCGATCACGCTGGCAAGCGTAACGTCTCCGAGCGGCGACATCGCGATCACCGCCGCCGGCACGATGAGCGCCCAACTGGTAGACGCCGTCAGCGGGACCGTTACGCTGCGGACCACCGCGGGCAACCTGTTGATCGGCGATGTCTCGGCCAGCGACAGCGTCAACGCGACGAGCGAAGCCGGCAGCATCCTGGATAACGGCGAGAGCGGCACCGATGGCGTTACGTCGCCCGTCGTCGAACTCGCGTCGTTCAGTGGCATCGGTACGACTGGCGCTCGGCTGGTCGTCGTCACCGACGATCTCACGGCTCTAGTCGAGCATCCGACTACTCACGCGGCGACCAACGGCGACATCTACATCGCTTCGACATCCCTCGCGGGCCCGCTGGCGGTACGCAACCTCTCGACTGCAACAGGCACGATCGATCTCAGCCACACCGGCAGCGACGCCGAGGTGGAGCTGGCGAGCACCAGCGGCGGCAGCATCGCGATTTCCGTGGCTGACGGCACGCTGACGGCGACTTCCGTCACCGCCGGCGGCAGCGGTAACGTGAATCTGTCGACCACTACGGCCGACGAAGACGTGCTTGTCGGCAGCGTGACCGCCGACGGCAACGCCGTCACGATCACCTCCGCAGGCAGCATCGTGGAAAGCGGCGACGACGTCGGCGTGGATCTGCTGACGTCGAGCCTCACCCTGACTGCGGCCGGTTCAGTTGGCGAAGACTCCAACCCGATCGAGATCAACGCCGATCAGCTCTCGGCCGAGGCCGACGGCATTGCCGGCGGCATCTTCCTTACCGAAACCGACGACGTCGTCGTTACGAAGCTGGTCGCGTCCGGCGACATCACGCTGGCGGCCGGCGGCATCATCGCCTTGAACTCGACCGGAACCATCCGTTCCGACGAGAACCTGAACGGTGCCCACGACGCCGTGTCACGCAACATCAGCTTCCTCGGTGCGGTGGAACTGCTCCGCAACACCGCCATCACCACCGGTACCGCCGACGGCTCGATCCGCTTCGCGGATACCCTCGGCGGGGCCCACACGCTCACGCTGACGATGAATGACGGCGCGATCGATTTCGACGGCGTCATCGGGACCGGTGTCACACCTGTCACCGCGCTTACAGTCAGTTCAGCGTCGGTCGTCACCTTCGCCGATGACGTGCATGTCGGCACCGGCGGCCTGAGCGTGACGGCGTCGGTCGGCGTGACGTTTGACGGTGACTCCACCGTGAACGGCAATGTCGGCCTGAACGTCAACAACGCCGACAACACCGGCAGCGTGAACGTGAACGGCGACTTCACCACGACCAATGGCGGCAACTTCATCGTCAATCACGACGGCACCGCCACCTTCGCAGACGGCATCGTGTTCGATATCGCCGGCGACACCCGCTTCACCGGCACCGGCCGGGTCGAGTTCGGCTCGATCACCTACAACACCGGCGGCGACATCGAGTTCAACCAGGGACCGCTCGTCCTCACCAGTAACACGGTGATCGACACCGGCACCGGCGGCGGCGACGTCATCTTCCGCGACGAAGTCCGCGGCGGATACGACCTGACGATCATTGGGTCCGGCGGAGACGTCCTCTTCGAGCAGGCCGCCGGCACCACCGGCGAACCACTCGCCACGCTGACGATCACCGGAGCCGACGACATCACCTTCCAGCAGGGCGTCGTCACCAGCGGCGACGTGAACCTGACCGCGACGGGCGATGTCGTCTTCGCCGGCACGCTCGATTCGGGCGAATCCATCGACATATCCGCCACGGGCGTGGTCAGCTTCGCCGATCAGGTGAACGCCGAGGCAGGCCTGGTCGTCACCTCAGGCGGTGCTTTGACCTTCACCGAAACGGTGACAGTTGCCAGCGGCACCACCGACCTGACGCACGGCGGCACGCTGACGATCCCGACCGGGGCCGACTTCAATCTCGGCGGAGAGTTCCACGAGCACGGGACGGGCAGCGTTGTCCTTGGCGAGGTTTCGATCACCACCAGCGATGACGACATCACCTTCGACGGCGACATCAGCCTGACCGGTGCTGCCACCTTCGATACCGGCGATGGCCCGGGTGATGTGACGTTCAACGGTTCGATCAACGGCCACCACACGATCGTGGTGACGGCCGGCACAGGCGATGTTCGGTTTGACGAAGTGGGGCAGACCGTTGCCGTCGATACGGTCACTGTGGAAGGTGCGGCGATCACGCTGGTCGACAGGTTCAATACTGCCATTGGCGCAGACCTGCTGTTCACTGCGACGGGCGATATCAGCTTCGGAACAGCGACAGATGTGAGTGTCGGCGGGCTGGTTGAAATCACCACTTCGGCGTTGTTCGACATGGCCGCCGGCTCGAGCCTGACCGCCCGCGAGGGTGATGACATTGTCATCACCGCGAACGATGTGAGCCTGACCGGCGGAACCGGTTCCGTCACGGGCACCGGCCTGCTTATCCTGCAGCCTTTGGATAACTCACGCGGCATTGTGGTCGGCACCCTTGGGGTTGCCAGCGTGCAGGCGGCTGGGTCGACCTTGCAGATTGGGGCGAGTGAGATTGCCGCCCTTGGCAGCGGCTTCGATGCGGTCCTGGTCGGCCGGGGTACACAGGGAGGCTACGATTCGGGCGAGGACGGCGACCATACCATCACGGTTTACAATGCGACGTTCAGTTCAGATTTCTATCTGCGTTCGCCGGGCGAAGAGGGCCAGATTCGGGTCTCGGGCAACCTTCGCGGTCTGAGCGACGTGAATCTCGAGCTTTGGGCCGGTGATGACATCCTTGTGGACGGTACGGTTCGCGCCACCGGGTCGGGCAACATTACGATCCACGCTGACAGTACCGAGGACGGCGTCGGCGCGGTGCGCATCGCTCAGAGTGGCGATGCCTCGGTCCGGGCCGAACTCGGTGACGTGTTGCTGATCGGCGACAGTGTCTGGGCCGGTTCGACAGGTGGCGCGGCGGAGGTATCGTCGCGAGACGGCACCGTGCAACTCTCCAGCACCGACGCCGAGGAAGGCCAGATCTTCGTGTTCAATGACCGCTCGCTGATGTCGGCCGGGATTGACGTCCTGGTGGGCAGCCCCGAAACGCCGGAAAACAGCCCTTCGTTCATTCGCGTGGAAGGCAACGTTCTTGCGGGCCGGCACATCTGGGCGCGGTCGCGCGGGCCGATTGAACTGGGCAACTTCCGACTGCGGGCCCGTGGCGTGGTCAGCGTGCTCGCTGACGGCGACCTCCGGATGGAGAACGGCACGGCGGTCGGACAGGGCGGCCCGGTGAACCTCATCGCCGATGCCGACGCCGACGGTACCGGAACGCCGATCCAGACAGACGTCCGCGTCAGCGAAACCGGCGACGTGAACCTGAGTGTGCGAGTGAACTCGGTGAAGATCAAGGGCGTGCTGTCGGCCGGCGATAAGGGCAAGGCCTGGGTGACTGTCACCAACAACGCCGCGACCACGATGGAAGGCAACGTTCGTGTGTTCCTGTATGCCTCGCTCGATGGAGAGCTCGATGCAAGCGACGCGATCATCGGGCAGTACGCCAAGGTGTTGAAGCTCAAGCCGGGCGCCGGCAAGAAGCTCAGCTTCGCGATCGCTGTGCCGGCCGATCTGCCGCCGGGCGATTACCGCATCATCGGCGAGGTGCTGCCGTACCGGGCCGATCGCCCGGCGGCTGCCGCCCCGACGACCGCGAACGATTCGAACGTCGATGCTTCAGGATTGCTCCTGCGGGTCCGTCGGCCGGATCTGACGGCATCGGTTCGGTCGAGCTTCGACGGCGGAACCTTTGCCGCAGGCCGAGTGGGCAAAGTGACGATCAGTGTTGCCAACCAGGGTGAAGTGCCCAGTGTGGGCAATGGCACGGTAGTTCTCTATGCCACGCCGGACGGCACGCTGGGATCAGCAGTCGAGGTCACGCGTCTGACCACCGCACTTGCCCTCAAGGCGGGCAAGGCCAAGGCTGTCAACCTGAAGGTATCGCTGCCCGGATCGCTCGCCGGCGGAACCTGGAAGTGGCTGGCGGTTGTGAACCCCGACGGCGCGGTCGCCGAGGCTGACCTTTCCAACAACAGCGGCGTTGCCGGTAGCGCGTTTAACATGGCGGCGTGAGCGGAATCGTGCCGTTTCCGCGAATCGAGTCGATTGCTCAATGAAAAGATCCGCAGGCGTTCAATGAACGCCCGCGGATCTTACTTGGTACTTTGTTGTCAGCTGACGGTTAGAAGGTGCCGGGCAGTACGAAACCCGCCGGCACCGGCCGACCTTCGGCTTCCAGTTCCGATTCGGTCTTGGTCTTCACGCGGAGCACGCCGTCTTCCATCACATGGCGGATTTTGGCCAGCGCCTTGTTCTGGATCTGACGGACGCGTTCCTTGGTCACACCGATGATCCTGCCGACTTCTTCAAGTGTCAGGGGATGTTCATCTTCCTGCTGCCAGTTGAAGCGACGCTTGATCACGGTGTTCTCGACCTCGGTCAGGTCGGCGAGGTTGCGATCGACGATCTGCTTGAGTTCGTCAATGCAATCTTCCTCGACGATGTCGCGCTTGCGGTCGGACCAGTCAGACTTCTCCATGTCCGGCTCGAACTCCACCGGGAAGCGCGTCTTGTGCCGGTTGGCCTTGAGAGCCGTCCGGCTGAACGCCTTCAGGATGGCGCGGCAGGCGTAGGTGCTGAACTTGAAGCCGCGTTCGACATTGAACTTGTCGACCGCGCGGATCAGCGCCATGTTGCCTTCCGACACGATCTCAGCAAAGTCGATATCGCCGAGACGCGTCCGCTTGGCCATCGCCAGCACCAGCGCGAGGTTGGTGCGGGTGAGGTACTCGCGGAAGTGCTCGAACCGGCGATGCCAGTCGACGAACTTCAGCGCCAGTTCCTTGGTCAGGCCCTCGCGGGCGATCTTCTTCTGCAGCGCGGTCAGCTTCCGCTTGCTGTAGTTGAAGCGCATGAACATGAGCCGCTCTTCGTCGGCCTTCATCAGCTGCGGCGCACCCGTGGTCGAGGCGTCAAGCGCTTCGTCCCGGGTCGGCTGATACCAGGCCACCTTGGGCAGTACAGGCTCTGCGTCCTCGAACAGCGTCTTTTCGATGCCGGGCTGGCGGAAAATCTCGCTGTCCATGAACGCGTAGGTCTGAGCGATCAGCGCTTCAGCCTGGGCTCGCAATGCCTTGGGGATGGGCGCTGTTCGGACGGTCTTGCTAGTCATTGTTGAGGCCATATCCGCCCTCTCTTGTTCTTCTGTCAGATTAGACGTCACCAAGGCGGCGTCTCTCACACCCTGCCCGACTGGCAGGTACTGGGAGTCGATTTCGGCGGTCTCGTCTCCTACGGTATTATCAGTCTCGAAGGTTTCGTATTTCATGATTCGCTCCCTGCTCCGCAACAGCGGAGCGATTCAAACCATATGAACACAGCCACTTACGTCAGTATTCTGAAGACTACTGAAAGTTCCAAATCACTGTGGACACCTTTTATACGACAGAATCAAACAGATGTTTGAATGGCTTGCCAAACATGCGTTTGAAAAGTGATCGGCAATTCAGATGCCGCAAGGGGTGATAAAATAGGGCTCATCGTCTAATGGAAGCATCTTCGGACCGAATCCTCTGCTACGGCGGCAGCTTTAACCCCATTCATAATGGTCACTTACTGTGCGCGCAGGCGGTCGCCGAAGCCGCAGGATTCTCTCGCGTACTGCTCATCCCCAGTGGTCAACCCCCACACCGAGCCCGGCAGAACGACATGGCAACCGCCCGGGACCGCCTGACAATGTGTCAATTGGCAGTTCGGAACTCCGCACTTTTTGACGTAAGTGACATCGAACTTCGTTTGGACGGTCCGAGCTACACTGTTCAAACCGCAAGAGCTCTAAAGCAGCAGAGGCTGTCGATTGTCAATTGGTTGATTGGAAGCGACACAGTGCCGCGGTTAGCAACCTGGTACGACTTTCCGCGTCTGATGGAGGAAATCCAATTTGTCGTTGTGGCCAGACCGGGGGCGGAAATGATGTGGGACAACCTTGATGTCGCACTGCAGCCCCTGCGTCAAAATGTCGTTCGAGCGCCCCTTGTCGAAATCAGCGCCAGCGATGTGCGTGATCGTGTCCGACACGGTCGGTCAATTGACTACCACGTGCCTGCGGCAGTCGCGTCGTATATCGCCGAACGCGGCTTGTACCGCGAGCCTTCGGTGTGAGTGTCGGTGGAGTTCGCTTGGTCAGGGTCAGCGCTGCTCGAGCTTGGTGGAGCCGTCGAGCGCGCCCACGATGCTCGCACGCCAGTTCTGAAGGAACTTCAGACGCATCCGTTCCTTGATCAAATCGAGGTTGCTCCGCTCAAGCTGCCCCTGGGCGATCCGCCCGACAGCCCGGGTTCCCGGCGTCTGCTCGGTCGCCGGACCTGACGCTTCCGTTTCGGCATACAGTCCCCCACCGAGCGGGCGAAGCGCCGTGGGGTCGGCGAACACCGCCAGGCGAATGTGGCCAAGATCTTTGGGCTGATCGCTGCCGGCGATACCCACCTGCATCCGCCCGTCCTGCGTAATCGTGACTTGTGTGACGCCAGGCGGGAACTTCATCGCAGGCATGAGAGAGAAGCCGTCGATGTCTCCGACCACGATATCGCCGGTAGCGTTCATGAACAGTGCGCCGTTCCGCGTGTAGGCGACGGCGCCTTCCGGTTTCTGCTTGGTGTAGAAGCGAACGGGGAGGAAGCCTTCGCCTTGGATCGCGATATCCAGCGCGCGGTCGGTCACCTGCAGTTCGCCGGCCGAGACATCCAGCTGCGAAGCGGCGTCGCGACCGTCGCCGATCGCGGTGCGGGTTACCTTGAAGCCCGGCACGTCGGCATGACGAAGATTATCGACGATCGCCCGCGTGCCGGCGTCGATGGCGGCCAGGGTATCGGTCAGGGGTGCAACGGCGCGGTCGGCTTCCCCGAGCACGCCTGCGCCGCCGCGACGATACGACGGCATCGGGCCGGGGGTTGTCGCTTCAACGATCAGATCATTGATCGCCTGGGGGCTGGCCCGCTGCTTCTCAAGGTTCGTGGCGTATTGACCGTCTTCCGGGCCGATGACCGGTCGCTTGGCCGACGGTCGCGACGGCAACGGCCGGGTCGGATCGTCGAAGATCGCCGTCTCGGGCTGGCGATTCAGCGGGGCGGCCATCGTCGGGTCCGCGACGCCGGTTCCGGGCTGGGCGTAGCCACGCTGGCCGGTTGTCTTGGACTGTCCGTAGCGCTCGGGCGGCGCCATCGTCGCCGGGGCGGCGGTCGCCGACGCTGCCGGCGCGCGACTGCACCCGGTGAACGCAAGGACGCCTGCGACGGCGGCACCGGCGATCAGCACCTGGCGGGCAGCGGCAACAACAAGTGAAAAAGTCGACCCCGTTCGGGAATGAAAGACCAGCGTCATAAGGCGTCCCTTCCATGGGAGTTTGACGGCACCCGCGTACGGGCCAGGCGCGGCCGTCATCCTGACGGCCTCTGCACAAAGTTCTAGGGATTATGCAATTTTTACTAAAGAATTGGAAGGGCGCGCGATGTTCTCCATCACGCGGCCTGGCGCGACAACTCATTGCCTACAAACTCTGCCCCCACGTCGAACGTCTGGCTGTCCTCATGATGGCGGCAGGAGACGATCCGCATGCGGCTCGACCACTTCATCGGTCCCAGTTCCAGCGTGATGCGATACTTTTCCCCGATCGCCAGTGGCTTGCGGGTGTGAAAGCCAACGCCGTTCATGGAGATGTTGCTGACAAAGCCGGCGGAGGTCAGCGATCCCATCTGCACGGCGGTGTCCGGACGGATCGACGCCTTGGCGACCAGCGTCTGGCGGGGCGCGCGGCGTCGCTCGATGGCTGGTTTGCTGCCGGCGGTGGACATCACGATCCGGGGTACGACCGCAGAGCCCACCGGCGTGGAGTCGGCGACCGGGTCGGTATCCTGTTTCTCGGCCGGACGGTTAAACGGAAAGTCGGGCGGGAAATCGAGTGCCATAGGCAAGGTATCGGGCCGCCCCGATCACGACCTTAGCCGCGCGCGACTCCCGGTAAAACCGGCCTCGGCGCGACTATGAGGAAGGCCTGCCCTGGTACCGGCAGTGCCGCGTTGGCACGAATCGATGTCTGTTAAGCGAGGCGCGTCCTAGGCGGCGGCGGACGAACGACCGGTCAGCCGCTTCCGAACGATCCGAACGTAGTTCAGAAAAGCCCGCCCGCAGTCCACCAGGTCCTGTCGTGTCCACGTCTGTTGTCCGACGGGTTGGCCGTTGCGGACGATGCCGAATTGCCCGTTGTTCCAAGCGACGATGTAGGCAACATCGCCGGCGGCAAACTCCGCTGCACAGAGATGAGACATGATGGCGACTGAATCCATGACGGAAAGCCGATGGATGCAAATCGCTTGCCAGGCCGAATTTCTCGCTGGTGCCGGAACCGCGACTGAACGCAGGCACGAAGGTTGAATCCAACCTTCGTGCCTGCGTGCCTCAGCGTCGCCGTGTCTGCTCGTCGAACTTACTTCGCCACTTCCCGAATCTTGATGTTTCGGAACGCGACTTCGTTGCCATGGTCCTGAAGGCAGATGTGGCCCTTTTTGGACTTGCCGAAAGCTTCCCATTTCGCAAACTTGCTTTTAGCGAGCCGGGCGTTCCAGTCTTCGCTGCCGACTTCGAACTCGACGTACTTCACGCCGTTCATATGGACGGTGCCCTTGCCACCGGCCAGCTTGAACCGAAGTTCGTTCCACTCGCCGACGGGCTTGGTGGCATCGAGGGGCTTGCCGGTCTTGAGGTCGATCGGCGGCTGGTAAAGCTGGTAAAGCCAGCCGGCCTTCTGGGGGTCGTGACCGTCAACGTTGTCCTGGATCTGGATTTCCGGGCCGCTGTCGTAGGGGGGCTTCTTGGGCTGTTCGATCACACCGAACATCAGGCCCGAGTTGCCGCCCTTGGTGATCTTGTACTCGAGTACCAGTTCGTAGTTCTGGTACTGGTCCTTAGTGATGATATCGCCGCCGCCCTTGCCGGTGAGCACCAGCTCCCCGTCCTTTACGACCCACTTGTCGCTGACGGGGCCGGTCGGCTTGTTGTAGTTGCGGAAGTGTTCGATCGACTTACCGTCGAACAACAGCTTCCAACCTTCGGACTTGTCCTTATCGGACAAGGTGTTCGCCGCCGAGGCGTGCCCATGAGCCGCGGCGGGCTTCTCGTCGGCGGCGCGGGTGTAGGAACCGTTCGACAACACAAGGCCGGCCAGGGCCAGCGCCGCGGCGCCGGCGATCAACTTCTTCTGAAGCATTTCTCGTTTCCTCGTAAGGGGTTGGGGGAACAACAGGGCAGCTATCAATACCCGCGTCGGTCTGAAACGTGAAGAGAAAACGGCTCTGTGCCGCTCGGTGCCTGCATCGATAGGCCAATGAGACGAACGCCAAGCCGCCAAGCCGCCAAGACTCCAAGAACAGAGAGAAGATCATCAAGATGACTTGGCGATTTGGCGTCTTGGCGTTCATCTCGTTTTTCGGACCGGTCTGGCTTTTCGTCCTCTCGCTTTGAGACGACGCCGTCTATTCATGTCGAGTTGCCGCTTCTGCCGATCCTTATCGGACGTCTGTCACTGCGCCGTTTCCGAACCACGAACGTACCCCATGACCCGTTTCAGCTTTCCCCGAGCCGCGTTCGTCTTCATCCTTCTCGGCGCGATGTTCGCGCTGCTGATTGCCCGCGTGACCTGGCTCCAGACCACTGGCCGGGAACAGACGCTGCGGCAGGCCGATCGCCAGCAACACCGCCGCGAACCTCTCCCGGCGCGCCGGGGTAGCATCTACGACCGCAATGGCGTCGAGATGGCCGGCACCGTCCAGACGCAGGCGGTCTTCGTCGATCCGAAGTTCATGCTGCAGGTCGCCCATGAAGACCCCAAGGGACTGATCACCTTCGACGCCAACATCGCCAGGCTCTCCAGCCTGCTGGGCGTCAACGCGTTCGACGTGAATGAGATGATCTCGATGCGGTTTAACGACCGCTTCGTCAAGATCGCCGAGAACGTGGACGAAGCGACCAGCGAGCGCGTCCGCCGACTGAACATCTCCGGCGTC
Source organism: Humisphaera borealis (assembly GCF_015169395.1). GTDB lineage: Bacteria > Planctomycetota > Phycisphaerae > Tepidisphaerales > Tepidisphaeraceae > Humisphaera > Humisphaera borealis. The sequence goes on from NZ_CP063458.1 coordinate 4,374,926, forward strand.
GGTACCACGCCCAGCGACGTTCGCTTCTACCCCATGGGGTCGGTCGCGGCGCATATCCTCGGCGGGGCGGGCCACGACGGCAGGGGACTCGAAGGCGTTGAGCTGAAGTTCGAGAAGTTGCTCGCCGGCAAGGACGGCTCGATCCGCAGCCGCAAGGACGCCCAGCACCGCCCGATCAATGTCGCCGAGGACGACTACGTCCCCCCGACCCACGGCCAGCACCTGATGCTGACGATTGACGCCAACATCCAGCTCATCGTCGAGCAGGAACTGTCGGCGACGTGCCGGCAATACAAGGCCGCCCGCGGCGAGTGCGTGATCCTCGACCCGCGCACGGGCGAAGTGCTGGCGCTGGCGAACTGGCCGGCGTATCACCCGCAAAACCTGGTCGACACACTCAAGACCCCGGAAATCCGTCGAAACAACGCGCTGGTCGCCCCCTACGAACCGGGATCGACGATCAAGCCATTCATCGCCGGCCCGGCGCTCAAGTGGAAGATCACCAGGGTTGACGAGGTCTGGGCGATTCCCGGCATCAAGTACAAGACGCCCTACGGCCGCACGATCACCGACGTTCACGGCTACGGCCCGCTGACCACCTGGGACGGACTGGTCAAGTCGAGCAACATCCTCATGTCGATGCTCGGCGAACGCATGGGCAACAAGAAGCTCCATACCGCGCTGACGAGCTTTGGCTTCGGACAGACGACGGGCATCGAGCTGCCCGGCGAAGACCCCGGCCGTGTCAACCCGCTGGGCAAGTGGACCAAGTACAGCACCGAATCGGTCTCGCAGGGTTACGAACTGATGGTGACGCCAGTACAACTGGCCCGCGGCTTTGCCGCCTATGCCAACGGCGGGCGGCTGGTGAAGCCGACGATCATCCGCGGCACGCTCAACCCCGCGGGGCAGATCGTGTCGCGGCAGGAACTGCAGTCGCTGGCGATGATGCCCGAGGTGATCGATCCGATGACGTCGCTGGATGTGAAGCGCATCCTGAGCGATGTGCTGGTCCGCGGCACGGGGTCGAAAGCCCGCAGCCCGATCTGGAACGTCTTCGGCAAGACCGGCACGGCCCACGTGAGCCAGGGCAAAAAGGGCTACTCCGACAGCAAGTACACCAGCAGCTTCCTGTGCGCCGCGCCGGTGGAGAACCCGCAACTTGTGGTGGCTTTCATCGTCCACGAACCGGACAAGAGCCTGGCCCACTACGGCGGCACGGTCTCGGCGCCGGGCGCGGTGAAGATGGTGGAGCGCATCCTGGCGTATCAGCAGATTCCCCCAGCCCCGAACTGCAGCCGCCACCGGCGAACCTGCAGCCCAAGCTCGTGAACTTTGACGCCAGGGTGTACCACCAGCGCGACAAGGTGATCGCGGCGAACGACATGCACGACTGAGTGATCGATTCCCTCCCCCATTCGGCGGATCCCCGGCGAGATTTTGCTTGACAGAATGCGCGCGCCGGAGACCATTGGTTTGGTATTAGTACGGTGTCTGGTGTATCTGGTGTCGAGCGTTGAACATCACGAGAAGACGCGCTCCGCTTCGCGTCGCGGCTAACCATGTCGGGTTGTGTTGATCGCGCACGGTTAGCCGCGACGCGTAGCGGAGCGCGTCTTCGGCCCGCGCACGCGTCCTCCACACCGTAAGCGTCTTCCACTCCTGAGAGACAGATCGGAGTTCCTATGCCCACCACCACCACGGACATCGATCCGTTGCTTTCTCCGTTGTACCTCGCGTTTCCACTCGCCGAATCGCAAATCAAAGCCCTGGCGGCCGAGATCCTTCGGCTCTATCCGCCGGTGCCTACCATCGAGCGGATCGCGATCGTGGACCCCGCGACACAGAAGGAAATCCGCGTGCTCGACGGAGATACATCGATCCGCCAGCGCGAACTTCCCGCCGGCGCGACGATCGCCGCCGTCGTCTCGGCACCCTGCACGCTGGTGTTCGAGTTCGACGGCAAGGTCGTCCGGCAGGAGAGCAATCCGCCTTACAGCATCGGCGGCGACGGCATTGGCGGCCGGCTGAACCGATGGGACGGCCTGTCGCCCGGAGAGCACACGCTGCGCGTGACGCCGTTCGACAAGCCGGGCGGCAGGGGCGGAACAGCCGTCGTGATAAGCCTGGTGATCGTCGCAGAACCCACCATTCCACCCGACAGTGGCTCGCCGCCGGTGGTTGTTACGCCTGATGATCTCGGGTTTACGGTCTTCCCGCTTGCCGACGGCGCAAAGCAGTTCTACATCCGCGCCGACGGCGACGACGGCAACACCGGCGACGCGCCGAACCGCCCGCTCCGCAGCATTGCCCGGGCGATGTCGCTCCTGCGCGATGACAAAGGCGATCGCATCCTGCTGTTTGCCGGTCATCGCTTCGAATCGCCCATCGGCGCCTGGCGCGCCAGTGGCATTCCCGGAAAACCGGCGGGCGTGTTCGCGTACGACGACGGCTCGGCCGAGAGCGCCGGCAGGCGGCCGATCATCGCCTGCCGCAATGCCAACGCGATCGATATCAGCACGCCCGGCGTACACGACGTTGCGTTTGTCGGCCTGCACCTTACCGCCGTCGACCGCGACCCGGCCGATGCCGGCTTTCGCGTTTCCTCCGCGTCGAGCTACGGCATTCAGGCGGTATTCCCTACCCAGTCGATCAGGATCGAAGACTGCCGCATCGACCACTTCGAATACAACGTCAGCTTCGTTTGCGCCGGCGACAAGGGGCAGCACCAGAGCGTTACGATCCGTCGATGCCTGCTGCTGGACGCATGGGGCAGGCCCTCAGAGTTGTTCCGTGGGCATGGCCTCTACATGGTGCGGTGCAAAGGCGTTCGCATTACCGAGTGCGTGCTCGATCACAACGGTTGGATCGACAACGCGCCCGGCGTCAAATCCGTCCGCAACATCTATCGCCACGGCGCCTATCTGAACGATGCGGGCATGGAAGACATCGTCTTCGAAGGCAACCTGGCGTCGCGCAACGCCAACTACGGCATGCAATCCCGCGCCGGTGGGTTCGTTCGGCAGAATGTGTTTTTCGACAACGCGACCTGCGTCGGCGTGGGCGGCGAAACCGCCGAGGTGACGGACAATCTCTTTGTCGGCGGGCACGACACGGACTTGTACGGCCAGGGCATTGCGGCCGAGATCTTTGCCCGCCGGGCCGTGATGAGAGGCAACGTGATCCTCGATTTCGAAGGGCGAAGCCATCCCTACCCCGCGTCGCGCATCCACATCAGCCGCCGGCCCTGGACGCCGGGTGGCGATCGCGCCATTCGCATCGAGCGCAACGTCATGCGCGGCAGCGAAGGACCGGGGCTTTGCATCGATGACGCACTGGCCGAGCTCACACTCGGCGACAATGACTTCCTCGGCGTGAAGAGGCAGGTCATCGCATTTGAGAAGCCTGTCGGAAAAATGTTCTCTTCGGGCAATGCCTACGGCGGCGTAACTGCCACGCATTTCACGCACTACGCTGCGAAGAATCAAAAGCTGACGCTGCAGGATTGGTCGACGATAACCGGCGACCTTTCGCGGCAAGCGACGTTGCGGGCAGGCGGCGAAAGCTGGCGCTTCGACGTGGCGTTCATCGCCCGAAGCCGGGATCGACGCCGGGGCCACTGGGCGAGCGAGCTTGACCCGGCGACGATTGCATTGGCATTGCGTACTGCGTACGCGCGGAAATGAGCGGGTCGTCAATTCAATGCGGCAGTTTTGGGTGCCGCAGGCAGACGAGTACATCAGCCCATGGCACGCAGCCCGGACTATTCACTAAGATGGTTCCATGAGCACAGCCGTCCCCGAACCGATCACCGCAAGTTTGCCTAGTGACGTCCGCGTAGCCGTTGTTGCTGCGCGCTTTAATGCGCACATCACCGATGAACTGCTGGGCGGCTGCGTGTCGCGACTGCAGGAGCTCGGGCTGGACAAGGAGCGGATCGAGGTCTACCGCGTTCCGGGTGCTTTTGAGCTTCCGGTGACGGCCAAGGCACTGGCGTCAACCCATCGCGTGGCGGCGGTCGTGTGCATTGGGGCGGTGGTGCGGGGCGATACGCCTCACTTCGATTACGTCGCCGGTGAAACCGCGCGCGGATGCCAGCAGGTGGCCATCAATGAAGGAATTCCGGTGATCTTCGGTGTGCTCACCACCAACACCGAGCAGCAGGCGTTCGATCGCACGGGGGGCAGTCACGGCCACGCCGGCCGCTTCGCCGCCGAGGCTGCCGTCGAGATGATCTGCGTGCTCGCTGCAGCGAAGCGGAGGTAGTGAGTATCGCCGGCCAGGCGAAACCGCGAGTTAACCGATCAGCACTGCTGCGTGTTCCACGTCCGCCGGACGGCCACGATGATCGCCATCGCCATCAGGACGCCCAGGCCGCTGTAGGCGGCGGGGGGGAGCGGGATGGCCGTCGGAGGGACCTGTCCGCTGCCGCCGCCGATCGTGGGCTGGAAGGCTCCTTCTATGGTGGTGCTGCCGATGACGGCTTTCGTTGCGTTCAGGGTCAGCAGTTCGTCGCCGGCATGGAAAACGGCCGAACCGCTTTCGCTGTAGCTGGTTGCGTCGGTCTGAACCAGAAGGGCTGGTGGACCGCCGAGTCCGGGGGTATCGCTGAAGAGAACGATCTGTGCCCCATCAACGGACCGCGACGCCTTGATCGCCTCTTCATAGTCCAGCATTCCGCTGACGGTGGTGGCGAAGCCGGCAAACGAAAGGACGGTCAGTTCCGATTGCTCGGTGGCACCGCTGACGAAGTTGTTTGAGTCGAGGTCGACATCGTAAAAGAACGCCAGCTTCCCGCCGACGTTGTAGACCGCGCTGTGAAGTGTGCCGTTGAGCTTGCCATCGAAACCGAAGACCGGATCGGCTCCGTAATCGATGACGAAAGGCGAAGACTTCTCGGCGAGCTTGATGCCCACCGGGCCGCCGAAATCGCCGGAGCTGAGGCTCACGGTCTCGCCGGGCGAGATCAGGCCGGCCGCGGCGGGGGACGCGAGAATCAGCGAGCAGACGATGGCAGACAGTGTGGCGTGAAATGCGCGTGACATGGAAACCGAATCCTTTCGCCCGAATGCCGCTGGAAGTGACGTCGGCCCTACTAGATCGGTGCGTTTTCCTGCTCGCCTCTACAAAAGGTCTTTATCGGACGCGCGACCAGCCCGTCCGATGCCGAGAGGCGCCGACGGCGGACCCCATGAATCGCACGATTCCACCTTTCCCCGTGCAACGCGGTCCTGAAACAAGTCGATACAGGGAGGATGCGGAGTTCTCATTTGGCATCGGTCGAGTCTCTCGAATCGCGGCGGCTGTTTGCCGCCAACCCCGCAGTCTTGGCGACGTTCGTGAATCCCGCCAACGGACACACCTATAAACTGCTGGACGCCGCCACCTGGGACGAAGCACAGGACAAGGCAGTAGCGCTCGGCGGAAACCTGGTCACCGTCAATGATGCCGCCGAACACAACTATGTGTGGGGCACGTTCTCCGGCACGGCGTCGCTGTTCTGGATTGGATACAACGACGCGGATCGTGACGGCGTCTACCGTTGGGTGAGCGGTGAGCCGGCGACCTATACCAACTGGCATGCCGGCGAACCCAACAGCTTATGGGACCCCGGCGAGGTGTGGGGCACGATGTGGTCCGACTACGGTGGGGAGTGGAACGACCTGGGTGTTGAATCATTCCAGGGGAGTGTGCACAAGTCCGTGGTGGAGATCGCCACGGGTGCGGACTTGTTTGCGTCGCTGTCAACCGCACCTCCCGCCGCCGAGCCCGGCGCCTCTTTCGCCGTCACCGCGACGGTCAGAAACGGTGGCTCGTCCACCGTCACGACGCCGGTCGCTGTGCAGTTCTACCTCTCGAGCGACGCAACCTTCGATGACGGTGTAGACATCCTGGTTGGTTCGGCGGTAACCGATGGCAGTGCCCTGGCGTTCAACGGTTCTGCGTCGGCGGGCACCTCGGCAACGGTCCCGCAGACCGCCGCCCCCGGGCGCTACTATCTGATTGGTGTAGTAGATCCGGCTAATCTGGTCGCCGAGGGGGATGAGGCGAACAACGTCGTCGCCGGCGGCATCATCGATGTCGGCGCGACCAGGACACCGGTCCTCCGTAATCTGGTCGGTTACGTGCGCGACGGCGTCGGCGGCGCACTAAACGGGGTACGCGTCGACTACGACGGCAAAACCGTCTTCACCGATTACGACAAGGGACGCCGACTCGACAGCGAAATCAACGGCGACTTCATCGTGTTCAAAGCGGTCGTGGGATACAATGTCAGCTTCAACGGCGCTTTCAGTCATTTCCGTCCCACCGACGTTACCGAGAAGCCGCTGGTTCTGACCGCGAAAGATCTCGCCGGCAATACCTACACAAATACGATCGGCGTCGGGAATGTCATCGCGTTCGATCCTGCGCAGGTCGATGGGGCGGTCGGCCCTTTCATCGCGACACGGGTTCTGTTTCTTGGCGACTACACGCTAACCGACAGTGCCGGGGCGATCCTGTTGCACAAGGACCTTCGCAACGACAGGAATTCCATCCACCCGACCTACAAGTCGCCGCCGCAGCTCGCTGCCGGCCGCCGCTTCAAAGACACGGTCGAGACGGCCCTGGAGAAGTTGTCGGCGCTCGGATACTGCGAGCCCGACGGCAGCCCCCTGGTCGCGGTGACCGCACTGACAAAGGGTTCGTCGGCGGTGTCGGCGGTCCAGCTCTTCAACGACATCGCTACCGGGTATGCCGCGGCAGACCCGACCACCAAGGCAAAGTCTAAAGCCCCGGCCGGCGTGATCGATGAGGCGTTCATCAATCGACTCAATGGCTTGGTGACGACGACACACGGCTGGACGGCCTCACTCCCGTCGGGGTGGACTGCAGCAGCCGGCCTTGCAGACACCTGGGTCAACCGCACTGTCTTCCTGCGCATGACGTCGCTGGCGTCGGCAGTGCCCGGCGTCTCCACCTGGACGCTCTCAAAGGCCAGCCCGGCGACCGGCGGCACCACATCGATCGGATTCCCAGCCGGTGTCGGCCGGGCCGGCGCGGACATTGCGTTCGGATGGATCAACACCAGTGGCGTCAGTATCGCGGGAACGACATTTTGGGAGCCGATCGGTGGCGCAACCCTGGAAACCGTGAAGCGCATCGGCGGGAAGAAGCTGGCGATCCCCGACCCCAGGGAGCTCGGCGTGACCTGGGCGTACCGCGCCGACTACGACGCGGTCGCCACCCAGGCGGCGATCACCGCGCTGCTGGACGGGGGCAATGTGAGGGTGGCGTACAATGACCCTCAGATCCTTACCGCGCTCAACGCCGTCAGCATCAACGGTGCGAAGGTCAAGCTGCTCCGTGCGGATCTGACACCTGCTGCGGGATACGACACGCAGGTGGGCGCGCGTGTGAAATAGCGTCCCGACTGGCGTCTGGCCAACTCGCTCAAATCTTCCCCGGCTCCCGCACGCCGCCGCCCGCCTGCTTCGTCCGCGACTCGCCCAAATCTTCGCGAATGGTCTGGGCGAACTTCTGTAGCTTCGCGACGACGTCGGGGTTCGCAGATGCGACGTTCTTCTCTTCGCCGATGTCTGCTTCCAGGTCGAACAACTCGTCGCCGATCTGCAGATTCGCGTACTTTCCCGGCTTGCCGCTTCCGCCGGGCGGAGCGGGTTTGGGGTACGCGTGGGCAAAGTGCAGCTTCCACTTGCCGCTGCGGATGGCGTGCAGTTCGCGACCCCAGTAGATCGCATAGAACTCGTGCGGCGATTTGGCTGTAGCGGGCTGTGTCATCAGTGGCCAGATGTCCAGGCCGTCGATCTTTTTGTCCGATCCGGCCGCGCCGATGAGCCTGGCCATCGTCGGCAGCACGTCGATGGTGGCGGCGACTTCCTTGCAGACCGAGCCGGGTGCGATCTTGCCGGGCCAGCGGGCCAGGAACGGCACGCGCACGCCGCCATCGAATGCCGTTGCCTTGCCTTCGCGCAGTGGCAGGGCCGAGCCGGCGTGGTCGCCGTAGAGCAGCCAGGGCCCGTTGTCGCTGCTGAACATGACGAGCGTCTTCTCGTCGATGCCGGCTTTCTTGATCGCCTCAAGCACCGAGCCGACGCTGTGGTCGATCTCGGCGATGACATCGGCGTGTAGCCCCTTGCCGGTCTTGCCTTCGAAAGCCTTGGAAACGCCCAGCGGCACGTGCGGCAACGGGTGGGGGATGTAGACGAAGAACGGTTTGTCCTTGCTGCGCTCGATGAACTTGACGGCCCGATCGGTGATCGCGCCGGTCAGTTCGCCGGGCTCGGGGTTGAGCTTCAGGACCTTGTCGTTCTCCATCAGCGGCAGGTCGGGCCAGGCCTTGGGGCTGGCCGGATGGCGCGGCCACATGTCGTGCGAGTAAGGCACGCCAAACCATTCATCGAAGCCATGATTGATGGGCAGGAACTTCGGCGCGTCGCCAAGGTGCCACTTGCCGTACATCGCGGTGGCGTAGCCCTTGCTCTTAAAGACTTCGGCGAGGGTGCGTTCGTCGGGGTTGATGCCGATCTTGCTCTTCGGCCCGAGTGCGCCGGTGATACCGACGCGAAGGTTGTAGCACCCGGTGATGAGCGCCGCGCGGGACGCGCTGCAGACCGCCTGAGCCACGTAGAAGTCGGTGAACTTGACGCCCTCGGCGGCGAGCCGGTCGATGTTGGGTGTCGGGGCCTTGCCGCCGTAAGGACCGATGTCGGCGTAGCCCATGTCGTCGCAGTAGAATAGTACGACGTTGGGTGTCTCGGCAGCGCTGGCGACGGGCGCGAGCAGCAGCAACGCAAGCGAGATCAGGCGAGCCAAAGCGGGCATCAGGATCCTCCGGGGCAAATGGGGCTAAGACGTAGATCGTAAGACCCGGAGTTTAATTCCCTGATGCCGCGACCGACAGGAAGGGTCGTGCGTCGCCGACAGCTGCCATCATTCCTTCATCGCATCCGGTTCGACGCCCATCTTCCGGCACCAGGCGGCGTACGCCTGCGGGGCGATCTCGCTCGGCTTGATCTCGCTACGGCCGCCCCAGAAGACGTTGGTGTACGTCACCGGAATGCCAATGCTCACCAGGTGTTCGTCGATTGCCTTCTTGTGCGCCAGGACCAAGTCCTTGTCGGTGCCGTGGGCAACACCCATCACGTTGACGTTGCCGAACTCTTCGCCGGCCTCGCGCCAGTAGGCGTGCGTCATGATGTGAAACCGCCCGACTTCGCGGCCGGCTTCCAGTTCACGCCCTACGGGGACGGCCCAGTGGAACAGCGCGTTGTACCGCGTCACCTGCTCGCCGGCCTGGGTCTGCTTGACGTGCTCCAGGAACGTGCTGAACCGCCCGACCACCTTCCGCTCGTTGAGCGACCGGGCGACACGGTTGAACTCTTCCAGGCTGACGCCGGCCTCGGTCGCGCGGGCCTGCCAGAGGTTGGGCTTGATCTCGTCGGCGGCAAACTCGCGCTTCAGCGGTACGAGCACCCGCCAGTCGAGTTCCGACAGCTCGACGATATCCGTATCGGTGACGTCGGCGAGCACGTCTGCCTTGGAGCCGGGCTCCAAGCCGCGGCGGCGGACATGGCCGACGCCCAGTGCGAAGAGGCGCTTGGCGGGGAGGAGCTTGAAGGTCGTCGCGCCGGTCTTCTCGCAAAGCAACTGACAGTGCTTTTCCAGCGAGTAGCCCTGCGGCACCTTCAGTGTCGTCCAGAGGCGGTAACGCGAGGCGGAGATTTTCTGATCGGTCGATCGGATGACGACATGCCCGCTGAACGGGTCTTCCTTGAACATCCAGTCGAACGTCGCGTTGAGCTTTTCTTCTGGGACTACCCATGCCACCAGCGCGCCCCTGGCCAGGTTCGTCGCGAGCATGGTCTGCCGCACCCGGCGAATGGTTCCCGCCCGCAGCATTGCCTGGATGCGCTCGATCACCACCGGCAGTTCGACCCCCGACAGCCGGCTAATCTCACCGAACGGATCGGCCTGAAATCCCTGAATCTTGTCTTCGGAGACGGCCAGGATGGCGGCGTTGACGGGATCCTTGGTATCGACGGGAGTGGCTTCGGTGGTGGTCATGCGGCGGATTCCTACAAGTGACGGCAGGACGAGCGTTTTCTGCCGGGAAGTTCATTCTACGCTGGCGCGGGGATGCTCACCATTGAATTGCCGCGCATCTCCGAATGAGGTGCTGGGTCGCATGGGCAACGCTACGCCGATGCCCATGGTGAACCCTGTTCCGCGTCCGCCACGGGCAAGCGAGTACGCTTGCCCATGCCACCCGAACATCACGAGGCGTCATCAACCCCTACGCCACTTCAGTGTCGCCATCACGCCGTGCCTCGGCCGCAGCGTGATCATCGCCCAGGGCGTAACCGGCGGATCTTCGGTGGGCTCGATTCGCACCTGCTGCGCGATGGTGGCAAGCATGAGCGTGGCTTCCATCATTGCGAACGTCGCGCCGACGCAGAATCGCAATCCACCGCCAAAGGGGAGGTACGCGAACTTGGGCAACGCGTCGCTGCGGCCGTCGATGAAGCGGCCTGGGTCGAAGTCGCTGACGTGGTCCCACAGCTTGGCGTTGCGGTGGGTGACGAATGGGCTGACGAGCACAAACTCCCCGCCGCGAACGGTATAGGGGCCGAAGGTGTCGTCCTTGATCGCGGCCCGGCCGATCATCCAGGCCGGGGGGTAGAGCCGCATCGCCTCCTCGATCGCCGCGCGGGTGTACTTGAGGTTCGGAAGGTCGTCGACGGTGGGTGTGCGGCCGGCAAGGACGCGGTCGAGTTCGGCTTCGAGCGCCTCCCGGGCTGCCGGGTGTTTGGCGACAAGGTACAGCGCCCACGTGAGGGCGATCGCCGTCGTCTCGTGGCCGGCGATCAGGATCGTGACCGCCTCGTCCCGCAGTAGTGTGCGGCTCATGCCTTCGCCGGTCTGTTCGTCGCGGGCCGCCAGCAGCATCGACAACAGGTCGGTCGCGTGTTGGCCTTCGGCCTGCTCCTTGGTGCGGCGATCGATCGTGGAGTAGACGAAGCGGTCGAGCGTGTCGATCGCCCGGCGGAAGCGGATGTGCTTGGGTGTCGGCACCCATTCGGGGAACGACAGCGGGTTGGTGATGATGTCGTTGGTGCGTTCCAGAACTTCTGAAACGGCGGGGGAGAGTTCGTTCAGTTCGTGCTCGGCGGAGGTGCCCAGCAACGTGTGCAGCGCGATACGCAGCGTGACGCGCATCATCTCCTGAAAGACGTCGAGCATCGGAAGGCCTGCTGACGACGAGCGTTGCCGCCAGCCGTCCAGCATTGCGACGGTCGCATCGGTCATGATCGACGCGAAGCCGATGATGCGCTGGCGGTGAAACGCGGGGGTCGCGATCCGGCGTTGGCGCTGCCAGAGTTCCCCTTCGCTGGTCACCAGTCCGTCGCCGAGCACGATGCGGGCCTTGGCGTAGCCGCGGGTTTGCTTGGAATAGTTGGCGGCGTTGTCGACGAAGACACGCTTGATGTGGTCGGGGTTGCGAAGAATGGTCGCCTTGTACGGCCCGAGCTTCATGAAGACGGCGTCGCCGGGGTTTTCTTCGAAAGCGCGAAGCAGCACCTTGAGCGGATCATTCCGCATGTGCCAGGCCACGCCGAGGATCGGCCAGCCTTTGATCAGTGGGGCGCGGGCGGGAGCGGCGGGAGGAATCGGGGCGATCGAGGCGGCGGGCTGGGTCATCGCCCGCATTGTAGGGCGGGTACCGCCCGCCGAAGAAATCGTGACCGGGCGGGCTACGAGCGTCGGCCGTTGATCAGGTGGATGATCGCGTAGGAGACGGCCGCACCGCCACCCAGCAGTCCGCCGAGCGCGACGAAGTTGTGCTCCTTGGCCGATTCTGGCGATGCCGGGCCATCGGCAGGGGCGGGGACGGCGGAATGTGGATCGCCGTGCGGATCCTTTTTCGGTGCGGCATGTTCGTCGGCCGCGCCGTGTCCACCTTTGCCGGCAGTCCCACCGGGTGCGACAACGCCGGCATCCTGTGCGACCGGCTTTTCCGACGGTTCCAGCCAGTCGGCCTCGCCGGTGTGCAGGTTGTAAACGCAGCCGATCGCCTTGAGCTTGCCGCTCTTGAACTTCTCGCGGAGCAGTTCACTACGCGACGACAGGTCGGCGATCGACTGCCGAACGTTCGCCCGGATCGCCTTTTCCACCAGGCGAGGGCCGGTGAGCTGTGGGAACGATTTGCGGGCCTCGTCGGCGGCGGGCGCGATGTTGTCGACGAGTTTTTCGATGTTCGGCGTCACGTGCGCCTTATCCACCACCGCCGTCACCGCACCGCACTTGGCGTGACCCATGACGACGATCAGGTTGATCCCCAGATGTTCGACTGCGTATTCGAGCGAGCCGACTTCATCGACATCGGCGACATTTCCCGCGATGCGCACGACGAAAAGGTCCCCGATGCCGGTGTCGAAGATCAGTTCCGGCGGCACGCGGCTGTCGGCACAGGAGAGAACCCCTGCAAAGGGGTGCTGGCCGTTGGCGAAGGTGTCGCACAGCCGCGACTGGTTCTGATTCGGCCGGGCGGGTGTCCCGGCGACGAACCGGTCGTTTCCGGCCGTCAGCTTTTTGATCGCCTCGTCGGCGGGCATTCCCGTGGCGGGCGCGTGGGCCGCGGCCGCGGGTAGAGTGGCAGACGGGGCGGCGCCGTGGGCATCGACGGCCACACTTGCGGTAGGCGCCGGGGCGGGTGCTCCGTGCGCTGCCGGCGACGGCTCTTTCGCATGTCCGCCGTGCGAATCCGCCAGCGTGACGGCCGCGCCGACGCTCACGAAGGTAACGGCGCCCAGAAGACGAAGAAGTTTTGATCGCTGCATGAAGGGAGGCTCCTGAGCCGCCGGCAGGCGGCCTCACCTCGTCTTCGGTTGCAGGGACCCCTCCCTTGGCTCGCGGCGTTGGTTATCGGGCCCTCGGTATCGTCGATCGGAGCGAAACTACTTTGCCGGCGGGTCAATCACGACCAGTCCCGTCGGCGGAATGATGGTTCCGCCCACCGGCTTCTCCCCGGCGAAGGTCATCATCTTCCGAACCTGCTTCGCCGCGTCGGCAGGTGACATCTCCTGGGTGAAGATCAACTCGAGGTAGGCAAAGTCCACCAGCGCGCTGCCGGCCCAGTCGGCCGCCTGCGAGAAGCCGGAGATGGGAAAGGTTGCTCCCTTTCCCAGACCTTCGTGGATCTTCTTCGGAATGTCGCCGCCGGCGACCAGGCAGGTGCCGAAGTGGAGGAGCTTGATGTTTCCGGCGTCGCGAATGCATTCCGTCAGCACATCTGCACCGATCGGCTTGCTGCCGCCAACGGTCAGGCCCTCGGCGGTTCCGTGCGACGAGAAGTAGAGGACGACCGGCTCGGCAAGGTAAGTGATCTCGCCGCACCAGCGGCGGACGTCGGCCTCGTCGGAGATGCTGCGGTGCCGCACCTGTACCCGGGGTATGCGGGCGAAGTAGGTGCGGAGCATCAGGCCATAGGAGAATTCGTTGTCGCGAAGCTGCGCCTCCCACGGGGCTTCGAGGACGATCAGCCAGATCACGCCGGGCTTGGGGACGATGCGGGTTCCCGTCCAGGGGCCGCCACCTTTCTTGCCGTCTTTGACAGTCGTCCAGGTTCCGGAGAACGACCCGCCCGCCGCCGAGAGTGTGAACTGCCCGTCTCCTTTTTCGCCGTCGGGCTGGTCGTACTTGAAGGTCAGGACGCCTTTCTCGTCGATGTCGCCGGTGATGGTCGACCGCCCGGCAAAGGCGTAGGTGCCGTGGACCTTTCGCCCGTCCTGGTGAAGCCGCATGGACCCAAAGGAGGTGTTCCAGACGCCGGCAAAGGTGGCGCCCGCGGCCGCGACGGCGGGGTCAACGCGCTGCCCTTCCCACTGTCCCCACGGCTGCGTGCCCTTCACACGCCACTTGCCGGTGAAGGTCGCGCCATCCGGCGACAGATCGAACACCCCTTCGCCTTCGGCGACGGCTTCCTTATAGGTGAACGTAAGCGTTCGGCCCTCCACTTTGCCGGTGACGACACCCGTCAATCCGGCCGAGACGTAAGACCCGGTGACATCGGCGCCGGTCTGCGTCAGCGTCATGTCGCCAAACGTCGTCCGCCACGCACCGGTGAAGGTGGGGGCGGGCTGGGTGGCGGGCTGCTGTGCGCTGGCCTGGCCGAGCACAGCAAAGACGATCAGCGCCAATGCCGGGACACGAATCCATGAGGCGAGCGAGCGAGACATGAGAATGCTCCGGTAGCGGTTCGGACGTGTGAATGGCAGTACTCTGAACCGGTTCGATGTCGCGGGAAATCGGAACGCCATGTCATGATAACGTCGTGGGCTTCAATGAGCGCTGCATGCGTCGATCAAAGGCGAATAGACGTCGAGGACTGTCAGGTGCGGCGGGCAACATGAACTCCTCGAGACGGAATTCGCGTACACAAGCTCGTCCCGACTTCGCAATCTTCAAGACAACTTGGATTAGCGCCGCCTATCGGCAGGATATCGCGTCATCCTGTGAATCCGTCAATCGGTTGAAAAGCCGCTCACGCGACCGCAACGAAAACGGGTCCGGACACCCAGCGGTATCCGGACCCGAAACAGCCATAGTTCGGTTTTCAGAAATCAATACCGATAGTGATCCGGCTTGTACGGGCCGTCGAGCGGGACGCCGATGTACTTGGCCTGCTCTTCGGTCAGCTTCGTCAGCTTCACGCCGAGCTTGTCCAGGTGCAGCCGGGCGACCTTTTCGTCCAGCTTCTTCGGAAGCACGTACACCTTCTTCTCGTACTTCTCGTTGTTCAGGGCCAGTTCGATCTGGGCGATCGTCTGGTTGGTGAAGCTCGCGCTCATCACGAAGCTCGGGTGGCCGGTGGCGCAGCCGAGGTTCATCAGGCGGCCTTCGGCGAGGATCAGCACGCTCTTGCCGGTCTCGGTGAAGGTGTACATGTCGTACTGCGGCTTGATGTTCGTCCGCTTGACCTTCCCCTTCTCTTCCAGCTTCTCGACGCCGGCCATGTCGACTTCGTTGTCGAAGTGACCGATGTTCGCCACGATCGCCTTGTCCTTCATCGCCTTCATGTGGTCGGCGGTGATGATCTTATAGTTGCCCGTGGTGGTGATGTAGATGTCGGCGTAGCTCAGGGTGTCTTCCAGCGGAAGGACCTGGTAGCCCTCCATCGCGGCCTGCAGGGCGCAGATGGGGTCGATCTCGGTGACGATAACGCGGGCGCCCTGGCCCTTGAGGCTCTGGCAGCAGCCCTTGCCGACGTCGCCGTAGCCGCAGACGACCGCGACCTTGCCGCTGATCATGACGTCGGTGGCGCGATTCAGGCCGTCGATGAGCGAGTGGCGGCAGCCGTAGAGGTTGTCGAACTTCGACTTCGTGCAGCTGTCGTTGACGTTGATAGCCGGGAACAGCAGGGTGCCGGCCTTCTGCATTTCGTACAGGCGGTGAACGCCGGTGGTGGTTTCTTCCGAAACGCCGCGAACCTTCTTGCCGACTTCGGTCCAGCGCTTGGGGGTTTCCTTCAGCGTCTTGGCCAGCAGGTTCAGGATGACCTTGTATTCCTTGTTGTCGGTGGTGTCGGCTCCCGGAACCTTGCCGGCCGCTTCGAACTCAGTGCCCTTGTGGATGAGCAGGGTGACGTCGCCGCCGTCGTCGACGATCTGGTCCGGACCCTGGCCGTTGCCGAAGTCGAGGGCGCGCTCGGTACACCACCAGTACTCTTCGAGGGTCTCGCCCTTCCAGGCGAAGACCGGGATGCCGCGGGGGTTCGAAACCGTGCCGCCCTTTTCGGGCCGGCCGACGGCGATCGCCGCCGCGGCGTGGTCCTGCGTGCTGAAGATGTTGCACGAGCACCAGCGGACATCGGCGCCCAGGATCTCGAGGGTCTCGATCAGCACGCCGGTCTGAATCGTCATGTGCAGCGATCCGACGATCTTCAGGCCCTTGAGGGGCTTGGACGCGCCGTATTCTTCGCGGCAGGCCATCAGGCCGGGCATTTCCTGCTCGGCGAGCATGAGTTCCTTGCGGCCCCATTCGGCGAGGTTCAGGTCGGCGACCTTGTACTCGAGACTCTTGGGCTGGGAATGGACGGTGGATTTGGGGGCGTCTGCGAGAAGGGTCATGGGGCTCCTAAAAGGTTTTGCGTGATTCGGTCTCGGTTACCAGCGTTAGTTCGGTTTCAGGCCGGTCGCCAGGAAAAGTGCCGGGCCCTTCGCCGACGCTTCGGGCGGCAGGGGCCTGATGTTTGTTTCGTGCAGCTTCGCGTCGTTCATCGCACCGGCGACGAACTCCGGCGACAGCCCGAGGGACAACTGTCCCATCTGCCGGCGAAAGTCATCCCGGTCGTGCGGCAGCAGGTCGACTACGACCAGCTTGCCGCCGGGTTTCAGCACCCGTGCCGCCTCGGCGATCGCCGACTTTGGCTCGGGGACGTACGTCAGTGCCAGCACCAGCAGTGCCGCGTCGCAGCAGGCGTCGTCGATCGGCAGGTTCGCCAGGTCGCCCCGACGTAGATCGACATTCGGCGCGTCGGCCAGCCGCTTTTTCGCGGCTTTCAGCATGTCCGACGAGTTGTCGATGCCGATGATCTTCGCCACGTGTGGCGCCAGGTCGGCGATCAGCGGGCCGGTGCCGCAACCGAGGTCGGCGACGGTCAGATCCTTCGGCAGAAGGGCGAGCAGTGCGGCCGCCGAGAAGTTTCGGCCGTACAGCTCGCCACGCAGCTTGTCCCACTGCCCGGCCGCACCGGCGAAAAACGCCTGCGGGTCGGATTGCCGCTTTCGCAGCGTCTGGTTCAGCCTCAGTTCGTCCTGGGCCGTCGTCGCCCAGCCTTCGGTCTGCTCGCGGGCGATCAGCCAGAGCTTTCGCGGCGTCGGATCGAGCTCGTCGAGGACGGTACGATATAAGTTCGTCGTTCCCTGGCTGCGACTTCGCACCCACTCCTGCTCCGAAAGCACTTTCAGATGTCTGCTGACGGTGGACTGGGGCAACTGGATGATCTCGCACAGCTCGGCGACCGATAACTCGTGCCGTTCGAGCAGGCGGACCAGCCGCAGACGGGTCTCATCGGCCAAGCCGTCCATCCAGGCGAGCAGGGCATCGGGCTTGGGCGTTCTTTTGACCATCCGTTAATCCGGATTCATTGTTGAACAACCTTTGCAAAATGTCAACCGCGATCTGCTCGGGTTTGACAGACCTACTATTCCAAGTGGGAGTTGGGGTCGGGGCCGTTAACCGATTAAGATAGCGCCACCGCGCCCAACACGGATGTATGTCTATGACCGTCCTGCACGTGAAGTATCTGCTGGTCGGAGGCGGGGCCGCGAGCATTGCGGCCGCCAAGGCGATTCGCTCGCTCGACGTCGAAGGATCCATGCTCGTCGTCGGGCGGGAGGTCCATCGGCCGTACCTGCGGCCGGAACTGAGCCGCCGGTACCTCCGTCGCGAGTCCACCCGCGAACAGCTCTATCTCGACGATCCCGACTGGTTCAATCGCCACCATGTTGCCCTCAAGACCGGCCGCAACGTTTCGCGCATCGATCCGCCACGCTCGGCGGCCACGCTCGATAGCGGCGAAGAAGTCAGCTACGACTTCCTGCTGATCGCCACCGGGGCGACGGCGGCGGGGCTGGCCATCCCCGGCGCGCAGCTTCCGAACCTGTTTTCCCTCCGCACCATCGACGACGCCGACCTGCTGCGCAACGCCGTCGAAACGGCGATCCATGAAGGTCGCCCGCACGGGGAACTGTCCGAACTGCCCCGCGCCCGCGGCCGCGTCGCTGTCATCGGCGCTGGTCTACTCGGCGTCGAAGTCTCGGCATCGCTCCGCCGCATGGGCATGGCGGTCGATCTGATTTCCGGCAGCGAACACCCCTGGGCCAAGCAGGCCGGCGAAGCCACCGGGCGGTTCGTGGCGAAGCTGCTCGCGAAGCACGGCGTCACTCTTCACGCCGGCCGGCATCCGCTACGGCTGGAAGGCGACAGTCGGGTGCAACGCGTCGTTCTCGACGACGCCGCCAAGACCACCCTCGACTGCGATTTCGCCGTCGCGTGCGTGGGTGCCGTCGCGACGAAGGACCTTCTCCGCGGCACGACCATCGGCGCGGGCAAGTCGATCCTCGTCGATTCCACCGGCCGAACGAGCGTGCCCAACATCTTCGCCGCCGGCGATTGCTGCGCGATTCTCGACCCGCGGTTCGGCAAGCACCGCTGGCTGGAACACTGGGACGGCGCACAGGCCACCGCCACCCTTGCCGGCCGCAACATGGCCGGCGCGAACGAGACGTTCACCGCGCTGCCCGGCTTCGAGACCGAGATCTTCGGCGTCAAAGCGCGGGGCTGGGGCGAGTCGCGCCTCGTCGATCGCCGACTCATCCGCGGCAGCACCGCCGCAGACACCGGCTTCGCCGAGATCGGCATCGCCAAGGACGGCCGGGTGGCACAGGTGCTTGTCGTCGGCGACCTCGACGAGACGGCGGCCCTGCGGCAACTGGTCTGGGACCGCGTCAACGTCAGCGGCCGCGAAGACAGCCTTCGCGACCCGGCGGTGGCGCTTTCCTGATTAGCGGTCGCACCGAAGGTGCACTCTTCACCGTGACACCTCACCGGCTTCTGTCGCGCGAAAAAAGACTTCCTCCAGAGAGTCATCGCCCACATTCGAAAACGCCGTCCGGGCTTCTTCCGGGCTGCCGAGAAACAGCTTCTTCCCGCGATTGACGATCAGCAGATGCGTGCAGAGCCCCTCCACCAGCGACAGCAGGTGAGAGCTGATCACCACCGCGTTCCCCAGCGCCGCCTGCTCGACGAGGGACTGCTTCATCGTGCGGATGCCGCGCGGGTCGAGGCCGGTCAGCGGCTCATCGAGCAGCAGCAGCCGCGGGCGATGCAGGTAGGCACAGCAGATCGCGACCTTCTGGCGCATGCCTCGGGACAACTCCTGGGCTAGGGTGTCGCGTTTTTCCGTCAGTTCGAACTTCTCCAGCAGCACCTGGCCGTAAACGTCCAGGTCAGGGACTTCATACGCGGTCGCGATGAACTGCAGGTGTTCCCAGACGGTGAGGGTCTCGAACAGCCGGGGGTCGTCGGGGACGTACGCCAGGCGTTTCTTGGCGCCCACGGGGTCGGCGGTGATCTCGAAGCCGTCGACCTTCAGTTGCCCGCGCGTCGGCGGGATAATGCCGGCGATCGCCCGCATGGTGGTCGTCTTGCCCGCGCCGTTTGGCCCGAGCAGCCCGACGATCTGCCCGCCTTCCACGCCGAACGAAAGCGAGTCCACCGCGACAAAGTCGCCGTAGGCCTTGTGGTAGTCGATGACGTCGAGAATCGGCATGGGTGAAGTTGTAGCGAAAGCGAAGTCGTTCGTCTGCTCATTTCGTTCAAGAGCGATCGCGTCAGTCTTTGTTTTAGCGTCATCCCCGAAGGGGTGAGGAGTCGCGCCGTGGACTGAGGAACTCCAGTCGATTCGATTCCCGGGTTCGCCGACACCAGTGTCGCTGCACGTGAGCAACGGTCGACTACCGCGCTGACCGCGCGAAAGCCCACCCCTTCGGGGATGGCGCTAAAAGTCGGACGCAACCATCACGCAGGAAACAATTGACGCCGCCTCCACTCATTCCGTACCCTTTCATTTATGCCAACCGCCAAAACCGCCCGTCTGCTTCGCCTCGCGCTTCTCGCCCCGTTGTCGCTCGGCTTTGCCGGGTGTAACACCGACTCGGCCGCTACCAAGGCCAAGCAGGCCAACGCCGGCGAAGGCACCTGCGCCGACTGCTGTGCCCCGGCTACCAAGCCCACCTGGACGCACGGCGGCCTGGCCGCCAATAACACGAACAAATCGATGCCCGGTAAGCTCTCCAGCGGCACGCTGGGGACGATCGAACGCCTCGACCCGCGGCTCGACAAGGTGCTCTCGCAGAGCGCCAAGATGGAAAAGATCGTCGAAGGCCTCGACTGGGCCGAAGGCCCGGTTTGGGACACCAAGAACAACTGCCTCTACTTCTCCGACGTCCCGCAGAATGTCGTCTACAAGTGGGACGGCAAGGCGCTCACCGAACACCTCCGCCCCAGCGGCTTCACCGGGGCCGATCCCCGTGGTGGCGAGCCCGGCTCCAACGGCCTGACCCTGCACAACGGCAGCCTGTACCTCTGCCAGCACGGCGACCGCCGGGTGGCCAAATGGGACGCCGAGGGTAAGGCTTTCGTCACCGTCACCGCCAAGTACGACGGCAAGCGATACAACAGCCCGAACGATCTCTGCTTCGACAGCAAGGGCAACCTGTTCTTCACCGATCCCCCCTACGGCCTGCCGAAAAACGTGGATGACGCCACGAAAGAAATCCCGTACCAGGGCGTCTACCGCGTGTCGCCGGACGGCAAGGTCACGCTGCTGACGCAGGAGATGACTCGGCCCAACGGCGTCGCGCTCTCGCCGGACGAAAAGACGCTTTACATCGCCCAGTCCGACCCGAAGCTGGCGATCATCAAGGCGTTCCCGATGAAGGACGACGGGACGCTCGGCGAAGGCAAGGTGCTCTTCGACGCCACCGCGATGGTCGGCAAGAAGAAGGGCCTGCCCGACGGCCTGAAGGTCGACAAAGCAGGCAACCTCTGGGCCACCGGCCCCGGCGGCGTCCTGATCATCGCCGCCGACGGCACCCACCTCGGCACCCTCGCCACCGGCGAAGCAACAGCCAACGTCGCGTTCGGCGATGACGGGTCGACGCTCTACATCTGCGCCGACATGTACATCGCGAAGATCAGGACGGATGCGAAGGGTTGGTAGGGCATACCGCGGCGGAACAAGTAACGAGTGCCGGTGGGGTAAAGTTTCACGCTACGCGTCTCTTATTTGCCTTTTCCATCTCGGTCGCGATGAGGCTGCAACGCTCGATCAACCGCATTGGTTGTATGCGGTGACGGTGCGCTGAAGCGGGTCGATCTCGAAAATTACCTGCACTAACTCGTCGTCTCCGTCGCCCAGAGTGAGACGCCATACTGCGAGCTCGGCGGAACGATGACGACTACACCCTTCTCAGGATCGATTCCCTCGAGATTCTGCCAGGTCAACTGATCGACCTCGTCAGGTTCGATCTGGCCGTCATCTAGCAGCGCAAAACGCTTCTCTGGGAACGCGGCAGGGTAGTTCTTGTAGGGCCATCCGCTGGTTGGCACCGATGGGTTCAGCTCCAGAAGTTCGACTTGGCCATCCGCCACTAACTTGTACCGCAGCCTGCATCCGTTCAGGGTGAACCCATAGACCAGAGGAAGCTCCGTAACGCCGGGGATCGCCGAGCCAAGGTTCGGATCCCGTTGTGACAGAGTCAACACACGTTGCAGTGGCGGCAATTTGCCCTTGGAGTGGACAAAATCCAGGCGGAGTGGGCCACCAAATCGGTGCGGCCCGCTGGGATCAGAAAAGTCTGCAAGACGAATGCGCGTTTGCGCGGAGATGACAGGGCCGTTCATGGATTCGGCCGGATGCTGCCCTTCTCCACTGAAATCGAATGGCATGACGCCCTCCTGTTTTGCTCCGTACATGAAATCCGGTGATGCACACGCTACGACAAGGCGGTACGCTAAAGATCTTCATCGAGCAGAACTTTCGTGAACGTGTCAGTGCACCTGCGGTGCGACCGCTAAAAGTCACGAGTCCCGTCCCTTTTCCTTCCTCAACCCCCGAATGTCCTGCATCAACTCCTTCCGCAGGGCGTACCGCGCCACGGTCGCCACGGCGAATGTCAGCACGAACAACTCGACCGTGTGAATGTTCCAGTGCCGGCTCAGCAGGTAGCTGTTGGCGAGCGTGCAGGCGATCAGTTCGCCGAGCGCCACGATCGCGAAATCCCGCCAGGGGGACCTTGTCACCAGGAACTTCCGCTGCGTCCGCACATAGCGGAAGTGGAACGCGAGCGTCGTCGCGATCGTCGCGAGGTAGGCGGCGGGGATCGCGACCTGCGGCGGGGCGTTCAGGTTCAACAGCAGCACATATGCCGCGAAGCCGACGAGCCAGCCCAGGCCGGTCGCGAGGACGAACTTCACGATCGGCGACAGCCGGGGGTAGCAGAAGTCGTACAGCCGGCTCAGGTGCTCCAGGTATCGGAACTGCTGCTTGAGCGTCAGCTTCGATTCGCCGGCCGATCGCGTGTCGAAGTGGATCGGCACTTCCTTCACCGCCGCCACCCGGCACTTGCACATCAGCTCCAGGCCGATCTTGTAGCCCAGCGGCGTCAGGTATTTGCCGCGTTCGAAGACGCTCCGCGGCAGCGCGAAAAAGCCGCTCATCGGGTCGCGCGTCGGCCCGGCGAACGGGCGGGCCAGGACGGTAGCGATCCAGGAATTGATGCGCCGGGCGATCGACCACTTCTCGGCCGTGCTGCCGCCGGGGACGTAACGGGAACCCAGGGCGAACTCCGCGCCGCCGGCTTCCACCGCCGCGATCAGCTCCGGCAGTTTCTCCGGCGGGTGCTGCAGGTCGGCATCCATCACGACCAGCGTCCGCCCGCGGGCCAAAGCGAAGCCTTCCAGCACCGCGCCGCTCAGGCCGTCTTCCGGCCGGGGGCGGACGTGCAGGCGCAGGGGGTAAGTCTTCGCCAGTTCGGCGCAGACGGCAGGTGTGCCGTCCTGACTGTTGTCGTCGACGATGAGCAGCTCGTAGGACACGCCGGGAGCGCGGGCGTCCCCGCCCCCATCGGTCCCCGGGTGACCGTCCTCGCCAGCCGCGGGCACACGGCCGTGTGCCCCTAGATCGATGGATGTCATCGTCGGCAGCGCAGACATCGCCAACATCGCCGAATGAACCCGGCGGGCCAGTTCCGGCAGGTTGGTCGCCTCGTTCAACGCCGGCACCACGATCGACACGTCGAGCGAAGGGCGGGTCGAGGGATCGGTGGTCGGCGTTGGGGAAGGCATGGGTCCGAGTCGAGGCGTAAACAGAGAGTCGAAGAAGCGATCCGTACCGTAGCACGGGCGACAGGTGATTCCAATCGGCTGAGAACGGCGGTATGCCGGGCGTCTCCGCCGAACGAACCCGAGGATGAACGTCAGCATCGAACATTGAACACCCAACACCCATCATCGAACACCGAATCGTCAAGCGCAGATCGCCGAACGAACCCGAGATCCCCTCCTGTCCCCTCCTCCGGTAATCCAGGCGAGGGCTAGGGAGGGGTTGCGGCCTAGTCGCGTTCCCATGCGTCATCGCGTGGCCGAACGAACCCAGCGCAACCCGGCCGAACGAACCTGACGCGATCGTAGGGTGGGGTTCGCCCCACCGCACCCCGTGGACCACCGGCGATGTTCCCAGCGTCCGTCATTCCGTCCCGCGCCGAACGTACCCGGCGTGGTCGGACGACGCTCGATCAGGGCGACCCACACGTCCGGGGACGCTCCGCTTCGCGTCGCGGCTAACCCGTCGCCGGTAGCGCGTAACCCGTCGCCGGACGTACGTAACGCGTTGTCGCGCAATGTGTGCAGGGTTCGTTCCATCCCACGAAGATGGTTAGCCGCGACGCGGAGCGGAGCGTTCGCCCAACGTTGCCGAACGAACCCAGGGAATACGTCGCCGAACGAACCCAGGACGACATTGCCGAACGAACCCAAGTGATCGATCAGCCTGCGCACTTCGTGTCTTTCGTCTCAAAGTCTCCGCTTCTCTTAAGAGCGCCAACATCACCACCCCGGCCCGACCGCCACCGATCGTCCTAGGGACGGCGACCTCCACGGAGTAGACGCCAATGCCGACAGATCACACCCGCCGACCGGCGCATGGAGGAAGGACGCCGCCCGTCCCAGGGCGACGCCGGATATTTGTTCTATATATGTTAGGTTCGCGGCGATAGAATGCAACTGAATTCCGCCCGTTGAACGGTGCTGCCGGACCCCATTTCAGAACCGTCTGCCCGCGTCTTCGCTCGATCGGCCGACACGGGCAAGGGTACTTGCCCATGCCATCCTGGCGCGGCTCTACCGCCTGCTGATCCAGCGCCTTGCGTTGACCCTGCGGGTCGATAGGTGTTGCCGGCGTCGCCGCGCGCACATTTAGTTCGCGCATAGTCTTCCCACCGCTTTGACAACCATGCTCAGACCGTTCTACACTCTTCCCCTTTTCCCCCGGTATTGGCGACGCGCCGGGCGCGTCCCGCCGGTGTGAAGTTCGAAGGAGCATCGCGGTGGCAGAAGGCCAGTCCGACAATCAAGCAGCCGTCAATCTCGCGGCCGACCAGCAGGCGCTGTCCGAAGCATCCGACAAGGCCCGCGGCCTGGTCGAAGCCCTCTCCTACATCCAGCGGTTCCACGACAAGGTGATCGTCGTCAAGGTCGGCGGGTCGATCATGGACGACGAGAAAGCCCTTTCGAACATCCTGACCGACATCGTCTTCATGAACTACGTCGGAATGCAGCCGGTCATCGTGCATGGCGGCGGCAAGGCGATTAACGACGCGATGGAGAAGTCCGGCCTGACGCCGCAATGGGTGCAGGGTCGCCGCTACACCGACGATCGCACGCTGGCGATCGCCGAGCACGTGCTGTGCAACCAGATCAACCGGTTCATCGTCGATTTCATCCAGGCGCAGGGGTGCGAGGCGATGGGCCTGCACAGCCTGGCCAGCACGGTGCTGTTCGCCCAGAAGACGTTCCTGCAGGGCGAAGGGGGCCGGCGGATCGACCTGGGGCAGGTCGGCGAGGTGACGCGCGTCAACTCGCGGCTGCTGCAACTGCTGGTGCAGGCCGACAGCATTCCGGTCATCGCCACGATTGCCCGCGACGACGCCGGCGGCAAGCTGAACGTCAACGCCGACACCGCCGCCGGTGCCGTTGCCGCGGCGATGAAGGCCGAGAAGCTGATCGTGGTGTCTGACACCCACGGCATCCGCCGCGACGCCAAGGACCCGGCGACGCGCGTCAGCACGCTGACGGTGGCCCAGATCGACGACATGGTCAAAGACGGCACGATCAGCGCCGGCATGCTGCCGAAGGTCGAGGCGTGTATCGCCGCACTCAAAGGCGGGTCGAACAAGACCCACATCATCGACGGCCGCATTCCCCACGCGCTCATGCTCGAGATCTATACCGAAGCGGGAATCGGGACGGAGATCGTTCTTTAGAAAAGTAGGCAGTAGGCAGTAAGCACCACGCAGAGAAGAACTCGGCGTCCTGCTTCACTTGCTTGCCTTTCTTTACTGCCTGCTGCTTACTGCTTACTTCAATGGAACACTTCATCACCATCGCCGAGACGCCGATCGATCGGCTCAAGCATTTCCTGGCGGTTGCGCATCAGCTCAAGAAGCAGCACAAGACCACCGGCAAGAACGATCCGCTGCTGGTGGGCAAAACGCTGGCGATGATCTTCGAGAAGCCCAGCCTGCGCACCCGGGTGAGCTTTTCCGTCGCGATGGAACATCTCGGCGGCAACGGCCTGGTGTTGCGGCCGGACGAGGTGGGCATCGGCACGCGCGAGCCGGTGCAGGACGTCGCCCGAGTCCTCGGCGGTATGTGCGATGGCATCATGGCGCGGACCTTCGAGCACGACAAAGTCGAGAACCTGGCCAAGTACGCCGGCGTACCGGTCATCAACGGCCTGACCGACTACACCCACCCCTGCCAGGCGATGGCCGACCTGATGACCCTGCAGGAACACTTCGGCCACGACCTGACCGGCCGAACGCTCACCTACGTCGGCGACGGCAACAACGTCGCCCGCAGTCTGTCGGTGGCGTGTGGCAAGTTCGGCATGCACTTCGTGCTGGCCTCGCCCGATGCATATCGGTTGCCGCAGGAGGATGCCGATCGGGTGATGTCGATCGCGCCGGACATGGATTTCGTGATGACGTCCGACCCGATGGAGGCCGTCGCTCAGGCCGATGCGATCTACACCGACACCTGGGTGAGCATGGGCCAGGAAGCCGACAAGGCGCGCAAGGTGAAGGACTTCGCCGGGTTTGCCGTCGATGAAAAGCTACTGGCGGCCGCCCCCAAGCACGCGGTGGTCCTGCACTGCCTGCCGGCGTATCGCGGGTACGAAATCTCCGAAGGCGTCATGGAAGGCAAGCAGTCGCTCGTCTTCCCGCAGGCGGAGAACCGGCTGCATTTCCAGAAGGGTTTGATTGCGGCGCTGATGGGTGGGATGTGATGCGGGCTCTGTAGAGCGGCTTACGCGTAGGGCGGGCACTGCCCGCCGAACAGGTTGGTCGATCCCTGGCGACGCGATCCTCGCTGTCTTTGCGAGCGGCTACTTTGAAGATAGAATTCGCGCAGTGTTAAACCGTGCGATGCAGCTTTTCTTTCGACAGCCGACGCGATATCCCACCCGTCCGCATTCCGTCGCGAGTGCATTGGTCGAGGCGGCATTCGTTGCGGGAGTGATATGGTTTCTTATCGGTTTAATGTCGTTCGACATGGCTAACTTGTCCCGCGCGATATCCGCACCCCTGTCCGGGATCGCCTTCTGCAGTTTTTATCTGTTCCGACGAGTGACCAACCGATGGACGCGAGAGACGTGATGGTCAGGCGTACGCGACGACATCAACGGGATCGGTCCTAAGTTTCGCTCGCTCTCTCCGGCGGGCAGTGCCCGCCCTACTTGGTATCATCTGCGGCATGACCCGCCGCGAACTGCTCCTCGCCGCCGTCGCTTCCGCCTCGACATCCCTGCTTCCGATCGCCGCTCCGGCGGACGCTGCCAAGGCCTATCCGCCCGGCCAATTCGTCGACATGCATACCCACGTTGGCCAGACGTGGAACACCACGAAGATGCTGTCGCCGGCGGACCTGCTCAAGTGGATGGACGAGCACGAGATCAGCCAGGCGATCGTGCTGCCGCTGGTGTCGCCGGAGTCTTCGAGCTATCCGATCTCCGCGCAGTTCGTGCTGGAGCAGACCAAGCCGCACCGCGACCGTTTGATCCCCTTCTGCTGTATCGACCCGCGCACGACGATCAACGGCGGCAAGAAGGGGGCGGCGGACATGTTCAAGTCCTACGTCGATGCCGGGTGCAAAGGCTTCGGCGAGCACAAGCCGGGGTTGCCGATCGACGATCCGCTGTCCATGCGGCTGTACAACCTGTGCGGCGAGTTCAAGCTGCCGGTGCTGTTCCACCTCGATTCCCAGCGCAACACCGACAAGCCCGGCCTGCCGGGGCTAGAAGCAGTGCTGAAAGGCAATCCGCAGACGACGTTTATCGGGCATGGCCCCGGGTTCTGGGCGAGCATCTCGGGCGATGTCAAAACGGCGGCCGACCTGGGCGGGTATCCGAAGGAAGGTGTCAGTGAAGGCGGCGCGCTCGACCGGCTGATGGAGTCTTACCCGAATCTGTGCGGCGACCTGTCCGCCGGCAGCGGGGCGGGGGCGCTGAAGCGAGATTTGAAGTTCGCGGCGGGTTTCATGACCCGCCGGCAGGACCGCCTGATGTTCGGCACCGACTACCTGTCGCCCGGCCAGCCGGTGCCGCAGTTCGAGGTGCTCAAGTCGATCGAGATCCCCGACGCCGTGCGGCAGAAGATCTACCGCGACAACGCGAGGCGGCTGTTGGGGTTGTAGGAGTGACCCTGGGAGTACGTCAGATCGGGTGACTCTTAAGTGGCCGCGCACGGAGTGTACTCACGGAGTAAGCGGGAGCGTTGACGGTCGGGAACCCACTTCTGCTGACTGCGTGTCGCCGTGCCCGCTTACTTCGTGAGTACACTTCGTGCGCGGCTCCTCAGAGAGTCACAAGCGCTCAGCTCAGGGTGATGATTCGTGTAGCTGGGGAGACATCAATTCGAGAGGAGGATCGGCGATGAACGCTTCCTGTTCTTCCACGCACCGTGCACGGGCCGCGAGCCCGTGTCACTTTGGCGCGATCGGTTTGCCCCTGCTGGCCTGCCTGCTCTCCACGAACACGATACTCGCCGCCGACGCGCCGGCCGCCTGGCGGGCGGGCGTGGCGCGGACGAAGATTACGCCGCCGCAGCCGGTCTGGATGGCGGGCTACGCCTCGCGGACCAAGCCGGCGGATGGGACGCTGAACGATCTCTGGGCCAAGGCATTGGTGTTCGAAGACGCCGGCGGCAAGCGCGTCGCGCTGATCTCGCTCGACGTCTGCGGCATCGACCGCGACACCTCCGTGCGGATCTGCGATCGATTGAAGGCCAAATACGCGCTCGACCGCGATGCCGTCGCGATCTGCGTCAGCCATACGCACAGCGGCCCGGTCATCGGGCACAACCTGCGGCCGACGTACGTCTTCTCGGCCGAGGAGTCGGACAAGGTGCGGGCGTACACCACCTGGATGGAAGAGCAGGTCGTCGAGACCGTCGGCAGGGCGGCGGGGCAGATGGCGCCGGTGTCGATGAATTATGGCGTCGGCACGGCAGCGTTCGCGACCAATCGCCGGGAGAACAAGGAAGCCGAGGTCACCAAGCTCGCCCACGGCGACGCCGGCGGCACCGCGGCGTGGCGCAAGACGATGAAGGGGCCGTTCGATCATGACCTGCCGGTGCTGTCGGTGGTGGCGGCGGGCGGGGCGTCTGCCGGAAAGCCGATCGCCGTTCTCTTCGGCTACGCCTGTCATGCGACGACGCTGTCGGGTTACGAATGGTCGAGCGACTGGCCGGGCTTTGCCGCCGAAGCGATCGAGGCCGATCTGCCCGGCGCGACGGCGATGTTTGCCGCCGGCTGCGGCGCGGACCAGAACCCGTTCCCGCGGCGGGAGGTGGCGTTCGCCAAATCGTTCGGTCGGCAGATCGGCGACGGCGTGAAGGCCGCCTTCGCGGCGGAGATGAAGCCGATCGGCGGAACCATCGCAGCGACCTACCGCGAGATCGATCTGCCGTTCGGCGAGATGCCGTCGCGTGAATTGCTGGAGCAGCAGAAGGCATCGACCGACCCGAAAGACCGCTATCTGGCCCGCAGGGCGTCGCTGCTGCTGGAGCGAATGGCCCGCGACGGCAAGCTGTCGACCACGTACGCCTACCCGGTTCAGAGCTGGAAGCTGGGCGACGGGCCGACGCTGGTGTTCCTGGGCGGAGAGGTGGTGGTCGACTATGCACTTCGGTTGAAGAAGGAGCTCGGCGGAACTGCCGCCGTCTGGCCGATCGGCTATGCCAACGACGTGATGGCGTACATCCCGTCGGCCCGCGTGCTGAAGGAAGGCGGCTACGAAGGGGCCGCCGCGATGGTCTACTACGGCCTGCCGACGGTCTGGGGCGGGACGGTCGAAGAGAAGATCATCGCCGAGGCGACGGGGCAGGTGACGCGTGGCGAGGGTGGGAAGCCTGGACAAAAGTGAGTGCGACTTGGGGTTCGAAGATGCACCACGAAGGCGCGAAGGGCACCCAGGAGCACGAAGGAGCACGGAGAAGAGCCGTAGTATGTCATCCTGAGGTACTCCGAAGGACCTGTTTCCCTCGCCGAAGAGCGACGGAGCTTCAACACCGATCGCGCAGTTGATCCATCGAACGTTTCTCGGCTGGGACACCAGGTCCTTCGGAGTACCTCAGGATGACAATTGAACGTTCTTCTTTGTGTCCCTTCGTGCGTTGGTGCCTTCGTGGTAAATCCCCGGCTCTGACCGACGATTCTCGCAGGATCGTGCAAGCGGATCCCTGCTTCTGGCCGAACAGTACCCGTCTATGGTAGAACGGTCGCGACTTCAACCGACCGCGTTCCCAATCGTTCGTCGATTCTCTCCGGCAAAGGACTGCCGTAATGCCTGGCGAAACCGATCTCCACAAGACGCTCAAGAAGGAAGCCTGCCGCTGGCTTTTCCGCAACGGCTACCGCTGTATCGCGGCGGAGGTACGGCTCAAACCCCTGGGCATCATCGATGCCGTCGGTACCGGAGTGTTTCGGCCTTACCACAACTACCTGTTCATCCCGCGCGAGCTGCCGCAGGTCTGCTTCATCGAATGCAAAGCCAGCCGAAGTGACTTCCTGCGTGATATCAGCCCCGACGGGCAGATGTCGCTCTGCATGATGGAGCGGGAGCGAAATCTATTCAGCGGGAGCGGCAAGCGTCGGGGAAAGGCCGGCCGGGTGGCGCGACCGCGCCGGCAGGTGCGGCAGGCGGTTGGGCTGGGCAAGTTCGATGCGTGTCTCATGCAGCCGATGGCGAACATCCATTACGTCCTGGCGCCGGCGGGTGTGGTGAAGAAGACCGATCTGCCGCCGCGATGGGGACTGCTGAGCTACGGCGAAGGCGGCATTACCGTCGTCGCCCGCCCTGAATGGCAGGAGTGTGCCCGCACGCTGCACGTGGAGTCGGCGATCGCCCGCACGCTGACCGGCGACATCTACCGCGCCGACGACCGGGCCATCGGCTCGGTGAACCGCGAGATCTTCGCCCAGCAGCAATTGCTGGCCGAACGGATTCGGTCGGTGAAGCAGCGCGTGGTTCTCGCGAACTCGCCCCGCGACGCGATCCAGCCGGCGGCTGTGCGAAGCTGAGCGGGCGGTGTCCAAGCAAACCGCAGATTGCGCAGATGACGCAGATTTTTTTTCAGAATCTGCGTCATCTGTGAAATCTGCGGTCAACTCAATGTCCGTGTTCTCTGGCTGAAGACAAAGGGGAACCACAGATGCACACAGATCTTCGCAGATAAGGAAAACAGCATCTTGTCGTTTGCCGCGGCATCTCGTCTTCAGTTGACAATGTCGGTACTCGCCAATCCCAATTCGCTGCAATTCCATCTGTGCAGATCTGTGTGCATCTGTGGTTCCGCTTTGTCTTCGTTCAGAGATCGTGGTCGTCGAGTCAACCTCCGTGTCTCCGTGCCTCCGTGGTGAGTTCTTCCCTGCCCGCCGTTTACGGTCCGATCTTCTTCCCGCAGCTCGTACAGAAGTTGCCGGTCGGTCCCAGCTTGTTGCCGCAGTGAACGCAGAACTTGGGGCGGTTGGCCGGCGGCGTCGCCGGATTGAACGGCGGGGTGGTGACGACCGGGTCGGGTGTCGCCGGGCGGGTGGCCGGAAGGCCGGCCGGCGGAGGTGGACCCTTGGGCTCGGTGACGCCGAACTTGCCTGCGTCGAACAGCACCGCCGTCGGCTCGCCGGCGTTGACCCAGAACGGCTCGTTGAAGCGCTTCCCCCCGAACGCGGTCACGAAGGCGTAGCGGCCCGGCTCGAGCGGTTGGCTGTCGCCGAATTGTCCGCGGTGGACGACGCGGTCGGAAGCGTCGTGGATTTCGTAAGCGCCGGGCGACCGCAGGACGGCGGCACGAAGTTCGGTCAGCAGGGTTGCGGTGTCGAACGCCCCCCAGTACTTGCCGCGCCCCTTGTCGGCCATCCCCCGAAGCTGCCGGCCCCAGTCTTCCCGGCCGATGTCGAAACCGACCACGTGCACCATCGCCTTGCCCGACTTGCCGATCGCTTCGGCGGCGGCGACGGGGTCCTGGCGCGGCTGCGAGTCTTCGCCGCCGTCGGTCAGCAACAGCACTTCCACCTGCTTGTCGGACATGCCGTCGATGTCGCCCTTGGCGGCCTGAAGGCTGCGGGCCATCGGCGTTTTGCCGCGGGCGCGAAGCTTCTTGAGCTGGTCGGCCATCGCCTGGCGGTCGAGCGGGCCGATGGGCACCAGCAGTTCGGTGTCGTCGTTGGCGCCGGGGTCGAGCGCGGTTTTACGATGGCCATAAACGCGCAGTGCGACCTGCGTCGCATCGGGAAGTTCGGCGAGCAATGACGCGACCGACTGCCGGGCGACATCAAACTTTGTCTTGCCGCCCATCTCCTCCATCATCGAGCCCGAGCAGTCGAGGATGATGTACAGCCGTGGTGCCGGCGGCTGGAGCAGACCAGTTTTGAGCACGCCCGGACCAACCTTGGGCTCTGGCGTGACGGCGAGTTTGGGCGTGCCGCGGGACAGAAACAGGATCGCGAAACTCGTCGAAAGTTCGGCCTGGTTCTCGGCCTTCTCATCGTGCCAGGAGCCGTTTTCCTTCTGAACGTCCAGCAGGTATTTGGCGCCCATCGGATACCACTCGTTCGGGCCGATGAACTCAGTATCGAGCGTACGGCCGAGGCGTTCGACGGAATAAAGGTAGTAGTAGAGATTCGCTTCGCCGGCGCCGGGGTTCTTATCGACCGCGAACCCCTTGGCGAGCCAGGCCAGGCCGCGTTCGATCGATTCGTCTTCGGCGGGGGACTTTTCCTGAAGGTGATAACGGGCGACGGTCAGGGCATAGGCGGCGGCGCAGGTCATGCTGCCGGAGGTGGCACTGGTCGAGCCGACATACCCCCACCCGCCGGTGTCGGTCTGGCGGGTGCGCATCATGGCCACGACCTGCCGCCAGACGTCGATCGGCACTTCGACACCCGCCCGGGCGGCCGCGTGCAGGCCGAGGACGGCGAACTGGACGAGGGAATTGTCGTGGTCGAGCTCATCGGACTTCTGCGTGGTGGCGCGGTTCCACTTCTCGGCCGCCTCGGCACCGCTGCCGATCGGCGGTCGGCCGCCCCAGACCTGCAGCGGCTTTTGGGTCCGTGGGTCGAGCATCGCGGCATCGGCGACTTTGGGACGGTAATCCCAGCCTTTGGAACTAAGGCCTTCGAACAGGTAACGGGCCGAGGCGCGCAGCTTCGGTTCGTATCGCGGATCGCCGTAGGCTTCGATCAGCATGCAGAGCACGCCGGCGGCATAGGTGCCGATCGTCTCGGGCTGTACTCGGTCAAGGTAGACGCGGAGCATGCGATTGAACTCGGCATCGCGCTTGTGCAGACCCGCGCGCACGAGCGCCAGCGAGGCGAGCGTGTGATACCCCTCGTAGCCGCCGCCTTCACCGGCGATGAAGGGCGGATTGCCGCACTCTTTAAGCATGTGCGGCCAGAGGAAATCCGCGCCGCGTTTGACGGCCGCGTCCACCTGCTCCTGGGTCAGGCCGACTCCAGCAAGCCCTCGCGGCTGGAGTGGTTGTTTGGCGGTTACGCGCGGCTGCGCCGTCACCGTGACGGCAGGAGGAGCGGGCATCGTGGCAGGCGGGGGCGGCACGACAGCCACAGCCGGCTGGGTGGCGGGAACGACGGGCGGGTTCACCGGCGGCATCACTACCGGTGCGGTGGTGGGAGGGGGCGACATGGCAGGTGGAGGCACGACAGCCGGCGGCACGTTCGGATCGGGCCGTGTAGTGGGGGTAGTGGCAACGGCGACTTGCGTTGTTGGCGGTGTCAGCGCCTTGGGTGCGTAGGTCGCCAGCAGGTCGCGCATCGCCGCATCCGACGCAGTGCTCCCCGGCACGCGAGACTGCGACAGCGTCCACTTTCCATCGGCAAGGCTCGCGACGCCGATCGATTTGCCATGTTCCTCGGTCGCCAGCACCGTCGTTCGGGCGTCTTCAGGCAGGCGTTCGGGGCGAATGCCTGCGACGGCGATCAGGACGTCCCGGTTGCCGACGGCTTTGCGAACGGTGGCGAGTCCCCAGGCGGTGCCGTCGTACAGGATGATGATCCGGTCGCTTTCGGCGGCCGCTTTGGGCAACCAGGTCGCGATCGCCTCTGCCGGCGGGGCGAAACGAACGCCCTCAAACTGCTCCCGCAGCGCTGGCGAGAAATCCAATCCCTTTGGCGCCTCGCTGACGCCGATCACGCCGAAGCGAACGGCTCCCACCTTCTTCACGACAAAGGGTTCGAACATCGGTTTTCCGTCGGCACTCAACAGTGTCGCCGAAATGAGCGAAAACCGGGCGCTCCTGAGCGTTGTAAGCGCGGCGGACTTTCCCCAGCCCAGGTCGGCGGGGGTGATGTGGGCGGCGTCGTAGCCCATGGCGTTGTACGCCGCCACCATGACAGCGCCGGCGGAAGCGGCGCTCTCGGGGCCGGCAAGCCATGCGCCGGCATCGAGCAGCAGTGCCGGGCGCTCGCCGGTGCGAAGCTGCGCGACGATGGTGGCCCGCCGATCCAGTCCGCCGTCGCCGACGTGCATCGGGCATGATTCACACGGCTTGACGTGGCCTTCGGTGTTAGCGGTGAGCAGTATGGCAATCGCATCGGCCTGGTGGGCGGCAGGGCTTTGGGCCCGGACCGTGTCCACGGCGACGAACATCGACACGGTCGCGATGACGACGAATACGCCCGCCCGACGAACGAGGGCGCGGCCGAACGGGATTGCGATCATGACCAACTCCGAAATGGCAGTGCCAGGCGTCTGCAAGGATGTTTCACTAGGAGGCACTACCCGAAAGAATATTGCAGAGCCCGCCACCCAACACACCGCCGGCCGCGCCGCCCAGGCCACCGGCAGCGCCGGCGCCTGCCACACCGATGCCAGCAGTGGACGCAAGAGCCAGCGTGGTGAGCGCACCCATGGCAATTGCACAGACGCCGCATCCGACCTTTTTCATCGCGCTGGAAGCCGAGTTGGTGCCGCCGCAGCCGTGGAAGTTCAGGTAAGACGTGCCCACGAAGACCGCCAGGAGCGCGGCCTTCTCGGCCATGGTCGCGCCTCCGTGGCTAGTCATTCCGAGACATCGCCCGCTCGCCGGGTCGACACGCCACCAGGCGACCGACGCCGTGCCGGCAAGACTCACCGCCTTGGCGGGAACGACGATGGTCTGGCCGGACTTGAGGTCGGCGCGAATGCGTGCTGCCGCTTCGGCCGGCAACTGGATCTTCGCCCAGTTCGGGTCGTCATTCGATCGTAGAACGATCGACGCAACGCCTTCGTCGGCAGCCCGTTCGAACACCGCCGGCAGGTTCTCCTTTTGCGGCCGTGTGGTCGCCAGTACCTCGGCGTTGGTGTCGATCACACCCTGCTCCAGGCGGATACGGCGGGCATCGGCGCGCCAGGCGTGCCGGACGGCGATATCGTTAAAGATGACGTCAAAAATCTCGCGGACGGAGAATGGCTGATCGGCAGCGGCACCGGGCACCAGCCGCTGGTGGAACGCGGCGACGTTCACGCGATCGAGATAGACTGCCTGCTGCACCCTGCCCACCATGAAACGCGTCATCGCGTAGTTGTAAAGCGCGGTGGGGAAGCTCTCGAGATTGAAGACCGGCGAGGCGGCCTTGGCGTCGCCGCGGGCCACGCCGGACATTGCATCGAGCAGCGGCGTGCGCGCTTTCATCAGCGAATCGATCGCCAGGTTCTGCACGAAATCTGGCGACAACCGGCACGGCGCGATCAGAAGCTCCGTGCGGCCGAACAGTGCCGCACCGCGAGTCAGGTCGGGGTCGGCGCCATCGGCGAGCAGGTCCGATTTGCCTGCCGATCGGGCCGCCGGGCCCAGCAGATCGAACACGTCGCGGCGTTCGATCGTGGGTGGCTGCCCGGGCTGGCGCGTCTCGATCTCGATCCATTCGGCCGTCCAGACCGAGGGATCGGCATTGGCGGCGGGGGGATCGCCGAGGTTGCCCAGCAGATCGGCCGCGCCGCCGATTCCCTTGGCCAGGCTTTTGCCGACCTGACCCATCGGGTCCATCGGCGGTTTCGGGTCGAGCGAACCGTCCGCGGCAACCCCGGCTTCATAGAACGGCGTGCCGTCGATGCTGAGGATCGGCACCCACATCGGCTGCGTTCGCATGGCGGCGATGAGTCGTTCCGACAGTTGCTGGCCCTCGGGCGCCATGAGATCCGACGGCCATTTCGTCGGGTGGTGGAAGAGGGTGACGCGCTTGCCGAGGATCTCGGCAGGGCGAAGGGTCTGCTTCAGTGCGACCGCTTCCGATCGCTTGCCCCGCGACATCCGCTCGACCACGACGTGAACCTGAACCGTGTGAACGTTCGCATCGTCGACCGGAAGTCGACCGTTGACCACCTTGTAGTCAGTCCAGCGGGTCGCCTTCATCTGGGCGTCGGCGAGGCCGTTGGGCAGAAGCAGGTCGGCCGTCACCCACGCTCCGCCGGGCTCGCGATGCTGCAGGAACCAATGATCCTGAATTGCCTGCGCGGCGGGATCGGCGGCCGGCTCTGCCGCGGGGAGTTGTCCGAGCGCGTCGGTCAGCGCCTCGGACTGGTCGGCGACCCTCGCCGCCAGCTTTGCAGCCAGCTGGCGTGTCCGCAGCAGCCCGTCAGACGCGCCCCGCTTCAACTGCTCCGGATCAAACCCGTGCTTACGGGCGAAGGCTTCGGTCAGGGCGATCTGCTCGGCTTCCGTCGGCGGGGCGGCGGCGGCGGTTTTCGTCGCGGGGTCTTGTTTAGGGTCGAGAAGCGTCGCCGTCATCGCCGCTACATCGGCGCTGTTGGGGTCGAGTGTCACGGAACCGAGGCGCACTTCGCGACCTGCGTTTGTGAGCAGTTCTGCCAGCAGGAGCGTTCGATCCAGCGTTCCGCCGCACCGGTCCTGAAGCACACCGATCGGCCCGCGCAACACGCCGCGATAGGGAACCCACGAT
Organism: Humisphaera borealis; assembly: GCF_015169395.1. GTDB lineage: Bacteria > Planctomycetota > Phycisphaerae > Tepidisphaerales > Tepidisphaeraceae > Humisphaera > Humisphaera borealis. Next base: position 4,411,226 of record NZ_CP063458.1, read on the forward strand.
GTGTGGTCTCGAACCCAGGCGGTCAGCTTCGACGGATCGCGGCCGTTGGACTCGACGACCGCCTTCGGATCGAAGCCCTCCCGCGGTAGATCCTTCTGAACCGCCTCCAGCAGCTTGCAAGTGGATTCCAGCGAAGCGCGGGCGCTGTCCATGTCCCTTGCGGTTGGCTCGCCGGCACCGGGCGAAGCCGCGGCGGCGGTTTGTGCCTGTGCCGTGCGCGTTGCTCCGCTCCAGGAAAGGACCATCAACAGGCAGAAAACACAACGCAGTGCACGCGTTGGTAGATCCATTGCCAGCCGCATTGCCATGCTCCCTTCGTGAACGACTTTGAGCCGCAGACGTTCGCCGGCGATTGAATCTCCGGGTGTGTCAGCGGATGCGGACACTGCGGTGTCCCTCGCGGTTCAGCTTACCACACCCTTGCGGTCACGACCGGCTGGAATTCGCTGGCCTTTTGCTGCGATTCTTCGTGTCCCGTCTCGACTGGCGACTGGTCCTTCCTTTCAGCCACTTCCCACCGAACGGCTCAGGGCCGTCGTTGTACCACTTGGCGAACAGTGCCAGCGGCTTGGCCTCACGCAGTTCGGGCGGCACGGACATTGCCGTACAGGGGTGCAGCGTCGCGCCGCAGCGGATGGCGAGCGTGCGACAGAAAGCGTCCAGCAGGTCCTTCAATTCCTCCCAACTATCGCCGGCTTCGCGGTTCGGCGGCGTGGGAAGCTTCCCGTAGGTGCGGAACCCGACCAACGCCCCCTCGCGGGTGAGAACGACCAGCTTACGCCCGACCACCACATCCCGGCGGTCGTAGACATAGATCACCCGCTTGTTGACCTCCACCGCGTTGGCGATGGTCGAAAACGAATTGAAGTCGCCTTCGGAAAGACAGGTGTCGAAGTAGTTGCCCATCTGCAGGACGTGCAGCGGATCGGTTTCGATCTCAATGCGCAGCGGGCCGGATTTCGATTCGATGTTGCGTGACAGCGGTGCCAGCCAGGCGTCGGTGTCGATGCCGCGGGCCCTTGCCTGCGTCAGGAATCGGGCATTCTGCGGCTGCCTGGGAATCCAGGTGCGGTCGCCCTCCAGTTCGTGCGCGAGCAGCCGGCGGAGCAATGCCCGGTTGCCATCGGCCGAAAAGTAGAGGCGAAGGGCATTGTCCCAGTTTCGTTCCTCGCGCGGGTTGCGGGATGGCGGCACCGGGCGGGAAAGGATGGTCGCGAAATGCGATGCCACCGACGCCGCGACGCGCTGTTCAAGGCGGTCGAGTCGTGCGTCGTCGAGCGCGGACGGCAGATGCTTGTCGATGTCCCGTCGCAGCCAGGCGGCCAGTGCCGCGGGGTCGCCCAGCAACTGCTCCAGGTGCTCGCACCGCCGGCGGGCGGCGGGTTTGAGGTCCGGCTGTTCGCGAAGCAGCGCCAGTTCGCGCGCCATCGCCTCGGGCCGATACAGCGTCTGGCGGAGCCGTTCGGGAAGCTGACCGTCGAGCCGCCAGTGCAGTAGTTCGGCGAGTTGCGACCGCTGAATGGCCGTCAGCGGTTCGGCGAGATGTGCCCACTCGGCCGGCAGCGGTTGATCAGCTGCGGGACCCGCGGCCAGGGCCGTAAGTTCCGCCCGAAACGCTTCGCCGCCGCTGAGCCGAAACGACAGGCCGAGTCGTGCCAGGAGCCGAAGCGTGCGGGCGGTCCGGTTGTCGCGGGTTGCGGCCAGTGACAGCGCTTCGGCCAGCGGCTCGGTGCGCTGGATCTGCCGCCATGCCTCGGCGATCTGCTCATACTGCGACCAGTTCAGGTCGAAGGTGGCGAGGCCGAGCGTGATGAGGCGCTGCGGGGATCGCCTTGCGATGGCGACCAGCGTTTCGGTTCCAGAGTCCGACGAGCTGGCAAACAGGTGGCCGTCGAAGCCGCTGTCATTGCGACGGCGGCGAAGTTCGGCGATGCACGCGGCCGCAAGCGCCGCGACCGCTGCCGGCCGCGCTGCGACATCGTCCTCCAATGCACGCCGGGCGCAGTCGAGGCACTGGCTGAAAGCAATGCGGGCCTGATCAATCCTCGTAGGCTTTTGAATCGCCGCCCGACGGAGTGCCGACCGGAGCACCGGCATTGCCTCGGACAATACTTCGCGGGCAAAGGTCATCACTTCGCTCGGCGGCAATGCCGTTGCATACCGCAGGCTGCTCGGCTGGTGGTTGACGAACTCGGACAGCGATTCAATAACCGCCGGAATCTGCGTGCTTTCGAGCCCGCACGCGATCAGCGTCTTCAACAGCCGCGACAGCAGGTCCGATCCGCACAGCAGGTAGGCATTGGCCCAGGTCGTGCAGCCGAAGCTGTCGAAGCTCCACGCCTTCAGAAGCGATGTCCGCAGGTGGGGCGTGGCGGCATCCTGCGTCACGCGATCGGTCCAATCATCGAGCCACTCGGTGAACTTCACGATCTGGCCGGGCGCGAACGCCATGAATTGCTTGAGCGCGCCGGTTCGCCCGGAACTCAGGTAGCGGGCCACCTGTTCGATCGAAAGCCCGGCAACCAGCGCTTTCACGACGAGTTGAACGAGGTCGAACAGGGACTGCTTGTCGCTGGGGTGGCCGGACGGCGCGATGTGGGACAGCAGTGGAATGGCGAGGGCGTCGATCGCTGAAATGATCTCGTGCCGTTGCTCCGAGGGGGCGTGGGCACGCGCCGCACAAAGCGCGATCAGCGTTGCTTCGTAGTGCTCCTGATGGGATGGGCCGATCGGCCAGGCATGGCTGCACCACTCGATCCAGTTCGGAACCCGATCGTGGAAGGAGATTGCTTCGATCGCCCCCAGCGAAAGGACGGTTTCGATGGGGAAGGGGTCTTTTGGCCGGCGCGTGCTGGTCCAAAGCGATCGGGCGGCCATCGCTGGTAACGATTCGAAGGTGAGCGGTTCCTTCTCGCCGATGATCAGAAGACCCGGCTTGCCCGCGATCAGTTTCCAGCGGAGCACCTGCTGGTCCGATTTGCCGCGCGTCCGGGGCAACAGGTGCCCCCTCAGCCGGTCGGCCCGCAGAAGGCTGTTGAGGAAACGCAGGGGGTCGGCGGAATCCAAACCCGATTCGGCCGGCGGATCGGGCATCGCGAGCGGCAGGGGGTCGAACCATTGCGTGAGCTCCTCGGAGACCTGCGCGTCGTAGTAATGCTGGAATCGTTGCAGTGCGAGGTTTGAAGCGGTGCCGAGCTTGCCCTTGTATCGGAGGGGATTTCCGCTGACGCCGGATTGCGTCACCGCCGCCTCGAGTGCCGACCGCTGAATGGCGATTGCGGCGTGAAGTCGTTTGACGGGCTCATCGGCCAGCCTGTCGGCGAGGGCGACCAGCGCCGGAAGTTCGTTCAGGAATACTTCGACCGATGCTGGCGCGAACAGCAGTCGGTCGCGGACTGCCGCCGCGACCGCGGCGCTGTTGGCGGACGGTACTCGCCGGGCCAGGGTTTCGAGCGATCGCGTGTCGGCCAGCCGGGTGGCGGCTTGTAGCACGTCGCGGGGCCAGGCGTTGAAAAGCTTCGATACGACAGGGCTGGTCGAACCGGTCGTGATTTCTGGTGCGGGCGACATCTGTGAAGAGGTCGGTCGCCGGCGTGATTTGGGCTCCGGCTTTCGGGCGGGCGTTTCGGTCGCCGGCTGCGAAGTCGCCATCGCATCGGAGGTGCCGATCACGAGCGCCGCACGGCCGATGCCGGCGATATCGCCTTGCGACAGGGCATCGAGCAGGCTTCGCGTACGACGAAGCACTTCTTCGCACTGCAGCATCCACGTGCTGACATCACCCACCGCCTGCGGAAGCAGCACAGGGAACCGGCGGGCTTCCTGCAGCCGGCGAAGAGATCGCGCGATCAGCGACAGGTCCACCGGAATGACGTCGTCGATTGTCGGCGACAAGGCGGCCAGGAAGTTATTGAAGGGGTGGGCGACCGTCGGAAGCTTGCCGGCATGCATTCGAACGGCGTAGGCCCCCGGCGGTTCCGACCGCAGTCGCTGTTGAACCACCCGCGTTGCGATACCGACCGAAGCTGACGGCAATGGCTCGCCGGTCCAGTAGACCAGTGTGCCCCGCATCCAGTCGAGCCGGCGGAGCAGCAGCTTCAAAGCCAGGCGGCCGCGAGCCCGGGACCCCGCGCGTCGCGCGGGGGACGTAGGTTGCAGCCGTTCGTAGTCGTCCTCGTCAAACACCGGCGGTTAATGTCGCCGAGGGCAGGCAGCGTGACAACCGAATTTGATGCGTGCGTCCGCCAGGGAGGCCCGGCGCGTTGGCCAACGTAGCCCGGCGCGTCCGCCAAGGCGGACCCTACGGTTTGCCATCCTGTCCGTACGATTCTCAGAAGGGGTCGTTCTGGGCTGACAGGTTTTCGAACCGCGTTGTCTTGTTCATGAACGCCAGCTTTACGGTGCCGGTCGGGCCGTTACGCTGCTTGGCGATGATGACCTCGGCGATGTTGTCGGGCTGGAAGTCGGGCTCGCTCATGCGGTAGTAGTCTTCGCGGTGCAGGAGCATGACCACGTCGGCGTCCTGCTCGATCGAGCCCGATTCACGCAGGTCGCTCATGCGCGGGCGGTGGCCGTCGCGGTTTTCGCTGCCGCGGTTGAGCTGGCTCAGGCAGATGACCGGCACGTTCAGTTCACGCGCGACCGCCTTGATACCACGGCTGATTTCGCTGATCTGCTGCTGGCGGCTCTCGACGCCGGGGTTATCCATCAGCTGCATGTAGTCGATCATGATCGCCTTGATGCCGTGCTGAAGCGCGAGCCGGCGGCTTTTAGCGCGAAGGTCGAGCACGGTCAGGCCCGGCGAGTCGTCCACCCAGATGGGCGCCTTGGCCAGTTCGCCGACGACGTTGGCCAGGTGCGCGTACTCGTGCGACTGCAGCAGCCCTTTGCGCAGCTTGTGGGCGTCAATTTGCCCGCGGCTGCAGAGCATGCGCTGGGCCAACTGCTGCTTGCTCATTTCCAGGCTGAACACCGCACACGGCATCCGACTGTCGGCGGCGATGTGCTCGATCACGTTCATCGCGAAGGCCGTTTTCCCCATACTGGGTCTTGCCGCGACGATCACCAGCTCGCCCGGCTGCAGGCCGTTGAGCATGTCGTCCATCTCGTAGAACCCGGTCTCCAGCCCGCGCTGGCCGCGGTTCTCGATCATCTCGAAGACTTCGTGGAGCACCTGTTCCATCGGCACCATCGCGTTGCCGACCTTCTTCTGGGCGATGTCGAAGATGCGCTTCTCGGCGCGGTCTAGAACGACCTCGGCCGTCTCCTGCGGGCCGTAGCTGTCGCGGAGGATGTCGTTGCTGGCGGCGATAAGTTGGCGCAGCAGGCTCTTCTCGCGAACGATTGCCGCGTAGTGTGCGCCGTGGGCGGACGAAGGGACGGTGCCGATGACCTGCGCCAGATAGGCGGTGCCGCCGATCTCGTCCAGCAGGCCGCGTTTGCCGAGTTCCTCGCGGACGATGACGGCGTCGATCGGGCGGTTCTGTTCGTACAGCTTGGTCAGGCAGTCGTAGATGATCTGATGATCGGCCTGGAAGAAGTCCTCGCCGCGGATGAGCTGCACGACCTGCCCGATGAGCTCCTTGTCGAGCATCATCGACGCGAGCACGCACATCTCGGCCTCGGCCGAATGGGGCGGCAGGCGGTCGAACTGGCCGGCGATGGAGGAATCGATCAACGTCATTTGCAGGGTCTCCGTTCCCGTAACTTCAGGAAGCCGAGCGGCTCTGCCGCGGGTCGTCGAACATTATACTTTCGGCTCGCTGCGAGTCCAAACATTAAGCGAACAAAGTGGCAAAGGAAACGCCCACGGACAGCGGTCCGTGGGGTCGTTGCCAGATCGTTTGGAGCCGATTTTCGCGACCCGGGAAAGTCTAAACGACAAGACCCGTCTCCATCGCGCGATGAACGCGAGAGAGACGGGTCATGCACAGGTCATCCACGTAAGCCTGTCGTGGACGGCCGATTTCGCGACAGGGGGAACCCCTGGCGCCTTACTCTGCGGTCGCCGGGACGGGGGTCTCGGCGGCCTTCTGCTTGTCGAAGGCTTCGATCGCGGCCTTGCTGTCCGGATCGGGGTTGACCCAGACCTTGATCTCGGTCTGCAGGTCTTCGGCAAACCGGATGTTGACCTGGTAGGTGTTGATCCGATCGAGCTTGCTGAGCAGGTTGACGTCTTCGGGCTCGATGTTGAAACCCTGTGCCTGCAGGCCCTTGGCGACTTCGGTCGCCGAGACGGCACCGTACAGGTGACCCTGCTCGTTGGCGCGGCGTTCGATCATCACTTCCACGCCGGACAGACGGGCGATGAGGGCGGCCTGCTGCTCGCGGCGTTCGCGCTCGATCTTCTCGATCTCCTTCTTGCGCTCTTCGACCTTCTTGACGTTGTTCGGCGTCGGCTGAACAGCCAGGTCGTGGGGCAGAAGGTAGTTACGCGCGTAGCCGGCCGAGACTTCGACGATATCGCCGACGCGGCCGATGCTGCGGATGGATTCTTTCAGGAGCAGTTTGACGTTCTTGGACATGATGGGTTCCTTGTCACTTGTTGCTTGTCACGGTTCACTGGTCATTTACGGCTCGTCTCGGGTCTACGGAATGCCGCAAGTGACCAGTGACGAAGGGACAAATGACTTTCTTCAAAACGGGATATCGTCTTTCTCAAAATGCTGTTCGTCACTGAACGGCGGTTCGGCGACGGGGGCCGGTGCCTGCTGCGGACGCTGCATCGGTGCCTGGGCGACCGGGCCGCGCTGTTGCGGGGCGGGGCGGTTCGCGGGGGCGCGCTGCGGGGGGCCGGATTCGTAACCGGGGTCTTCGTAGCCGCCGGAGTCGTAACCGCCACCCTGCTGGCCGCCACCCTGGTAGCCGCCTTGGCCGCCCTGATAACCACCGCCTCCGCCGCCTTGACCACCACCACCGCCACCTCCCGGGCCGTCACGACCGCCTAGAAGGGTGAAGTTTTCGACGACGACCGAGAGCTTGCTTCGCTTGCCGCCACCTTGTTTGTCGTCCCAGGTGTCGAGCTTGAGCCGACCTTCGATGAAGATCTGCTTGCCCTTCTGGCAGTACTGATTGATCACTTCGGCCTGTCGGCCAAAGGCGGAGCAATCGACAAAGGTGACTTCTTCCCGGTCTTCGCCCTGCTGGGTGCGGAACTTGCGGTTCATCGCAAGGCCGAACTCGGCGACGGGTGTCTGGCTGGGCAGGAACTTGAGCTGCGGGTCACGGGTGAGGTTCCCCAGCAGCATCACTCGGTTGAAACTCGCCATAGCAACTCCGGTTCGGCGCGCTTGGTTCCGACAGCAATAGCGTGAGCCTGCGGCAGGGGCAACTACGCTTGCCCGTGTCTAGCCATCGCGACGAGCGGACAGGCATGCGTGCATGCCCGTACCACGACGCGCGACCGGCCGTTATCAGTCCTTGGCCGCGCCGGCTTCGGCGGGCTCGTCCTTGCGGGGGCGCGGGGCACGATCGCCACGGTCGCCACCGCGATCGCCGCCGAATCCACCACGGCCACCGCCGCCACCTTCGCCAAAGCCACGATCCCACGCCGGGGGTTCGGCCTTGATGATCGGCTGGGGTTCGACGGCTTCCATCTCGGCGAGCGTGAGGTGCTCGGCGTCGGTGAAGAGGGCGCGGAGGACCTCTTCGCTCAGCCGCACTTCGCGGTCGATCGGGGCGATCGCCGACGTCGGGGCCTTGAAGTAGGCGATGATGTACACGCCACGCTTCTGCTTGTTCATCTCAAAGGTGAGCTTGCGTTCGTCCCACTTCTTGATGACCAGGATCTCGCCGCCGTGCTTTTCGATCATGCCGCGGGCGGTCGCGATCGCGTTGTTGAGTTCCGAGGCGGCGTTGGAGCCGAAGAGGAACATGCCTTCGTATTGACGGATGCGAACTTTGGTTGTCTTGTCTGCCATGGTCTTGGTTCTCGGTCTGTCTGCCTGGGTTCTGGCCGGTTCACCGGCCGCAGTTCTTGTTCCCCTTTCCCCGGGTACGGGAGAGAGGGGGGTCACTCACTCTTTTTCGCTCACGTTGTACTCGTTCATCGCCGCGTTCAGCCCTTTGCCGATCCACATCAGCAGGGCTTCGGCGGCACGATCGAGATCGATCTTCTGTCGCTGACTTTCGGTAAACCGGCCCAGCACGTAGTCGCGCTGCGGGACCCGGGGCGGCGGGGCGTCTACCCCCACGCGGAGCCGCGGATACTGCTGCGTACCAAGTGCCCGGGCGATGTCCTTCAACCCGTTGTGTCCGCCGTCGCTTCCGCCGGGGCGGATGCGAAGCTTGCCGCACGGCAGCGCGACGTCGTCGAGGACGATCATCACGTCGACCGGCGTCAACTGGTAGAACGCCATCGCCGCCTGCACCGCCCGGCCGGACAGGTTCATGAAGGTCGTCGGCTTCAGGAGAAGGACCTTTTCAGATCCGCCGCCTGCGACCGAGACGCTACCGTCCAGTGCCAGCCCGTCGAACTTCATCCGCGAGACGCGGTCAAAGTCGTCCGAACTGCTCGTCAGCCCGTTGCGCCAGGCGAAGCGGTCGATGACGTCGAAGCCGACGTTGTGCCGCGTGCCCGCGTACTGGTTTCCGGGATTGCCCAGGCCGACGATCAACTTCATGGGAGTAGGCCGTACGCAGTAAGCAGTACGCAGTAAAGAGACGAATCTGCCTGCTGCCTACTGCGTACCGCTTACTTCCCTGATTACTTCTCTTCCGCAGCCGCGTCCTCGGCAACCTTGCCGATGACTTCGGGCTCGGCCGCATCGGCGGAACCTTCGGCGACCTCTTCCTCAATCTTCGAGAGGGTCGCGAGCACCAGGTCTTCATCCTGCAGCGCGACGACACCGTCGGGCAGCTTGATGTCCTTCAGGTGCAGGACCGAGTCAAGGCCCATGTCGCTGACGTTGTGCCGAATGGCTTCGGGGATGTCGGTGACGACGCACTCAACTTCCAGGTCGGCCACGAGCTGCTGCATGACGCCACCTTCGGCTTCACCCTTGGGGTCGCCCTTGAGCTCGAGCGGCACGGTGACGGTCACCTTCTCGTTCAGGCTGACGCGGGCGAAGTCGACGTGCAGGACCTCGATGCCGAGGTGGTCGTACTGAACTTCCTTCACCAGCACGGTTTCACTCTTGCCGTCGACCGAGAGGTCGAACACGTGAGCGCCGTGGGCCAGGTGCTGGCTCAGCGACTTCTTGGGAAGCTTGACGGGAACGACCGCTTCCTTGTGTCCGTAGACGACGCCGGGAATAAAGCCTGCTTCGCGAAGCTTGGCATTGGCCCGGGAGCCGAGCTGGGCTCGCGGATCGGCCTGCATTTGAATGGTTTTCGTTGCCATAGTTCTCTCCGTAGGGTCCGCGTTGGCGGACGCGATACGCTTTATCTGTTCGTTGGCCTCAACACACTGGCCTTAACACATTGGGACGCCGTTGGCAGTCGCCGCGATCCGCGTTGATCGCGGCGTCGCGTCCGCCAAGGCGGACCCTACTAGTCTCTCGCTCCGCCCGAGTCCTTGCGGAACAGGGCACTGACCGATTCGTTGTGGTGGATCCGGTGGATCGCTTCGCCGAGCAGTTCGGCGGTGCTCAGCATGACCACGCGGTCCTTGATCGCATCGGCGCGGTCGCCGAGCGGGATCGTGTCGGTGATCGCCAGCTTGGTGAACGCGCACTTGCTGAGTCGCTCGATCGCCGGCCCGGCGAGCACGCCGTGCGTGGCCGCCAGATACACATCCAGCGCGCCGTTTTCCTTCAGAATCCGCACGGCTTCAGTCATCGTGCCGGCGGTGGTGATCATGTCGTCGATCATGATCACGTTCTTGTCCTTCACATCACCGATGATGTGAACGGCCTTGGTCTCGCTGCCGCTGCGGCGTCGCTTGTCGATGATGCACAGGTCGCCGCCAAGGATATTGGCGTAAACCTGGGCCCGCTTGACATTGCCGACGTCGGGCGACACGAAGACACGGTTCTGCAGCTTCAGGCTTTTCACCCACTTGATCAGCACGGGGCTGGCCGAGAGGTGATCCACCGGAATATCGAAAAAGCCCTGCACCTGGGCGGCGTGCAGATCGACCGACACGACGCGGTCGGCACCCGATCGCTCGATCAGGTTCGCAACCAGTTTTGCCGTGATCGGCGTGCGGCCTTCATCTTTGCGGTCCTGCCGGGCGTAACCGAAGTACGGAATGACCGCCGTCACCCGGTTGGCGCTGGCCCGGCGGAGCGTGTCGATCCAGATGAACAGCTCCATCAGGTTCGTATTCACCGGGTTGCAGGTCGGCTGCACGATATAGCAGTCGCGGCCGCGGACATCTTCCTCAATACGGACCATCAGTTCGCCGTCCGGAAACAGCTCGGATCGACCGCGGCCGGCAGGGATCTCGAGGTAGTCGCAGATTTTCTGCGTCAACGCCGGGTTGCCGCGGGCGGCGAACACTTTGAGTTTGTCGGCGTCGAGTGACGACATAGGAGCCTAATGCGTACCGCGTAATCCTTCACTCCGCCCGCACGTTGCCGGCGATCGTCGTGCCTTCGGGCACTACCGCGTCTCGCGGCACCAAGGCGAACGGCCCGATGACGCATTCAGCGCCAATGCTTGCGTCGCGACCGACGAACGAAAACGGGTGGATGATCGTGTCCGGTCCGATCGTCGCTCCGGCTTCGATGTACACGTTCGCCGCACTGTTGATTCCGACGCCGTTGGTTCGGTGCGCCTGCTGAATCCGGTCTTGCAGAATCGCGTCGACGTCGGCCAACTGGTCGCGGCTGTTGACCGACAGCACGTCGTCGGCGGCGACCGCCTGCACCGCCGTCACCTTCTTGCCCGCGTTTCGCAGGATGCCAAAGACGTCGGTCAGGTAGTACTCGCCCTTTTTATTGTCGTTCTTCAGCCGGGCCAGGGCGAAGAGCAGTTCGTCGGCCTTGGCGCAGTACAGGCTGACGTTGATTTCCCGAATGTCGCGCTGCGCGGGCGACGCATCGAGCTGCTCGACGATTTCCAGGAAATCGCCGGCGGTCGTTCGCACAATCCGGCCGTAGCCGGCGGGCTCATCCACGACGGCCGTCGCCAGGCTGGCGGCGGCGTGGTCCTGCTTATGCGCCTGTCGAAGCGCCCGCAAGTTGTCGGCCCGCACCAGCGGACCGTCGCCGGCCAGGATAAACACGTCGCCGTCGGGGTGCGTCGCGCTCTGCTTGGCCAGCAGGCTTTCGCACACCCGCACGGCATGGCCGGTGCCAAGCTGTTCGGTCTGTTCGACCCAGTCGATTCGCGCGTCGCCGGCGAACTGAGCGATTACTTCGTCCTTACCATGCCCGACGACAACGATCACCCGGCCGCAGCCGGCTTCGAAGCACGCGTCGAGCACGTATCGCAGCATGGACCGGCCGCAGACTTCGTGCAGCACTTTCGGCCGGCGCGACTTCATCCGCGTCGAACGACCCGCGGCGAGGATGACGGCGACGGAACTCATAAGGATGAAGGATGAAGGCGGAAGGATGAAGAAGGAGACAGACGTCGGCGTCTTCGTTCATCCTTCAGGATTCAACCTTCATCCATATTCGACGAAGCTACCCCGCCTGGATTCGAACCAGGACAAAGAGAGCCAAAATCTCTTGTGCTACCGTTACACTACGGGGTAGTGGCTAATTTCGGGGTTGGCCGGGCAGCGATATGCCAAGCCGACGGTCGGACGTTTCGTCTTTTTTGCAGGCGAAGCCGACGCCACTTCGACGTGCGAGCCGGAAAAGTTCCCGGCGACGTCGCTGGTTGACGTGTTACTTCGCGGTGTCATGGCGAAGACTCGTTGGGCTCTGGGAACCCGCAAGTCTTGACGCCACCGTTCCCTGGAGCACGAGCCGCATACCGCGAACGCCCTGAAATCAGGACGACGGCCCGTCACATCTACCAACCCGGCCACGCGCCGGGCCTCTCGACGAACGCTCCCTCGGTGGGAAGTCGGAACATCCTACGGATGGCCTTGAAGTTGTCAAGACTAAGTGGCAGTTGAAACGTGTTGCAACTGCATATCAAACGCCCACGGCGTTGCCCTGGGTTCCGCGTGATGCAGCGGGCACGGATAAGCAGGTTTGGCGTAATTGCCATCCCGGAAACCGTCAGGCCTGTTTCAGTTGCACCACTGGGCTATTGCACTCGCGCGTTGCACCCGTCAAGAAGCGCCCCGCTTTCCAAATGGTTGACGCCCCTCGTCTTCGCACCGTACCATCGCCGGACTTCAAAGACCTGCCGCACAGGGTTGTGTGGTTGTAGCTGTCGAAGTTGAGCGGAGCGTGGATGGCACAGCGGCCGGGTAAGGTTAGCGGGCATACGCCGTCAAAGCCCCCGGTCCCTCCTGCGCCAGCGGAGGCCGTCGAGGACTTTAAGCCGGCGGCGCTCGGTAAGGCCAGTGACGAAGACCTGATGCGCCGCACCCAGCTCGGCGACAAGGCTTCGTTCGAGATTCTTTACGAACGGTATCACGCCTCGGTCCTCTCCTATCTCTATCGAATGCTCGGCAACCTCGAGGACGTCGAGAGCATCGGCCAGGAAGTCTTCCTTCGGGCTTTCCGCTTCGCACCGACCTATCGCTATCCGCAGAAGTTGTCGACCTGGCTTTTCACGATCACCCGCAATTTGGCGATCAACCAGAGCCGCCGTCGCAAGCGCAGCCCGATCCGCAACGTCACCGAGCTGAACCTGGAAGGCATGGACATCAGCGGCGACCCCTATCAGGTTGCCACCAAGGCCACCGACAGCCTCGAAAAGCAGGAAGAGATCGCCCGCGTCCTCAAAGCGCTCGAAGGCCTGCCGACGGATCAGAAGGAAGTCATCGTGCTCGGCGTGTTCCAGGACATGAGCTACGCCGAGATGGAAGCGATCACCGGCACCAAGGCCGTCACGCTGCGAAGCCGCATGTTCCACGGCCTCAAGCGGCTGGGCCGGTCGATCGGCGCGGTGCCGGACGAGGATGAGAAAGAGAAAGAACCGTAGGGTCCGCCTCGGCGGGCCTTCCGGTTTTGAGAGCATTCGCGTCCGCCAAGGCGGACCCTACACATGGCTACGGACATCGAATCCAATCCCCTCTTCGGCCTTCTGACTGACGCCCTGCGCGCCGGACCCGGCAGCCCCGAGTGGCATCAGGCCGTCGCCAAGCTGCGGTCGGAGGGGCTCGCCGATTCCGACGAATATCGACTGCTCGTCCAGGTGCGCGAAAACCTCGAAAGCGGGCGAGACTACCGGTCCGTCCGGGCCGGTCCGGGCTTTACCCGTAAGGTTCTTGAAGGGATCGAAAACGAAAAGCAGGTCGGCGGGGCCAAGACCGGCGGCATCCCGCTGGCCAATGTCATCGCGGTCATCTCTGTCATCGCGATCATCGGCGTGCTGGCGTACCTCGGCTACCAGCTGTTTCCGCGGCCCGGCGTTTCCCAGGAGACCGTTGAGGAACTCGAAAAGTCTTACCTGCCGACGGAAGTCGCGTCGGCAAAGTTCGACGGCACCATTCCTTCGGCCTGGCGGAAAATCGGTGCCCTGCCGCTGGAATCAACCAAGGCCGGCCTGAAACCTGCACCGTTGGCTGGCGGCGCTACGCAGCCGTCGGTGTCTGCCGGCGGGGCGCTGCTCTCGCCAATCGCCGTCGTGCCGGAAGAGACGTTTGCCGTCATCGTTCAACTCAAGCCCGGCCGTCCCAGCGATGACCTGATCGTCCAGGTGTTCGTTTCGACCGAGGATGATTTCAGCGCCGATAAGGCGATCAGCAGCAACGAGCTGGTCTGGCTGATCCAGGGAAGCCGCCAGAAGGTGATCGTTCGCGACAGCCAGACCGAGTACAACGCCGAGCGCCCAGACCCGACCAAACTGGATCCCATCACGGTTCGGCTGGCGGTTAGCAAATCGCTCGCCGTCGTGTCCAATGGCGGAACAAAGCTCTGGGCCGGCAACAACGGCCTGACGGCTAAGCCACGAACCGTGGGCGTTCGATTCATTCAAGTCGACCCCACCAAGCCGGTCGATCCTACGATGGTGGTGCAGTCGATTCGGATTGTGAAAAAGTAAGCAGTACGCAGTAGGCAGTAGGCAGAGAAGAAAACGCGAGTGTCCTCCGGGTCTTGTCTGCTTACTGCTTACTGCTTACTGCGTACTGCGTACTGCTTACTACGACCCACATGCGAGCCCCCGCCGATAAATCCTCGCCGCCAACCGGCCCGAACGCCTCGGACGTTCAAGCGGCGAAGTATCTCAGCGAGATTTACCACCTCCTTCAGCACGAACTCTCGAAGGTCATTGTCGGCCAGGAAAAGGTTCTTGAAGAAATCCTGATCGCCGTCTTCGCCCGCGGTCATTGCCTGATGCAGGGCGTGCCGGGGCTGGCTAAGACGCTGCTGGTCAGCACCATCGGCCAGACGATGGAACTGGCGTTCCGGCGCATCCAGTTCACGCCGGACCTGATGCCGTCGGACATCACCGGCACTGACATCCTGCAGGAAGACCCGGACACCGGCCGTCGGCGATTTGAGTTCGTCCGCGGGCCGATTTTCACCAACCTGCTGCTGGCCGACGAGATCAACCGCACCCCGCCCAAGACGCAGGCGGCGCTCCTGCAGGCAATGCAGGAACGCACCGTCACCGCCGGCAGCCATACGATGGACCTGCCCGACCCGTTCTTCGTGCTGGCGACGCAGAACCCGATCGAGCAGGAAGGCACCTATCCGCTGCCGGAAGCGCAGCTTGACCGTTTCATGTTCATGGTGATCGTGAACTACCCCAAGCGCGAGGAGGAACTGGAGGTGCTCAAGCGCACCACCGGCTCGGCGGTTCCTCGCGTGAAGAAGATCATCGACGCCAAGACGATCGTCGAGCTGCAGGAGATCGTCCGCCGGGTCCCCGTCGGCGATCATGTGTACAACTTCGCACTCGACCTGGTTCGCGCCACTCGGCCGAACGAACCCACCGCAAGCGATTTCGTCCGCCACTGGCTGAGCTGGGGTGCCGGCCCGCGGGCCGGGCAATATCTCATCCTCGCCGGCAAAGCCCGCGCGCTAATGCGTGGCCGGCTGCACGTGACAGTGGAAGACATCGAAGCCGTCGCCGCTCCGGTTTTGCGTCATCGCATCATCCCCAACTTCAACGCCGACGCCGAGGGGATTTCGGTCGAGCAGATCGTCGAGAAGATCATCACGCTGATTCCGCGCGGGAAGGGCGAAAGGCTGTTGTAGGGGCGGAGCCGTGATCGTTTAGCGGTCGCGCGGCCACCGCACACATTGTCATCCTGAGCGCGGCGAAGGACCTTGTGTCCGAGGCTAACCGGCGTTCGTGGATGAGCACCGATCGATCGGTGTCTGACGTTCGGAGATCTCTTCGGTTCGGATGCCAGGTCCTTCGGAGTACCTCAGGATGACGTGGGAAGCCGGTCAGGCCGGCTCGAGCTTCCAGTACCCGCCGCTGATCAGGTCGCGCGATTCGACCCACTTCCAGCATCCCGGCGATTCGACGATTTCCCGCCGAACGGTTTTGTACCCGCCCGGATCGATGCAGACGCGCTCGCGGCGGATGATCTGCACATTCCCCTCCCAGGACACCGTCTCGCGAACTTCGTATCGCGCTGGCGACCAGACCTGTTCGTAGACGACGCGGACGACAGGTTCCACCCATACCCGCTTGCGGATCACCTGATAGACCGGCTCCACCCAGACCCGCCGATACTGTACCTCGTGCCGCGTTGGCGGCATCGGGCGAACGTATTGTTCGTCCACCCAACTCGGCAGCTTGCCGTCGAGCTGGTTGACATCCACCCACACCTGTCCGTGTGTGGGGGACGTCATGGAACCGAACATCATCGTGGCGAACAGAGCTGCAAGGCTGAAGACGCGAGTATTCATGGCAACCTCCGGCGAACATCGTCCCCAATTCAATAGACGGCCGTGGCAGCCGGAAGTTGCAGGCACAGCACCGAATCGGGACGCGCGCCAGCCAACGAAAGCGGGCGACCCATGGGGTCGCCCGCGAAGTGTTCGATCTCGGTTACTCCGTTAGGAAGCCAGCGTCGCGTACATCGGCTGACGGATCTGGGTCGAGCGTGGGGCTGGGGATTCCTCGGCGATCGGCATGGTGCCGACGTCGGCCCAGTCGCAGGTGAGCCAGATCGTTGTCGGACGGGTCGGCGGCTCGGCCAGGATTCCTTGGACAGCCTCGACGACCTTGCCGATCCCAACGAAGTAGCCGCTGCAGTCTGGCGTCGTCTCGTCCTTGCACCCGATCGCAGCCAACGCAACATCGACGGCGGCATTGTCGGCGATCGCGGCTTTGGCGAGCCTGGCGGCCGGGATCGATTCGCACACGAACGCGACTGCACCGTCGCCGAGCAGCGTTGCCACTTCCCCCGGCGCGCAGGTGTCAATTACCGCATCAGGCGCATACCGCTGGGCGGCCTGCCGAAGTGCCTGCGTGACGGCCGATCGTCCGGGGGCCTCGACGGCGACCAACCGGCGATGACCGGACAGCAGCAGGTCGCGGCCGATTTTCATCCCCGCCAGTGCGATATCAGGCATGACGCAGTGCATTGAGAACGTGCGGGGCTCGTGCCCGATCGCGACGAGGGGCAAGGTGCGGACGATCAGGCTTCGGACGGTCGCTTCCGGTGCGCCGAAGAGGTCGAGTACGGCGCTGAATGGGGTCAGAAAGCTGGGTCGAATCTGGGACGGGTCGGCACAAACGATCATTTCAGGGTTCACGTCACGAAGCCGTCGGACAAGATCGGATTCGGCACCCGCCGGGTCGGTCAGGACGAGCCAGCGGCCCATGCCGGCGGCAGCGGGTGCGGTGCCTTTGACGTAGGTGCCGCGACCGATGCTGCGGTCGAGCAGTCCCTCGGCGGCAAGATCGGTTAGGGCTTTGCTGAGCGTCTTGGCATTGACGTGAAAGCGTTTGGCGAGCTGGCGTTCCCCGGGAAGCTTGGATTCGAACTCGCCGGAAAGGATGGCTTCGCGAAGTTTTTCACGAAGTCGCTGAAACTTGTAGCTCAGGCGAGCGTCGGCAGGGCCGGCCGTTGTATCGGTCGTCGCCTTCTCCGAAGGCGTGGACCGCTCTTCCGCGGGTGTCTCTACATGTAATTCCACGAAATACTCCAACGAACAACGATTGAGGGTCCAGTCGGGGGCGGCATCCGTCGCCGCGGAAGCCGCCGCGGCGTCGCGCCGGCTTCCCCTTTGGAACATGAACCCTCCACCATCTTCGACACGATGGGCCGCTCCCTTTGAATGAAACTGGAACAATTACAGGTTCTTGGCACGTTGCTGCAACGCTTGAAATATAAATAACTTACAAGCGACGAAGTGCCTACAAATGGCACCGCATGCCTATCCTGCGTGGCAACAGTATGGCCGGGATTTCCCGATCAGCCGGCGTATCCGGCGCTATCATCCGCCGATGCTTCGATGGCAGGATGACCTCTACCTTCCGGCTTGTTCCCTCTACCTGGACAGCCGTCGGCCTCGCCCGTTCTGCTTTGTATCGCACGCGCACAGCGACCATCTTCCCCAGGATGGTGCCCATGAAAGGGTGATCTCGACCGCCCAGACTCTGGTGCTTGCCAATCACCGCCTTGGAAAACTGTCCATCGCCGCGCCGACGGCGGAGTCTGTCCAATCGATTGATCCTGACACGCGGATCTCGCTGCTGCCGGCGGGGCATGTGCTCGGCAGCGCAATGATTCGCGTGGAACGCCCGGAAGGTTCGCTGCTCTACACCGGCGACTTTAAGCTGCGGCCGAGCCTGACCGTCGCGACCGCCGAACCCACGCCCGCCGACATACTGGTTATGGAAAGCACCTACGGGCTTTCCATGTTTCGCTTTCCACCCTGGCAGCAGACGCACGCACGGTTGGTGGAACTGGTGGGTGCCGCTCTGGCCGAGGGTCGTCAGCCGATCGTGCTCGGCTACTCCCTGGGGAAGGCGCAGGAGATCGTGCGGATTCTCACGGACAACGGTTTGCGCGTGACCTGTCACGGCGCGGTGGCGGCGATCAACGAGATTTACGAATCACTGGGAACGCCGCTGGGTGCGTTTCGTCGATACCGGCCCGAAGACTTCCACGGCCCAACGTCGCTGGACCTGGCCGAGCGAGGCGTGCTGGTCGCGCCACCACAGGTCGCGCGGTCGGCGTTCGTCAATCGGTTCTCCAGCCCCTTGACGATCCTGATGTCCGGCTGGGGGATGCAGAAGAACGCCAGGTATCGTTACGGCGTCGATGAGGTGCTGCCGCTATCGGATCACGCCGACTTTGGCGAACTGCTGGAACTAGTCGAGCGTGTATCACCCCGGAAGGTGTACACGCACCACGGGTACGCCGAGTTCGCCGAGACACTGCGGGCCAGGGGAATCGACGCCGAACTGGCTCGTCCGGAGGCACAGATGCGTCTGTTCTGACGCTACCGTTTCGAACCCTTGTATGTCGGGCGTAGGTGCACCTTAGGTGCGACCGCTAAACAGACAGGCGGGGCAGATCCAGTCACCCGGGTCGGCGGGGTGCTTCAGGTTTGGGCGGCGCGGTGGGCTTGGGCGGGGCGACGTAGCGACTGTTCGTCGGTAGTGCATTGCCCGTCTGCCTTGTCGTGCTAGCACTTGCCGGTTCTGAACGAGCGGTGTCCGTCGATTGCTTATTGCCTTCGGCGGTTGCGTCGCGCGGGGCGGGAAGCGTGGGGCCTTCGGTCAGTGAGCGAGGACCGTTAGCGGATCCTTCACGGGTTGGCGACGGATTTGGTTCGTTCGGGTCGCGGTACGACGCGGGTGCCGGAGGGTCGAACGCCTGAACCGTTGAAGGCTTGCGAGCCGGTGTCGGCGGCTCGAACGGAACCGACAACAACGGCGTCGGAACGGACGGCGTTACGGCGGAGGCTCGCGTTGTCGGTGCCGATGTCGGCGCCGATATCGGTCCAGGTGCTGGCTGCGTGGCTGGTATCGTCGGCCGAGTCGTCGATTTCTTTGGGTCCGACGGACGACCCATCTCGATCGGCGTTTCAAGGGGCATCAGTTCCGATGGCGCAACCGGACGCCATCGTTCGGACGGGGAACCGGGAAAGGCTGGCTGGCGCGGTTCGGCGACAAACGGCGGTCCAGGGACGACCGGCTGCGTGTCAGGTGGGGTCAGCAGACCGGGCTGCTCCCGCTGAGGCGGAATCGCCGGCAATGCTGGAAGGAGTGGCAGTTCGACACGGCTATCGGTGCGATCATCGGCGATCTTATCGTCGCTGATCGGGCCGTCTTCGGCAGGAAGTACAGTGTCGAGCGTCGGTTTCGAGTGTCGCGTTCGCGACTCAATTGCATAAATCATTGTCGCTACAAGGACGGCAATAAACGCCACGGTAGCGATGGTCCAGGGTCTGGGTGAGTGCGGTGCTGTCGGCGGTCGAGGAGGCGTCCACTCAGCGTTGTCGATCGGCGGATTCGCGAGGCCCAGTCCGCAACGTGGACAGAACTGTGCCCCGATCGGCGGGAACTTCGCGCAGCGTGCACAGCTCTGTGGAACCAACATGTCAGTGCCTCGGAGACGCAGCAGAGCGTCCTTCAGGTAGTTTACCCCAGGATCTGTCGTTGCCGCATGGCGTAATTCGAAGTCGCGCATCGAAACGTGGCGCGCGACCCGGCGTCCCAAGTGGAGTCACGTTGATTCGCCGAAGCTCACTCCGTAGCATCGAGATATCAACCGCATGCTGCACGCCTACCTCTCAGCCGCCGACATCCCTCTCGACAAGATCCTGATCGCATCGCTGGCGTTAGTTGCGTTCGTCGTCGTGGGGTTGGTCGTGGTATCGCAGGTGAAGAAGCGGCTGGCATCCGACGACGAGGGCAAAGGTCAGCCGGGCGGGTTTACGCTATCGGACCTTCGGGCGCTCCACCGCAACGGACAGATGTCTGACGAGGAGTTCGAGCGCGCCAAGGGAAAGATCATCGACGCATCCAAGCGGGCAGCCGAGCGCGACAAGCAGAAGCGCGATGGCGACGGGACCACCAGGCCTAACGCCGGGTGACCGTTATCGGGGCGGTCCTGAATTATGGCGTCGTTCCAATTGTCCGCCGTTGTGTGGCGCGTGTAAGATAGGAGTCATTAGCGTCGGATTGGCGTCGCAGAGGCCAATTGTTTCGACGTAATGAAGATAACGGGAATGGGCATCAAGTTGGCCCCCGTTGTCGCACGATAATTCTCTGAGCGGTCAGTGCCTGCCCCGAAAGTCTGGCGACACTGCGCCCCGATGCGTCATCGAGCGTTGTGGGGTTTCGTCGGAGGACGAATTCCGCGCGGCGGCTTTATATCCATGACCCGTGCCGGACGTCTCGGATGACGTCCCTGGCGCGGGAGATTAACGGCTGTCACCGGCGCACGGATTCGCCGACGTCAGCCCGCCGAACTGCCCGCCCATGACCCGGCTTGGCGTTCGGATGCAGAGGAAGGTTTGAGAATGGCAAGCACCAATCGCCCCGGTGGTGGTGGCGGGGGCCAGCCCCCCAGCAACAAGGACTCCAACCAGGGAGGGTTCCGGGGACGCCGAATCACCACCTGTAGTTTCTGCGGGAAGTCGTCTCGCGACGTCGGCCCGATGGTGGAAGGCCCTTCCGACGTCTACATCTGCGCCAACTGCGTCGATCTGGCCCATAACATCATCCGCCAGGAAAAGCGGAAGATGTCCACGGCCCAGCCGCTGTTCAGCAGCATCCCCAGCCCGCGGCAGATCAAGGAATATCTCGATCAGTACGTCGTCGGCCAGCAGTACGCCAAGAAGGCGCTGTCGGTCGCGGTGCATAACCATTACAAGCGGCTGACCACGCTCGAGCCCCAGGGCGGCGGCGACGACGACGCCAAGAAGCCCGGCGACGAAATCGAAATCGACAAGAGCAACGTGCTGCTCATCGGCCGCACCGGCAGCGGCAAGACGCTGCTGGCCAAGACGCTGGCCCGCGTGTTGAACGTGCCGTTCGCGATCGGCGACGCCACGACGCTGACCGAAGCCGGCTACGTCGGCGAAGACGTCGAGAACATCTTGCTCAAGCTGCTGCAGAGCGCCGACTATGACCTGGAAGCGGCCCAGCGCGGAATCATCTACGTCGACGAGATCGACAAGATCGGCAAGACGCAGAACAACGTCAGCATCACGCGCGACGTCAGCGGTGAAGGCGTCCAGCAGGCGCTGCTGAAGATGCTCGAAGGCACGGTCGCCAACATCCCCCCACAGGGCGGCCGCAAGCACCCCGAGCAGCAGTACATCCAGATGGACACGACGCACATCCTGTTCATCTGCGGCGGCACGTTCGTCGGGCTGGAAGACATCATCCGCAAGCGTCTCGGCAAGCGGATGATCGGCTTCGGCTCGGAGAACACGCAGACCGAGAACGGCCGTGAAAATGCCGAGCTGCTCCGCCAGGTGCAGCCGGAAGATCTGGTCGAGTACGGCATGATCCCCGAGTTCGTCGGCCGGTTGCCGATCCACGCGCCGCTGGAGCCGTTGGACGAGTTCACGCTGATGAACATCCTGACCGAGCCGAAGAACGCGCTGGTGAAGCAGTACCAGAAGTTCTTCCGCATGGAAGGCAGCGAAGTCGAGTTCACGCAGGGCGCGCTGCGGGCGATCGCCCGCCGGGCGCTGAAACGCGAGACCGGCGCCCGCGGCCTGCGAGCCGTCTGCGAAGAGCTGATGCTCGACATGATGTATCGCCTGCCCGACCAGGCCCAGCCGGGCAAATACGTGATCACGGAAGATGTGGTCGAGGGCAAGGCGAACCTGTTCGAGATCGTACCGGAACGGCGCAAAGAGTCGGCGTAAGCCGCCGGGAGCCCCGGGACTTGTCCCGGGTGTAACGCAATCAATGAAGCACGCCGCCCAGCAGGGCGGCGTGCTTCATTGTACGGATGAGTGATTTGACTACACGACGCCGATGACATATTGTCATCAGGCATGCGGGTGATCAGCCGGAGACGCCTGAGAGAGTTTTGGGATCGTCATCCCCCGGCCGAACAGTCATTGAAGAATTGGTACGCATTGACGCGCAAGGCGCAGTGGCAGTCGATCGCGGATGTTCGCAGAACCTTTCCACATGCCGACGCCGTCACGCTGGACTGCAGGAAGGTCGTGACGATCTTCAACGTCGCGGGCAATCACTATCGGCTGGTCGTCGATATTCTCTATCAGAAGAAAGTGGTATACGTGAAAGTCGTTCTCACGCACGCCGACTACGACTCCGAACCATGGAAAGCGCGAATATGCCGAGAATAAAGCACATTTTGTCGCGAGATCTCCCGGCGAGCTTTGAAGCACTCGTGCGCATCTATCCTCCCCGCGCCATCCAGGACGAGGTAGACTACAAGAACACGCAGGAGCTCATCGATGCCCTGACCAATCGGCCGAAGTTGAGCAAGGGCCAGGCGGATTACCTCGAAACGCTGACACAATTGTTCGAGGTATTTGAAGAAGAACACGAAGCGATCGATTCCGATCTCTCTCCGCTTGACGCCCTAAGGGAGCTCCTGGAGCAGCATGCGATGAGCGCTTCGGACCTGGGCAGATTACTCGGCGATCGCGCTCTGGGAAGCAGAATCCTCAGCGGGGATCGAGAATTGAGTAAAGCTCACATCCGTACTCTTGCGGAACATTTCGCTGTGTCAGCCGATTTGTTTCTCTAGGTGTCAGGTATCGACACGTGGTGTGCCGGCATGCTGGTACGGGGACTTGATCGACCAGTCAATTGCTCTCTCGTGAATTGCAACGACCTACAATCCGCACTCGGGGCACCGATCCGGCGAACCTCGCAGGTCATAGCCGCAATCCATGCATGCGTGCCTCCGGTGTCGCCGACGGCGCCTTGAGAGGTCACGCCAGCGCCACATTGCCCACACGACGGGGACCATGGCCGAGGTCATCCAGATGAGCCAAAGAGGAAGGACAACTTGCCACCTAGCCGATTGCAGGTGGGGATAGTAACTTCGAAGCATGGGTAATGTGCCAGACGTGCGTCTCCCCGGCACAGCCCGGCGAAATGACGTTAAATCGTTGTCCTTCGCCTCGCCGCCTGCTTGAGAAAGCTTTTTCCGCAATTCTGCCAACTGTGCTTCGGCTTGTGCCTCGGCACGCACTATTTGTGCTTCGCGTGAAAGGTTGCCTTGAAAAAGTTGCCAGAGCATCGCGTCATTCGTCGCCACATCGACCGCACGAATTTCGTAGAAGCGAACCGGACTGTAGCCGGTGGTTTTGCCCTGGGGGCCGAAAGGCGGAATCTGAAGCGACGAGAGAACCGATCCGCCGGCGAGCTCGATCTCCAGCGGTTTCCTAAGCGCGTTCCACTCGTTGGGGAGCAAGCCCTGGTGCTCGACATGTCGCAGTGCGATTAGCCCTTCGCGATAGCGAACGACATGCGTTCCCCAAGGCGTTTCGAATGAGAGGCTTGGGTAGTGGTAGTAGCTGTCGAGCCACGCCGCAGTGACGGCAAGCGTGAGAAGTCCGAAAGTTCCAAGGAACATGGTTTGGGCCATACGCAATTGGCACCGCCACGAACAGGACATATCTGGGCAGCAAAAGCTACACTTGAGAGCGTAGCACGTGGCGAACGAGGAGGCATCTTGTACAAGTCCGCACCGCCAACAGTTTTCAGCCGAAACAAGCTCCGTCAGTCGACCGCCGGCATCCTTGCATTCCTCCTGTTGGTGCTGGTGCCATCGCTCGGCCATGCGGAAGAGACGGCAGCGCCGCCGCGTGTCGAAAGCGACATCCTCTATCGGCCTAATGTCGAGGCCGCCGACGACTACGCCCAATCCAAATGCACCCTCGACTTCTACTACCCGTCCAAGCCTGCGAAGCAGTTCCCGCTGGTCGTCTGGTTCCATGGCGGCGGACTGACCAGCGGCAGCAAGACGGGAACCAAAACCGCTGAGAACGGCGGGGAGGTCGGGCTGTTCCGGAGGCTCAACGATCAGGGCATCGCCGTTGCCTCCGTGGGCTATCGCCTCAGTCCCAAGGTGAAGTACCCGGTCTACCTTCAGGACGCAGCGCAGGGCGTCAAATGGTGTGTCACGGAGGGCGTTAAGAAGGGGGCAGATCCCAAGGCGATCTTCATCAGCGGACACTCGGCCGGCGGATACATCGCCGCGATGCTCGCGATGGACGAGGGTCTGCTGAAAGAGGCAGGCGTGCCGGGCGACAAGATCGCCGGGTACATCCCGGTCAGCGGACAGATGCTCACGCATTACACCATTCGCGGCGAGCGCGGCCTGAAGAAAGAGAACGTTTCGGCAGATGCCGCCGCGCCGATCTACCACGTCCGCAAGGTCGCTCCGCCGATGCTGATTATCGTCGGCGACAAGGACATGGAAATGCGACTGGAAGAGAACCAGCTCTTCTACTCGGCGATGCACGACCTGGTGAAGAACGAGACGACGTCGATCGTCGTCGTCCCCGACCGCAACCATGGATCGATCTGCAACCGCCTGCTCACCCCCGGCGACAAGGGCGGAGAAGCGCTGTTGGCGTTCGTGAAGAAGTGGGGCGGGAAGCACGGAGGTCAGTAGCCGATGACGAACACCCTCAATGGCCAATCTCAGACCTGTATGTCGAGATTGAGATTTGAACCTTCACTCGTCATTCGTCATTTCACCCCTCAGTACATCGGCAATTCCGCCTGCACCAGTTCCGGCTTGCCTTCCATCTTGAACACACGCGTTTTGTAGGTGGTGACCTTGCAGCCAGGGGAATCACGCAGTTCGCCGTTGTCGAGGCGGAACGGCCAGGCGTGCCAAGGGCAGACGGCGCAGCCTTCATGAACCCATCCCGCGGCGAGGTTTCCGCCGGCGTGGGGACAATAGTTGTCCATCGTGTAGACGGCCCCCTGATGCAGAAACAGCGCGAGTTTAAAGCCGCCGATTTCGACGTACTTGCCTTCGCCTTCGTTGAGTTCGTTTAATTCGCAGAGACTGGTCCAGGCCATGAGGTTGCGGGTGGGGTTAAACGTGCCATCGGTGCAATGGATGATACGCGGAGAAATGGATGGAGACGAGCGAGAATCGTAGTCTTGCCGCTTCAGTATCCCAGCGACTTGGCCGCCTCGCGAATGCGCTCAGCGCTTGCCCGCAATCCGGCCAGTTCTGCGTCGTTCAGCGGAACCGCGAGCGTCGCATCGACGCCTCGGCGGTTAACGACGCATGGCACCGACAGGCAGACGTCGTCGATCGCCTCGGCGTCGGGGCGTCCCAATGGTCGCCAGTCTTTCAGCAGGCTGCTGACCGGCAGGACGCGGCCCTCATCGTGCAGGATCGCTTCAAGGATCTTTCCCGTCGCCAGCCCGACGGCGTAGTTGGTCGCCCCTTTGCCTGCGATAATCTGGTACGCGGCATTCTTTACGTTCTCGAAGATCTCGGTGCGGTCGCGGACTGACAGCTTCCCATGGCCCTGCACCGCCCACTGGTGCAGCGGAACGTTCGCAACGCTCGCGGTGCTCCAGAGCGGCACCTCGCTGTCGCCGTGCTCGCCGGCGATGTATGCGTGGACGCTCTGCACCGCCACCTTCAGCCGTTCGGCGATCAGGAATCGGAACCGCGAACTGTCCAGCACCGTTCCACTGCCGAACACGCGCTGCGGCGGCAATCCACTGATCCTCTGAGCGATATAGGTGATCACATCGACCGGATTGGTCACCAGCAAGTAGACGGCGTTGGGGGCGACCTTCAGCAACTGCGGAAGGAGCGTTTTGCAGATACCGGCATTCGCGCCGGCGAGGTCCATCCGCGTCTGCCCCGGTTTCTGCTTTGCACCAGCGGTGATGACGACGACGTCGGCGTCGGCGCAGATCGCGATATCGTCCGAGCCTTCGATCTTCGCCATCGGCACGAACTGCAGGCCGTGGTTTAGGTCGAGCACCTCTGCGGTGACCTTGGCGCGGTTCAGGTCGTACAGAACGATCTGCCTGGCAATGCCACGGATCATCGCTGCGTACGCAATGGTCGCCCCGACACTGCCGGCTCCGATGACGGCAATCTTCGCAGTACGGTCTGTCATGTCGGCAATGGTATACCGGTGGGGGCGAACTAAAACATGTACAGGCGGGCGATGGTCAGTAGAAGCGCTTCGAGAAGAAGAACTCCCGAAACGATTGAGAGCACGGAGCTTCGACGCCGGGACCGATTCCGCGGCATCGATGGGGCGGGCAATCCGTGCCGGTGTTCGATCGCGGCGATGATCAGGCTTGCTTCAAAACGGTCAATTCCAAGCCGAGCGGCTTCGCGGTAAAGCGCCTTGCGTTGGTCGTAGCGAAGCACGCCTTCGCCGAGTTGGGAGCGAACGCGCTCGGAGAACTCTTCCACCAGACCGACGGGCGACTGCAGGCCCGAAGCGATCGTCGCCGTTTGCCGGGCGACCATCGCCGCCGAGGCGACATTCTCGCGCGCGGCATCTTTACTGGCTTGATCGGAAAAGGTGACCGCAGGGGCAATTACCCGTGCGGGCACAACGCGGGTCTTCACATGCCGCAGCCCCGCCTTGGCCGAAGCAGCGGGGCGAGCAGAGTCGACCTGTATGGCAAGGTTCTTGAGCGAAAGGTGCAGTCCGGCGGGATCGTCGCGATATCGATGCCGGATCTGCCGGGCTCGCCGACGATACGCAAACGCCGTCGCCGGGGAGGGGACGTCCTGGTCGATCTCGGGAATGTGGCTACCGGCGATCACATGTTGCAGTCTACCGGCAACGAACGAAGTTCCGGCAGGAAATCTGCGAGGGTGACAACCTGTGGACAAGCGACAGGCACCCGAGAGCCGACAAGGCCCGTCGGCCAGAAAAGGACAAGACCCGCGTCGCGACCGCTACCGCGGTGCGACGCGGGCCTGCCAGGCTCCAAGACGTCTGTATACCGGCTCGATTCGCCGGCGTGTAAGGGAGACCTTACTTCAGGTCTTTCATGTACTTCTTCGGATCGGCCTTAAACTTGGCGATGCAGTCGGCGCAACAGAAGGCGATCACTTTGTCTTCGTAGGTTGTCGTGACCTTCGGATCGACTTCGTTCTCTTTTTCAATCGGACAGAACTTGTTGACGGGCTTACTCGGATCCTTTTTGGCAGCGTCGGCGGCCAGAGGCTTATCCTGGGCGGCGAGTACCACCGCGCCGCAGGCGGTCAACAACAAGAGGGCAAGTACCAGATGACGCATGTGAGAACGCTTCCTTTCGCTCGCGGCGGGCTTGCAACGCATCCTTGCGCTGGCGGAGCCGATCCTACCGTTGTCATCGGTCGATTGAAAGGTGGTCCGATAAAGTTTACGGACGGACGAGTCAGTGCCTGCGGTTTTCTGACCCTTACTTCTTGTAGTACGACGTGTTACGTTCAATGAACTCGGCCCAGTCCGGGGGCAGATCTTCCTGGGGGAAGATCGCGGTCACCGGGCATTCATCGACGCAAAGCCCACAGTCAATGCAGGTGTCGGGGTCGATGTAGAGCATGTCTTCGGTTTCGAAGTCCGGATCGTTCTTGGTGGGGTGGATGCAGTCCACCGGGCACACGGTGACGCACGCCGTATCTTTCGTGCCGATACAAGGTTGCGCGATAATATGGGTCATAGCACTGTCGAGGAAAAGAACTCAGGGACCGACTGCGGGCGAGCGATTATACAGACTACCCGGCGAATGTCATGAGGCACGTGGATTATGACGGCGAGTTTGAAAATCGCCCCGGTCCGCCAAGGTGTCCCCCACGGCCGGCCTCGGAGCTGGCATTCGGGCGTATACCGCCGCTTCAATCGAGTGTCGTCACAACCGCTCATTATCCCCCACAAGGAATAAACCGAAGAACGGATCGTGACGACCTTCTCGCCCGACCTGCGCCCTCTCCCAGCCGTTGCTGCACCCGTGCAGACCCGTTCGGTCGGAGCCGTCGGTCTTGTTTTGATCGCAGGGTTGTTCGTTGCCTTGTGCCATGTCTGGCTCGTGTCAGCCGGCTATTGGGCCCACTGGCCCATGTACAGCGACCGCTATGACCGTCTGGCGACGGCTTTTGCCGCCGGGCAGACCCATCTGACCATTGCCCCCGACCCGGCGATGCTCGCATTGGCCAATCCCTACGACCCGGTCGCCAACGAAGTCTATCGAAAGCAGCCCGGCGTCCATGACGCCTGCCTGTACAACGGAAAGCTCTACTACTACTGGGGACCGACGCCGGGCCTGATGCTTGTTCCCGCAAAGCTCCTGCTGGGCAATCGAGTCACGATCGCCGATCAGCATCTTTGCTTCACATTTGCGATGGGCCTCGTTGCCGTCACGGGGTTGATGCTGCTTCGTCTTCGGGTGGCG
This sequence comes from Humisphaera borealis, assembly GCF_015169395.1. GTDB lineage: Bacteria > Planctomycetota > Phycisphaerae > Tepidisphaerales > Tepidisphaeraceae > Humisphaera > Humisphaera borealis. The sequence continues at coordinate 4,439,531 of NZ_CP063458.1, forward strand.
TTCTATTCGTCGTCGCCAGTCTGGCTCCCGGCGCTGGGTGTGTTGTTGACCGGACTCAGTACGCCCATCACCTGCATCATGACCCGGGCAGCGGTTTACGAGGCAGCAATCCTCGGCGGCCAGTTCTTTCTGCTCGCGGGGATCTACCTCGCATGGCGCGCGATCTCAGGATTCAGCGCCGGGGCAGATGTGGCGGCCGACAGCACCTTCGTCAATCGCCGTTCACACCGAGCACTGCTGCTCGCGGGCGTATGCCTGGCGAACGCGGTGGGCAGCCGCGTGAGTCTTGCGGTCACCGTAACGGCGATCGGATTGGTCATCGTCGGCGTGATCGTCTGGCGGTATCGACATCAGCCGAGGCAATGCCTTAAGGCGCTCGCATTTTTCGGTCTGCCGCTTGTCGTCTCGGCGGTGGGGCTGTGTGTCTACAACGCCGTCCGGTTTGATCACCCGCTGCAATTCGGACAGAAGTATCAGCTCGGCGGGGCGGACCTTTTGGCGTTGCCCGGATTGTTCGGCATCGACAACCTCTGGCCTAATCTCTGGAGCTACTTCGTCCGGCCGATCGCGGGGCTCGACCACTTTCCTTTTCTCATCGCCGTTCAGGGCTTCGAGCAGTTCCCTGCCTTCATTCGCATACCGCCGGGGTACGAAATCTACGAGCCGATCAGTGGCCTGCCTCGGGTGATGCCGGTCCTCGTGGTCATCCCGCTGGCGGCGATCCTAGGATCGCGCGCGCTGTCGATCGCGCGCACGCCGGCCCCAGGAACTGCCACAAAAGCAGATGACGGCGGCCGCGCTCTTCGGACACCCGTCATCCTGCTTCTGCTGGCGGCCGTCCTCGGTTTCGCGCCGGTGCTGTTGATGATCGGGTCTTCGCAGCGGTACCTCGCCGACTTCACACCGCCCCTTGTCATCGTTGCGATCGTCGCGGTCTGGCATCTGACCGATGTTCGACGCGTCAGTGCCCGCTCGGCCCGCCGACTTCTCACGAGCTTTACCTGCCTTGCCGCTATCACTCTTGGCATTGGCGTGCTCATTTCGATCGACGGATATGGTGCCCACTTCCGGTTGAAGAACGCGCGGCTTTACGAATCACTCGGCGGTCAGATCGAACCCGAAAGCGAAAACACAACGGACATCACTCATGCAAAGCACTGAAGAATCCACCACCCTGATGACCGTCGGCGGCGAGATCGGCGAGACCGACCGACCCATGCAGACTTGCTGCCCCCTGTGCCGGTCGCGACGCCTGCACTACGCGTTCTCCATTCCAGGCCCGAAGACTGCCGAAAACGCGGCGCAGGGCGACGGCCTCCGCGTGGTGCGATGCGACGAATGCCGCTTCATGCTGCTGAACCCGCAGCCGTCCGATGCCGAGCTCAGATCGATCTACTCCGCCGACTACTTCCTGTCGGACGAACAAGGTCACGCGGAGAGGATGAAGTCATCCACCGCGCGCGGTTATCTTGAGATGCTCTCCCGGTACCGCGGTTCAACCGGCGGAAGGCTTCTCGAAGTCGGCTGCGGCCAGGGTGAAGGCATGGTTGAAGCGGCCGCGGCAGGCTACGAAATCGTCGGCGTTGAGATCTCCCAGTCATCGGCGGACGTCGCGCGAGACCGTCTAGCGATGGCATCGGGCCGGTCGGGAGCGACGGCATCGGGGACTGTGCACTGTTCGACACTTGAAGAGGTCGATCTTGCCGAGGCGTCATTTGACGTATGCATCCTCGCCGACGTTATCGAGCATGCCCGCGACCCGCTGGCGATGCTTCGGCGGATTCGCACGCTTCTCAAGCCGGACGGCGTGCTGCTCATCGCCACCCCTTCGCTCGACTCCTGGTCGGCAAAGCTGATGAAGCGCAGCTGGATGGAGTTTAAGCCCGAGCACCTGAGTTACTTCGATCGCAACACACTTCAGAACATGCTTTTCCTGGCCGGCTTCTCCGACACGATCGTTACGCCGGGCTACAAGACGCTCAATCTGGATTACGTCGCGGGCCATTTCGAAAAGTTCCCCGTGCCGATGTTCAGCCGGCTCGTTAGAACGACATCGCGCCTCTTGCCCAGGCGGCTTCGCCGGCGTGATGTGCGTGTGGTGGCGAGCGGGATGGTCGCGATGACGCGCGTAAATCCTGCCGCGGGCGAACAGCCGATTCGGAAGCAGCACACGCTCTCGATCGTCATTCCCGCGTTCAACGAGAGCGCGACGGTCGGGCCGTTGCTGGACGCGGTGCTGAAGAAGCAGATTCCGAACCTGGCGATCGAGGTGATCGTGGTCGAGAGCAACTCGACCGACGGCACGCGGCAGATCGTCGAAGAGTACGCCGGGCATCCGCGTGTCACGGCAATCTTCGAGGACAAACCCCGCGGCAAGGGCCATGCCGTGCGCACCGGATTGAATGCCGCACAAGGCGATTTCGTGCTCATCCAGGATGCCGATCTTGAATACGACCTGGAAGACTACGACGTGCTCCTGGAGCCGCTGATCACCGGCCGCGAGGCGATCGTGCTGGGCAGCCGTCATGGCGGCGACGCCTGGTGGAAGATGCGTCAGTTCGAGCGACAGCCGATCACCAGTGCGTTTCTTAATTTCGGGCACTGGGTTTTCACGACGCTCGTGAACGTTCTGTTCCGGCAGAAGCTGCGTGACCCGTTTACGATGTACAAGGTCTTCCGCCGTGATTGCCTTGCGGGGCTGGAGTTCTACTGCAACCGGTTCGACTTCGACTACGAGCTGCTGATCAAGCTCATTCGCAAGGGCTACAAGCCGATTGAGATTCCGGTGAACTACCGATCGCGAAGCTTCAAGGAAGGCAAGAAGGTGAGCACCTTCCGGGATCCGATCAACTGGCTCAGGGCACTTGCATGGCTGCGGGTCACCCGGATCGATCCCCTGGGTGTCGTTGCGCGATCGGCCCGACCGACGATTGCGACGACGGCGAGCCTCGGCAGTGACGACGCGTCGCTCCGCAATGCGGCTTGATGCGCTGTTGATGATGGTCGCGGCGGTGGCGCGGTGCGGTGAATGTTGCCTCGCCGGACGCAGCGGTCGACTCGCAATCGGCCGCGCCATCGAATAGTCTCCCTGGCAACCATCATGGCACGTTACTTCATCACCGGCGGAGCCGGATTTATCGGCAGCAATCTTGCAGATCGGCTACTGGCCGACGGTCACCAGGTGACGGTTTACGACAACCTCTCCACAGGACAGCGCGAGTTCATCGCCCCGGCGAGCAGGCAGAAGGGCTTTACCCTGATCGAAGGCGATGTGCTCGACGAGAGCCGCCTGGGCTCGGCGGTCGCCGGGCACGACTTCGTCTTCCATCTGGCCGCCAACGCTGACGTTCGCTTCGGCACCGACCACCCCCGGCGCGACCTCGAGCAAAACACCATTGCAACTTACAACGTACTCGAGGCAATGCGCCTTGCCGGCATCAAGCGGATCGCCTTCAGCTCGACAGGCAGTATCTACGGCGAAGCAGCGACGATCCCCACACCCGAGGATGCGCCCTTCCCGATCCAGACGTCGCTCTATGGTGCCAGCAAGCTCGCCGGCGAAGGCCTCATCAGCGCGTATGTCAGCGGTTTCGGCTTTTCCGCGTACATCTTCCGGTTCGTCTCGATTCTTGGCGAACGATACAGCCACGGGCACGTGTTCGACTTCTTCCACGCTCTCGCGAAAGATCCGACCAGGCTCCGCGTGCTCGGCAATGGCAAGCAGCGGAAAAGCTATCTCTATGTAAAGGACTGCGTCGAAGCGATCCTGACGGTCATTGAGAAGTCCGCCGAGCCCGTCGCGATCTACAATCTGGGCACCGATGAGTATTGCCAGGTGAACGACTCCATTGGCTGGATCTGCGGCAAGCTGGGCGTGAATCCCGAGCGGCAGTACACCGGCGGCGACCGGGGATGGATCGGCGACAACCCCTTCATCTTCCTTGATACGAAGAAAGTCCGCTCGCTCGGATGGAAACCCAGGCTCACGATTCAGAAGGGCGTTGAAAAGACCGTGGAATACCTGACGGCCAACCCGTGGCTGTTCGAGAGGCGCTAGCAGAGCGAACCGGCCCTGCTGTGCGGGCCACCGACCGAGTCCTCTCCCTCGTACCGGGAGATGGAGCGAAAGTCATGCTCCCACTTCAATCCAAACTCGCATTGGTCACCGGTGCCTCGCGCGGTCTCGGCGAAGCGATCGCCCGCCAACTCTGGTCGGCCGGTGCGTCGCTCGCGCTGGTAGCCCGCGACAGCAAGGCTTTGGAAGAACTCGCCGCCAGCCTTCCGGAAGCACCTTCTGAAGGTCAGAGGCTTGGCGTGTTCCCCGCGGATATTGCCGACATCGCGTCTCTCGAAGCATCGTTTGCCGGCATTTCCGCGCAGCTCGGCGACGTGGACGTACTGGTGAACAACGCGGCCATTCAGGGCCCGCTGGGGCCGTTGGAGTCCATCGATTTCGCCGCTTGGAAGCAGGTTTTTGACGTCGATCTATTCGCCGCGGTCCGGCTGTGCCAGCTTGTCATCCCGGGGATGCGGCGTCGGGGCGGCGGTAAGATCATCAACATCTCCGGCGGCGGTGCGACGGGCCCCCGGCCCGATGTGACCGCCTACGCGTGCGCCAAGACCGCATTGGTCCGCCTCGCCGAGACGCTGGCCGAAGAGCTGAAAGACGCCAGGATCGATGTCAATTCCGTGTCTCCCGGCGCCATGAATACCCGCATGCTTGAGGAGACCCTCGCGGCCGGGCCGGCCGGCATCAGGCGGGAGTTCCAGCAGGCGATGGAGCGAAAGCAGAAAGGGAGCGGCGTTCCTCCGGAGAAGGCCGCCGAACTGGTCGTTTTCCTGGCGTCGCCGGCGAGCGATGGCATCTCAGGCAAAATCATCAGTGCCGTCTGGGACCCCTGGCGTGCCCTCCCGGGTCATCTGCAAATGCTGGCCAATTCTGATGTCTTTACCCTTCGTCGGATCACGGAGAAGGACCGGCAAATCACCTTCTAGTGTGGCCCCTCGCATCGAAATCCGCCGGGGGGAAACCCGACGAAGGAAGCTGCCGGCAGACGGACTCCACCTCGCGAAGCCGACGCATCGGGCGTTGTCACTGTCCGGTGCTTGGATTACAACCCCCGCCCGGTGGATACCTTTTGGAAAATTGTAGCGACACTCGCCCTGGTCGCGCTCAACGGCTATTTCGTCGCGGCCGAGTTCGCCGCGGTCAGCGCTCGAGCTTCGCGGTTCGAACAACTCGCCGAAAACAGCCTGGTGTATCGGATGTGTCTGGAGATCAAGCGCAAGCTCGATCTCTACCTGTCCACGTGCCAGATCGGGATCACGATCGCCAGCCTGGCACTCGGTGCGGTGATCGAACCGCTGGTCGCCGGGATCATTGACTCGCTGCTGGTCCGCATGGGGCTGGCTTCCGAGCCGCTGCCCGGACAGCACAGCGGACTGGCGATCGGGCTTGGCCTGGCGATCGGCACTGCTTTGCACGTGGTGATCGGCGAGCAGGCTCCCAAGAACTGGGCGATCCAGTTTGCCGACCGGGTGCTGCCGGTTCTCGCCCCGCCCCTGATCGTCTTCACGTGGGTGTTCTTCCCGATCATCTGGGTGCTGAACTGGGTCAGTAACGCCATCCTCCGCCTTTTCGGCGTCCACCTGAACAACGACGCCCATGGCGGGCTCCCTCATACCGAAGACGAGCTCAAGGCCCTTCTCGCCCAGGCTGTTGCCAGCGGCACCATCGCCAAGGGTAACGAACAGATCCTGACCAGTGCGTTCGATTTCGGCGACCTCAAGACGAGGCAGATCATGACGCCCCGGACACAGGTCGATTTTCTGTCGCTCGATCAGCCGGTCGGCAGGATTCTCAACACCGTGCAGAAGAGCGCTTATACGCGGTTCCCGCTGTGCGACGGCGACATCGACCACATCGTCGGCCTGGTCCATATGAAGGACCTTTTCACCCACCTGAAGCTGGTCCCCGGCCGGCTCCGATTCGCCGACGCCACCACCCCGGCCGGCGAGGCGATCGCGATCGCCGACGGATTGCCCGGGTCGAGCGTGCACGTGATTGGCGCCGGCGATATCGAACTGATGCAGATTAAGCGCGATGTGCTGTTCGTCCCCGAACTTCTGCCGGTGCCGAAACTGCTTCGGCAGTTTCAGACCAGCCATGTCCACATGGCGGTCGTCGTTGACGAGTATGGCGCAACGCAGGGCATTGTGACCCTGGAGGACGTTCTCGAAGAGATCGTCGGCGAGATCGAAGACGAGTTCGACGCCGCCAAGCACGCCGGCGATTTCGTGAAGGAAGGGGAGGGGTTCCGCGTCAGCGGTTCGTTTGCGCTGCACGAATTGCGCGAGAATCTCAAGCTCGACAGCGACGAGTTGGAGGCTGACGACGTTGACACCGTCAGCGGGCTGGTGGTGCGGGAGCTAGGCCGCTGGCCGCGGGTCGGTGACAAGATCGTCATTGCGAACTACGTCTTCCGCGTGGTGAGCATGGTCCAGCGAACCCGTCGGGTCGGACAGGTGTTCATCACGCCGCAAACGCAGGATCAGATGCGGGCAGACGGACCGGGTGCGGCGTGAACGCCGGGTGCGGAGATGCAACGGCTGACTGCTGAGTCTTTGGCCGTCTTCTTCGACTAATCACTCGGCAATTTCGTCTTAACACTTTTACGCGTTTCGCCGGCCCTGCATGGAGAACGGCTCGGCGGGTACCGCGGCGGGCACACCGGCGATTTGGGGCTCATCGAAGTGGTCGTAGGCGTAATGTGAGACCGGCGGGATGTACACGCCCGGCGAGCGCGACGCCGCCAGCGCCATCAACACCAGGAACATGCCGGCCGCCGACGCGATGAACGAGTACCACGCTCGCTGGTCGTCGCCGGGTACGATCGACGCCGACTCCGGAACCACTTCGGCGATCGACACCGTAGCAAGTGGGTCGCCGGTCGCGTCGGCGATCTTCTGGTTCTCGACGTGCCGCTCTTCGCTCAGCGCGATGCGTTCGGCGTCGAGCTTCTCGATCGTAAGCCGGGCGGCCTCGGCCAGATCGGCCTCGGCTCGGGCCTGACTTGCCGAGAGGGAGGTCTGGGCCCACTCATTCTGGAGCTTGGCTTCGGACAGCCGGGCGTCGGTCAACGCTTTGCGCTTAAGCTCGATCGCGGCCAGCCGTTCGGGCTCGGCCATCGTGAGGCTGGGAGGCGGCTCGTCGCCAATTGCCGCGGCCCGCGCCTCGGCCAGTTCGCGTTTGCGGGCCTCAACCTTCGCCTGTTGGCTTGCCACCTGCTGCGTCAGTCCTCGGACGGCAGAGTCCGCCCGCGCATTGGTTTCGTCGAGCATCGCTTGGTATCGCGCCCGCGCGCTGGACAATGCCTTATACGCCTCGTCGAGCGACTTGGCCCGTGCCTTCTGGTCGGCCGGGAGCTTGTCCATGTCGGGCTTGGCCGCGACGAACGCGTCGAACAACTCCTTCAGACGTTTCTCATTCCGCTGCCGCGACTGCTCGACCAGCTTCACGCTGTCGTCGATGAACGCGAGGAACTGCTTGGTAAGCGGGTCGTACTCGTCCTTTGCCGCGATCAGGCTGCGCAGTGCCTCAATCTGCTTGTCGAGATCGGTCATCTCGTCTCCAAGCTTCTTCGATTCGGGCAACTTCGCCGACGACGCGACGTTGAACTGCCGCTCCACTACTGCACGGCGCGTCACCAGCGCCTTGAGCTGAGGATCGCTGTTCCAGGCACGCTGAATGCGGTTGGCGGTCTCCTGGGCCAGTCGGCTGCGGAGCTTTTCCAGCATCTCCCGCTGGTCCTTCTGCTGCTGGGCCAGTTCTTCGTTGTGACGGCGAAGCTCGAACTGGAGTGCCTGAAGCTTTTCAAGGTAGCCTGCCAGGATGACGTTCCCCGCGGCGGCATCGCGGGCTGCGGCGACCTGCGTGTCGAACTGCTGCTGGGCGGCGTCGAGCACCGACTTGGGGTCGCCGGCGTTGTTCGTGGAGGCTTCCATCGCCGCGTTCAGGCTTTCGTTGAGCGACTTGAGCTGATCGGTCAGCCGTTTGAGCTCCGTGTCGTTTTCGTCGGACGAGACGACCGCGTTTGCCGCGAGGCTGGGAAGGTTCTCCAGCATCGCGATTTCCTTTTCCAGGGCACGCGTCTTCTGCGGAAGCGATTCGAACTCGGCCTTGAGGGCGATCGCCTTCTTCCGGAGGCTATCGGCCTCGGCGCTGCGGGTGGGGCCCTGCGCGATCTGTCGCTCGGCTTCGGCTCGGCGATCGGTGATGTTGCTGAGGGCGACGTCGATCTGGCCGATTCTCGTCCGGGCACGGCCAAGCACCGCTTCGTCGCCGGCCGAGGCCTTCGGTGATTCGTCGTATCGACGCTTGGCCGCATGCAGGATCGCCAGCATACGGCTGCGGTCGGCCTCGCCGGTCGCCCCACGGTAGTCGATGACCAACTCGCCGCTGCGATCATCCCAGCGTGCGGCGCTGAGCGATTCAATCAGGCGGACGGCGTCGTCCTTCTTCGCTTCATCGAGCATGCCCAGCGACATTCCCTTGTCGTAGATCTGTCGGCGGGCGTCTTCCAGAACCTGGCGTTCGGTCAACGCTGCAATCTGCTGCTGATGAAACGCCCGGCGCACATCGGCCGTGATTCTCGGGCTATCGAGCCCCCGGTACTGCAGTCGTCCCTGGACGGTCGAACGCGGCCCCATCAGCAACCAGACGGCGACGATAGCGGCGACGGTCAGAACGACCGCGATCAGCACGAGCACGAGCCGCCGCTTGCTCGACTTGGGCGCGACGACGGCCGGCTGAGCCAGGTCGCCGGTGTTCGTGAAGGGGTCACGCGGGGCGGCGGCCGGTGTTGGCAGGGCGGCCGGGCGTCGGACGGCTTGGGACGGTAAACCCGTCGATCGTGGGTCGGCTGCAATCGCCGGTGTATTGGCCGAGCGACGGGCCGGCAGCGAAGGGCCTGCCGGGGTTGCCTCAGCCTTCGAAGCAGGCGCTGCGGGGACCACCGGTGGACGGAAACCGGGGGACACTGGCGTTGCGGCAGGCTTGGCCGCGATGACGCGACGCGGGCCGACGGGCTTGTCGAACTTGCGGGCAAGAGGTGCTGCCGTGCCGGGGCCGGTCGGCGTGCGGCCGACCGGGGGCTTCGCCGGTCGCGGGACGGCCTTGGCGATTCCCGGCTTGCTCATCCCCGCGGGACGGATCAGCGGACGCGGTTTGGCGGCCATGCCCGGCTTCTTTCCAGGGGAAAGAGCCGCCGCTGCCGCACCCGCGGCAAGAACTCCACCAGCAGCCGTGGGTGCCAGTGCGTCTACGCCGGCAAGTCCAGTCGCGACGGCATCCGCGGCTTGCGTCGTGCCTTCTTCCGGCCGGCTTTCTTCGAAGCCGGGTTCGCCGGCGGTGGTCGATGCTGATGCTGTTGGGAACTGCTCCTCGGCGGCCGCCGGGCTGATGTCGTCAGCGACTGGCGAGACAAACTCAGGCTGCTCCAATGGCGTCACCGGCTCGGTGGCAACGGCTTCGACCGAAACCTCGACCGGGGCAGTCCCGGAGAGCTCTAAGCTGTCCGCAGGCAAGTCAAAAATGTCGACCGGCAACGTGGTCGCGACGGTCGTCGCCGAGCCGGCCTCGGCAATGTCCTGCGGCTCCTGGACTTCTTCCACCTCAACCAGTTCGGGCAGGTCGAACCATTCCGACGACCCCGCGAAATCGCCCGCTGGGGCGACGAGGGATGTCGTTTCGCTGGGGCTCGATTCCAGCAAAGAATTGTCGGTCCTGACGTCGTCGTCGATCGTTTCGGCCTCGATGACGTCTCCGCCCAGTGGCTGCGCGGAGGAATCCGGCTCAATTGCGGCTTCAAAGCTGGCAGACTGCGACTCGGGGGGCTCTACGGGGGCAACGTTCCAGTCTTCCAGCATATCAACCGATGCCGCACCGTCAGTGGGCGTGACATGGGGCTCGGGAACCGCTGAGGGAGCCGTCTCCATTTCCTGTACCGCTGGCTTATCAGCCCAGATTGCTTCGGCGGAGGCAGGCTCTGCTGACGACAGTGCCGGGGATGTTGGCTTCGACCAGAAGAGGTCGGATGCAGCGGCTTCTTCCTGCGATGAAGCTTCGACTTCATGCTTCTCGCCCGGAATCGTCACAACGGGCGTGGGTTCGGCAAAGTCCCCGGCAATCGTCGACTCTCCGTCAGCCGTGGCGGGCGGGGGGAGGAAGCCGATCGATGTGCTTTCAACGTGCTCGGCGACAAAAGCCGGCTCGGGCGATTCCACCGCCGGTTCGTCGTGCATCAGTTCCGCTTCCGACACGTGCCAGTCGTCGTCGAGCGGAACTTCCGGTGCACCTTCCGCAGATCGAGCGTCAGCCGGGGGCGGATCGAACTCCCCGAACGACTGTTCCGCTGGCAGCGGTGCTGCGGCGGAGAAGCCATCCGCCGGCTGGGTGTCCGGCGTTACGCGATTGGTTGCAAACACGTCGGACGCCGTGGCCTCCTCGAGTTCGACGCTTTCGAATATCGGAGGCTCGGATAACGGCGACTCGGAAATCGTCGTGGGCGACGCGAATGAGTCTGAGATCAGTGGTTCCGACTCGTTCGATGGCGCTGGACCTTCGTCGCGGATCGCTTCGGTCGAGGGTGCTTCGGCCGGGAAATCGTCCGAATCCAGGTCCAGTGTTTCGTAGAGGTCTTCGGCGACAGGTTCCGGATTTGCCACGGCGAACAAGGCCGGCTCGCCAGCGGACGAGGGCAGTTCCGAGGCGTCGGTCGGCAGCGGCGGTGGCTCTTCCAGCGGCATCTCCATCACCGCCGGCACGCCCGCCGACAGCGGGTCATGGGCGTCGGTGAGGAGTAGATCCTGTTCCGGGAGAAATTCGTCTACGACGGTGACTTCTTCAAAAACCCCGGCCTCGGGCGGCGACACTGACGGTGTCTGATCTGCCGCGACTGCTTCAGCCGGCGAGGAGGCGTCTCCATCGAACAGGTCACCTGCTGTGTGCTCTGCGGTCGGCGTCCATTCGGGCAACGGTGAATCGACAGGATCAACGGAAGGGGTTTGGAGATCGTCCAGCAGATCTTCAAAAGCGTCGTCCGCACCCACCGGCGAGATCGGAGTCTCGTGGAGATCGTGCTGCGGGAGCGTTGCTTCGCCGGCGACAGGAAGTTCCGGCGGGAACACCGGAGTTTGACTGCCTTCGTCGGCCGACAATTCGCTGTCGAAATGGGTAGCGGTTTCCGCTACGTCTACCGGAATCTCGCTGGCCGGAGGTTCAGCAGCAGTCTCAGTCGACTGCGACGCCATCATGTCGGGAGGCATTGTGGCGGCGGCGTTGGCGAGGGTTCCGCCGGCGGGTTGGGCCGGTTCGCCGGAAGCTGGGGGCGTCACCTGATGCGATTGGGTCAGCAAGGCCCCGCCGCCGAAGTCGTCGTCGTGTATTGGCACGAGATCGGATCGCAGTGGCGTGAACCGTGTCTCGTCGCGAGCACCAGGCGGCAGCGGTGCGCCGAACATGGGCATCGCTTCAGGTTCAACCATCGTTACTTCGGCCAACACGTCGGCGCGGGTGTCCATTGTGACCGGGCGGTCGCCGAACGGCAGGCGCGGTCGCGCTGGGCGCGGCGGCTCCTGGGGCTGAAGCGAACCCAGCGACAGCGGCATGCCGCCGAAGAAACTTCCCTGGTCTCGCCCGTGCAGCGAGAACGGATCGAACTCCGGCATGCCCACGGTCGGCGTCTCGAACGAACGCCCTGCGGCGTCGTCGGTCGGGTGCGTTGGCTCTGTAGTCGAAAGCTCCGCCGCCGGCGATTCCAACGCCGCCGGCTCACTCGGTGCAACGTCCAGTGGAGATTCAGCCAACGGCTCGACGAATGTTTCGTCCGTGACGCTTTCGGAAGCCACCGGCGGTGGTTCATCAACGGGCGTGTGGGCGTCGATCAACTCTTCGAAAAATCCATCGGGAAGCTGGTCCGTCAGAGCGGCTGCGCCGGCTGGCGCGATGTCGGTGCTGATCGCGGCCGAGGCGGTATCGAAACCTACCATCGGCGTCGTCGAGATCGACGAGAAGTCTGCGTCGCCCGGTCCTGACAAGTCCCCGGTAGGAACCTCGATGGAAGGATTGAAGCCTACGGCGTCGGTAGGCTCCCCGTGCGACGCCGATTCCTGGGTGGTTTCGGCCGCAGGCGTTTCGGCGGTTGTCGGTTCGTGGAAACCGGAAAAATCCATGGGCGCACCGGTCGAGATGCCCCACATCTGGTCGACCGGTCCGAAGCCGCTGAGGACCAGCTGTCCCCCGTGCCCGCCGACGCCCGACAACGTTATCTCGGCCACGCCAATCGTGGGCAGTGGACGCGGAGCCTCGTTTTCCGGCGCGGACGGGAGCTGCTCGTCGGGAGCGGCGACATTCTCGTTGTCGGCGGTCGCCGCGTCCGGCGATCCGGACGAGGGGAACTCGACCGGCATCGAGTGTCCGCCTGGCATCGAGGCAGTCGCATCAATATCAATATTGCCAGCGCCGGCCGCCGAGTCGTCGGCGGTCAGTTCGGTCGCGGGTTCGAATGCCAGTCCGTCGTCGAGAAGGGCATCATCGACGGGTGTGACTTCTTCAAGTGGCGTATTGCCTTCGAGAGTCGAAATGCCCTCGACGGGCGTCGGTTCATCGGTCGTGCCGGCATGGGATACGGCAACGGCGGGTGCCTGCGGCACCGGCGGCCAGCTCATGTCGCCGCGTCCCAAGTCCATTGACGAATCTTCGGCCGTCACCGGCGTGGCTTCCAGTTCGCGATCGAGCGAATCAACCATCGCCTCATCGACGTCAAACGCGGCGCGTACCGGCGTTGCTGGCGCCGCCTCCGGGGCGGGCGTGACGACAACTGTGGAGACCGGCGCGACTGCTAGTGGTGCAGCAGATGCCGTCTCTGGAGCGGGCTTTCGGCCGAACAGGCGGCTCCACAGAGATCGCTTGCCCGCCGTCTGGGGAGGTACTGCCGTCACAGCGGCTGCAGCAACTCCGGCGACGGTTACAGCGCCGACGACTGCCGGCGCCGCGACTGGAGCGAGTGAGGCGGCCGTTGCGGAGAGATTCGCTGGAGCTTGCGCGCTCGCCGTTACGGTCGAGAGCGAGTCGAGGTGCCCTGCGCCAGGCGTCGTGCCGGACGGTGGAGTCTCCTCTACGAAATCGAGCCCCGTGTCGAGATCGTCCTTCGCGGTCGTCGTCGGGCTGGCGATCGCCGGCGAGAACGAAGTCGGGAACTCGAACGACGGCATGTTCGCCGCCGCGGCATCAAGTGCGGCGAAGTCGATCGCCGCATCAAGTTCCGGCTGGTCCGAGATGTCGGAACCGACGTCAGCCTCCTCCGGAGGCAAGGCAGGTGTCGAGGCGACGGCCCGTGCATCGCCGGGGAAGAGTTCAGTCTCGAGGGGTGCGTCGGGGTCAATGTCACCGGCGGCGATGACGCCCGGACCGATGGCAGGAAGCCCTTCTTCGGTCAGGCTTGGGTCGATGTCGCCGGCCTCTATCTCGGCCACGTCTAATTGTTCCGGATCGATGGTGGAAGACGCCGCATCCAGATCCGGCCCCGACACTGTCGCCGCCGATACCGGTGCTTCCTCGATTGGGGGAATATCCCAGTCGATCGCGGCGGCGAAGTCATCGTCCGTTGCGCCGGCGGTCCCGTCAGCGGAAGGAGCCTCGGGCTCGGCCGCCATGTCGACCGCCGTGTCGACCGGCTGTTCGGGCGTCAGCTCAAGTGGTGACGCCGACTCGAACACCCCTCTCGACATTGGCGTGTCGTAGGTGGGCACAGCACTTTCGGCCACTACATCGTCGGTCGAGAGCTCGTCAGACTTAGGGGGCGAACTCTCTTCGAAATCGGTCCAGTGTGGAGCGTCTGCGGGTGCTTCCAGCGTCGGCTCGTGATCCAGGACATCCGCCGGACTGGCGACCTGCGGGTCGGCGGGAAAGGTGCCCGATGCGTCGGCAGGATCGACGGCCAGCGGCGTTGCTTCGGGCCCGCGGGCCCACTGGGCGGGCATCACGCCGATGACATGGGCCGACATCCCCAGGTCGTCCATCTCGGGGAACTCGACCATGTCGGCGGGCTGCGATTCGCCGGCGGCAGCAGACTGGTCAGCCGGTGCCTCGGGGAGCGGCTCCTCGATTGCTGTCGAACGGATGACGTCGTGCGACACCTCGTCGGCCTGAGTCAGCGTTTCCGCGGGCGGCGATGTCGCTCCGCCGATGTCGGCATCGATCTCGGTGTCGGCAATCGGTTCGGCCTCGGGCGCGGCAGTCTCTGCGGTGAGACCTTCGCCTTCAACTTCGGGCCACTCGGCGAGCGCTGCCACTTCGTCGGGCTCACCGGCACCTTGCCGAAGTTCCGCGAAAAAGTCGTCGTCGATTGCCGGCTCTTCGACCGAGTCGGCGGAATGCATGGACTCGGCGGCAGCTTCAACCTCATCGGACGGGAAGTCTTCGGTCGACGCGTCGACGACAGGAGACGCCGCCGAAAGGTCCTCCACCATCGGCGAAATCGTCGGGGGGGCCGCCGGCCGAGCCCCGGGAACGGACAGGCCGACGGTATCGGCCGAGGTGACGCCGTTCATGTCGGGGTCGGCGTCAAGATCGATCGGCTCGGGCAACGCCACCGGCGCCACCGCGGCGACCGTCGGTGCTGCACTGCGTGAGGGCTCGGGTGCCAGAGGAATGAGATCGTCTTCGTCGGCCAGGGGAACCAGATCGGCCTCGGCAAGCCCGCCATAGGCAGCACCTGCCAGGCCCAACCCCGCTCCTGCCACCGACATGGCATCGTGCGACGGATGACCGTTGCTGGTCGCTTCCCCGTCCTGCGCCGGCACGCCCGGCTCGGCGACTGTCTGACGCGAACCCTGGGGCTGTCCGGCGGAGGTAAAGCCGAGCAGCTCGTCATGCCCGAGGCGAGCCGTGCCGACGAGGTCTTCCAGTTCGGTGATGTCCTCGAATGTGCCAGTCCCGGATTCAGCCGGACGATAGATGAACTCGCGCGGCCCCACGCGCAGCCGGTCGTTGAGGTTCAGTGGCTGCTGATGGGCGGCGACGCCGTTGACGAAAGTACCGGTGCGCGAGCCCAGATCGCGAACGTAGCGCAAGCCGTCGAGTTCGAAGATGATGGCGTGGATCGTGGAAACGCGCTCGTCGTCAATATGCAGGTCGCAGCCGGCGCGACGACCGATGACGGTCGTGCGACCGTCCAGCGGCAGCACGCCGCCGCCGTTGTTCGCTTCGACCAGTTGTCCCGGTGCCGGAGACGGAACCTCGGCCCCGGCCGAAGGGTGCTGCAACTTGAAGGTGAACGACCCGATCTGAAGCAGATCGCCGTCGGTCAGCTCCATCTCGTGGATGACCCGTCCGTTGACGTAAACGTGGGTTCGACTGCAAAGGTCACGGATGTAGACGCGGCCGTTGTCGTGGATGATCGCAGCGTGACACTTGCTGACGCTGCTGCTGACCAGGTGCAGATGAGCGCGGTTGCGGGCCCCGGCGAGCGTGAACGGGCGGTTCAGCGTCATCCCCGGCTTGCCGCGATGCTTGCCATGCGGCAAGAGGGTCGGGCCGTCAACGGCCGGAGGCGGAGTCGCGGCGGTTCGACTGGAACCTGCGGGGCGTTTTGAAGAACTTGACGATGCCATCAGGGAGCCTGTCCTTACGCTGACCGATCTGGCCGCCGGAAAGGGCGACGCGGGCGCTTGCCTCTATCGCTCTGGGTACACCGAACTCGTGACGATGCCGAAACTTGGATACCAGTCCTCCACCGGTACCCGCGGCCGACCGTTCCCGGCCAAATGGATAAGTCCCTGAGTCTACCAGATGATCGACCGCCTTAAAGGGAAAACAACGTTCCTCGCGATGGGAAACCCGTTATCGGACCGGACACGGTCGGGTCTGGTTGGCAATGCAATGGCGCTGCGTTACCGAATCATTGCCTCGACGCGGTCCCCTCACGCGTATCAACGTGTTTTACGTTTCGACCTAGTCGCCCGTTCGCTTTGCTCTTGTGGCACCCTTGCGGCAAACTGAGCTTTCGACGGAGGTTCCGTGTCTCAGCCAGAACAAACCGACAATCCGCGATTGACCCACCTCGACGAAAAGGGCGCCGCCCGAATGGTCGATGTCGGCGACAAACCCGTGGCCGCACGCCGTGCCGTCGCCGAGGGATCTGTGACGATGCAGCCGGCAACCCTGCGGGCGATCGCCGAGCAGCACGTTCCCAAGGGCGAAGTCCTGAACACCGCCCGCATCGCCGGCATCATGGCGGCCAAGCGGTGCGGGGAACTGATCCCCCTCTGCCACCCATTGCCGCTCGAGAGCGTGGAGGTCGATTTCGACATCCCGGATCTGGAACCGGCCGAAGGCGAGCCGGCGAAGATCTATATCAGGGCGATTGCCGGTATCACCGCCAAGACGGGCGTCGAAATGGAAGCGCTGACAGCCGTTTCTGTCGCCGCATTGACGATTTACGACATGTGCAAAGCGATCGATAAGACAATGGTGATCGGCGAGATTCGAGTGGTGAGCAAGACCGGCGGGAAGTCGGAATTGAACCGTTGAGATGCTTGCGGGCAAGTCGAAGTGGGTGACCAGTCATTCGGCAGTGATGCAGGAGATTCGAGATGTCTGAGAGTTTGGTCGGTGTGGGCATCATCGGCTTCGGCCGTATCGGCGCGGAGCACGCCGCCTGGCTTTCCCAGGCGACCAACGCGCGTGCGATCGCCGTTGCCGACGCCACGCCGGCCCGGCAGGCCATCGCCCGGGAGCGCGGACTAAGGGTTTACGCGACGCCAGCCGAACTACTGGCCGATCCGCAAGTCGCGGCAGTCCTGGTCGCGACGCCGACGGCGATGCACGTCGAGCATGCAACCGCTGCCCTGGCCGCCGGTAGGCATCTCGTGGTGGAAAAGCCCATGGCGCTCGACCTGCCGCAGGCCAAGCAGCTCGTCGCGCTCGCTCGGCAGAAGGACCTCGTCCTGAGTGTTTTCCACAACCGTCGCTGGGACATCGACTTCCTGACGGTAAAGAAAACCGTCGAAGCCGGGGTACTGGGGAAACTGATCAACGTCGAAAGCCGCCTGGGCCAGTGGGCTAGCTGCGTCGGGCCGGCGGCGAAGGAGTACCGCCCCGGTTGGCGGAACGAGGCCAGCTTCGGCGGCGGCGGGCTGTACGACTGGGGCTCACACTTTGTCGACCAGCTCTGGCGACTGCTTTGGCCGGCAAAGCCCGTCCGCGTCTATGCCCAACTCCGGGGCAATGTCTGGACGAACGACTGCGACGACTTTGCCCGGGTGCTGATCGACTTCGACAATGGTGTCGCCGGTCTGTGCGAGATCAACACCACGACCACAACCCCGCTCGACCGCTGGCGGCTCGATGGCACCCGCGGCTCGGCGAGCAGCCCGCACTCGGCCGCGTTCGACACCAAGGCCTGGGCTCATCTCCGCCATACCCCGGCACCGGCGACAGGCCCCCTGACGGCCGAGATGGCAATCGCGCCAATCGACCTACCCAAGTCCGATCCCGGGCTGACCGAAACGCAGATCTGGGAGCAGTTCGCCGCCGCGGTCCAGGGCAAAGGTGAACCGGCCGTCAGAGCCGAGAGTGTGTTATGCACCATGGCGGTGCTGGATGCCGCGAGAGAAAGCAGCCGAACGGGCAAGGCGATCGACGTGAGCGACGCGGTGGAATGGGTGCTGTAAAACCGGCCGTGTCGCGGGTAGCCAAACACCTTGGGAAGATGCCGGCTTAGCCGTTGGTCTCCTGGCGGACACGCTGCTGAATGGCGCGGTGGAGTTTCGCCGTCAGCGGCCCGCAACGGCCCTGGCCGATGTACTTTTCATTCCAGCGGGCGACCCAACTGATCTCTCTCGTGGTGCTGGTGATGAACAGTTCCTGGGCGCGGACGGCCTCGCTTTCCATCAGCGTCCGCTCGTCGACTTCGATCTTCAACTCCGCCGCACACTGGAACAGTACTTCGCGGGTGATGCCGGGAAGCACCTTAGAACCCACGGGGTGGGTCACGATCTTGCCGTTGATGATCGCAAACACATTGCTCGCCGAGCACTCGGTGACCACGCCGTTCTCAACGAACACCGCTTCGTCGTAGCCCTGGCTGACGGCTTCGTTCTTGGCCAAGACGTTGGCCAGCAGTGCGATGGACTTGATCCAGCAGCGCTTCCATCGCTCGTCCGGGACGGCCATCAGTTTGGCGCCTTCCCCCTCGCCGGGGTTGGGGATCGGCGGCAGCGGACGGCAGTAGGCGACGACCGTTCCGGACGGGCTTTCGGGGAAGACATGGTTCCGCGGTGCGACGCCTCGGGTCGCCTGCAGGTAGATCATGCCCTCGCGAACGCCGCTGCGATCGACCAGCTTCAGCAGCCCGGCTTCGAGTTCGGTTCGAGGCGTCGGCAACGCCAGTTTGATCCCCGCGGCGGAGCGTTCGAGGCGGTCCAGGTGTTCCTTGAAGGTGAACGGCCGGCCGTTGTACAGCCGGAACACTTCGTAGACCCCGTCGGCGAACTGGTAGCCGCGGTCCTCGACGCCGATGCGGGCGTCGGCCATGGGAATGATTTCGCCGTTGATGTAAACGAGTTCGGACATAAGACACCTTCCGAGGAACGCGGTACGACGACTCATTGTATCGGACGGAGCGGGTGGGTGACATCGGTGGATACGAGCGTCCGTAAGAAGTTCTGTACAACTTTACGTTACACAGCTTCCCAAGCGTTGCTGGCGACGTTGAAATCGTAGGACTTTCATCCTCAACAGCCCGCTCTTCGTTCATTCCGGATAGACGCAGAGTGAGATCACTGAGGATGAGGGTTGGACCGTCAGCCCGACATCGCCAGCACGAGATGGAAACCCGTGGCACGGAATCTGATCCGTCCCACTCAGGCAGTGTCAGGTCGCTTGATGGTTCGTCGATTCCTGAAAGTCCACAAAGCGCTGTGATTGCATATACTGCGGAACTCGCTCATGACCTCGACACCGCCCCAACCCGCACCGTCCACAGGCAGCACCGCCGTCGCGTGGGATGACAACCTCCTGCAGAACCCGCACGCCGTCGCCGACAAGCAGAAACGCGTCCAGAGGATGTTCGCGGCGATCGCGCCGAGCTACGACCTGAACAACCGCGTGCATAGCCTTTGGGTCGATCAGTATTGGCGGCGCAAGGCGGTGAAGCTATCGAATTTGACGCCGACGGATCGGGTGGTGGACGTGGCGTGTGGGACGGGTGATTTGACATTGAAGTACGCGAACGGCCTTTACTCCGTCGCTGCCAGAACGGGGTCTGACGGTCCGCGCGAAGGTCAGATCGTCGGGATCGACTACACCTTTGAGATGCTGCCGATTGCCCGGTTGAAGGCCGGTGCCGCGTCCGCTCCAGTCCGAAGCCATCCAGCCCCGACCTTCCTCGGATCGACCACCCGTTTCCTCAACGGCGACGCCCAACGCCTCCCCCTGCCCGACGCCTCGGCCGATGTCGTCTCGATCGCGTTCGGCATTCGTAACGTCGCCGACCCGGCCAAGGCGATTCGCGAGTTCTACCGCGTTCTCCGTCCCGGCGGACGGCTCATCATTTTGGAGTTCTCGCTGCCGACGAACCCCGTGCTGCGCGGCTTGTACAACTTCTACTTCCGCCAGATCCTGCCTCGAACCGCGACGCTGATCTCCGGCGACAAGAGCGGGGCTTACAAGTACCTGCCGGAGTCGGTGAATACGTTTATTGGACGCGACCAAATGCGGGGGATGATGAACGACGCCGGGTTCACCGACATCTCGCAGCACGCGATGACGTTCGGTGTCTGCATCTGCTACCGGGGCGTCAAGAAGGCGTAATGGTCAGAGTGCCGGCGTCCGGCGGATTTGAAAGCCGAATGGGCTCGAAGACCACTACACTGTGGGCGTCATGGACATCGTCACCGCCATCACCGGCGCCAGCGGCGCTTTGTACTCTCAGCGTTTCATCCAAGGCCTCGTACAGGCCGGCGTGAACGTCCATCTGGTTGTCTCGCCGTTGGGCCGGCGGCTGCTGCACGATGAACTGGGCATGGAGACTGTTAATCTCCCCATGCTCGCCGGGACTGACGACCACACGATCACCCTCTACAACTACAACGACGTTGGCAGCAAGTTGGCGAGTGGCTCGTTTCTCCATGACGGCATGGTCGTCGTCCCCTGTTCCAGTAATACGCTCGCCGAAATCGCCCATGGCCTGGGTGACAACCTCATCAGCCGGGCTGCCGCGGTGACCTTAAAGGAACGCCGCCGGCTCATCGTCGTCCACCGCGAAATGCCACTGTCGCCGATCGACATCAACAACTACAAAGCGCTCTCCGATGCCGGTGTGATTCTTTGCCCGGCGAACCCCGGCTTCTATCTTAATCCGACAACCGTGCTGGAGGTGGTCGACTTCGTCGCCGGCAAACTGCTCGATCTCGTCGGCGTCAAACATTCCCTCGATACGCGGTGGGACCCCAAGGTCGTCCGGCCACCGATGCAGACGATGTAGCCACCGGCCTTCAACAAGGCGAAGACCACCATTCCGTCGCAGCGTTCCGGCTTTGCGTTTTGGCTTCACCTTGTCTGCCAAGTGATGCGCCGGGCCGGCCGGCGTTTTCGATTGACGGCGTCTGCCTTAGACTCTTCGGCAAGCATGACCTCCGCCCCGACATCTCCATTCCCCGCTTCGCCGATCTCAATCGGTCAGAAACTCCGCGTGTTTGCGGGCGATATCAAGATCAGCCATACGGTCTTCGCGCTGCCGTTTGCTCTGCTGAGCAGTTTCCTCGCGGCGTCGAAACTGCCTTCAGGCATGCCGAGTGTCGGTCAGATTTCGCTGGTGATCATCTGCATGATCGCCGCCAGAACGCTCGCGATGGCCGCCAATCGGCTGCTGGACGCGGGGCTCGACAAGCTCAATCCCCGCACGGCTCGACGGGCCATTCCATCGGGCGCGCTGTCGCCGGTGTTCTATTTTGCCGTCGGCGTCGTATGCACCGGGGCATTCATGGCCGCGTGCTACGGGTTCTACATTCTCGACCGCAATCCTCTGCCCGTGTTGCTCGGCCTGCCAGTACTGCTGTTCCTCTGCAGCTACCCGTTCTTGAAGCGATTTACCCGCCTCTGCCACTACTACCTTGGCGCGGCTTTGGCTTTGGCACCGATCTGTGCCTGGGTCGCGATTCGTGGGTCGATTGATGCGCCCCCGTTCTGGATGGCCGGCGCAGTACTCTGCTGGACCGCCGGATTTGACATCATTTACGCCTGCCAGGACTACGCTTCCGACGTCGCGACCGGCGTGTTCTCGGTTCCGGCGAAGGTGGGGATCGCCAATGCCCTCTGGATCAGCCGGGCGACCCACCTGTTGTCAGCGACCATGCTCGTCGTGCTGGGACTGTCGGCGAGGCCGCCACTGGGGACGCTCTATTTCATTGGCGTCGGGTTGGCGATCGCGTTGCTGCTCACCGAGCATCTGTTGGTGAAACCGAATGATCTTTCGAAGGTGGGGCTGGCGTTCTTTACGATTAACGGGGTGATCAGCATCGTCCTGGGAACGCTCGGAATTGCGGATGTCCTTTTGTAGGGCGGGCATTGCCTGCCGAAAGACATGTGCCGTGCCGAGGCCCATCGCGTCCGCCAAGGCGGACCCTACGGTTTTGGGGTGACGCTTCCCAAAACGACGGCTTTTTTCGCACCGGTTGCGGTGGGGATATTGCCGGGCACGCAGTCGATCGTCGCCGCGCCAAGGAGTGCAAATGCCATCGCTTCTTTCGCGTCACTGGGCACTCCCAATTCGTCCGAGGTTCGCACCGGCATGTCGCCCAGGGGTTGCTTCAGCAGGCACATCAGGGTGGCGTTCTTGGTGCCGCCGCCGCTGACGATCAGTTCATCGGGGAAGGGCCAGAACCGGCGGATGGCGTCGGCGATCGTTGTCGCCGACAGAAGGCACGCCGTCCGCATCAGATTCTCGAACGGAAAGTTACGGCCGATGGTCTCGTAGGCCTTGGCGAAGAGCTGAATCATCGCCGGGCCGTCAGTGCTCTTGGGGGGAGATGCCTGGAAATAGGGGTCGGAGAGCATCAGGCTCATGAGCGGGTAGATCGCCTGGCCGTTCTTCGCGATCTCGCCGTTACGGTCGAATCCCGGGCCCTGGGGGTCGTAGAGGCGCATCAGGTGGTCGCTGACGCAGTTGCCAGGGCCCGTGTCGAAAGCGATGACGTTTGCCGGGCCGCCGCCGGGCGGCAGGTAGGTCACATTCGCGATCCCGCCGATGTTCAGAAGCACACGTGATTTGACGGGATCGCGGAACAGGATGTAGTCGGCGAACGGCACAAGCGGCGCGCCCTGTCCGCCGGCCGCGCAATCGGCCCGCCTGAAGTCGCTGACGACACTGCATTCGGTTTCGGCCGCCAGGAGGGAAGGATCCAACAACTGCATCGTGCAAGGCGGGGCGTGGAAGATCGTCTGCCCGTGGGCGGCGATCGCGGAAATCTCGACGGAGGCGAGCCCTTCGGCGGCTACGAGCTCATGAACCGCCTTTGCGTAGCAAAGCGACGCGTCGCGGGTGACGCGGGCGAGCGTGCGCAGATCGCTTCCGCCGTTCTGCCGCATGGTGCAGACAGCGTTCCTGAGCCAGTCGTCGTAGGGAACGTGAACGTGGCGAAGCAGGCGGCAGGTGTAATTGGGGGGCGCGGCGCTATCGATCCGGCCAAAGCCGCCGACCGCCACCAGGGCCGCATCGACCCCGTCGGCCGAGGTCCCGCTCATGGCACCAATAAAGAGCCGCTCGTCGCGCGCGTTCGCGGGACTGCTTGGTACCAGGGGATCGCAATGTTGGCGATCAGCCTTCCCGTCGCCTCCTCCGGCGCGCTGGGCGTCGTCAACCATGGACGGAAGATAGCGAATCAGACCTGTACCAACAACTGGCAACCGCGCAGCCGTCGCGAGCTTTCCCGCGGAACTCGCCAAACGCGTTGCCGGCGTCGGTGCGTGGGACTACTCTTTGCGTACCAGTTCGTTCCGGACACCACCTATGGCCGAATCCTCACGAATCCTGAACCACATTCCGAGAGTACATGCCACTGCGGCACCGGAGTCACGACCTTACGAACCCATCTGCGCGGTGTTTCGCAGGTATCTGCACGGGCAGAGCCTTAAGTTCACGCCGGAGCGCGCGATGATCCTTGATGCGGTCCTGCGAAAGGACAGCCTTTTCGATGCCGAGCGGCTCGTTGATGATCTGAAGGCGCTCGGCCACCGGGTAAGCCGGGCGACCGCTTACCGTACGCTGACCCACCTGCAGGATGCAGGAATCGTCAAACAGGTCTTTCTCGACAACAAGCAGAGTTACTACGAAGTAGTCGCCGGCCGGCAGACCCACGATTACCTTATTTGCGTCGCCACGGGGAAGGTAATCGAGTTCAGCAGTGAAAAGGTGCGTCGGCTCCGCGAAGAGATCTGTCGCGAGCACGGATTTGAACCGCTGTCACACCAGTTGCAGATTTATGGGGTCAGCCCGGAAGGCCGCAAGAAATCGGAATAGTTGGCCAATGCGAACGTCGCAGGCTTAGCAGAGCGCCATAAAGGTGGCGAGCGACAATAGGAAGATGCGCGTCTTGCGCGCCTGAAAAGAGGGGTGGGTCAGCAGGAGGATGGGGGCAGCGAACATTGTTTTCCTCGCGACTTAGGAATTCCCGGCGACGCGACCCCTCACGCAATGGCCGTGCCCAAACCGACCAGAGCTTAAAAGACCTCTCAATCAAGCAGATCTGCTGGTTCCAATAAACTGCTGTGGTCCGTTTGCAACGAATGATGCCCGTGAGCCACGCCCGAATGTGGAAAATTCACAACACGGTGCATTTGGTCAGGTCATTTCACACCCATCTGAAACAAGCAAGTATTGGTATGTAAAGGAGTTGGGGGCGATAGCCGATGTATAAGACAGGAATCTGGATACAAGGAACAAAATTTTGCGCAATGACGACCCTAATCCTGTCGTGTACGTATAAAACAGGTGATTGAAATTAACACCCCGTTAAGAGAGTCATCTGCGTCGGAAGGCGAGAATCGAGAGTTTTACGTGACCCCCGTGACAAGAGAATCTGTAACAAGTCGTCAGCTACTGGACCTGCTCAAGCCACATGCCTCGTTTGCGCAGGGACTTGTGATCACCAGCCTGCCCCGCGGTGGTCTGCACATCACGCAGCCGCTGAACGTGTCGGAAACGGTCATGCGAAGCTACGGCGAGGGCCTGCATGCCGAAGATCGACTGTCGTGGCAGGCGATCCTTGGCGGCGAGCCGGTGCGTCTCAGTGATGTTTTCACGGACGAGGCCGCTTCGCGCAACGGCTACGTCAAGAACATCCTCGCCCCGATGGGCATCAAGTACGTCTTGGCGCTGCCGCTTTCCGGACCAGTTCTGGAAGGCTACCCTGGGTCGATTCACTTGCTGCGTACCGCCGAACAGGGCGACTTTACCACCGAAGAAATCGAGACGTTACAGCGTGCCGTGAAGGTGTTTGAGGTTGATCTGGCTGCAGCCAGGCAGGCCCGTCGCACCGGCGCTGCGGCCCACCAGCTGGTAGCGCGTCCGGCCCTGAGCCTTACCGTATTCGATTCGCACCTCAAGCCGCTCACCCCGACAGAGGGCCTGGACGGCGTTGACGAAGGTCTCCGTGCCCAACTGATTGAGCAGGCCCGTCAGCAGTTGGCCGCCCAAAGCGGGCTTGATGTCGATCTGCAGCGCATCACCGTACCCGATAGCCATGGCGACCGGTGGGTGTTCAATCGCGTGGTCTACAAGAAGTATCCCGCGCTCGGCGAAGGCCCCGCCATCTTCTTCTGCCTTCAGCCGGACTGCACCGACTGGAACGGCGTGCGGGTCTCTGACTTCCAGGCGGATCCGGAACTGTCCCGGCTGATCCCGGCCGTCAAGTTCATGTATGCCGAGTACAGCAGGGGCCCGACGCTCACCGAGATCGCCCAGCAGGTGAAGCTAAGCCCGTTCCATTTCCACCGCCGTTTCACCGAATTGCTGGGTATGACGCCCAAGCAATACATGCTGGCCTGCCAGATTCAGCAGTCCAAGTCCGATCTGCTGTCCGGCCAGAAAGAGCTCGCGACCATTGCCAAGGAATGTGGCTTTGCCCACCAAAGCCACTTTACGAGCCGGTTCAAGCAGGCGACCGGCCTGACGCCGACCCGTTGGCGTCGCATGGCCAGTCGTCGGGCTCCCAACGCGGCGGCCGATCAGAACTGATGGCGTTAGATTGCGATCGAAAAAGAGCGATGAGTTCTGAACGCGGGTGTTGTGTGTGCGCACCGGCGTTTCAGAACTCATCGCTCTCTTGATTGGCTCCGGCGTTTCGACTCTGCCTTCACCCTGAATTCAGCTACCACTGCGCCTCTTCGAACGGATTGCTGAGCGCTTTAAGCTTCGGTTTAGGCAGCATCCCCAGCATCGCCTTGACCATGCCGGCGTCGCCGTTGCCGCCGACTCGAACGTTCAAAGCCGAGCCCGTCACCGTCTTAAGTTGCGACGGGTGAACATCCTTCCTGGTTTTGGCTATCTCAAGGAACTTTGCCCGGCTGAAGACCTGTGGCGTCAGCACTTGGACGTATCGCGACGGCAGGTGAGCCGCGACTGCACCGCCGCCTTCATCCAGTTCGAGCAGCGGTGCCTGCAGGGCCGTCGTCAGCGCCACGGCGTCATGCTTCTCCGCGGCTTCCATGAGCGCGTCGATGTCACTGAACGGCACTGCCGGCCTGGCCGCATCGTGCACGATGACGTGCGACGTATCGGCAACGAGTTTCTCGGCCATCGCGACGATCTGGTCGAACCACTTGTTGGTGGTCCATGCCAGCTTCACCCCTGAGAACGCCAGGTGATTACCGAACTTGCGCTTCGCCTCTTCGGCCTGCGCGTTGTCGAATGCCAGCAATACCTGCTTGACGTTGGAGCGATTGAGGAACAACTCCACGCTGCGGAGCAGCGCCTCACGCCCGTCGATCTTGACCGTAGGCCCCGCCGACTCGCCCGACTGCCCCGGCGGCGGGGCGGTGATGATGACAACACTGAACTCAGGCACAAGGACCTCCTGTCTTCAACCCGACAACGGCCGCCGGACGCGCCCTAAACGCGTTGGCCCGGCCTTCCACCCATGATAGGTTCTACCGCCGTCTGATGAGAATTGTACCGGAGGCCGAGAATGTATTTCCGATTCGCCGTTGTCGCGTTGATCGCCGTCTGTTCCGCCGTCATACGCCCGGCCGCGGCACAGCAACCCGCGGCGCAACCGCTCCAGATTCCGCCCAACATCGAGTTCCAGACGGATGTCGTCTACGGCAAGGGCGGCGGAAAGGACCTGACGCTCAATCTCGCCCGGCCGAAGATCATCACTAGTCCGGCACCCTGCATCGTGATTATTCACGGCGGCGGCTGGTCGGGCGGAAAGAAGGAGCAGCACAACGACCTTGCGGTAACGCTCGCCGGCAAGGGGTACGTTGCCGTTACCGTCGGCTATCGGCTTGCCCCAGACGCCGTCTTCCCCGCCCAGGTCAACGATGTGAAATGTGCCGTGCGTTTTCTTCGCAACAGCGCCGACACGTTCAAGCTCGATCCCCGGCGCATCGGCGCGGTCGGCTTTTCCGCCGGGGCACACCTATCGATGCTGCTCGGCGTTACCAGTAAGGACGACGGACTTGAGGGCGACGGCGGGTATGCCGACCAGTCGAGCAGGGTACAGGCGGTTGTCTCGTTCTTTGGCCCCACCGACCTGACCGCGCCCGAAATTTTCCCCGATGTCAGCCCGATACTGAAAAAGTTTCTCGGCGGGACGCTGACCGAGAAGCCCGATCTCTACAAGAAGGCATCGCCGGTCACCTATGTCAGGCGCGATTCGGCGCCGATGCTGCTCTTCCAAGGGACCAATGACATCCTGGTCAACTGGAAACAGGCCATCCGCATGGTCGAGGCCCTGACAAAGAACGATGTCGACGGCCGGCTGGAATTGTTGCTGGGCCTGGGTCATGGCTGGGGCGGTAAGGAACTGATCCGCACCGCCGAGACGACGTTCGCGTTTTTCGAGGAGAAGCTGAGCAAGCCGAAGTTACCGTGAGCGAGATTGTCGTCCCGGCTTTCGGCCTGCGATTCCGCGGCGCGAACGCCGTTTATTCCACATAGCGTGGATAATGGGTCACGCCCGTCGCAAGACACCAGCGTCTTTCCCTGAGACTTCCCCGCAAAACCAGATACAATCGTCCTCGGAGGATTTCATGCTGCGCAAACGCTCGCTTGCCCTGTTCGCCCTGATCATCCCTGCCGCCATGGTGCTCGCCGCGGACAAGCCCCCGGAGAAGCCCAAAGCGCCCGAGAAGCCCGCCAGCGGCAAGCCGGCGAAGGTCGATTTTGTCACACAGATCAAGCCGCTGTTCGACGCCAACTGCGCCAAATGCCACGGCGTCCGCCCGACCAAGGCCTACAGCATGCTCACCAAGGCCAAGGCTTTCACGCCCGGCGAATCGGACGAGCCGCCGATTGTTCCCGGCAAGGCAGACCAGTCGCTGATCGTCTCGCTCATGAAGGCGAAGGATCCCGAAGGCCGCATGCCCCAGAAGAAGCCGGCAATGAAGCCTGCGGAGATTGCGCTGATCGAGCGCTGGATCAACGAAGGGGCAGAATGGCCGGAGAAGGTGCAACTGACACCGCCGCCGGAAGACAAGGAATAGCGTTTTCGTGGCAGGGGCATACCCATGCCCGCGCGCCTGGTGGATAGATTGGGTGGCATGGGCAACGGTACCCCGTACCCGTGTCGAATGTCAGTCGGCGACCGTCACGGGCAAGCGAGTACGCTTGCCCATGCCACCCGACTCAACAGAATTGAGCGGTTGTCGCATGCCATTCGCCGGCGTCTCGCCCGACTGGATTCACGAGTTATCCGAGATCGCCGCTATGACCTTGGCGGATTTCCGCCGGCATGTCGGCGACCAGGCGTTCGCGATGCTCGCCGTCGATTGCCGCCCGGCGGATGGGTTCATCTCCCTGTCGATGCTGCTGTCGGCCGAATCAGCCATCGACCCATCGCTCGCCGATCCCGCCCGGACATCCGCCTGGAAGCACGAAGGACTCGAGCGCAAGACCGGCATGTGGCGGCTGGCGGCGGGGGTCGAGCGGGTGATGCAGGAGACCTATCATTGCGCCGAAGAAGCGGACCGACCGGCGATTGCCGAAGCGTTTGTCGGAGCGTGCCTAAAGGCGATCCACACGGAACGAGTTGCCGCAGAGGTTGAGTGTTTCCTCCTGGCGGAGTCTTTCCGAATCACGTCCTGAAGCTCGTCGGCTGCCTTCCACAACCATGATTGTTCTCACCCCCAAGCAGATCGTCGCCGAGCTCGACAAATACATCGTCGGCCAGGCCGACGCCAAGCGTGCCGTCGCTGTTGCCGTCCGTAACCGCTGGCGACGCCAGCAACTGCCGGAAGACGTCCGCTCGGACGTCTCGCCGAAGAACATCCTGATGATCGGCCCCACCGGCGTCGGCAAGACCGAGATCGCCCGGCGACTGGCCACCCTCACCGGGGCACCATTCGTCAAAGTTGAAGCGACCAAGTACACCGAGGTCGGCTACCACGGGCGGGACGTCGAATCGATGGTCCGCGACCTGCTCGATGTCGGCCTTGCGATGGTGCGAACGGAACTGACCGAGCAGGTAAAGGAGCCCGCCGAGCGACACGTGCAGGAACGGCTGTTGGACCACCTGCTGCCCGAGGGAGATCGGCCATCCTACGGCGAAGACGATGAAGCCACGGCTCGCCGGCAGCGCACGCGCGACAAGCTCCGCCAGCAGCTCGAAGCCGGCGAGTTCGAAGATCGCATGATCGAAATCTCCATCGAAGAGCGCGCCAGCGTGGTCGGCGTGCTCGGCACCGCCGGCATGGAGATGGACCCGCAGATGCAGAAGATGTTCGAGCGCGTCCTGCCCAGCAGCCGCGACAATCGCAAACTCACCGTACGCGACGCCCGGCGGATCCTGTTCGCTCAGGAAGCCGAGAAGCTGATCGACAAGGACCGTGTCACGCGATCGGCGATCGAGCTTGTCGAGCAACAGGGCATTATCTTCATCGACGAAATCGATAAGGTCACCGGCACGGGCAAGGAGAGCGGCCCCGACGTCAGCCGACAGGGCGTGCAGCGTGATTTGCTGCCGATCGTCGAAGGTAGCACCATCGTCACCCGCCACGGGCCGGTGAAGACCGACTACGTGCTTTTCATCGCCGCCGGCGCGTTCCACCAGAGCAAGCCCAGCGATCTGATGCCCGAACTGCAGGGTCGTTTCCCCATTCGCGTGGAGCTGAAAGATCTGACGAAGGACGACTTCGTGCGAATCCTGCGGGAGCCGAAGAACTCGCTGACGAAACAGACCTCTGCGCTGTTAGGCACCGAAGGTCTGGAAGTCACCTTCGCCGACGACGCCGTCGAAGCGATGGCGCAACTGGCGTTCGACGTGAACAAGCGCAGCCAGAACATCGGGGCCCGCCGGCTTTACACCATCCTTGAACGCGTTTTTGAGGCGATCAGCTTTGACGCTCCGGAAATAGCGGACAAGAAGGTGCACATCACCGCCGAGATCGTGCGGCAGCGGCTGGGCGACATCGTTCAGGACGAGGACCTGAGCAAGTTCATTTTGTAACCGCGTTGGTTCGCGAAGTGGTGCCACGGGTCGCCGGTACTCCGGAGACCCGTGTCTTGGCCCAACTCGCACACGGGTCTGCGGAGTACCGCCGACCCGTGGCACCTGAGTCGCAGACCTCGGGGCCTCGGTCGTGATCTCTCTGTGGTTGTCGAACCTTTAGACGGCGTATGATCGCCGCATGATCTCTCCCCGCGAGCTGCGCTTCCATCGCTACGTATTCGTCGCATCAGCGATTTACAACACGATCTGGGGCACCTTCGTCGTGCTCTTTCCGCTGCTTCCGTTTCGCTGGGCGGGCCTGCCCGATCCGAACTATCCCGAACTCTGGCAGTGCATCGGCATGATCGTCGGCGTGTATGCCATCGGCTATGCGTACCTTGCCGCCGACCCGATTCGCTACGCACCTTTCTTGATCGTCGCATTTCTGGGCAAGATCTTCGGTCCGATCGGATGGCTCATTGCCTGGCACAACGACCGCCTGCCCGGGATCACCGGCCTGACGATACTGACGAACGATCTGATCTGGTGGATTCCATACGGACGATTCCTGTGGATGACGATGGGGCCGGGCGCGCGGCAGGGCAGCAGATAACGGTCCCTGGTCTTGGCACTTGTGGTGCAGGCGTCCCGCCTGCCACGCAGAGGGGACAGTCGCGCTGAGCCGGGTTCAATAGTTCCGATTCTTCGTGCCTCCGGGGGGCATCTGGTTACAATCCGGCCGAACCTGCACTTCGGAGCCGCTGAATGGTGCGATTGGCTTTCTTGTTTCTCGTGATCCTGGGCGCACTGGCGGCGCTGGTATCGCTGTTCGTGGGTATGGGGCTCTATCAGGCCGCTAAGCTCCAGGATGCGTCGGTCGCAGCGTCGGCGCCGGTGACCACGCTGCCTTCGTCGCAGCCGTCTGCAACTGCGCAATCAATAGAGCAACGGCCGATCGTTCAGGCGGCTCCTGCGTCATTGCCGGTTCGGCCGATCGCCGATCCGGCTGCCAGGCAGGCCGCTGTTGCCGTGCCTCCTGATCGCCCGGTGGTGCTCTCGGTGAAGGATGCGGTGCTGATCGGTGACGACCTGCGGCTGGATCCGGTCGCGTTGAAGACGGTGATTGATTGGACCAATCGTCGCGACGGGGTGGAATGGACCGCGCAGGTCCCGGCTTCAGGTCTCTATGACGTCGAGATCACTTATTCCTGTGATCGAACCGATGGCGGGGGAGTCTTCACAATTCGTGCCGGTCCCGGCGGTCTCTCGGCGTCGGTCCGGCCCACCGGTAGTTGGGACGACTATCAGAGCCAGTACGCGGGCAAGCTCTATCTTCCGCAGGGCCCGACGCAACTGTTTATGCGCCCGGTGTACATGCTGCCCGGCGGACGATTGATGAATCTTCGCGCGGTAACGTTGAAGTTCGTCAAGCAGATCGACGAGCCCGAGTTTCGCCCGCCGTTCTCGAGGCGGCGCGGGTTCTGATGTTCCACCAGTGGCACGTGCTACGGTAACGGGCGGGTCGCTGGCTGAGTAGCGGTCGCCGGCTGGGTGTCGGCGGGGCGGGTCGTGGTCAACAGCCGGGTGCTCGGTTGCGTGGCGGCCCCCTCCGTCGGCGGTCTTCTCAACTCGCCGATCACTCGCAACAGATTCAGGTATTGAAGCTTCAGGTTGTATTCCTCGCTTGCCAGCTGTAGCTGCGCATTGAGCAACTGGTCCTGTGCGACGAGCCGCTCGAGGTAGATGCCGGTACCCGCGGCGTAGCTGCCTTCGGCGACGTCCAGTGCTTGCTGGGCGGCATCGACGGCGATCCGAAGTTCAACCAGCCGCCTGGCGCTGGTCTGAAGATTCTCGATCGCCGTCGTCGCCTGCTGCAGAATGCGCCGCCGCAGGTACTGCTCGTTCAGTTCCGCCTGGCGAAGCTGTGACATTGCGGTACGAACGTCCGCGTGGATGCGGCCGGCGGTGAAGATGGGCAGGTTCAGCGAGACCAGCGCGTTCCAAAGGCTGTTCTCGGGGCTGCTCTGGCGCGACAGGTAATAGTTGAAGTTGACGCTGATCGAGGGGTAATACTGGCCGATCGCCCCCTGAACATTCTGGCCGGCGGCCCGAACCGCGGCACGGGCGGCGACCAGGTCCTGGCGGCTGGCTTCTGCCCGTTCCATCGTTGCTTCGAGGTCGACCGGCTCAGGGGGAACTTCCAGTCGATCGACCAGCGGCGCGCCCTTCGTCGGTGCATCGATCAAAAACGCCAGCAGCGTGCGGGAATTGCGCACATCAGCCCGTGCCGATGCCAGTTGCGCGCGGGTGTTTGCCGCCTGTGCTTCGGCCTGGGCGACATCCAGCTTTCGCGCCGAGCCGACCCGGTCGCGGGCTCGCATTTCGGACACGCGGGCGTTCTGAATCTGGCTGCTGCTTTCCAGCACACGCACCGTCGCCTCGCTGCGCAGCACCTGGTAGTAGGTGCTGGCGACGTCCAGCATGACGGTCGCCTTGAGGTCCAGAAGTAACGCCTTGAATCGGTCGATGTCCGCCCCGGCCCGGCGGATGTTCGCGACATCGCGGAAGCCGCGAAACACGTTGACGTTGGCATTCACCGGCACGTCAAGTCGGCCGTCGCCGGTGGAGAGGGAGGACCGGTTGAGCAACTCGTTTGGGTCGGCGGTCCCGCCGCCGCTGACCCTCCGTCCGCCGCTGTCGTCGTCGGCATCGGCGATGGAGTAGCTGGGAACGAGGGTAATAGTGGGAAAGAAATTGACCGCCGCTCGATCCTTGTCGATCAACGCCTGCACGTAATCTTCGCCGGCCAGTGCGAGTTGTTCGTTGTGTTGATTGGCCAGTTGCAACGCCGTCGTGAGCGTCAGGGGCTCGCCGACGGCATACTCGGTCGGCCGGGTATCCGGGCCGTCGAGCACCTGACGGTAGAGATCGATCTCTTTCTGCCTGTCGATCGCGCAGCCGCCGGCAACAACGCCGGCCAGCGCAAGCAAGGGCAGGGCAACGACCACTCGGGGCCGCAGCAGCGGCCTTGAGAAGTGCCGAAGGATTCGCGCGTATAGAGCAGCAACATCAGAACGCATTCGTTTCCTCTTCCGCCTGCGGGGCACAACTTGCGATGCACTATTGCGGTTTGCCGCACGGACGCTTGATGATTCCATGCCCGATCAGGCGATACACTTGTGCCGCAACCTCTCGCTCGCCCAAGTCGCGAGGGCCGAACAGCATGATCGACCGCACCATGCCGCCCAGGCAGGCGGCCGTCATCTCCGGATTCTGGTCCGTCAGTTCGCCGTTCTCGACGCCCCGCCGGATGGTGTTGGCGATCAGTTCCATGAACTCCTGGCGTTTGGCCTTCCATTCGCCGGCATGCAGACGCTTGATCTCGCCGACGTTTCGCATCATTTCGAACAGGTGCGGGTGTGCGAACGCGAAACCGACCAGCGCATCGACGGCGCGGCGCAAAGCCTCGGCCGCCGGGAGAAGCGAGCCGTCAGCGGCGGTCGCGGACAACTCGCGCCGCAGGTTCTCGACGAGCC
Source organism: Humisphaera borealis (assembly GCF_015169395.1). Classification (GTDB taxonomy): domain Bacteria; phylum Planctomycetota; class Phycisphaerae; order Tepidisphaerales; family Tepidisphaeraceae; genus Humisphaera; species Humisphaera borealis. The sequence goes on from NZ_CP063458.1 coordinate 4,472,773, forward strand.
GTTCGAACCCGTCGTAAATCAGCGAAATGTAGAGGTCTTCCTTGTTGTCAAAATAGACGTAAAGGGTTCCCTTGCCGAGGTGCGCCTCGGCGGCGATGTCGTCCAGGCGGACCTTGTGAAAAGGGCGCGCCGCGAACATCTTCGCCGCGGTGGCGACGATGAGCTGGCGTTTCTTTTCGTCGGGTCGCTGCATGATTCAGAGGGGTGATTGCCAGACCGGGTTGAGCGATCTATACTCCGGCTGTCAAAACCGACTCGTCAGTATTGGCCGGATTGTATTGCGGCTGGTGTGGCGAGTCAAAGCAGTCACCGCCATGCCCACGCCGACGCCGTCCCGGTGATTCGACAAAGCCGTCTGACCTCAAACCTTCCAGCCCTATGCCCCATCCCAAAGTAACCGTCCTGCGAAATCCCCGGCGATTGCTCCTCGCGACCGCCACGGCCGTTTCCCTGGTTCTGGGGGCGGCGGTGGCGTCGTCGGTTGTCGGTTGCGGGGAGAAGGGCGGCGGTGGCGCGGGTCCCGCCAAGCCGGCAGCCGCCGTCCCCATCACCACTGGCCAGGCGCGACTCGGTCAGGTTCAGCGGACCGTACAGGTCGTCGGCGACCTGCACGGCGAAGAGGACGCGACCATTTCCAACAAGGTCCCGGGCCGGCTGATCGCGATTTATAAGGATGTCGGCGATCGCGTGGAGCCCGGCGAGCCGCTCGCCCAGCTGCTGCGCAACGACTACCTGCTCAGCGTGCAGCAGAAGCGATCGGCCCTGCTCGAATCGCTGGCCAAGCTCGGTGTGAACGATGTTCCTGGCGACGGATTTGATGTCGGCGGGCTGCCGGCCGTCCGCCGTGCCAAGCTGCAGTCCGAGAATGCCGAAGCCAAGTTCAATCGCGGGAAGCAGCTGTTCGACCAGAAGCCGCCACTGATCAGCCAGCAGGACTACGAAGATCTTAAAACCGGATACGACGTCGCCAAAAGCAACCTGGAGGTCGAGACGGCAACCGCACAAGGACTGATCGGCGAAGCGCGAACCCGCCTGGCCGACCTGCGCGTGGCCGAGCAGGCGCTGAGCGATAGCACCATCAAGGCCCCCAGCGATACCTATGCCAGCCCCAATACCGACCCTACGACGCGTCCCGGCCCCGCCGTGGCGGCGCTGACCGAGGTTGCCACAGAGCCTGCCAGCCGACCGGCGGCGACGCCCGGCAAAACGGGTCGGTACTTCGTCGCCCGCCGCTTCGCGTCGCTCGGCGAGCTGGCGTCGGCGATCACGCCGATGTTCCGACTCGTGGACGATGACCCCCTCAAGCTCAAGGCCGCCGTTCCCGAGCGGTACTACCGCGAGCTGGCGATCGGCCAGCCGGTGAAGGTGCGGATCGACGCCTACCCCGACGCTTTCAGCGGCCAGGTGACCCGCATCAGTCCCCAGGTGGATGAGGCGAACCGGACGTTCCCGATCGAGGTGCAGATTCCCAATACCGACCGCAAGCTGCCGCCGGGCGCCTTTGCCCGTGCCACGATCGATACGCGAATGGAAGAAAATGTGGTGCTGATCCCGGCGGCGGCGGTCGTGTCGTTCGCCGGTGTGGACAAGGTGTTTGTCGTCAATGAAGGCAAGGTGAAGGAAGTTCAGGTCAAGCTCGGCGATCGCATCGGCAGCGAGTACGAGATTCGCCAGGGGCTCAAAGGCAAGGAAGTCCTTGCCACCAGCGGCACCAGCCGGCTGGCGACCGGCGTCGCTGTACAGGTCAAGCCTGCGACACAGCCAGCCACGCAACCGCAGTTGAAGGATCAGTGACGACGGAAGATTCCGTGCGGGGGTTTCGTGCTGCCGTCTCAGTTCAACCTTCCGCTGATCCCCGACGTCTGAATCCCGCACAACACTACGTTTCGAGGTCGCCGTATGACCCTCCCCGAAGTTTGCATCCGTCGTCCCGTCTTCACGACGATGCTGATTCTCTTCCCCGTGGTCGTGGGCGTGCTCAGTTACGTCAGGATGGGGACCGACCTGTTCCCCAATGTCGATCTCCCGATCATCACCGTTTCGGTGACGCGCCCCGGTGCGAGCGTCGAAGAGATGGAGACCGGCGTAACGAAGAAGATTGAAGACGTCGTCAACACGGTCTCGGGAATTGAAGAACTTCGAAGCACCACCAGGGAGGGTGTCGCCAACATCACGGTGCAGTTCGTACTCGAGAAGAACCGCGACGTCGCCCAGCAGGAGGTGCAGGGCAAGATCAATACCATCCTCTCCAGCCTGCCGACCGGCACCGAGACGCCCGTGGTCGACAAGTTTGATGTGGACGCCAGCCCCGTGCTCACGCTCGCCATCTCCGCCGACCGCGACCTGAAAGAGCTCACGGAGATCGCGGACAAGCAGATCAAGGATTCGCTCAGTGCGCTCAACGGCGTCGGCCAGGTGCTGCTGGTAGGCGGGCGGCAGCGGGCCATTCAGGTGTCGATCGATACGAACAAGCTGGAGGCCTACCACCTGTCGATCGAGCAGGTGCGTCAGGCGCTGGCGTCGCAGAATCTGGAACTGCCGGGCGGACGGGTGGATCAGGGGACGACCGAACTCATCCTGCGCACGCGCGGACGCATCACCGACTCGCGCGATTTCAATGACGTCATCGTCGGTGCCGCCAAGGGGCAGCCCATCCGCATCCGCGATATTGGCACGGCCCAGGACAGTATCGAAGAGCCTCGTTCGCTCGGTCGGCTCGACGGACGGAACGCCGTCCTGCTGGTGGTACAGAAGCAGAGCGGCACGAACACCGTCGCCGTGATCCAGACGGTCAAAAAGCGCCTGGAAGCACTCGAATCATCATTTGCACAGACCGGCCGCGGCGACATCGCGATGCAGGTGATCCGCGATCAGTCGCGGTTCATCGAATCGTCGCTGCACGAGGTGAAATTCCATCTCGTCATCGGTGCATTCCTGGTGGCACTGACGATTCTCCTGTTCCTCCGCGACTGGCGGACCATGTTGATCGCCGCGACGAGCATTCCCGTATCGCTCATCAGCACGTTCATGGTGATGAACTGGCTCGGCTTCACGCTGAACAACATCACGATGCTGGCGCTGGTCCTGGCGGTCGGCATCGTGATCGACGACGCCGTCGTCGTGCACGAAAACATCTTCCGCTGGATGGAAGAGAAGGGTTACAGCGCCCGCGAAGCGTCGCTCTATGCGACGAAGGAAATCGCGATGGCGGTACTGGCGACGACCTTTTCGCTCGTGGTCATCTTCCTGCCGATCGCCTTCATGAGCGGCCGGGTGGGGCGGTTCTTCTTCAGTTTCGGTGTGACGACGGCGGTCGCGATCCTGGTGTCGATGCTGGTGAGCTTCACACTCACGCCGATGCTCTGCTCGCGGTTCCTCAAGCTCTCGAAGCACGCGAAGGAACTGGGCGCGGCTCATCACAGCGGCGGGTTCTACGGCAGGTTTGTCGAGAGGCCCTACTTGTGGGTCCTGCAGTGGTCGATGCGCCATCGCTGGGCCGTTGTGCTCGCGGCGGTGGTGACATTCATCAGCATCGTTCCGCTGTTCTTCCTGGTGGGCAAGGACTTCCTTCCCAAGGACGACCAGAGCGAGTTTGAGATTGCCATAACCACCCCGGCCGGCTGGTCGCTGGAGCAGGTCGACGGCTTGTTTCGAGGCATAGAAGAGGAGATGCGGACCTGGCCCGAAATTACCAACGTCCTGACGACGGTCGGCGACACCACCGGTCGGGTTTCCAAAGCCGCCGGTGATGTCACCAAAGGCACGATCTATGTCCGGGTGCAGGATCTGGTCGGGCGCAAGAAGGTCGACAACAAGACCTGGGATCAATGGCAGGTTATGGCCCGCGCCCGCAAGCTGATGGCCCGGCATCCGGACGTCCGATCGAGCGTGCAGTTGCCGCAGGCGATCGCCAGCGGCACGGTCAACGCCGACGTCGAATTCACCCTCGTCGGGCCCGAGTTGCAGAAACTCAATGACTATGCGGACGTGCTGATTGAGAAACTGCGGCAGAATCCCGGTCTGGCCGACGTCGATACGACGCTCGCTCTGCGCAAGCCCGAGATTCAGGTGGACATTGATCGAGACCGGGCCAGCGATCTTGGCGTGAACGTTCGAACCATCGCCAGCACACTCCAAGTGCTTGTCGGCGGAGAGGTGGTTTCAGACTACAAGGACCCGAAGGTCGGAGAACTCTACGACGTCTGGCTGCGGGCGAGAGATTTCAACGCAGAGTCATTGGAGCGACCCGCAGACCGAATCGGCTTTGCTGGAAACCAGCAGACCATCTTCAACCTGACCGTGCCATCAACCCGCCAGGGTGCCTTGATCAAGATCGGCAGTGTCGCGTCGTTGAACGAAGATCCGGGTCCGGCGCAGATCGACCGATACGCCCGGCAGCGAAAGATCACACTGGTCGCCAACCTCGCCCCGGCGACCGATGGCAAACCGGCGTACAGCACGGATCAGGCGATCAAGGCGTTTATCGAAGCGTTCGAAACGGTGGACAAGCGGGCTGACGGCACATTCGGTCCGGCCCCGGCCGACTACGAACTGATCGCCAGCGGGCGAGCCAAGACACAGGGAGAGTCGAACAACGCGTTCGGCGTGGCGCTCGTGCTGTCGCTGGTGTTCATGTACATGATCCTGGCGGCGCAGTTCGAGAGCTTCATTCACCCGATCACGATTCTGCTCGCCGTGCCGTTGACGATTCCGTTCGCGTTGCTGTCGCTGATCCTGCTGGGTCAGGCGCTCAACATTTACTCGATCCTGGGCGTGTTTCTCCTTTTCGGCATCGTGAAGAAGAACGGCATTCTGCAGGTCGATTACACCAACGTGCTTCGCGACCGGGCGAAGGAAGACGCAGCGGTCGTCCCGGCGCCGTACGGTCTTGTCAACGCCGAAGGACAGCAGGCGGTGTCTGTCGGCGGCGCGCATCCTTCACCGAATGGGTGGGAGCGGTTCGTCGGCTCACAGCGGATTGAAAAACGGACGCGGCTCTGGGCGATCATGGAAGCGAACCGCACCCGGCTACGGCCGATCCTGATGACGACGCTGATGCTGATCGCCGGCATGGTGCCGATCGCACTGGGCGAGGGCCCGGGCGCGGGCAGCCGGGCGTCGATGGCGAAGGTCATCGTTGGAGGGCAGGCGCTGAGCCTGCTGCTGTCTCTGCTGATCACGCCGGTGGCATACTCGCTGTTCGACGACCTGTCGCTCTGGTGGCGTCGAAAGTCGAAGTCCTCCTCATCGGACGCCGCGGCGGCGGGCTTCCCGATATCCGCCGATCGACTCGGTCAGCCGGTCCGGTGAAATTGATGCGTGATTACTTGAAGGTAGATAAGACTGCAGCGATAATATAATTTCAGATTTTGTACTTGCATTCTGCATGGCTCTGGGAATAATCTTAGACGCGGCAGAGAAGTGCCGATATAGATAGTGCTCGCGGGTCGTGCCTCGCGAGATGCTTCGCGACGAGTTAGTTCGCAAGAGGAAAGTTGTCTTCCGTGTTCACGAATCGAGCCATGTTCGCCACTTGTCGTTCAACGCGAGATATGCGTTCGAGCGAGGGTGTTCTGCGCTATCGTGATGAACGTGGTGTCATGGCCTCGGGCCTGAAGGTGCAGGCCGCAGGGACATCGATCGATTCGGGATTCGCGGCCACGTATTTCTCGGCGGATCGAATCTCGGCCGCCCGCGATAGCGAACGTAAGTTTAATGAAATCAAGACCATGTGGTCTGATCGAGCATAGCTCCCCGCCTCGTCCGGCCGGGAGTTCTTCCCGGCTGAAAGATCTGTTTTTTCAATCCTGGAAGAGCTCCGCGTGACTTGGACCTTGGCCCCTTGGTCTTGGCCTCGTGCTGTCGCGTTGCCGTCTGATGTCTGCGCCCATTGCTGCGGCCTGGGCGTCGGATCTGCGCCTGGCAGGCCCTGGTGGTCGCCGGCGGTGGTGGCCTTATTGCGCTGGAAGCTCAGCGGCTGAGCACTCGCCTGATAAGCGAGAGGCCGGAGGTTCGAATCCTCCACGGCGCATGAACAGTCATTTGTCGGCACACGATTTGGCGTCGTGCATAGTTGTATATCGCGCCGGTAGCTCAGCGGAAACATAAAGCTTCCATGCTTTATCAGAGCCGCGGTCTTCGAAGCCGTGGGTCGGAGGTTCGAATCCTCCCCGGCGCAGTACCGTCGCGCCTGTAGCTCAACCGGAAGAGCCGCCGCCTTCTAAGCGGCGGGTTGCAGGTTCGATCCCTGCCAGGCGTATGAGGCGTCGGTGGCGTCGCGTTCGCCATGAAATGACTGTATCTGATGGCGTTGCACTTGTAGCTCAACTGGCAGAGCCACCGCTTTTTAAGCGGAGGGTTGCAGGTTCGACTCCTGCCGGGTGCATGAAAGGGTAAGTCGCGTTGATCGTGTCGCACTTGTAGCTCAATCGGCTGAGCCGCCGTCTCTTAAACGGTGGGGTGCAGGTTCGAATCCTGCCGGGTGCATGAGGAGCGGCGAGCGTTTGCCGCTAACGCTGGGGGCGGCTGGCCTTCGAGCGTCCGTCTCTTTGTGGTGATCTCAGATTCAAAGACCTGTTGCGGAAGCTCAACCGGATGAGCACCGGCTTGCGAAGCCGGAGGGTGAAGGTTCGATCCCTTCCCGCAACGCTGTGGCGACGCCGTACAGCGTCAGATAGGAGTCGTTCCCATGAGTTGCGATGGTTCATCATTCGATGGCAGCACGGAGGGTACGCCCAATCGGCAGGGCACCCGTCTCGAAAACGGACGGCTTCGGCCATGAGGGTTCGACTCCCTCACCCTCCGCATTGTCGAACTCGCAGAGATGTCGAGGTCCAGGCGTCGTCGGTTGTCGCGGTGTGGTCGTCCGTCGTTCAGAGGCGGCGGGCGTGCGATCCGATCACCCGACGATTCTGCCTCAGGTTACGGAGGGTTGGCAGAGTGGTAATGCACCGCGGTGCTAACGCGGAATCCCCCCTGGGGATGGGAGGTTCGATTCCTCCACCCTCCGTTGAACGTGTGCAAGGCGAAAGCCATGGTTCGTTAGCTCAGTGGCAGAGCACCCGGTCGTCACCCGGAAGGCCGCGGGTTCAATTCCCGCACGGACCGCTTGATTCAACAGTTCCGCCGGCGGACGAGGGGACCGCCGTGCGGAAGAAGCGACGGGCGTCGCTGGATACGGGCCGCTGGTGTAGGCGGTATGCACGGCGGACTGAAGATCCGCAGGGACAGGTTCAACTCCTGATCGGCCCATGGTTTGGAACTGATGCCGCGGTAGCTCAGTTGGGAGAGCGCCGCCCTCGTAATGCGGAAGTCGCCGGTTCGACCCCGGCTCGCGGCTCTTGGATGTGTGATCGGTGCGTAGCTCAAAGGCAGAGCGACGGCCTCATAAGCCGAAGGTGCTGGTTCGAGTCCAGTCGCACCCATGTGGTTTGACCGGTGGATCGGAGAAGGATCGAGCTGGGAGGATGGCTTTTGCGTGCGATCGGCAATCGTCAGTCTCCAATCCTCCATCTTCCGTCCTCCAACGCGCAGCTCTCATCGTCTAACGGAAGGACCCCGGTCTTTCGAACCGGTGGCGCGGGTTCAACTCCCGCTGAGAGCATGAATAAGCCACGACACGCGCAGGTGGCGGAGCGGTTCATCGCGCCGGCCTGTAGAGCCGGAGTCCTTCGGGACGATCGGGGGTTCGAATCCCTCCCTGCGCATCACAAGGTCGTCGTACCGCATGAACTGTACGCGCCGTCGGTTCCGATGGTGGGACGCGCGACTCCAAATCGGGAAGCGGCAGGGTCGATCCCTGCACGGCGTGCTTTTGCGGAAGAGGTCCCTTGGTACTTCGGAAACGTCCACGGTAAGCCGCATTTGTGGCTTGACTCGGAAACTCGCGGTTCGATATTCTGACGTAGGCGGTAGCAGTTCGAGGCGCACCATCACATCCAAAGCCTCTTGCCTCCGTCGCCTTGTGACGTCGCATGCTTAACGGCCCTATCGTGGCCAGCGATGCGCGTCTGTTGTCAGGAGGTACCATGTCGCGACGCCATTTTCCGTACGGCCGGGGTCGTTCGTTGGGGTTCACGCTGGTCGAATTGCTGGTGGTCATCGGGATTATCGCACTGCTGATCAGCATCCTCCTGCCCAGTTTGAATCGCGCCCGAGAGCAGGCCAATCGCATCAAATGTGCGAGCAACGTCCGGCAGCTTGCACTTGCCGCAATCATGTACGCCAACCAGAACAAGGGGGATTTCCCGCGGACCTATTGGAACCCGGGCGATGCGAACATCGACAACACCTGCCAGGGCTCGCGGAACAATGCCCCCGCCGCGAATGCGTTCGACAAGGCCAACCCAACCGGCCCGGTCGGCACCAACAACTGTGGTTCGGCGATGTTCCTGCTGCTCAAGATGGGCGACCTTACGCCCGATGTCTTCCGCTGCCCGAGCTCTACTCTGAACGAGGGACAGCTGGTCAAGCGCGACGTCGACAACTACTCGAACTTCCCGACGCCGATGAACAAGTTCAACTCCTACAGCTACGCCGCACCCTATGGCAACAACAACGCCAAGAACAACGGGTTCAAGTTCCGGCTCGGGTTGACGTCGGATTTCCCGATCTTCTCCGATATCAATCCCGGAACAGGCGGTCTCTTTCAGGCGGTCACGGGACTGACGCAGGATCCCCGCGCCGTGACGTACAACGAGGCTCAGCGCACCATGCAGCGGGCCAACTCGGTGAACCATTTCACGGTGGGCCAGCAGGTGGCGTATGTTGACGGGCACGTGGAATGGGTCACGTCGCCCTTCTGTGGGCCACCGGTGCCCAACAAGCCCTGGCGCGACAACATTTTCGTCAGCTTCAATGGTACCGACGCCACGACCGGCAAGGGTGGGGGCGCTCATGGCGCGCCGCGCGAGCGATACGACGCCATGATGCACCCGGCAGACGGTGCCAATTGACGCCGCGGTCTGGTGGTCATTCCTGCCAGGGCTGAGAAACTCCAAAGCACCAGTCGGTCAAGCCAGGCCGGAAGGGCCGAGCTTGATCGCCTGCTTTTGTGAGGCATACTGCCAGCGCATTGTCGCTCGAACCCACCCCAATCCCGCCCCGGCGACCGCTGCACATCGTCCACTTATTGCACGAGCTTCACCTGTCGGCCGGCGGAGGGGTGGTGCGGGCCGTGCTCGATCTGGCATCGGCGATGAGCGATCTCGGTCATCGGGTCACTCTGCTGACGCTTGACCCGGCCGACGCCCCGGTCGAATGGCCCCGCGCCACATCCATCACCGAACTGGCCCTGATGCCCATCGGTAGAACGCCCGTCGTTTTCGTCCCCCGGCATTCGTCGCCGGGACGTCGGTTTCGCAGGGGCCTCGGCCACCGCGAAATGACCTCGCTCGTGGGGAGCGCGGATGTGCTGCATGTTCACGGCGTGTGGGAGTGGTGCAACCTTCAGGCACTGGCGGCCGCCCGCCGCGGTGGCGTACCTGCGGTGGTTACGCCTCACGGCATGCTCGATGACTGGTGCATGCAGCAGGGCGGCATAAAGAAGCAGTTGTTCCTGCGGTTGTTCCTACGGCGAGCGCTCGCGGTCGGTGTTCATGTCCATTTCACCGCCTCGGCCGAGCAGGCGCAGGCCGGAACGTGGCTCGGGGAGCCGCCCTCGTCGGTCATCCCGTACGTGGTGGATGTTTCGGTATACCAGCGTTCACCGCTGTCGGATTCGCCGCCGATTTTAGACCGGACCCGACACGTGCTGCTCCTGAGCCGACTTCATCCGAAAAAGGGTGTCGAGCGGCTGATCGATGCGGCGGCAATCGTCGCGCAACGAATGCCCGGCGTCCGCTGGACGGTCGCCGGCCCCGCCGACGCTGACTACCTGTCGCTGCTGCAGGAACGCGTACGGGACCGCGGCCTGAGCCATGCGTTCACCTTTGCGGGCATGGTGTCCGGCCAGGAGAAAGCAGACCTCTATCGATCGGCCCATCTATTCGTGCTACCGACGAGTCAGGAAAACTTCGGGATCGTGCTGATCGAAGCAATGGCCAGCGGTTTGCCGGTCATCACGACCCGTGGCGTGGACATCTGGCCGGAACTGCAGGACGCCGGTGCGGTGATCCTCGAGCAGGCCGACGCCGCGACACTGGCCGACGCCATCTGCCCCATGTTGCAGGACGAAGTTCACCGACGGCAGCTTTGCACGCGGGGGCGAGCGTGGGTCGAAGCAACCTTCGCCGGCGACGCCGTGCCCCGGCGATTCGAGTTGCTTTATCAGTCTTTGTCGACGGCGCGGGGGTAGAGACTGGCCGGGCCGTCGCGCCTTTGAACGGTAGTCAGGAACCGGGCCGGACTGGAGCTCAGCATTTCCGGGCGAGCGCCACCGTTACCCCTTCCCGCGCCCTGATGCTATAACTCCCGGCCTGATGTCCGAACCAGCCGCTGACGCGAAGAAACCGCTTTTGGATTCTGAACAACCCCCGACTTGGGCGGCTCCCCCGGAGCCGCCCAAGGGTGCCATGTTCGCGATTTTCCTTATCGCGGTCATGGATTTTCTGGGGTTCGGCATCATCCTCCCGCTGCTTCCGCGATACGTGCCCGAGTACAAGGAACACGCGCTGAAGGTCACCCTGATCTTCGCGATTTACTCGATCTGCCAGTTCATCGGGGCACCGATCCTCGGGGCGCTCAGCGATCGCTGGGGCCGCCGGCCGGTGCTCGTCGTTTCGCAACTTGGCAGCGCGGTTGGTTACCTGATGCTAGGTTTTGCGCCGTGGGCCGGCGTCTGGACGCTGACGATCGTGTATGCGTCTCGGATCATCGACGGCTTCACCGGCGGCAACATCTCCACCGCGCAGGCCTACGTCGCCGACGTCACAACCCCCGCCAATCGTGCCAAGGGCATGGGAATGCTCGGGGCGGCGTTCGGGATTGGTTTCTCGCTCGGACCGGCGATGGGCGCGGTGCTCAGCCACTTCGGCGGACTCTGGGTGTCGCCGAACTTTGGCTCGGCTTTGCCGGCGTGGGTCGCGATGGCCCTGGCGACGCTCGCCGCCGTGCTCTCCTGGCGGACCCTCCGCGAAACACGATCGCACAAGCCGACCGAAGCCCAGGTTTGGCTTCATCCCCGCCAGTTCCTGCCGATCTTCCGCAACGGCGTGATCGTGCAGATTCTGGTGATCTCGTTCTTCATCATGGCCGCTTTCGTGATGATGGAGAGCACCCTGGTCCTGTTTCTCGATACCCATTTCGGCCTGAACAACCTCGGCACCGGCCTGTTCTTCGGCTGGCTCGGCTTGTGCATCATCATCGTGCAGGGTGGATTGGTAGGACGGCTGACCAAGAAGTACGGCGAGTGGCCGCTGGCGATCCTCGGCCCCTTGCTGGTGGCTGCAGGTATGGCCGCGTTCACCGGTACGGCCTGGGCGGCGACCATTCCGTTGCTCATGCTCGCCGGTGCCGTTAACGCCGGCGGACGCAGCCTTCAGCAGCCGGCGATTTCATCCCTGCTCAGTAAGTACGCCGACCCGAAGGAACAGGGCACGGTGTTTGGCGTTTATCACGGCCTGTCGAGCCTTGCCCGCGTCGCCGGCCCGATCGTCGCCGGTCTCACTTACCCGTTGCTCCGAAACACCGGTCAGTTCGTGACCGCTGGAGTCATAGCGCTGGCGATGGCCGTCTGGACGTACATGTTGAAGCGCCAAGCCGGCCGGCCCGTCACGCCCGAGCCCGCGGCCGAGGCGGCGGCGGCCGAGCCTGCGTAGGCATCGATTTCCGGTTGAATGCGGAGTGGCGATGGGGATAAGATCGCACGGTCATGACCGATCGCGACTTACTCAACAAGCTTCACGATCAGCCCTTCCAGCCCTTCAGGCTGAAGTTGTCGAACAACTCATCAATGGACGTGCTCGACCCCAACACGGTCGTCGTCGGACCAACGAGCGCCATCATGCCGGTTGAATCGGTTGTCGGGGAGCACGGCTACTACATCGTGAATCGGTGGAGGACTGTGGCCCTCAGCCATATGGTCGAGTTCATCGATATCGATCCTCCGAAGCCAGCTTCGAAGAAAAAGCGTGCTTCCTAAGAACGCAGCGAGGCTACGACGGTGGCTGACGAGCGCAACATCCCCGGTTTCCCCGAAATGTCGACTTGGCCAGCGCACGCCATCCGGCCATTTCAAGTCATTGATGCCGACCAGTGGCGTTGCGGTGGGAGCTACGTATCGGTGGTCGATGCGACCAATGAATGCTTCGACATTGGATTTGATTCCGCTCTCGGACGACTTTTCTTCGGCGCAACTCACGAGCGTGAGGAATCGACGGCATGGGTCAGAATCGGCAGCGAGCTCGAAGTCGAGATATTCACGATTCTGGAACTCGCCCTGAGTGATTCGCGCTGGCCGTGGTTGAGTGATGTTGTGGCCCGCGCCAAGCACTGGTCTGGCTTGCCCCAGCCTTCGCCGGCACGGTTGTCACCTTAATATGAGTGACATGTCGCCACGATTTTGCAGCGATTTCACGACGTCTGCGTCGCCGGCGGTTGGTCGTCTTCATCGTCCCCGCTGCTGGCGGTGCAGGTGAAGGAACCGCCGAACGCCATCGCGGCGCATAGCGTGACCAGAACAAAGTGTGTCCATCGAAGTCGCATTGGTCGATCTCCAGTGATTCGCTCATTCTGACTGACGCCGCAACGGCGACCGCGGCTTCATCAAATCTCCAGCACCCGCACCATCGTTCCTTTCGGCAGCGTGGGTTCGTTTTCAGACCGGACGAGCAAAGCATTGGCCCGCGCAAGCGTGAAAACGTCGGCCGAGCCTTTCCACGCCAGCGGTTCAATGGACGGCAGTTCGTTCTGTCGGCTGGTCAGGCCACCGGGCTGCCGGTACATCACCGGCTGGTAAAACTCCCGCGGCCCGTTGGCGGGCAACCCGACGTCGAGCCTGCCCGTGAGCCATCGGTCCTGCGGCATTCCGCCGGACATCCGGACGATGACGCGCGACGCCAATCGCAAGGTGCAGACGAACGCACTAAGCGGGTTGCCGGGAAGGCCGAAGACGAACGGGGATGAAGGCACGGAGGCATCAGGAACGGAGGCACGAAGGCCTTCGCCGCCACCCACGCCAAATACAAACGGCTTGCCCGGCTTCACCCGCACCTTGGTGATTTTCAGCGTCACGCCGAGTTCCACAAGCGCCTTGGGGACGAAGTCGAACTGCCCCATGCTCATGCCGCCGGTGACAAACAGAGCATCAAACCCAAGCCCCTGCTGGACGGATGCACGAATCCGTTCCTCGTCGTCGGCGACGATTCCCAGATCAGTCACATCGCACCCGAGCCGCTCCAATAGCGCGACGAGCATCGGGTTGTTGGAGTTTCGAATCTGCGACTGCGTCGGAGCCTGGTCGATCGGGATAATCTCATCGCCGGTGCCAAGGATGGCGACGCGCGGCCGGGCGTAGACTTCCAACTCGGCGGCCCCCACGCTTGCCGCGACCGCGATCGCGGGAGCGTCAACGATCGACCCGCGGGCGAGCACGATACGGCCGGCAGCCATGTCGCTGGCCTGCCGGGCGACGGCATATCCCGCCGCGACCGACGTCAGGATGCGCACCCTCCCGACGTCGCCTTCGGCCCCAAGTTCCTGCGTCTGCTCCACCGGGACCGTCGCATCGCTGCCCGCCGGCATCGGGGCGCCGGTCATGATCGCCATCGTCTCGCCGGGCTCGAGCGGATGCTCCGGCCAATGCCCGGCCGGAATCACGCCGACGACGGGCAGATCGACCGGAGCGGCAGCGATGTCTTTTGCACGAACGGCGTAGCCGTCCATCAGGCTCTTGTCGAAGGGGGGATAGTCGCGGTCGCTGACCACATCCTGCGCCAGCCGCAACCCGCGACAACGGCCCAGGGGAAGCCGGACAATCCGCGGCACCACCGGCTCGGCGTCGAGGATGTCGATCGCCTGCCGGACGGAAAGCAACGCCGAGACATCGGGATCAGCGGGTGTTGGCACGAATGGAATGATCGACGCCGGCCGCATGGCGGTCAAACGGGACCCCGAGCACGGCACCGCGGATGCTTCGCCAATGTGATCCGTTGCCCAATGTGATCTATTGTTTTGCAGTTGACCCACGATCCGAACCGGTGGTAGCGTTCGCCCTGCCACGCTTGCACGCATTGACCACCTTTACGGGGATTCATATGACAGGAACTGTACGAGTCGCGCGTGTTGCCGTCATCGGCCTGTTGCTCGCCTGCTGGGCGACGGCTGCCGGTCCTACGTCAGCGCCCATTACCGTCAAAAAGTTGGACGGAACCTCAGTCACCGGAGAGATGCTGTCGGCCGATCATGACCGGCTGATCCTGCTTCCCACCGGCAAGAAGGACGGCGTTTCGCTGGACTGGAAGGACGTCGTGTCGGTCAGCAACGGCTTAAATCGCCAGCACGCCATTCCAATGTGGAAGGCCAAGTTCCAGGATCGCCTCTGCGGTGCCTGCACGGGTGACCGCACGATCGCGCACGATGTTTGCGAAGGAAAGGGCATCGATCCTGAGAAGCGAAAAGAGTGCGTGGCTTGCAAGGGCGTCGGTGCCGTCGGCAAATGCACCAACGCCAAGTGCGACAAGGGAAAGGTTGACTGCCCCGGTGCATGCCTCAAGCGTTCGGTGGGCACCTGGGTGATGAAGGATGGCCAGTGGATGCGCGAATGGCGTCTGGCCAAAGGGCGCATCCAGTGGAAAACCGAGAACCATCTGGGCGAACTCTTCGAGGTCACCAACGAAGGCTACGTGTCCAAAGGCGACTGCCCCATCTGCACCCGAACCAGCAAGGTCGATTGCTCAACGTGCTTCGGCAAAGGGCAACTGCAATGCAAGCCGTGCCGCGGCGTCGGGTTCACCGGCCCGGCGTGCACGGGATGCAAGGACGGCAGAATCGCGTGTGCCGACTGCAAGGGGAAGGGACTGCAGGCGTCCAACTAGAGAGACAACGGCAAGTTGCCTCGATCTATATGAGTAGGGTATGCCTGCTGACGAGCGTCTCATCCGCGCAGTTCTTGGCCAAGACGCCGAAGCGTTTGACTACCTGATCGGCCGCCAGAAGCGCAAAGCTTGGCGGCGATTCTTTCCGGGCGATGTCGACCGTCGGTTGGCGAGGAGGCTTGTCAGGGATCATTGGCGGGACTGTTACGAGAATGGCGTTCCGTTGTTGGTGGGTCAATCGATGTTCCAAGTCGCGCCAGGCCACTATGCAGGGGGCGTTGAGATCGATCCAGACGACCCGGATACGGAACAAAACATGCCGCCGAGCGGATCCATGGTTATTGCCATGCCAGATGCCACCGTTCTCGACATTGTGGAGTTTTGCGAGGTGGGATCGCACAACGTGCCGCCCCCGGCCGACGCAATGCGAGCCACTGCTGAAGCGATGGAGGAGGGTCCCTTGAAGCAGTACATGCTTGAGTTCCTCGCCCAAACGCAGAGACCCACGGACGCACGGCTTCGCTTCGATATGCCATGGCAGGCCGTGCAAAAGGCGGCGAGCGATATTCTTCAGATCGCCCCCTTCGCGATCGTCTTCGCCGACCCTGCCGGTCTTCACGCAAAAGCGATGAAACGACTCACCTCGGACCAAGCGATGGAGATTGGCCGGATCGTGTTCGAGACGAACTCCGAAATCATGGACGTTGCAGTGGGTGCACTGGAGCGCAAGGGCCTGCCTGTGCCGCAGGACGCGAACATTCCCGAGATGGCAGACTATCCAGCCGCCATCGGCGCATACTTCAAGGCCATCAATGGGTTCCGGATGTGGTGGGACTGATTGTTGCCGACCGGCCCACTCGCCGCGCCAGGAACAATCCCGCGGCGCAGAGCACGAAAATCCCCGGCCCTTCAACCGCCGTCCAGTACCAGGGCAAGCCGATCGACAGGTCGAGGACGAAGATGCCGATCGCGAAGAGCATCCCCGCGACTGACTTACACGCGATCACCGGCGCGTACCGGCGGACGTCGGTCGCGAGGAACCATGTCACCAGGCCGAGGCTCGCGTACAGCCCCGACAGCGATCGCGTCAGGTATTCCGCCAGCGGCGTCGCGGCTAGTGGCTGGTGCAGCAGCAGATCGTTGGTCCGCTGCATCCACGACGTCGGCATCAGGGCCGCGGGCAGCGCGAGCATCAATACCAGGCCGCTGGCTTTCAGCAGCACGCGCAGCATCTTCTCCGTCGCAGCGGCGGTCATCGGGATCTTCTTCCGGTCACTGGAATCATCAGTCACCCAGCCGAACCTCGCATCATTTCACCGGCTCGACCTTGTTCTCCTTGATGCGGTACGTCCAGTCGCCGAAGTCGTCTTTGAATGCGACGATCGTGCACTCGACCGTTTCCTTCCGCGTCTTGCCCTCCTTGGGCCAGCTGGTGACGTGCGTGAAACTGATCTTGATCGGATACACGGTCGTCTTCTTGTTGTCCGGAACGCCGTCGCCGAGCGAGTTGCCCTCCCTCGGCTCGCCGTAGCGAATGGAAGCGTATTCCAGCGTTTCCTTTTTCGTTTCGTACTTCCCCATTTCGGTGTACTGCTTCTCCATCCAGGTCTTGATGACCTCTTCCTTCAGCCCGGCCTTGGCGGCGGCGTTTTCCTTGGCCGGCTCATCGGCGGCAAAGGTGGGAAGCCCGAACAGCCCGATCAATACAACGCCCAACAGGATTGAGTGCCGTGACATCGGATCTCCGTTGCAGAATGTCCCCCTGTTTTTGCCCGTACAGCCTGCTGGAAAGCGTATCTCGCGAATGGACGAATGCCAAGATGTTTCGGGCCACCATGCGCGGTCTACGCGGATTGAGCATCGGAAGTCACGCTTCTAACCAGCGCCTCAATCGCCTTTTCAATCCTCGCCGAGTCCAAGCCAAGGATTCGCCCAAGTTGTACAGTGGGACAGATGCGCCGAATCTGACATTGCCATCTTGACCTCCCAGCAGTGCAGGTATTCATGCTAAAGGCTCGACAAGACTCACTCGCCATGGTCGCAATCCAATACCCGCCGGGGTTAGATAACGACACTTTTCCAGCACTGAAGGCAATTGTCTCAACCGCTCGATCGGACTATTCCGAGTACGTGCCCCCATCGTGTTGGATCCTGTTCTTCAAGCCCAAAAAGCTCGCACGTGCCGAGGCAGTGGTTGTTGCGGTCCGCGAACTGCGTCAACGGGACGAGCGATTCAGAGTCATCGGCGTCGCGCTTCATGCAGGTGTGGTAATCTACGAAAGCGACTATCTCGGTCGTATCCGAAGCACGCCGCTGGGTGACGAGGTAAACGTCGTGCTTCGCGCTGCGAGATCAGATGCGCAGCTCGCATAGTCGAATTGTTGTCAGTTTCGAGGTCAACCATCACCACGCATCGGAAGTCGGGCGTGCTGGGCGAATCAACACTCATGTCACTATCTCGTGAACAGTTTGCTCAGCATCTTGAGCTTGGCATCGCTGCCGTTCGAAAGAACATCGAACGCTTTTGTTGGAATCAACTCCCGACGGGAGACAGGTACTTCGTCATCCTGAACAGTTCCTTCGATGGTAATCCCCTCGCCCCAGGGGAGCATCTGTTCCCCGATCACGACACGTCTCAGACCGACGTCCGTACGCCACGGTCTGCCGACGAAGTAGTCGAGCGCTTGTGGCGGGAGGGCAGGATTCCCGAGTGGATCGACATCACGCCGTACGAAGTGGAGGGAAAGTTCCTGTACTCAGAGTTGCGATGCTGCGGGCGATTCACCGACGTCGACTCCCACCTCTATCACAAGCACGAAGGTTACCCGCCGTTTCACGTCTTTGGTCCCATTCTGCCACCGGGCTATCGCGACCTTGAGCATGACGGGAAGTTCGATCTACATTGCTACCGTGACAGAAGAGGCCTCCCCTTGAGTCGATGCAATTCTTGACGACGATTGCCATGGCGCAAAAGGAAGCCCGCGGCTGGAACCGCGGGCTTCGCTTCCGGGGTCGTCGGAAATCACGCGATTACACCAACGCCTTAATCGCCCTCTCAATCCCCGCCGAGTCCAGGCCCTGATGGCCCATCTGTTGCCAGAGGCCGCCGCAGCCTTCCTTGTGCGTGCCGATGTTGTTGAACTTGCCCTTGAAGCCGTACTTCAGCAGGCCGCTGCCGAAGCGGCTGCCTAAACCCGTCTTGACGTTGTATCCCTCCGCCACCAGCACGAACGGCGCGGCGGCGAGCTTTTTCATCGTCGTCTCGTCCCAGACGTTCAGCGTCGCCTTGTTAATCAGGCCGACCTTCACGCCTTGCTCCTGCAGGCGGATGACGGCGTCGAGAGCGCGGTAGAGCGTCTCGCCGAACGCGACGACGTAGCCGCCGCCGTTGGCTTCGCGGATGACATCGTCGGCCGTCGTGAACGGCTTGTCCTTGTAGAAGGGCGTGCCGTCTTCCTTGTGGATGTCGGGGACCGGCGAGCGGGTGCTGAAGACGAATCGCAGGCCCGCTTCGCCGTAGATCTTCTTTACGCATGCCGCGAACTGGTGCTGGTCGGCGGGGAAGTAGAGGCGGGTGTTGTCGGCCTGCTCGTGATCGAGGCCGCCGTCGGCGAACATGCTGTTGATGCCGAAGTGACAGGTGTTATCCGCCATGTCGTCCACGCCGCTGTGGCTGAAGTGGGCGAGCACGTTGCAGTGGTTCAGGCGGGCCATCGTGATCTCGGAGACGCACATCTCCAGGAACGCGCTGAACGTGGCGAAGATGCCCTGGCGGCCCTTGTCGAAGCCGAAGCCGGCGGCGGCGGAGAAGTTGCCGCGCTCCATGATGCCGGCCGAGACGAACACCTCGGGGAACTTCTTGCGGATGTGCACCAGGCCGCAGGAGCCTTCCAGGTCGTTGTCGAACACCTTTACGGTCGCGACGCGCTGCTCGGGTGTCAGGCCTTCGAGGATGCTGTTGATGATCTTGCCAAAGTCGTCGCGGTTCTTGCCGACGCCGCTGCTGCCTTTGAACGTCAGCGGGCTCTTGTCGGCCTTGGCGGTCTTAAGCATCTCGATCGCGGCGGTGTGGCCGTGCTTCTCGAGATACTTCACCGCGGTCTCGACCTTCAGCACTTCGTGGGCGTGGGGGTTGCCTTCAGCGCCCTCGATGCCCGGAGCCATCGGCCGCTTGATGACCAGGCCGCGCGGGCCGTCGGTCGAGAAGGCGCGGGCCAGGTCGGTGTAGAGGGCTTCGAAGTCTTCGCCCATGACCGTTTCCGTCGCCAGGCCGTGGCCGGCGAGGGTCTTGGTCAGGTCGTAGCCGGGCATGTAGTCGTTGGGGTGACCGGCGATGGTGACGTTGTTGTCGTCGAGCAGGACCTTGAGGTTAAGGTTCCTGGCGACGCAAAGACGGGCGGCCTCGGCGTTGTCGCCTTCCATCTGCGAGCCGTCGGAGCCCAGCATGAACACGGCCTTGCCGGGGTTGGCCATCGCCAAGCCGTTGGCCATCGCCCAGACGTGCCCGAGCCGGCCGGAACTGAACTTCACGCCCGGCGTGAACCCGCGCTCGGGGTGGCCGGGCAGGTGCTGGTTGTACTCGCGGTAGTGGAGCAGCTTCTCGGCGGGCATCGCGCCTTCGAGGACCGACAGCAGGTATTGCGTCGCGACGCGGTGGCCGGCCTCGTCCCAGAAGATCGGGACGATCGGCGCGCCGCCTTCGATGAACCCGCGGATGATGCAGACTTCCGGCACGGTGTCGTACGCACCGCCGGAGTGCCCGCTCAGGCCCTTGGCCCCGGCCAGTGCCGTGAAGAACACGATCGCGTCGCGGCAGAGCTGGATGTTGTGCTTAAGGTCGGCCAGCTGGGCCGGCGTCAGCTTCGACTGCTTGGGGTCGAGCTTCAGGGGCTTGATGGCTTTGAGATCGATGGGGAAGGTGTCGGGCATAGTGTCTCGGAATATCGTCGGATTCGGGGATACTGGCAAGCCGGGGGATTAAGGAAACGTGACGGGGTCGTGCGATGGCGGGGGTCGTAACCGCGCCATCACTCGACTACCCCATCATGTCGTCCCTGTATCGCCGCGTCTCCCCAACCCATCTTCACGCCGTCGGGGTCAGCATCGCATTGGGGATCACAACCTTCTCCTCGGCCTCTTCCTCTTCGTGTTTCACGTGCGTTGTCGCGATCAGCGAATAGAAGACCGGCACCACGAACAGCGTGAAGATCGTCCCGACAATCATCCCGGCGACCAGGATGATGCCGATGCTGTTGCGGGCCGCGGCACCGGGGCCGCTCACCAGCACCAGCGGGAAGTGCCCGAACACCGTCGCGGCCGACGTCATCAGCACCGGCCGAAGCCGGGTGCACGATGCCTCGTGCAGCGCCGCCATCTTGCTCAGGCCGCGCTCCTGTAGGGTGTTGGCGAACTCGACGATCAGGATGCCGTTCTTCGCGATCAGGCCCACCAGCGTAATCAGGCCGACCTGCGAGTAGATGTTGATCGTCGTCAGGTCGAGGAAGCTGAACACCAGCGCGCCGGAGATCGCCAGCGGGACCGACCCGAGCAGCACGATCAGCGGATCGCGGAAGCTGCGGAACTGCGCCGCCAGCACCAGGTAAATCAGCACGACGGCAAACCCGAGGGTGACGACCAGCGCGCCGCCTTCCTTGCGGATCTGGCGGGATTCGCCGGCGTAGTCAATGTAAACACCATTGCTGGCCGAAGCCCTGGCGGCGTCTTCCAGGACGGTCAGGCCCTGCTCTTTGGTGATGCCCGGCTGAACGCCGCCGAAGATCTTCACCGCGTTTCGCTGCTGGAATCGGTTGAGCGTTCGCGGTGCGGTCGTCGTCTCGATACTGGTGAACGTGGACACCGGCACGAGGTATCCGCCGGGCGTCTTGATCTTCAGGTCCAGCAGGGGGCCGACCGAAGTCCGGCCCGCCTCGCCGAGTTGTGGGATGACCTTGTAACTACGGTCGTAGAAGTTGAAACGGTTGACGTACCCGCCGCCCAGCAGGGTACCCAGTTCCTGCCCGACGCCGGCCAGGTCCAGGCCCAGGTCGGCGACCTGCTCGCGGTCGATCGTGACGCGGGCCTCCGGCAGGTCGATCTTCAGATCGGTATCGACATAGAGGAACTTGCCGCTCTGGAAGCCGGCCGCGATCACCTTGCCGACGACTTCCTGCATCTGCTCCGGCGGGGCGTCACTCTGTAACACCAGTTCGACGTCGAACTGCCCCGGGGTGGGCAGCGGCGGATCGAGCCGGGGGTGCACCTGCAGTCCCGGCGTCTGCGAGACGATGCCATACACCTCGCCGTACATCTCCTCGGTGGATCGGCTACGGCTCTTCCAGTCCTTGGCAACCATCCCGCCGAAGCCGCCCCAGTTGCCGGTCATCGACCACATGTACTCGGCCTCGGGAAAGTGAGTGACCGAGTTGACGATGTTGAGCGACTGGCGATTGGTCGAAGGCAGCGAAGCGTCCGGCGAGGCCTGCAGGAACAGGCTGATGTGGCTCTGATCTTCGACCGGGGCCAGCTCACGCCGTGACATCATGTAGAAGGGCCAGGCCGCCGCGGTAATCAGCAGGGCGACAATGACCACGGCCCAGCGGATCGCCAGCGCGCCGTTCAGCAGTCGGCCGTAGGTTCGGCGGACCGCGTCGAAGCCGCGGTTTACAAGGGCGGTGAGGCGGCCTTCCTTGCCGGCGGCGTGGACGAAGTAGGAGCTCATCATCGGCGACAGCGTCAGCGCGACGAAGCCCGACACCACCACCGCCGCCGCGAGCGTGATCGCAAACTCCAGGAACAGCGACCCGGTCAGGCCGCCTTGGAAGCCGATCGGCGCGTATACCGCGGCGAGCGTGATCGTCATCGCGATCACCGGGCCGATGAGTTCGCGGGCACCAAGCAGCGCGGCCTGGCGGCGCGTTCTTCCCTCGCGCACGTGCCGTTCCACGTTCTCGACCACCACGATCGCGTCGTCCACCACCAGCCCGACCGACAGCACGATCGCCAGGATCGTCAGCAGGTTCAGGCTGAAGCCCAGCACGTACATCAGCACGGCGGCACCGACCAGCGAAACCGGCATCGCCACCAGCGGCACCAGCGCCGTACGGACCGAACCCAGGAACAGGTAGACGACCAAGCCGACGATGAGGATCGTCTCGATCAGCGTCTTGGTGATCTCCTTGATCGCGTTCTGCATGAACCGGGTGCCGTCCCACGCCATCCGCATGTCCATGTCTTTGGGTAGCGTGAGGCGGACGCGTTCCATCTCGGCATTCAGATTCCTGGCGACGTCGATCTCGTTGCTTCCGACCTGCGGCCAGATGCCGAGGTAGACGCCTTCCTTGCCGTTGTACTTGGCGACAAGATCCGCCTCTTCGGCGCCCAGTTCCACGGTTGCCACATCGCTCAGCCGAACGATCGCGCCTTTGCGGTTGGCGACGATCAGATCGCTGAACTCGTCGGTCGAGCGAAGGTCGGTGTTGGCCAGCAGGTTGATCTGGACGAGGTTGCCCTTGGTCTGGCCGACGGCTGCGATGTAGTTGTTCCGCTGGAGCGCCGAATGGACGTCGCCGGGCGACAGGTTCAGCGCGGCCAGGCGGTCGGGATCAATCCAGACGCGCATCGCGATCTGCCGGCCGCCTTCGATGGTGACCCGCTGAATGCCGTCAATCGTCGAGAACTGCGGCTGAAGGTTGCGCAGGAGCCAGTCGGTCAGCGCCGGAACGTCCCGCTCGGTCGAGGTGAAGCTCAGGTAAAAGCTGGCATAAGGGCGGTCGGCCCGTTGCACTTCGACCGCGGGGGGCTCGGCTTCCTGCGGCAGTTCCGATCGAACCTGCTGGAGCCTTGCGGTGACCTCGGCCAGCGCGGCCGTGCTGCTGTGGTTCAGCTTCAGGTGAATCGTGACGGTGCTCATGCCGGCACGGCTCACGGACTCGATATGATCCACGCCGCTGATCTGCGAGACGACCTTTTCGATCGGCGTCGTCAGGTAGCCGCGGATCGTCTCGGCCGATGCACCGTAGTAGAGCGTCGTGATGACGATCGACGAGCTTTCGAGCTTGGGGTACTGCTGCACGGGCAGCTTGGTCAGCGCCCGCCAGCCGACCAGGACAATCGCGAGATTGACCACCACCGCCAGGACGGGATGTTTGATGAAGATGTCGGTGAAAGCGCGCATGAGGATTGAATGTGGGCAAACCGCTTAAAGAGGCAGGGGCAAGTACGTCGGACTGCGGCGTTCAGCGTTGACGCGTCGCAAGAGGAAATCAGCGAACTTCAGCCGTCGGGAGCGTAGTGGGCACGGTGGCCGGCAGAGTGGCCGGGCCGCTTCCGGGGACATCGGGCACGACGATGACCATTGCCGATTCGCGAAGCTTGAACGATCCCGCCGCCGCCACCCGTTCACCGGCGACGAGCCCTTTGCGGATCATGACGGCATCTCCCATCATGTCGCCGCTCTGGACCGGGCGCGTCTTGGCGCGGGTGACGCCTTTGTCATCGGTCACCAGGACGAACACGTGGTCTCCGGCCGGACCCTTTCGCAGCGCGCTGGCGGGGACAAAGACGGCATCGGTCTGCGGCCCCACAAAGACGCGGACCCGGACCGACGAGCCCGGCGATGGCGCCTTCGACGCGTCGGCGATCAGAGCTCTAACGGCGGCGTTTCGCGTCGTCGGGTCCACCCGGGCGTCCGTCGCTACGATCGTCGCGGGGATCGGTGTTTCGCTTGCCTGCGCGATGATTTCGACACGATCACCTTGTTTCAGCCCGGCTGCGTAGCGCTGGGGGACGTAGAAGTCTACGTGAACCGATTCGTCCACCCCTTGGAGCGTGGTCAGCAACGTCCCTTCCTCCAGGTACTGCCCCACGTGGACGTCCGACAAACCGATTTTCGCCCGGAACGGCGCGAGGATCGTCCGCCGCGCGATGACCGCCTTGGCCTTGGCGATCTGCGCCAGGGCGACGTCACGTTCGGCGCGGGCCTTGTCCAGCTCCGTGGCGCTGGCGGCGAGCGAGTCATTCATGTTCTTGATACGCACGAGCATCGCCTCGGCGAGCTTCGACTGGGCCTCGGCGGCGTTCAGCTCCGCCTGCTCGACCGACACGTCCATTGCGACCAACAAGTCGTCCTTTTCGACGATCTTACCCGGTGCCAAGTTGACCTGGCGGACCGTGCCGGCGATCTCATTCTTAAGCGATACCGATCGCAGCGCCATCATCGTGCCAATGACCGTCGTGGACCGCTGGTGCGGTTGCGTGGCGGCGATGGCGGCGGCGACGGACTCGGCCGGCTCGGGCATGGTCACCTCGGCAGCAGCCTGGATCGAGGTGTACTTCCACACGGCAAGAGCGGCGCCCAGGAGGACGACGCTCAATACCAGCGCGATCGATCCGATCAGTCGGCCAGGAGTCATCTTTTGTCCTTAGTCCTTCTATAAATCGAGATTACGTTTGTAGCCGGGAATACCAGCCCGCGCTCTGACGGGAGTTTGCGCGCTGCCGGCACTGAACATAGGCTGCACCGGCGACCGATGTCAAACAACTGTTTTAACGCCGCCAGTGCCGGCCGGATATCACTGACGTTCGAGCGAGACTTTGCGGGCGATCCCCGGCGAGTGCGGCGGGCGTAAACCGTGCCGAACGAACCCGAGGCGAGATCGCCAAGCGAACCCGAGATCGCCTCCTTGGCCTTCCCCACGTTTGGTGGGCGCTCACTGGGCAGGATACCCTCCTGCCGAAGGAGCTGGCCATGCGTCGTAGGAAGTTCACTCGTGAGTTCAAGCTGGGTGCCGTCAAGCTGGTGCACCAGCAGGGCCGATCGGTAATGCAGGCGGCTAAGGACCTCGGCGTCGATCCCAAGTGCATCCGCGAATGGATCGAGAAGTACACGGCCGATCCCGACTCGGCCTCGCCGGCGGCGATGGCCAAAGAGCTGCAGCAGCTGCGCACCGAAAACGCGCGTTTGCGAATGGAGCGTGAGATCCTAAAAAAAGCGACGGCGTTCTTTGCCAGCCAGCAGGAGTGAG
Organism: Humisphaera borealis; assembly: GCF_015169395.1. Classification (GTDB taxonomy): domain Bacteria; phylum Planctomycetota; class Phycisphaerae; order Tepidisphaerales; family Tepidisphaeraceae; genus Humisphaera; species Humisphaera borealis. The sequence goes on from NZ_CP063458.1 coordinate 4,497,767, forward strand.
GTTCGCCTTCATTGCCAGCACGCTCGACGACTATCCGCTGGCAGCGTGTTGCCGGGTGTTGTCGGTCACGCGCTCGGGCTTCTACGCCTGGAGGTGTCGTGCCGACAGCGAGCGACAGCGTCGGCGTCAGGAACTGCTCGTGCGGATCCGCGACGTGCACGAGGCCAACCGCCAGGTGTACGGCAGCCCGCGGATCTACCAGGTGCTCAAAAGCGAGGGTCAAAGCGTGTGTGAGAACACGGTCGCTGCCATCATGAAGCAGGCGCAGATCCGAGCCAAAGGTCGGCGTCGTTTCGTGCCGCGTACGACCGACAGCGGGCACGGGCAGCCGGTGGCGACGAACGTACTGGACCGGCAGTTCGCCGCCGAGGGTCCGGACCGCAAGTGGGTGGCGGACATCACCTACGTCGAAACCGCTGAGGGCTGGCTTTACCTGGCGGGCGTGCTGGATCTGTACTCGCGGAAGATCGTCGGCTGGTCGATGACGCAGCACATGCGTACGGAGCTGGTGGCCGAGGCGTTGCAGATGGCGATCGCGCAGCGGCAGCCTTGCAAGGGCCTGCTGCACCATAGCGACCGAGGAGTACAGTACGCGTCGGAGGACTACCAGCATTTGTTACAATCGCACGGGATGGTGGTGAGCATGAGCGATCCGGGCGAGTGCTGGGACAATGCGACGATGGAGAGCTTCTGGAGCACGCTCAAGAGCGAGCTGATGGAAGGGACGAGGTATGCGACGCGGGCGGAGGCCCGGCAGTCGATCTTTGAGTACATCGAGGTGTTCTACAATCGAAAGCGGCTGCATAGCACGTTAGGCTATCAGAGCCCCGAATCGTTCGAGGCGAGCCGCAGTTAACCCAACCCGCGCCCACCAAACGTGGGGAAGGCCACCTGTCTCCTCCTCCGGTACGCCGGGGGAGGGTTAGGGAGGGGGTTGTGGCAGAGCCGCGTTCCCATGCGTTCTCGTTTGGCCGAACGAACCCGAGGCTGAACGCAAACATCGAACATCGAACGCCCAACATCGAACATCGAATCACCAGGCGCGGACTGCCGAACGAATCTGACACGGCTTCGCCGAACGAACCCGAGACGACAACGCCAAACGAACCCAAGGCTGCTCCAGGAACCGAAACTCCGGACCCGGGGCTTCGCGGGTACGCTGCGCCCGCGGCTTGTCTGCCGAACGAACCCGAGACGACAACGCCGAACGAACCCGAGCGTCCGAACGAAACCGGATTGCCGGACGCTCCCGCGTCGCGGGGAGCACCTCATGAGCGGGGGTTGTTCCGCGCATGACACCACGCAGCCGACTAGGCTGCTGGTGAGAACATTATACGAACATCGGATGTTTGGTCAATGTTCTAATATCGCCGATTTCCGCCCGGAACACTGGTCACGCCCATCGTCAGGCGTCTTCCGGCCCCGACGGGGCCGCGGATGCTTGCCACGGGTGGAGCGGCGGCGGCGAAGCCGTCGGCGTGGAACCCGTGGTTAAGGGTCTACATCGCGCCCTGCCCCGGCAGGGGCAGAGGAACCATGGATCGCCGCGGTGCCAAATGTGGCAGCTCCTCCGCCCCGTCCGGGGCGGGATGAACCTGGGGTCCGTTTCCACGGGTTCCGCGACACCGGCTGCGCCGTTGCCGCTGCACCCGTGGCTAGCGTCCCCGGCCCATCCGGGGCCAAAAGGCGACATCGACTTCGCTGCTGCCGCTGCACCCGTGGCCCGCCTCGGCCCCCCGGGGCCAAGCCGATTCGGCTTATCCGGCGGGCGCGGGATTCGGTGGCGCAGATTTCCCGGCGCAGCACTCTGGGTGCGGGAATGAAGGTGCGTGTCTGAGAAGGGTTCCGTTGGGCGGGATTCAGCCGGGCGGCGTCAGTTTACGGGCTCAGGTGACTGCTGGTTCGCCACCCAGCGCTTCCAGTGCGTTGATCGCCCGGGCGATCGCGAACTCGATATCGGGTGTGAACAGGTCATGGCCCAGTTCTTCGACCAGGCCGTGACGGTCGAGCGCCTTGTACTGCACGGCGCGGACGCCGCACAGGATCAGCTCGCGGTGCTGCGATCGCAGTTTTTGCGCCGCGGCCAGCAGGTTCATGGCGCTGTCGGCGTCGAAGTGGGTGAGCGGACTGACGGCCAGGATCACCACCCGCCATTGCCTGGGCAGCCGATCGACCCATGCCAGGAAGTCGGGGGCATGATGCTGGGCGTCGCGGCGGTGGTGGGTCAGGCGGTAGATGCCGACCCCTCCGGGGAGCATCGCCTTGACCCCTTCGCTGCCGCCGAACTCGGTGTCGGCCGTGAGATCCAGTTCCTTCACGTCGGCGATGGGCTTGCGCCAGTCGACGTAGATGATCCAGAGCAGGAACGAGACAGGCGCGAGCAGGGCACGGGTCGGGAACAAGTAAAAGATCACGCTCCCGGCGATCACACCGAACAGGAACGACCCGAAGATGCTCGCCAGCAGCAGCAGTCGCTGGAAGCTGGCGTGCCGGCTGGAGAGCCGCCAGACCCGACCGAGCCGCGACGACGGCCTGGCGGTGCCGTTGACCCGGCCGTTCCTTAAAGGCCGATGGGTTCGATCCCACGCCCAGAGGATGTATTGCACGCTCTCGAGCCCCAGGTCGGTGACGACGCCGGTCAGGTGGGTCGTTCGGATGACGGCCCCGCTGATGCGGGTGATGGTGGCGTTCTGGAGCCCCATGGCCAGCGAGGCCAGGCCGCTGAGCACGTAGAACGTCGAGCGGTTGGAAGCCGGGAGGAAGCCGGTGTAGTGCAGTTCGATGCCGATCGCCAATGCGACCAGCAGCAGGGCTTCGACCGCCATGGGCAGCATGTACTTCGACGCAATACCGCGCCGCCGTGCGCCTTCGGTCATCACGCCCGAGGCGACCGCACCGGCGAAGAAAGCCAGGACAAGGAACCCGAAGAACGCCACCTGCTGCAGTGCGCTGGCGACGCTGAACCCGGTTTCGGCAACCGCCAGGCCGAAATGGGTGACGTTCCCCGTGACGTGCGACACGACGATTCCGCCGCACATAATGAACGCGATGACATTGGTGTAGCCGGCGATCCAGGAGAGACTGATCGCGAGTCGGCTCTTGAGACGGAAACTGTAAGCACCGGCAGAGAGCATGGAGAGGGGACGTACGGGGTCTGAACTTAAGTTTCAGCAATCATCCTGCCGAAAACATGTTTCATGTTATCGGTCCTGCGGTCCTCCGACTCTCGACTGCGGCAGGTGAACGAAGCTGTCTCATCCTCATCGAGAGACCGCGTTCCACTGCCGCTCCCAACTACATCGACCGTCGGCAAGTCGGTGGTGACTGTTTCGGCATATGAGCAGCCGGATCAGGGCGATTGCATGTTCAGGTCGTTAGCAGACGGAGCAGGTAGTGCTCGTCCCAACCTGCCTTTAACCGTTTCCCGTGGATCCCGTTTTTGATGCTCCTGTCCCGCTTGAGAAGATTGAGCGTCAGCCGGCACAACCGGGAGTAGTTCTCCGCACCATAGCCTTTGCGGATCCGCCGCTCGTCCTCGCGGAAGCTCACGTCCAGTTGCCAGTGCAGCTTGTTCTCGATGGCCCAGTGGCCGCGGATCGCCGCCGCCATCGCCCTGGCGTCGGTCCCTGCGACGCTGCTGATGAAGTAATGCCGCTCGACGCTGCTCTTGCCGGCAAGCACCTCCCGCTTGCGTTCGACCGCGATCACGCCGGCCAGTCCCGGCCACTGCTGACATAGGTCGCCGAGCCAGTGCACTTCGTCCATCACCCACACTTTGCGGGTGTCCAGCCGGCCGTGGTCGGCGTCGAACTCCTCGTGGACGCCGTGGCTCACGTCCTTCATGCCGCCCAGGATCGCTTCGTCCAGCAGCTTCCTGACCTTCGCGTGCAGCGTCGGACGAGGCGAAGCCTGGTCCTCGGCTGGTTCTCCTTCACCGACAGCACGTAGTTGCCGCCGGCATCGACGATCTGTCTGGCGATCTGCGTCTGGCAGCCGGCGGCATCGATCGTCACCGTCGCGTCCTGAATGTCTAACAGGCCCAAAAGCCGCGGGATCGCCTCGATCTCATTGCTCTTGTCATCCACGGCGACCTGGCCGAAGACCATCCGGTGGGCGTCGACGAACGCGCTGACCATGTGGGTCATGTTGTTCCTGGCCCAGGCGTGTTCGAAGGACCGGCGGATGGCCTTGCCGTCGATCGCGATCAGTCGTCCGCCGGCGGACTGTGCGATCGCGCCGACCCAGGCGTTGAAACACTGCTCGAAGGCGTCGGGATGGAGCTTGGCGAAGACGCGACCGAAGGTGTCGTGAGACGGGATGCCGTGGGGAAGATCCAGGAAGGTTCGCAGCCAGGAGAGCTTGCTCTTGCCATAGAGTTCAACGTCGACCCAGCCGTCGGCACCGCAGATGACGGCGCAGACGGAGATGACGAGGATGTCGTGGAGTTTGTGAATCACGTTGCAGCCGCGAGGATCGGGGAGGTTGGAAAACGCGCGCAGGGTACCACTGGTCGCAGGGCCATCCATGGCGAAGCTCCGTTTCAGGAGATGAAAGTTGTTACCAGCGAAGCTTCGCGACCGGTGAAGGAGTGATAGCGAGAGAAGTTAGAAAGCGCAACCCGTACAAAACACAACCATCGACAAAAGGAGATGCGATTGCCCTCGCAGCCGGATAAGAAGTTGCCTTTGTCAGTATCGCGGAGTGAGCCGTGGGACTATAGTGGCCGGGTGCCTTCCGATCCCAGTTCCCCCCGTGGCGTTCGCCGATGGATCAAAGACCCTTTCTGCGGGCTGTCTCACGCATTGGGCGCGGTGCTGGCACTTGTCGGGCTGATTGTCCTGCTGGGGCTTAGCCGGGGAACGGCGTGGGAAATCATCGCCGTGTCGGTCTACGGCACGAGCCTGATCCTGGTTTACACGGCCAGCGCGCTCGCTCATTCCATCCACTGTTCGCCGCGGATGGCGTGGCGACTCGATCAATTCGACTACATGGCGATCTTCCTGCTGATCGCCGGCACTTATACGCCGATCTGCCTCGGGCCCCTGTGGGGGCCCTGGGGCTGGACGCTGCTGACCATCGAATGGGTACTCGCGGCGATTGGCATCGCCAGCGTAATGCTCATGAAGGAGCAGAGGGGCCTGCTTCGGGTATGTGTCTATTGCCTGATGGGCTGGCTCGTCTTCACCGCGACTGGCCCGCTGCTGGAAGCGATGCCTACTTCTGCGTGGATCTGGCTTCTGGCCGGCGGGGCGTGCTACACAGTGGGCGCAATCGTTTTTGTCACGCGCAAGCCCCTCCTGTGGCCGGGCCGGTTTGATTACCACGACCTCTGGCACGTGCTGGCGCTGTCGGGCAGCACCTGCCATTTCTTCCTGGTGCGAACGTTTGTGGGGTAAGTTACCGTGGTCCGGGTGCGTTGCTCCGGGTTGCCGCGGGACGGACGATCAGAGTGCACCTTCGTTGCGACCGCCCAACAGATCGGGCCGCACCGCAGATCACGCCGCGAGACACACCTCACGCCGGGTCAGCGCGTCGGCAATAGAACCGGGCGATCCGAGTGCACCTTCGGTGCAACCGCTAAACAGATCGCGCCGCTCAACAGGTCACGCCGCGAAACACACCTCATGCCGTGAAACACACCACACACCGAACCTGACGGAAATCCGGATTAATGGGCGGGGGTTTCTTCTTCCATTCCGGCGTCGGCGGATGTGCGGACCGGCTGCAACACCTTCACCGACATCTCGGGCGGCAGGAGCGATTCCAGCTTCTTCTGGAAGCTGCCCTTGATGAACGTGTGGATCGCGCCGCGTCGGCTCGAACCGATCAACACCTTTTCCGCACCGAACATCGCGGCGAGCTCGGCGATCTGCTCCGGGGCGTTCTGGCTCGTGTCGTAGGCGGGAATGATCGGCACGCCATAGCGATGCCCGTGGGCAAGGAACTCGGTGAACAGTTCCTGGGCGGCCGGGTCGGTGTCGAGCGTCATCCTGTTTTCGCTCTCGACCTTGAAGTTCAACGAGACTTCCCGCACGAAACTGACGACCAGCGCCGCGCCGGTCTCTTTCGCCAGCCGCAGTGCCGGCTCGGCCATTGCGTCGGAACCGGCGGTCGCCAGCAGCAACTTGGGGCGCATCATCGCTTCGGGGGTGAGCTGTTCGATGACGGCTTGTCGGAACAGGCTGGGCTTGGGGCTGCGGCTTCTGGCGATCTTGGTGACCGACCGGAGAATCAGCCCGATGCTGAGCACGATCGCGACGAACGCGGTCGCGTGCAGCTTGGTGAACGCCAGCGTCAGCCAGATGACTACCAGCAGCGCCCCCAGCAGGACCATGCCGGTTTTGCGGTACCACTTCCGCAGTCGCGGGTGGAACGAGGTGAGCGAGCAGTTGATCGCGACGGCCCCGACGACGCCGATCGCGTACATCGACGCCAGCGTCGTCAGGTCGTGGACGAACATGAGCACGAACGCCGGCACGGAGGTGGCCAAAACGGTGGCCACCCATGGCGCGCCGAAGCTGTTGAGCCGCTGGAAGATGCGGGGGAGTTCGCCGTCGCGGCTCATGACGTAGATGGTGCCGGTGAGCGCGCCGATGGCGGTATTGGTCGCAGACAGCAGGAGCAGGCCGCCCAGGATACGCACCGGCCACTCGCCAATCGGGCCGACGTACTGGTTGGCCATGAACGCCAGCATGTCTTCCTTATGGGATTCCCGGCCCATCTTGGACGCCAGCGAGATCATGACGATCGCCAGCAGCAGATTGAAGATGGCGACTTCGATCGTGACGAGCCAGATGCTTTTGCGGGCGGTGGCGTAGACCGGCTTCTTCATGACGCCGGTGAGGTTGGCAATCGCTTCGACGCCGGACAGCGCCAGGACGATGTAAACGAAGCCGTACCACATGTCGCCGGGCGGCTGCCAGAGGCGTCCCCAGTCGAGGTTGGCAAAGTCGATTTGGGGTAGCGCGAACACGACGATCAGCAGGGTGATGACCATCATCCCGACCGCTGCGAACAGCGCGAACCCCGCCGAATGCTTGGGGCCGAGGAGATTGAGGGCGCCGATGAGCAGGATGGCGCCGATGGCCAGCAAGCCGGGGCTATTGTGGATTTTTGCCCAGGTCGATTCGCCCGGGCCGATCAGCGGGGTGCTTTCGCCGCTGGATTCGCCATCAGACTGTCGGATGACGGTGTCGCCGGGGTCGGTCGCCTCGACGGAGGTGTGGGACGAGCCGAATCCGAAGTAGTGGAAACCTTCGACAGCGCTGAGGGAGGCGGTGACGGTGTAGTCGGCAAAGAGCAGGAGGGCACCGATCACCCCGACGACCGCGCTACGCTGCCGGCCGGCGGTGTAGACGCCGCCACCGTCGGCGTAAATCCGGCAGATCTGCGTGTAGGCCCAGCCGACGGCGACGATGAGCAGGCTCATCGCGGCGATCAGCCAGAAAGAGCTTCGCCCGGCGACCAGAAACGCCAAACCCAGGACGTACAGCCGGCTGGTACCCCAGTCGCCAAAGAGCAGCGCGCCCGCCCCGAACCAACTGACGTTGCGGGGGCGTTCGCTGCTCAGAAGCGACAAGGCCTGTGGGACCGACTTCGAATTTTCGGAAGGTTGCATGTGTGGGAGGAACCAAGTTCTACGTGCGTCAGGTGGCCGCGGCCGGTTACCGCAACCACTCGTCGCAGGTTGAGCGCGTCCCAAGAGGCTACCGGTTCGGCCTATGGGGAACAAGCCGACGGCGTTCGGATAGGTGACTTCCCCACCGCAATCCCCTGCCAGTGGCTCACACGGCTGCTCGCGATGGCCGCAATGAGCGCCGGATCATTCACGATTCGCTGCACGTTCATGGTTACCCCGTAACGTTCGTTCCGGCTGAGCAAACGTAGGCGAACGATGTCCCAGGCATGACATCGGCCTGCGTCCGGCCAGCCCATCGAGGACGGACGTACCATGCGGGCCACCGACAACCAAAAAGCGGCTGGACTTAAGCCGGTCAAGAGCGCGATCGCAGTGCTTGAATTTCTGGAGTCCCGGCAACTGTATTGCGCACTGCACGGCGGCGTGAGCGACATTTTTGACCCGACCGGCCGCGTGCTCGACGCTGATGAGACTGCTTACGTGGCTCGGGTGAACTTCGGTCCGACACAAACTCGCGACGTGCCCGGATATCGCAAGGACGTCGGCGAGGCGTTGGCCGTCAAACCCGACACCTCGGAGTATGGGTGGACGAGCGGGGAAACGCTCAAGGGCAAAGTCCGGCAATCCGCCGCATCTCCGGACGACCGGTACGATTCGTTCCTCTCCACCCGCGCCGGATCACGCTGGGAAATGACCATCCCCAACGGCAACTACGTCGTAAGGCTGGCGGCCGGCGATGTGCGTGGACGATCCGCACACGCGTTCAGCGTTGAAGGTATCAGTGCCGTGAACGGCAAGAACTCGCCTCGTCAGAAGTGGTTGGAGGCGACGCTGACGGTTGCCGTCGCCGATGGCAGGCTGACCATCGAATCGCACCGCGCCGGCAAGCTAAACTTCGTTGACGTGTCCGCGGCCGACCCTGGGGCGATCGTGATGCCTGAGGACTTGCCGGCGCAGCCGCCGGCAGACGCGCGTGGGATCCCTGCCGGCGGCGCTTCGTCGCTGGGTACGTCCGTCCGTTGGCAGACCGCCACGCCCAATCCACTGGCCCGGGCCGAGGCAATCGGCAATGTGATCAACGGAAAGCTGTACGTGATGGGCGGGTTCAACGGGAAGGTCGCGGGAACTGCCGACAACTACATCGCCGTCAAGCGGGGCGACGTGTACGACCCCGCGACGAACCGCTGGTCGCGCATCGCCGACATGCCCGAGGCCTTCACGCACGCGACGGGGGTCGTGGTGGGGGATCAATTGTGGTTCGTCGGCGGATACGCGGGCAATCACCCCGGCCCCGGCACGACGAGCGTCTGGAAGTACGACACCGGCGACAACCGCTGGACGCGCGGCCCGTCCCTGCCGCTTTCCCGTGGTGCGGGCGGTGCCGGGTTGATCGGCAATACGCTCTACTTTGTCGGCGGCATGGACCGCGACCGCATCAACGACCGCAACAACCTCTGGGCTCTCGATACGAAAAAGCCGTCTCAAGGCTGGGTCTCACTCCCGTCCATGCCGACCGCTCGGAATCACCTGTCGGTCGTCGCGACCGGCGGAAAGCTGTACGCGATCAGCGGGCAATTGAACCAGGAGCAGAACCAGGTGGCGCTGGCGCAGGTTGAAGCGTTCGACCCTGCTACAAAGCAGTGGTCCGCTGCCGCCTCCATTCCTGCGCCCCGATCGCATGTGACGTCGGCGGTGTTCGACCACGGCGGGCGGATTGTCGTCGTCGGCGGCGAAGACGGCTTCAACTCGGTCAAACGCGAACTTTTCGCGTACGACCCGGCGTCCAACCAATGGGCGGTTGTGGGTCAGCTGCCGTCGGCCCGCAGCACGATGGTGGCCGGCGTCCTACCCGACGGCCGCATTGTCGCCTCGACCGGGAACAGCCCGGTCAATACCTGGACAACCTGGATCGGGACGCCGGCCTGAGCGCCGCCGACCGCCGAATCGGCGGCACTTTTGACGTTGCCGTGAAACGCCCGCGTCTGCTACGACCTGCCGTGGCAACCACGCCCGTTGGCCGATGAGCGATATGACCTGCGAACAACCCCCCTGCGAACAACTTCCCGGTACCGAAGCATTTCAACGTCCCCCCGTGTTCCACACGGCCGGTGGGGCCGTCCGCCGCGCCGGTTTTGAACTGGAGTACGCCGGACCCGACGTCGATGCTTCGGCTGGAATTGTCCGGGACATCTTCGGCGGCGAGATCGAGACCGTGAATCTGGCGGTCCGGAAGGTTCGAAATACCCGCGTCGGCGACTTTTCCGTCGAGATCGATTCGTCGCTGCTGAAGGACAAGCGGTACGAAGCGGTCCTTCGCGCCGTCGGCCTGTCGCCGGAGTCGATCGATACCGAGCCGCTGGAACGCCTTTTGGCCGGCGTGCTGTCGGCCTGGGTGCCGTTCGAGATCGCGACGCCGCCCATTCCCATCGACACGCTTTACCTGCTGGACGAACTGCGCGGCGAGCTTCGTACCGCCGGGGCAAAGGGCACCCGCGCGAGTTTCCGCTACGCGTTCGGCATGCACATCAATCCCGAATTGCCATCTGAGAACCCGGCGTCCGTTCGAGACCACCTAAGGGCCTACTTCCTGCTGGAGCCCTGGCTCCGCGAGCGGGTGGATGTTGACCTCACCCGCCGCGTCATGCCGTTCATCAATAGTTTTCCGTCCGAGTATGCCCGGCTGATCCTGCAGGAGGACTATCCCGGCGACATCGGATCGCTCATCGACGATTACCTGAAGTACAACCCCACGCGCAATCGCCCGCTCGATGTACTGCCGGTACTGGCACACCTGGACGGCGACCGCGTGATGTCGCAGGTCGAAGACCCGCATCTGGTGAAAGCCCGGCCCGCCTACCATTACCGCCTGCCGAACTGCCTGATCGACGAGCCGGACTGGCGACTGGCCCGGGAGTGGAACACCTGGGTTGCGGTCGAACGGCTCGCCGCCGACGCTCCGGCGCTGGCCGCGATGAGCCGCGACTATCTCGAGGCCGATTCGACCTCCTTCCGCCCGTTCGTCGATAAATGGCCGAGCGTTCTCGAAGGTTACATGGCCGGCGGCGTGGGATAGCGCTCCGCAGACCGTTTCAACAATCGGAACCGCACCGCGTGACATCCGCCGCCCTGAAAACAAGCGATCGCCCCCGCACGCGGCCTGTCGTCGGCGTGACCGGGCCCGACCGCGGCGGCGAGGCGGCGTGGTTCTTCACCTGGCTTTCCCTGATGCTTGTCGGCGCTTCGGCCCGGCATATCACGCCGTCACGCCCGACCCGCATCGAGAAGCTCGACGCATTGGTGATCGGCGGCGGAGCCGACGTCGATCCGCAGCTCTACGGCGAACCCCTGGCGGTGCTGCTGGAACCTTCCCCCGAGAAAGAACGATCCCTTGTCAGACGCCTGCTGGATTTGCTGTTCCTCCCGGCTGCCTGGTTCGTAAGGCAACTGCTGGCGAGAGATTCGAACCGTCGCGGCGACGCCGACCGCGATCGTCTCGAACGTGGCCTGCTCGATCACGCCGTGAGAAGCCGCCTGCCCGTCCTGGGGATTTGCCGCGGGGCGCAGCTGCTCAATGTCTACTTCGGCGGGTCCCTGCATCAGAGCCTAGCCGGCTACTACATCGAAACCCGTGAAATTCGCTCGATTCGTCCGCGCAAGAAGGTGGCGATCCGGCCGGGCACGCGGCTGGCCGCGATACTTGGGACGGAACGATGGGTGAACTCGCTGCACCGCCAGGCGGTCGATCGCCTGGGTGTCGGCATTCGAGTCGCCGCCACGGATCGCAACGGCATCGTGCAGGCGATCGAACACGACTCGATGCCCTTTATTGTGGGGGTCCAGTGGCACCCCGAGTTTCTGCCGCAGCGTCCGGAGCAGCGGGCGCTGTTCGGATCGCTGGTGCAGGCGGCCCGACAGCGACGGCAATGTCCGCAACGCCACGAAACGGCGATCCCGACCGGGTCGCGGTAAATCCTTCGACATCTCACAAACCAATCTCTACACTCACGTAACGGTAACAACACAAACGTGAGCCTTCGAATTGACCATTTCGGATTGACCGATACCGGCCGCGTGCGCGCCGGGAATGAAGACGCCTGGGCGGCGGATGAGGCCCAGGGTCTGTACATCGTCGCCGACGGCATGGGCGGTCATAACGCCGGGGAGATTGCCTCGCAGATGGTGGTCAGCTCGCTGCCCAAGCTGATGCAGAAGCGGGGCGGGTCCGTCATGCCGCGGACGTCGGCGGCGATCGCCAGGCGGCTGCGGTCGGCGGTGTCGCGTCTGAGCCGCGACGTCTTTGAACAAGCCAGCGCCGAGCCGCACCTGAGCGGCATGGGCGCGACCGTTGTCGCCGTCATGATCCACGCCGGCGAGGCAATCGTCGTTCACATGGGGGACAGCCGGGTGTACCTGCTTCGCGACGGTCGGCTGCGTCTGCTGACCAGGGACCATTCGGTGATTCAGATCCTGCTCGACTCGGGGCACATCACCCCGGAGCAGGCCCAGTTCCACCCTGATCGCAATCGCATCACCGCCAGCATCGGCATGCCCGGCGACCCTACCCCCGACAGCCGTCGGGTCGCGCTGCGGACCGGCGATCGAGTTCTGCTCTGCACCGACGGCCTGGCCAATATGGTCGACGACCTGAACATCTGCAGGATCATGGGTGAGTCGGCGACCCCCGAGGCAACTTGCAGGAACCTCATTGATGCCGCCAACGCTGCCGGCGGCGACGACAACATCACGGCGGTGGTGCTGGAAGTGCACGAGGAAAAGTGAGGAGATGAAAGTGCTGAGTGCGGAGTAAGAGAATCTGCCACTCAGCACTTTTGTCTCATCTTTTTCTGGTCATCGCTCCTGGTCCGTCCCGACGAGCATGCGGACTTTGCCGTCGCCGGTGGCATAGAAGAACCCGCCGTCGGCGGCTTGCCACTGGGGTGCCAGGCCGCCGGGATCGCTCACCGTCACGCTGTAGTCGAGCTTTCCGCTTTCGCCCTTGGCCTGCGCACTGACGTACCGGGCAAACGCGTGCAGGCGGTACTGCGGCTTGGCGTTTTCGGCTGATGGCGTGGGCTGGTCGAGGATGACCACGTGCGTCGTGCCGACGAACCCGTCGCGGAAGTTCATGTCATTCGGGCCGGCGTCGAAGATGTCCGTCGAACCACGCCAGGTCTCGGCGGGCTTGTCCAGGTTGTAGCCGTACACGGTCTTGGGGCCGATCACATAAACCTTCGATCCCATCGTCCGCATCATCACGTTCCAATCCTTGGTGCCGGCCGTCAGCACCTGGTCCACCTCGCGCTTGTTGGTGCCGTCGGCGGTGTACTTCAGCGACAGGGGCTGGCCGGTTTCCAGGGAGTGAACGCGGATGTACTTCTCGTTCGGCGACAATCCGGAGATGTTGATGCTGTCGGCGACGGCCAGGATGCGGCCTTCGGCGATCACCAACTGGCCCGGCTGATTGGCACCGGCGTAGATCGGCTGGGCCGGCTGGCCCTGCGCGGTCGAGGTGACGACCTTCTCGTCCTCGTCCCACGCCTTGTACAGGTCCCGCAGGCACAGGCGATCGGGCAGCGTATAGACCAGCGTTCCGTCGGCGGATAACGCCATGTTCACCGGCACGCTGCCGCCCTGGCTGGCGAATGCCTTGTTGCCGATGATCCGGCCGCTGTAGGTGTCGAGGGCGAAAAGCTGCACTTTCAGGTCGTCGCTCACGCGGACCACCGTGAAATCTTCCGTCGCGACCAGGCGGTCGGGCGTCTTTTCCGCCAGCCGCGCCTGCCAGGTGACCTTGCCGCCGGCCAGTTCGGCCGATACCAAGCGGCCGGTGCTGCTGGTCAGCAGGACGCGGTCACCGATCGGGCGTATGTCGGCGAACTGCTCGCCCAGGCCGGCGACCGGGGGCGGGGGAATCGCCGGGGCGACATTCGCGTTGCCCGCGGCCTGCGGGGCGGGTTGCAGTTGCTGGATCGCGCCGCCCCGGACGATCACCCGGCCGTTCAAACGCCCGTTGATGATGATATTGTTTCCGTTGACGATGATCCCGTCGGCGTTGGCGACCGGCGTTCCCGGGGCGTCTCCGCCGCGGACCACCTCGAGCGTCGCCATGGTCGACAGGTCGATCGTCCAGAGGGTCTTGCCGGTCAGCGAATCGATCGCGACGGCGCGAGAGCCGCCCCAGACGATCGCGGTATCGCCCGCCCAGGCCACGCCGCGCGGGTACATCGCCGCCCCCCGGCCGTTATCCTGGAACGCATTGCTTTCGCTCAGCGGCTTCTTGGGCACGCCTTTGCCAGACGCGAAGATCGACAGCTTGTTCGGCGACCAGGTCATCACCCGGTCGGCGCGGGCAAAATCCCGTGCCGGAAGCACCAGCGCCAGCGCGTCAGGCAGGATCATCTCGTCGGTTCGCGGCAGGAACGCCTTCGGGTAGGGCTTCTGCCCCGGCTTGGGGATCGGCAGGCGGAAGTCTGCGAGCGACTTGCCGGCCTCGGCGGAACTGACCTTGCGAACTTCGTCGAGCGCCTTTTGCACCGGGGTGCCGGCTGCGGCGATCACCTTGCCGTCGGGGAGCTTGAGGTCCTTCGACAGCTTCGGATCGCCGGGCAACGCCGACGCCATCGCCAGCCGTGCCGCGGCGGTGCTGGCCATGTCGCCGCGGTTGCGGTCGGGGACCGCAAGGTAGTTGCGGGCGATGCCTTCCAGGATCGCGGCGCGGCTCGGGCCGGACTGGTACTTGAACCACATCTGACGCAGGACCCGCACCGCGTCGCGCGGCTTGGCCGCCGACTCGTAAGCGTCGGCCGCGGCGAGCATGGCGTCCGGGGCGACACTGGAATTGGGGAACGCCTGCGAAACCTGCAATAACTTGCCCGCCTTGGCGATGTTGTCCGTTTCGTCTTCGGCGGCCTTGGCGGCGGTCTGGGCCTGTTGCTCGTAGGGCTGGTAGATCGACGGCCCGGACTCCTTCACGATCGCCGCCACCGCCTTCTCGGCGATGTCCTCGGCCTGCGTCGGCAGGCTGCTCTGCTCGTTTAACAGCGTCACGGCGCGGGTTTCCGGCGTGGCCAGGATTTCCTGGTAAAGCCGAACGGCGGTGGTCGGATCCTTCTGCTGTGCCAGCGCGAACTTCGCCCGGGCGACGCGATACTGAACGTATTGCTGCGCGTTGCCCGCGGCGTTGCCCGCCCGATCGAAGAACTGAACGACCATCTCACGCGCCTCAGCGCGGTCGTCGCCCGCCGAACGGGTCGCGAACGTTAGCGCATCGTTGAAGAGCCGGTCGCGATTGGCCCCGGCGGCTAGCTTCTCGCCGCCGAGCAGCTTGATCGCCTCATCCAGTCGGCGGACGGCCTCCTTCGCCTGGCCGGCGACGAACATCACTTCGGCGTAGCGAAGGCGGGGTTCCGGGTCTGTCGGAGCTGCGGCGACTTCCTTGTCGAGCTTGGCGGTCGCCAGTGTCAGGTCGGTGTAGACGTCGATGCTGTCGGCACCGGCCAGGACGACGTGGTCCCCGCTGACGATCACATTGCCCGGCCCTTCGCCGTCTTCCCAGCTTCGCGGCCACGCCGGGTACTGGTTCACGGCAAGCCCGCTCTTCATGTCGAGACGGCGCAGGCGGTCGTCGGCGGACATGTAAACCGCGTCGGCGGTCATGAACGGCCGGCCCATCAGCCTGCCGGGAACGGTGCTCGGCCAGAAGATCATTGCGTCATCGGCGCCGGGGAACTTCTCTTCCTCGTACGTCTGCCAATTGATGCAGAGCAGGCGGACTTCGCTCGCCAGTACCATGCGCGGCCCGTTGATGCCGACCAGCGTCAGCGGCTTGTCGTTCTGGCCGCCGTTGCGACTGTTCCAACTGGCCAGTCCGTCGAGCGAGATGCGCTTAATGTCCTTGCCGGTAATCGCGTCATAGATCAGCAGGTTTTTCCCCTCGTCGGGCAGCGCAAACACCTTGCCGTCGGCGAGCATGACCGGGTTGAACTGCCACGCCTTGAGCTTCGAACCGCTGCCCTGACCGCGGGTCGCGAACGGTTGGAAACCGCGGCCCCGCCCGACCTGCGGGAGATCCAGTGGGTAGATGTTGAGCCAGACGATGGTGCCGCTGTAAGCATCGAGCGCGGCGACGGCACCCAGGTTTGTCAGCACGTAGACGCGGCCGTTGGCATACGCCAGGTGGCTGGTCTTGTCGCTGACCTGCGGCGCGCCGTACATGTTGTTGGGCATCCCGCTGGATGCCACATAGCACGCCCAGCGGAACTTGCCGGTGTTGATGTCAAACGACAGCACGTAGCAGTCTTCCCCTTGGTTGCTGCGGGCGCTGCGGCCGACAGTCAGCACCGAGTCGCCGACCACAAGCGGGGCACCCGACAGCGCCAAGGCCCGAATCGCCTTTTCGTCGTCGTTCTTGGGGACGTCCGGCGTGGTAGGCAGCGAAACCGTCCAGACCTCGCGGCCGGTCACGCGGTCGAGGCAGACCATCCGCGAGTCTCCCTGCGGCGCGATGCCGTACATCATCAGGTTGCGGTCCTGCTGCCCCATGATCGCCAGCACGTAACGATCGGTGACGGTGACGGTCTGCTGGTAGAGGCGGGTGGAGCCGACGACGTTGGGAAGGATGAACTGCCCGTTGCTCGACGGGTGGGTCTGGAGCCAGCCCGCCAGCGGCACGCCGGACTCGAGATTGACCGCGTAAACGCGCGACCCGTCGTTGAAGAACATCTCGCCGCGGTCGATCGCGGGGATCACGCCGATCGTCTGTCCCGTCTGGGCGGCGCTGGCGAAGGTCTGCTGGGCCTGCTGGCGGATCTGCGCATTGGGCAGCGCGTTGAAGTTCGGGGCGGCCAGCGGGACGGAGTACAGGCGCGTGCCGGCATTGGCCTTTGCGCCGGAGATCAGCGAGCGGGTGGGCCCGCCGCCCATGGTCGGCCAGGAATCGCCCGCCGCCGCGACCGTTTCGGTGGCATTGCCGGTGCCGATCGCAGCCAGTTCCTTCTTGAGTGCCTCGGCCAGCGGCACGTCCTGTCCGCGGACCACGCCGATGACCTTCGGCGATTCCGATTCCAGAGTTGCGGCCCACTGCTCGCCCTTCTTGCGGCCATCGACGGTACCGGTGAGGTAGTGCGACAGCGACGTCCGGAACAGCACGCCGGGCCGCTCGGCCAGCAGGTTCTGCTTCGGGTAGAGCGACAAGAGCTGGTCACCGATCTCGGCGGCGGCGGCGTACTCGCCGCGCTCAAGATTCGCGTCGATCAGCCGGATGCCGGCCTGCTTGCCCGATTCCGTCACGAAGTACTTGCGCAACGCTTCGTACAGCGGAGCGAGGTCATCCCCCTTGAAGCTGGCAACAAGCTGGGCCGCCTTGGGTTCGTAGCGGCCCCGGTAAACGTCGAGCCCTTCCTGCGGCCAGTTCGCCAGTTGCCCCAGCACGCCCCAGGTCACGCTCGTATAGCGGTTGATGACGTTATTCGAGTCCTTCCCGTTCGGAATCACCCGGTCCCGGTACTTGTCGAGGACTTCCTGATACAGGTCGGCGGACTTGTTCCACTCCTTCAGCCGCTCCATCTTCTGGGCCAGGCCGAACTTTTCTTGAGCGCTGGCCGAGTCGCGGACGAAGACGAACTCGTTGTGCTCCTTGCCCTCAACGCCGTCAGGGTTGTCGGCAGCCGGGAGAGGCTGGGCGACCGGCTGGGCCAGGACCTGCGGAAGCAACGCAACGCCAGCACATGCGGCCGCGAGTAGTCCACGGGCGATCCAGCGACGCGGGGAGTGATCGGCGGGAGTAGTCATATGAAATTCTCGAAAGTTCAGGGCAGCACCCGCCGCACCGCGGCAGGACCCGCGGATGGTCCGTGCGCGCTGCTTCGTTCGGTTCGGCGCGGTGCTTCACGCGTCTCGTCAGAACCCTACCTGAAATACTTCATCCACAGAGGCGACAGGAGTTCCACCTGATCGCGCGGAATTCTGTCCTTGTCCGACCAGATCGCCAGCGCCAGCGACGAGCAGGCCGGCGAGGCCAGCAGTTGGCTTTGCAACCCCTCGTCGCCCGCGATACGGGCCACCGCCGCCTTGATCAGCCGAATGCCATTGTCGGAAGCCGACTTCAGATTGGCAATGATCTCTTTCAGCAACACCGAAGGATCGGCATGCGGGGCGGCCGGCTCGGGCTTCTGGCCCGGACCCTTGGCCAGCCCGGCCTGCTTCCAGCAATCGTAGTCCGTCACCAGCGCGACCAGGGCGTAACCGATCTCGGCTTCGCGGGCGAGCTTGGCCTCGGGCATGGCGGTCATGCCGATCAGATCGCCGCCCCAGAGTCGGTGCATCAGGCTTTCGGCCCGCGTCGAAAACGCCGGCCCTTCCATGCAGACGTAGCAGGCACGGTCGTGAATCTTCAGGTGTTGATCGGGATCGGTTGCGACTTCCTTGCCGGTGTCGATGAGGATTCGACGCATCACCGGGCAGAAAGGTTCCGCGAACTCGGTATGAACCGCCGCGTGCTCGTAGAAGGTGTTGGAACGCTTGCAGGTCTTGTCGATGATCTGGTCGGCGACGACCAGGTCGCGCGGGCGGAACTCTTCGCGCAGACTGCCCACCGCTCCGGACGCGATGATGTGGGTCACGCCCAGTGACTTCATCGCGAAGATGTTGGCCCGGAACGGAATCGCCGACGGGTTCAGCACATGGCCCGGCCCGTGTCGCGACAGCAGGAATACGCTGGTGCCCGCCAGCGGCACCTCCAGAATGGCATCCGACGGCTTGCCGAACGGGGTGGAGACCTCATGGCGGATTCCCTCGACCTGACCGGCTAACGCCTGACCCAGTCCGGAACCCCCGATGATGCCGATCCGCACGCGAGTCGCCGCTTCTGTCTGCTCGGGCATGGGTCGAGAGGTTAACACGACGGGAGGTAGTAGTCAGTAGGCGGTAGGCAGAGCCGGACCGCCGGACCGCTAACGGCCATCCAGTGACTCCCCTCGTTTGACAACGCGCCTTACGGACTTCTATCATCTCCGACTCGACGCATCGCCCCCAAGGAGACATGAAATGGCCAACGAGAACGTACACGAGTTCACTGAGAGCAACTTCGAGCAAGAGGTCTTGCAGTCGGAGGTGCCCGTGTTGGTGGACTTCTGGGCCGAGTGGTGCATGCCCTGCCGGATGCTCGCCCCGACGATCGACAAACTGGCAACCGACTACGCCGGTAAGGTGAAGGTCGGCAAGGTTGATACCGACGCGGCCCGTGAGATCGCGATCAAGTACCGCATTGAGTCGATCCCGACCGTGATTCTGTTCAAGGCCGGTCAGCCGGCGCAGAAGTTCGTTGGTCTTCGCCACGAACGCGACTTCCGTGCAGCGCTCGACACGGCTGCCGTCTGATCAAAGTCGAAAGTCAAAATGACAAGGACCGCCGACGCGTCGCGTCGGCGGTCCTTCTTGATTTGAACTTCTTTCGCGGCCGTACGACCGCGCTTCCTTGCAGCGAAAAAACTACTTCGCGTCGGGCTTGGCCTCGGGCTTCTTGTCTGCGGCCGGCTTTTTGCCGGCGGCTTCCTTCTTCTTGGCCTCGGCCAGGTCCTTCATCTCGGCCTTGTTGGCGTCGGTGAGCAGGGCGGTGATATCTTCCTTCTCCTTCTTCTCGATCGCGTTGATCTCGGCGAGCGCCTTCTTGTGAATGGCGTCGATCTTGGACTTTTGATCGTCGGAGAGGGTTTTAAGGTCAGCCCAGGGCTTTACGAGCTTGACCGACTTGGCTTCGGCGGGTTTGGCGTCCTTATCAGCCGCAAACGAAACGCCGGAAAACGCAAAGGCAGAGCCCAAAGCCAAAGCCGCGAGAATGTTGCGCGTCATCATTTCAAGTACCCCGAGAGGATTGAAGGATTTGACCCCTTCCCAGGTCAACGGCATCGGAGAAGCAACGTGCTACGCCCGTGTGCCTTGTGTACACGATATCCTGCGAACCGAGCACGACCGTGTCAACGGAATTTTTCCCGCCGTTTGATGCAACAGAAGTTGAGCGTCCCGGGCGTTTCGACGGTGAGTTTCGGTGGCTGGTCGATCCCAGGCTCTGTCTCAAAACCATGTTTGGGTGCCATGCCCACGCCCGTCAGTCGTTTTCGAACTCGCCGAAAGCATTCCGCGTGGGCATGAGCGAACGACGCGATCTCGGCACTTCGCATGCCCACGCGGGAAGCGGCCTTGGATCTTGTAGGTCGGACTGCGGCGTGGGCATGGCACACGAAGTTCCGTTTTGAGACAGATCCTAATGCGACGCTAACATGTCTTGCGGGCTCCCCTAAAAACATCGAGGCTCCCGGCCGCGCCATTCTTGCACACACGGCGGGAACGGTCATCATTCGCGACTACAAGACTGTTCGAGCAATTCCGCAGCATCTACCGGAGGTTCCAATGTTCCGTTCAATGTCTGCCACTCTTTTGGCACTCATGATCTCCCCCCTCGCACTGGCCGCCGACAGTCCGGCCGCTAGCGCCCGGGAATCGATCGACAAGGGCGTGGCATTTCTGAGGAAGGCGCAGCAGACGGATGGGTCGTGGCAAACGTCGCCGCGCGATCCGCCGGGGATCTCGGCGCTGGTCCTTCGCGCCCTCGTGCAGGACCCCGGCACGGGGACTAAGTCCGAGGCGGTTCTCAAAGGGTACAAGCAGCTCCTGTCGAACCAGAAGCCCGACGGCGGAATCTACGCCGACATGCTCGCCAACTACAACACGGCGATTGCGATCAGCTCGCTGGCGGCGGCGAACAACCCGGAGTTCAAGGACGAAATCGACAAAGCCGTCAAGTTCCTCAAGGGTGTGCAGGTGAAGGGGGACGATTCCAATCCCAGCGTCGGCGGGGCGAGCTACGGCGCGATGAAGCCCGGCGGCAAGCCGCCTCGGGCGGACCTGTCCAACACGCAGATGTTCATCGAGGCGTTGAAGGACGCCGGCCTGAAGGAAGACGATCCGGCGTTCAAGGACGCGATCAAGTTCGTCAGCCGTACCCAGAACCGCAGCGAGACCAACGATCAGAAGTGGGCCGGTGAGGACGGCGGCTTCGTTTACACCCCGGCCGACGGCGGGTCGTCCAATGCCGGCGAATACACCGGTCCGGACGGCAAGCGTCTGCTCCGCAGCTACGGCCTGATGACCTACGCCGGGCTCAAGAGCATGATCTACGCCGGCCTGACCAAGGACGACCCGCGCGTCAAAGCGGCCTGGGACTGGATCACCAAGAACTGGAGTCTCGACGAGAACCCGGGCATGAAGTTCGCCGGCCCGGAGAAGGCCACGTCTGGCATGTACTACTACTATCACACGCTGGCGACGGCCCTAGCGGCGTATGACGAGCCGGTCATCACCGACCCCAAGGGGAACAAGCACGACTGGCGCGTCGAGTTCATCGCGAAGGTAGCCAGCCTGCAAAAGCCCGACGGAAGCTGGATCGGCGACAAGGCCTGGATGGAGAACAACCCCGTACTGGCGACGACGTTCGTCGTCCTGTCGCTGCAGGCGGTCGAGAAGGATCTCCAGGAGCATCCGGCGAAGTAGTCTGCGTGCCTCGGCGAGCCCGAAGCAACTCAAATACCCACGGACAGCCGTCCGTGGGTTTTTCATTTTCGCAGCACCGACCTAAGACACGTTGCTGTCGAACGTGATGCATGCAGAGAGCCGACGAAAGGGACCCGGGACGATCGGCTCCAATTCTGCCTTGTCTACAACTGGAGCAAACAATGAAAACGCAGTCAGACGATTCCGCGCCACAGGTGCGCGCCGAAAAAGCGTCGTCCGATGGATCTCCAGTGCTCGTGCCTTCCCAGCCGGTCGACGTGACGAGGGCGTCGCGATCGCGGCTCGTACAGGAGGTTCTCCCCTGGATGACTTCTGTGGTCGTACACGCCGCGCTGATCGTGCTGGGCGTCGCGACGGCGACGGTCATCATGGCGCCACCGCCGCAGCCGTTCGTGGAGCAGTCGGCGCCAGTAGACGGCGACATCACGAAAGTGTCGTTGACCATTCCGAATCTCTCCACAGGCAACATGCCCCGAATCAATGAAGTCGCCTCGCAGGAAGTTGATCCGGAAGCCGCCAGGGGTTTCGCCAGCGCCGCAGGGAAAGGATTGGACGTCGATGCAGGCGGCGGCAGCGGCCCGGACGGTCAGGCTGCCGATCTGCTTATGCGAGGTCCCGGTGTGTTCGGCACGGGGAACGGAATTGGCCTCGGCAAAGGCAATGCGAACGGCAATTCCTCCGGTGACGGCGGACCGGTTCCGATATTCGGCTCGCCAAAACAAGGCGGCGGCGACGGGCTGTTCATCAACCCGCGGCAGGCCCGCCGCATCGTCTTCGTATGCGACGCCACCGGCACCATGATCAACAAGATCGGAACGCTGAAGCACGAACTGACACGGGCGATTGCCGGTCTGAAACCCGTTCAATCGTTCAACATCATCTTTTTCACCGACGGCGGGAAGTATCACATCGCCAGCCGGGAAGGCCTGTTCCTGGCGACACCGGACAACAAACGGCAGGCGTACGCATTCCTTGAAGACATTTCGCCGACAGGCACCACCGACCCGACGCCGGCGATCGAGGCGGCGTTCAAGCAGCTCCCGGACCTGGTCTACTTCCTGAGCGACGGAGAGTTCAACAACCTCAAGCCGTATGCAGACGTGGTGCGACAGTTCGATGTATCGAACAAGCAGCGGAAGTCACGCGTCAACGCGATCCTGTTCGAAACCTATGACCGCGAGGCCGAGCAGGCGATGCAGCGGATCGCCGAAGACAGCGGCGGGACGTATCGGTTCGTCCGCGAAACCGATCTGCAATAAGCCCGGACCGTAGCGGTCGAATCAGAAGGTGCGAATCAGCGGGTCGACCGGGGCCTGTCCGTCGGAGACGGTCTGGCCGACGACGAACTCCGCAGGCAGCGCGTTGACGTTCGATGGGTGAACCAGAACGACTCGTCCGATGTGCACGATGCCATCGGACTTCTTTGTCGCCTTGATTGTGCCGAGGAGCGTGTTGTTGGTGCCGTCGAGCCAGAGCTGGTGAATGGTGCCCTTGTACGAAAGCGAATAAAGAGGCCGGCGGCCTTCTGCACCGCGTGCCTTGAGCTTCACGCGGTCTCCGTCGTCGTCTTTGTAGGCCAAGCCGCGACGGCGACGCACGTCGAGCGTGAAGCGCACGTTGCCGCCCGAAGTGCCGTCGCGATTGCCGTCCACCAGATTTCCCGATACGTCAGCTACATCGCCGGTCTTGTTGCCGGATATCTCGATTCGCATATGACGGAAGAAGCGGAGCGAGAACAGGTCGGTGCGAGTCAGCGTGACGGTGAAGTCGGTCGCGTTGTAGCTGGCGGCGGCGAACCGAAGGTCGTCCACGCGATGGTTGTTCCGGGTGCCGAAGAGCTTGTAGTTCTTGAGGTCCTGTGCGGTGGTGGGGTCCAACGCCCGATCGAAACCGATCACGACCGCCGTAATTGCGTTGTAATCGCCGACGAAGATGGCGCTCGTGAGCAGGGGGCCTGCGGCAAACAGCGTTCGGCTCTCGAGGGGTTCGACGGGAGTGGGGGGCATCTGGAGCCTTGGTTGAATCGGGATTGACAGCCGACTGTGCGATTATCGGTCTTCAAAGGCCAAGAACACCAATGGTTTACACCCTGTGAAGGGGGCTGGCAAACGGGGTCGGGGGTTCCCCCGCGGCTGATTCCGGATGTACGGCACAATCGTGACAGGCATCTTTGGCATCAAGCATCGCCCATCTTGTGCCGGCACCGGGCCCTCGGGCCGCCTAAAGGCCGGGAATTCGTGGACCGCGCCGGGGTCGCGGGGTACATGACATTGTCATCTTCCCTCACGGCAAGAAGGTAACGCTCCGCAACAGTTACAGGACGTGCGACACGCACGAAGCTGTTCGAGGCACCCGCCGGTTCGGAAAGGAACATCAGACATGTGGGGTCTTTCTGCCTTGGCCGGTTTTCGCCGGTCGCGCCGTCCTGACGCCCTGAGCAAGGGCAAGTCGAGCCTTTCCCTCCGAGTGACGCGTGCGGCGCGGCATGCCGTGGAATCACTCGAATCGCGAGTGTTCCTGCACGCCGGCCCCCACCTCACGCCGACGACGACGTTTCCGTACAACGGCCAGCAGAAAGTCGCTGTGGCCTCGAGCGTCACGATCACGTTTTCGACGGATGTGAACGCCGCGACGCTGAACGCCACCAACTTCGAGCTGCGCGACGAGAACAACAACGTCGTCCCCGCGACGCGCTACCTGTCGGGCACCAAGACGATCGTGCTCGACCCGGTCAGCAACATTGCCACCACCAACGGTTACTTCACCGCCATTCTCAAGGGCGGGGCCAGCAGCGTGAAGGACGTCGCCGGCAACGGCCTGGACGAGGACGTCAGGTTTGGGTTCACCACCGGCTCGGCCCAGTTCACCGAAACGCAGGTACTCGGCGGCCTTTCCGGTCCGGTGGCGATGCAGTTCGCCAGCGACGGCAGGGTTTTCGTCGCCGAGCGGTCGGGTCTGGTCAAGGTGTTTGACAACCTGAACGACACCACGCCCACCACGGTCGCCGATCTGCGGACGCAGGTTCACAATTTCTGGGACCGCGGCCTGCTTGGCATGGCACTGCATCCGAACTTCCCGGCGACGCCCTACATTTATCTGCTTTACACCTTTGATGCCGACATCGGCGGCACCGCACCGAAATTCGGTTCGCCCGGAGTTACCTCCGATCCCGGTCCCGACGCCACGGGCCAGGGAGCCAAGGTCTCCGGCCGCCTCAGCCGCATCACCATCAGTGGCAACACAATGGTCGCCGGTTCGGAGCTGGTGCTGATCAACGACTGGGCTCAGCAGTTCCCCAGCCACTCGATCGGTTCACTCGTCTTTGGTGCCGACGGCGCGTTGTATGCCTCGGCCGGCGACGGCGCGAGTTTCAATTACCCCGACTACGGCCAGACCGGTAACCCCTTCAACGATCCGGTCAACGAAGGTGGCGCCGTCCGCTCGCAAGATCTTCGGTCGCCCGGCGACCCCACCACGCTCGACGGGTCGATCATTCGCATTAACCCCGACACCGGGGCCGCGCTGCCCGACAACCCGCTGTTCGCCACCGGCAACGACGCCAACGCCAAGCGCATCGTCGCCTATGGCTTCCGCAATCCGTTCCGCATTACGTTCCGTCCCGGCACCAACGAAATCTGGGCCGGTGATGTCGGCGCGGGCACCTGGGAAGAGATCAACCGGATCCCGGTCTCGGCAACGGCCGTCGCCAACTACGGTTGGCCGGCGTACGAAGGCCCGAACCGCATGTCGGGGTTCGACTCGCTGAACCTGCCGCTGCTCGAGTCGCTCTACGACCAGGGAGCGACCGCGGTCGTAACGCCGTACTTCGCGTATCAGCACAGCGAAAAGGTCGTCGCCGGATCGACCGAGCCGACCGGCGGCTCGAGCATTTCCGGCGTCGCGTTCTACGACGGGACGAGCTACCCGACGCCGTACAAGGGCGCCCTTTTCTTTGCCGACTACGCCCGCAACTCGATGTATGTCATGTACCCGGGGCTTAACGGGCTGCCCGACATCAGCACCCGACAGACATTCAAAGTCGGCGGCGTGGGTCCTGTGCAGATCATCGCCGGCCCCGGCGGCGACATCTTCGTCATCGATCTGAACAACAGGATCCTGCGCTATAGCTACAACTCGACCAATCGCCCGCCGACCGCCGTCATCACCAGCAATGTCACCAACGGCCCGGCTCCGCTGACAGTCAACTTCAGCGCCGCTTCCAGCTCCGATCCCGACCCCGGCGACTCCCTGTCCTACAGCTGGGATTTGAACGGCGACGGCACCTTCGGCGATTCGGCGGCCGTGAATCCGAGCTACACCTACACCGCGACGGGAAACTATGTCGTTAAACTTCAGGTCACGGATATCCGTGGCGTGAGCAGCACCACCCAGATCACGATCAGCGCCGGCAACTCGGCTCCGGTGCCCACCATCACCACGCCGACCACCTCACTGACCTGGAAGGTGGGCGATACCATCACCTTCGCCGGCTCCGCGACCGACCTTCAGCAAGGCACGCTCCCGGCCTCGGCGCTGACGTGGCAACTCGTGCTGCGACATGAAAGCCTGATCAACCCGGGCACTTATCACGAACACCTGGTGCAGGAGTATGTCGGCGTCGCCGGCGGTTCCTTCGTCGCGCCCGACCACGAATATCCGTCGAGCCTTGAACTTCGGCTGGTCGCGACCGACGCCGGGGGTCTCAGCACGACGCAGACCCTGGTTCTGCAGCCCAAAACGACGACGCTGACCTTCACGTCGAACGTCCCGGGCGCAAAGATCAGCCTCAACGGCGAACAGGTGACTGCGCCGTTCGCCCGGACCTCCATCATCGGCTCGGAGAATGCGATCATCGCCGCCTCGCCGCAGATCGTGAACGGCGTGATCTACAACTTCGTGAGCTGGTCAGACGGCGGGACGTCGACGCACAACATCATCACCGGCGCCAATGGCGGCACCTTCAACGCCATTTTCGCCGGTGCGGCAATGGTTCCGGCACCCTGGCAGTCGCGCGACGTCGGCGCGGTTGGCACGGCCGGCAGCAGCACGTACGACATCACGACATCAACCTTTACGGTCGAGGGAGCCGGTGCCGACATCTGGGGCACCGCCGACTCGTTCCATTTCGTGAGCCAGCAGGTTTCCGGCGATGTGCAGATCGTCGCGCGGCTGCGGAGCCTCCAGAACACCGACAACAACGCCAAGGCCGGCCTGCAAATCCGTCAGAGCTTGGCCGCGGATGCTGCCAACGTTCAGATCGACGTCGAAGGCCCTTCGAACTGGGGCGAGTTCCACGTCCGCCCGTCGGCCGGTGCTGCCACCGCTACACAGGCCTTCACCAACATCAGTACGCCACGATGGCTCAAGCTCACGCGCATCGGCGATGTCTTCACGGCGTATCACTCGGTCGACGGTGTCGCTTGGATTCAGGTCTCGCAGACGACCGTGGTGATGGCAGGGCCGGTCGAAATCGGACTGGCCGTCTGCTCGCACGATATCAACTCACTCAACACCGCGATTTTCGATAATGTCGCGGTGACGTCGCTGGCCAACGCGATCCCCGTCATTCTCACGCCCGCCGCGGCCAATCTTGCTTCTGACGGCAAGTCCGCCAACCTGCTGGTCAGTGCCGATGACGATGGCGGCGAGGCGAACCTGAAGTACCTCTGGTCCCTGGTATCGGGCCCGGCCCCGGTCACATTCGCCCCGAACAATAGTTACGCTTCCAAGTCCTCCGCTGCCACGTTCACCAAAGCCGGCAGCTACGTGTTGCGGGTGACCGCGACCGACTTGCTCGGCAAGTTCGTTGCGAGCGACGTAACGGTCAACGTTGCGCAGGTCCTGACAGACGTCATCCTGACGCCGGGCACCGTCGCACTCGCGGCCGGCCAGGCACAGCAATTTGTCGCGTTGGCCCGCGATCAGTTCGGCGTTGCGATGACGACCCAACCGGCCTTCGCGTGGGCCCTGGATGCCGGTTCAGTCGGCGTTATCTCGGCGACTGGCCTCTACACCGCGCCGGCCGGCGGCTCGGGCGTGGCTACGGTTCGTGCCAGCGCTCCCGGAAAGAGCGGCATCGCAAACGTCACCGTGAGCGCGGCGGTCGGCGACGTCACGGCCGGCCTGGTCAACCGCTGGACCTTCGACGAAAACACCGGCACGCTCGCCGACGACGCGGTCGGCCCGAACAACGGCACCCTGACCGGCGGCGCGAGCTGGGCCAGCGGCGTGGCGGGAGCCGGGTTAAGCCTCGACGGCGTCAATGACTACGTCGCCACGACGTCGAGCCTCGCCGGTACGCTCGGCGGCTCGGCCACCGTCACGGCGTGGGTCAAGACAACGCAGGTCGGCAGTGCCGCATTCTGGGAAGCGCCGGGACTCATCGGCGTCGAACAGTATTGGGGCAACAACGACATCTTCTGGGGCATCCTCGACACCCAGGGCCGAATCGGCGTCAAAGCCGGCGACGACGCCGCCGCCACCAGCACCACCGCCGTCAACGACGGAGTCTGGCACCATTTGGCGTTCACCCGCAATGTGGGCACCGGTGCACTTCAGGTCTACGTCGATGGCGTGCTTCAAGGGTCGGCTGTCGGTGGGATCGGGCTGAAATCGACGCCGTTCGCGTCGATCGGTCGGATCGAAAACACCAACGGGCCGGCGAATCATCTGCAAGGGTCGGTGGACGATGTGCGTGTTTACAGCCGGGTGTTGACCGCGGCTGAAGTGGTTGCGGTGAAGGCGAACCCGGGCGACACGCCGCCCGTTCCGCCGCCGCCCCCACCGCCACCCCCTCCGCCGCCGCCGCCCCCGGGCGGGAATGTAACCGCCGGGCTGACGAACCGTTGGAAGCTCGACGAAAACACCGGTCTGAGCACCGCCGACACCGTCGGTGGCAACACCGGCGCACTCACCAATGGCCCCGGCTGGACTACCGGCCAGGCCGGAGCGGCGATCACGCTGGACGGCGTCAATGACTACGTCGCGACGTCGGGTGGCCTCGCGGCCGCGCTCGGCGGGACGGCCACGCTGACGACCTGGATTAAGACCACCCAGATTGGCAGCGGCACGTTCTGGACCGCGCCCGGAATCACTGGTGTCGAGAAGTACTGGGACAACAACGACATCTTCTGGGGCATCCTCGACGCCCAGGGCCGTATCAGCGTCAAGGCCGGCGACGACCCTGCCGCCACCAGCACCACCGCCGTCAATGACGGCCAGTGGCATCACCTGGCGTTCACGCGCGACGCGGCGACAGGTGTGCTGCAGGTGTATGTCGATGGCGTGCTGGAAGGGTCGGCGTTGGGCGGCACGGGCGTCAAGTCGACGCCGTTCGCCTCGATCGGCCGCGTGGAGAACACCAATGGCCCGGCCGCCTACCTCCAGGGCTCGCTCGATGACGTGCGGATTTACAACCGCGTTTTGACGGCCCAGGAAGTGATCGACGTGCAGGGGAATCCGGGCGCCTGATGCGGCCCAATAACATCATCACTGGCAGACGGGGGCGAATCAGAGGCCTGATTCGCCCCCGTTTTTGTTGCACCAGGCGGCACATTATCGGCCGCCCAAGCGTGAGACGTCCGCGAATGACATTTCGCTGGCTTCGAATGCCTGACCTGAAATTCTGGTGTATTGTTCTTGCACAACGCTCGGTCGAATCGTAACGCCGGGCGCCTTCCACTGACCTGACTTCAACAACTCGGGAATGCTCCGCGACAGCGCAAGGGCGTGCTTTGTCGCATCCGCGGAGTGATCACACCGTCCTGCCATGGTGTGATTCGTTGTCGGCATTCGTGCCGTCGCGGCTCCTGTCTGCCCGGGAGATGCGACCGAGGCAGTTCGACGAGAAACCACCATGCTGTTTCAAACCACTGTCAAGTTCCTTTCGGCTCTGCTCGGATCGCTTGTGGCGTTCTACCTCGCCTCGCACTTCTTTCATGCGGCGGGTTTCATGACGGCTTACGAGCTTCAGCACGTGCAGTGGATGTACAACCAGCTTCTGGAGCCCGTCACGACCCTCGACTGGAAGACGCAAAAGACTGCACTGATCGCGCTCGGGGCGATCGGCGTCCAGGCAGTGATCGTCGTAGCGCTGTTCCGGAAGTGGGGCTATAAGCCGGTCAGGAACATTGACCCGCTCGCCCGTCTCGCCCGGCCGACCGGCGGCATGATCGCATCGGGCGAACGTCTCCCGACCCATGAAATGTCGATGTACACCGGAATGGATGACGCTGACGACATCGCGGAATACACCGAAGCGGTGGATGAAGAACAGCGGCTGCTGGCGCTGCTGACTCAGAAGCGGGCCTGATTGACGAGCGAAACTTTGGATCTCCAAAAAGAAAGACCGAGGCTGAGCGTCCACAAGTGGCCCTCAGCCTCGGTCCTTTTACGTCGCAGCGAAGCACTACTTCGCGGGATGCTCCTTCAAATCTGCGATCACTTCCTGCAGCGCCAGCACGGCATAAGCCGTCGCGAGCAGGGGCTTTTCTTCCATCCAGCGCTTGTCGCCTTCCCAGCTTCCATCCGACTTTTGAACACTGGTGAGCTTCTGGATCAGCTCAAGGCGCCAGTCGTGCTTGTCTCCCTTGGAATCGGTCAGGACGGGCTCGTTGTACGCGTTGAGGGCGCGGGCGAGCGTGTGGTAGTAGTAGTAGAGCCCGTTGCGGGCGGCTTCCGGCTTGTTGAGCTTCATGCCGGGGTTTTCCTCGAGCGTCCAGTTCTTGGTGATCCAATCCCACGCGGCTTTGACGCGGGGGTCGTCCTTGGTCAGGCCGGCGTAAAGCATGCTCTTGAGTCCGGCATAGGTCATGGAGCCGTAGCTGCGGAGCAGGCGCTTGCCGTCGGGTCCGGTGTACTCACCGGCCATCGATTCGCCGTTGTTGGCCGGGGTGTAGGTGAAGCCGCCGTCCTCGCCGGCCCACTTCTGGTCGTTGCTCTCACTGCGGTTCTGCATGCGGGTGATGAACACCAGCGCGGCCTGAAAGGACGGGTCGCTTTCCTTCAGCCCGGCGTCCTTGAGCGCATCGAGCATCACCTGGGTGTTGGAACCGTCGGGCCTGCCGTGACGGCCGTAGCCGGCTCCGCCGTACCATGTGCTCGACTTGTCGGCCACCTTTTCGCCTTTAGGGCCCGGCGGTGAGCTTTCGGTGAACTGCAACCCCTTCAGATACGCGACGGCCTTGTCCAATGCGGGCTTGAGCGCCGGGTCATCGGCCGCCGCCAGCGAACTGACGGCGATCGCCGTGTTGTAGTTGGCCAGCAGGTCCTTGTAGACCCCGCCGTTGTCGAGCTGATAGCTCAGCAGTTTTTGGTACCCCTTGGCGACGAAGTCGGTCTTGCTGTCGAACTTCGGTGACTGCACGAACGCCTTGAGGATGATGGCCGAGATGGCCGGCGGCTCTTCGCCCGTCTGCCAGCCGCCGTCGGGCTTCTGTTGCGCCTTGAGGAAGGTCAGGCCTTTGTCCACAAGGTCCTGGGCTTTGGCGGTGGGATCATCGGCACCGAAAGCCGGCAGCGAGATCAGTGAAGCTGCCACGACGAACAGCGTGGCCCAGCGCGTCGAGTGAATCATGTTGGACTCCAAGGAGAGCAGTTTATGAGAAAGCCCGGCCGTCAATCGCCGGAGTTCCGAATATCAAGCCTATGCCTGACACCGGAGCCGCGTCTCTGCGGGAAATTTTTGCCCAGGCTGGCACCCGGCCCGAAAAGGGTAACGCCCGCAGCTATCTGAATCGGCCGAAGCGGTTATGATCATGCCGCAGATGGCTGGCAAAACACAACCCCTGAAGATCGCTTCGAACGGTTGCGCCGCAAAGCTGCGTGTGCTGGCCGACCCGACGCGCCTCGCCGTGCTCGAGGCGCTGATTGCCGGGCCCAAGCATGTGGGCTCGATACAGAAGCTACTGGACGTCGAGCAGAGCCTGCTTTCCCATCACCTGCAAACCCTGCGTGAAGCCGGCCTCGTGGAGGCCGAGCGTGACGGCAAATCGGTGCTTTATCGCCTGGCGCCATCGGTCGTCGCACGCAACGGGGAATCGATCGATCTGGGGTGCTGCGTGCTGTCGTTCAACGACTGAAATGGCGGGCACTTCCGGTCGTCGATCACACCCTTTTCCGAAGCCGGAATTCGCGTCGCGGACAGTGGCCAAATCGGTCACTTTTGGCGATAATCAACGGCTTGTCCGGCGTACCGATTTCAGCCCTTCCATCGAGCCTTTCTGATCGATGATTACGACGCGCGCCGATGCCCGCCATTCGGGTGTCCCGGCTCGCGTTTTCGAGGGACTGTCCGGCCCGCCGAACCGCGGTGACATGGCCGTCACCGGCCTGATCCAGGAGTCTTCTAAAATGGCAGAATCGTCTACTCCGTCGTCCGAGTCGCCTGACAAGTACGGCGCTTCCAAGATCCAATCCCTCGACGACGTCGAGCACGTTCGCAAACGCCCGGGCATGTACATCGGCGGTTACAACGCGCGCGGGCTGCATCACCTGGTCTACGAAATCGTCGACAACTCCGTGGACGAAGCCCTCGCCGGCTACGCCAAGAACGTACTGGTGCAGATCAATGTCGATGGCTCCTGCACGGTGACCGACGACGGCCGCGGCATTCCCGTCGATTCCCACCCCGACACCGGCCGGCCCGCCGTCGAAATGGTGTTCGATTCCCTCGGCACCGGCGGCAAATTCGAACACGATGATGAGTCGGCCTACAAGACGTCAGGCGGTCTGCACGGCGTGGGCGCTTCGGTCGTGAACTTCGTTTCCGAATGGCTCGAAGTGGAAGTCAGCAAGAACGGCAAGATCTACCACATGGAGTTCGAGCGCGGCCGCAAGAGCAGCGATCTCCGCGTCATCGGTGCTTCGACCAAGACCGGCACGAAGGTCACCTTCAAGCCAGACGACACACTGTTTACCGACATCAATTTCATCTACGAGACTCTCGCCAACCGCCTGCGCGAGCTGGCGTATCTCAACAGCGGCGTGGAGATCATTTTCGAGGACGAGCGGGTCGGCCGGCGCGACGTGTTCCTGTATCAGGACGGCCTGGTCGAATACGTCAAGCACGTGAACGAAGGCAAGAACGTTCTGCACGACATCATGTCGTTCCACAAGGAAGAGCCGACGCAGCGGCTCGTCGTCGATATTGCGATGCAATACAACGACGGCTATAGCGAAACGATCCTGGCGTTCGCCAACAACATCAACAACCACGACGGCGGCACGCACCTGCAGGGATTCAAAACCGCCCTGACAAGCACGATCAACCGGTATGCCGAACGCGAGAAACTGCTCAAAGGCGATGTCCGCCCGAGTGGCGATGATTTGCGCGAAGGCCTGGTCGCTGTCATCAGCGTGAAGCTGCCGGAACCGACCTTCGAAAGCCAGACGAAGGACAAGCTGCTGAACGTGGAGATTGAGTCGTTCGTGCAGCAGGCGATGAACGAGCGGCTCGGGGCGTATTTGGAAGAACACCCCAAGGAAGCCAAGGCGATGATTGAGAAGGGTCTCGTCGCCGCCGAGGCCCGCGAGGCCGCGCGCAAGGCCCGAGAGCTGACCCGTCGCAAGGGCGGCCTCGAAGGCAGCAGCCTGCCGGGCAAGCTGTCTGACTGTCGCAGCAAGAGCAACGAACTGACCGAACTGTTCCTGGTCGAAGGTGATTCGGCCGGTGGCAGCGCCAAGCAGGGGCGCGATAGCAACGTGCAGGCAATTCTGGCGCTCCGCGGCAAGTTGCTGAACGTCGAAAAGGCGACGCTGGTGAAGATGCTGGGGCACGAGGAGATTCGCACCATTATCTCGGCACTCGGCTGTGGCATTCGCGAAGACTTCGACCTGGCCAAGCGGCGCTACGGCAAGATCGTCATCATGACCGACGCCGACGTGGACGGTTCGCACATTCGCACGCTGCTGCTGACGTTCTTCTTCCGCCACATGCCGGAACTGATCCGCGCCGGTCGTATCTACGTCGCACAGCCGCCGCTGTACCAGGTGACGCGCCGCAAGAAGCACGAGTACGTGCTGAATGACCGCGTGATGAAACAGACGCTGACGGATATGGGGCTGGAAGGGACGAGCCTGGTCGTTCGCGACCCCGACGCCGCCGGCGGGGCGGGCGTGGATCTGCGGACGATCGAAGGGGCGGAGTTGCGCAAGCTCGTCGAGATGCTGAATCGCGTCGATGAACTGATCCGCGTCATCCAGCGGCGTGGGATCGATTTTGCCGACTTCCTCGGCCTGCGTCGCGACGGGAAGCTGCCGCTGTATCGCCTGGTCGTGGACGGGATCGATCGATTCTTTCACACCGCCGACGAGCGTGATGCATTCATGCTCGCCGAAAAGTTCACGCCGGATGCCGTCCCGGCCGAGCCGGCCGATGCGACACCTGAAGCAGCGCCGGACGAGCAGGCAAAGAAGGGACCGGCCCGCAACGGCAAGCCCGACGCCCGCGAGCTTCACCTCCGC
This sequence comes from Humisphaera borealis, assembly GCF_015169395.1. Classification (GTDB taxonomy): domain Bacteria; phylum Planctomycetota; class Phycisphaerae; order Tepidisphaerales; family Tepidisphaeraceae; genus Humisphaera; species Humisphaera borealis. The sequence continues at coordinate 4,531,434 of NZ_CP063458.1, forward strand.
CGGCTCCAGAAAAATCAGGAACTTCACGAGGTGAAGGACCTGGAACGGCTGTTCCGCCAGCTCGACGAGTTCGGACTCAGCATCGACGACTACTTCCTGACACAGGAAGAGTCGGTCAGCGGCGAAAAGCTCCGCACGAAGCACGCCCTGGTGACCGACGGCGTCACTCACGAGGTGGCCGGTGTCGGGCAGATCGTTCCCGAGATCCATCGGCTGGTCAAAAAGGGTGGCGGACTGGAGATCAAGCGGTTCAAGGGTCTGGGCGAAATGAACAGCGAGCAGCTCTGGGAGACCACGCTCGACCCGTCCGTGCGGACGCTCCTACGCGTGACTCTTCAGGAAGCCGCCGAGGCCGAACGGCTCTTCAGCGTGCTGATGGGCGAAGACGTAGAGCGCCGCCGGCAGTTCATCGAAGATCACGCCCTGGAAGTGAAGAACCTGGACGTTTGAGAACGTGCCGATGGACCATGCCGAGATTCTGTCTGCCCTTGATCTCGAACGCCGAACCCTCGTCCGCCGCGGAGAAGTCCTGGAGGCGACGCGGACCGTGGTGCGCGTTCGCGGCGAGGATCGGTCCTGGCACGCGGTCAGTTGGTCATCGCTGACGGAACAGGATGCCGACGCGGCGATCGAGGCGGAGGTGGAGCACCATCGCCGGCTCGGGGTGTCATTCGAATGGAAGGTCTACGGCCATGACGCGCCGCGCGACATGGTCGAGAGGCTGTCCCGTCGCGGATTCGAGGTGGGGCCTTGCGAAGCGGTGATGGTGTACGACCTTTCCGCGGGCTTGCCGCCGGCCCCTGGCGGCATCAGGGTGGTCCGGGCGGATAACCCGGCGCAGGTCGCTCAATTCCGACGGGTCGCCGAGGCGGTCTTCGACAAGGACTACGCGTTTACAACCAGGCAGCTTCTCGACGCGATCGATTCCGGTTCGTTCGAGCACCGGGGCTATGTCGCTTACACCGCGGACCAAACGCCCGTTGGCGTCGGCCGGCTCTACACCAACCCCAGGAGCGCATTTGGCGGGCTTTATGGCGGCGGAACGCTGGCTGCCTACCGCGGCAAAGGCGTGTACCGCGCGATGGTCGCCGCCCGTGCCATCGACGCGGCGGCTTCCGGAGCCCGGTATCTCATCGTCGATGCACTCCCCACGAGCAGGCCGATTCTCGCTGGCCTCGGCTTTGATCGCGTAAGTTATACCTGGCCGTGTGATTGGCAAGCGAGCAACTTTAATTGCCATTTGAGAGCAACGGATGACAGTCCAATACAGTCCGAGCGATTTACTCAGCCGAATCAGTAGCTCCATTCATACCAGGGTCCCCATAGATGCCGAGCCGATTCGGGAGCGGACTTAACGTCCGGCGCGTAGTAGACGCCAGCTGCTTCTGGGCCGTTCCAAAAATGCGAGATCTGAACCCGATTCCCGTCCCTGGCGGCCTCGCAGTCTGAATAGAGGCCAATTCGTCCCAAGCGGATCGCAGTACCGTCTGGTTTGCTCATCATTCTGGCGGCGAGGCCTTCGAAGGACTGCAGATGCGCAATGAAGAACAGTCTCCACACGGTTCCCGAGAGCACGAGTGCGGCCAATACCGCAAGTAACGGAAAGGCAATCCAGCATCGCTCGGTGGTTGGTTGCACCATGTTCGCTTCTTTCCAATAGCGCCAGCGCACATACTGACGTAACTTGACCCGTCCGTACCAGGAACCGAATACAACGAGCCATGCTGCTGCTGCGTAAAGGCACGCACCTCCGTCGATGCCGGAGACTCGTCCCGCCCACACCGTGGACCCTGCCGCGAAAGCAACGCCACACCACCAAAGCTTACCCATAGGATGCAACACGTGGCGGGCTGCCATGGGAAGCAGCTTCATGTTCATCGATCGCCGAATGTCAGGATCGAACGGTCTCCCGCATTCCGGACAAATGCGCGACTCTAACCCATGAAGTGGGTAGTCGCATGTCCAGCAGTGACCGCGTTCGCTAGATTGCTGACGATCCACTGGCATCCTGCCCACCTCGTTTGCTAAGGGACATCGGCCGATCTCTCATTCTGACCGAACGATGAGAGGTACTGACCCGTGAACGGGTCAAACCATTGGCCTCCCCCGATCGTGCCGACATCGAACAAGTAGAGTTCCGTCTCGCTATCGAGCCATCCCTGTTTGCCGCCGATGAAGCCGAAGTCGGTCAGTGCGCTGATGGATGCGCCGGCGCCGTTGGCTCCGCCAGCCTGTGTGCCGGCGGGGTTCAGGCCGAAGGCGCGGTAACGGTAGGGGCCGGCCGGCGGATTCGACACATCGGCGACAAGGTTCGTGGACTGCTCGGGGTCCAGAAGCAGATCGTTCAACCCACTACCGACGACCCACTGTGACACCAGTGATTCGCCGCCAAGCCCTGACCGGTGCGTATAGAGCACATCGGTCGTGTTCACGTCATCGGTGCGGGCCAGCAGACGGTCGCCGTCGTAAACGAAGAACCTTGACACGCCCGCCAGCGAAGCTCGGTCGGCCACCTGGCCGTCGCCATTGTATACGTAGTAGACACTGCCGAGCGGCGTCTGGACCTGCCCCAAGGCGTTTCGCGCGTCGAAGACGTACACAGCAACGTCCGAACCCGCGACTTTTGTCGTCCGGTTGCCGGCTGCATCATAAGTATAGGTGGTGGTACCGGCCGGGCCGATCGATTGTGTCAGTCGGCCGCCGGGCGAATAGGTGTAAGTCGTTGCCTGTCCGCTGTCGTCCATGCGGGAACGGCGGCCGGTGAGGTCGTAGGAATAGGTCACGTTAAAAACCGGGACCCCGCCTTTGGTTCGGCGCTCGCCGGCAAGACGGTCAGCCAGATCGTAGCTCCAAAGGGTGGTTGTGCCGTCGGTCTCCGTTTGTATCGTTCGGTGACCAGTATGGTCGTAGGCGGCCTCAATTGCGTTCAAGAGCGTGCTGCCCGAGTCATAGTGCCCGACCGCGGTCAGGTCGTAGCCGTCATAAGCGCGGGTGGTGCGTGCGCCGGTTCCCAGGGTCTGGTCGGTCACGCGGTGCAGTCCGTCATAGCTGAAGGTGCTGGTGTTGCCGTTGGGGTCAACGACCTCCGTCAGCAATTGACGGGTGTCATAAGAGTAGTGGAACGTTCCGTCGTCGAACGCAGTCATGGACGTGCGGAGCCCGCGATGGTCATACGCCGATGTGGACGTGAGCCCAGGCTTGCGCGCGTCGGTTCGGATGGTGGGCAAACTGCGGGGATCGTAAGCCGTGGTGCTGGTGCCCCCGATATCGACAAGGCGGGTTCGGCGGGACATTGAATCGTAACCCATGGTGATGGTTACGCCGTCGGACCATGCCTCCGCCGTCCGGCGGTTCCCTTCGTCGTACGAGAACACTGCCGTCGCCGGGCGGGCGTTCTGCTGGCCGGTCAGGTTGCCCCAGGCGTCGTAGGCCCAGGCGCGGGTGTTGCCGTCGGCGTCGAGTGCGCTGGTTCGGCGGTTGCCCGCGTCGTAGAAGGATTGGGACGAGTTCCCCAGGCCGTCGGTCACGCGCGTGGCTCGCCTGGCCGGGTCATAGGCCCACTGCGTGGTACTGCCGTCGCCCCGGGTCGTCTTGGTGACCAGGCGCCAACCGTCGTAGTGCCACTGCGTGGAGACGCCGTTGGCGTCGATCGCCAGCGTCTTGTTTCCCCGCCGATCGTATCGAGATTCTGAAGTGCCGCCCGGGCCGCTGGTCGTGGTCACCCGGCTGCGTGGATCGTACTGCTGCGTTTGGGTGATTCCCTCGGGCTTGACGACCCGCGTGTTGCGGTCGTTGGGGTCGAATGCGTTGGTCGTTGTGTACCCCTGCTCATCGGTGAACTGCGTTTGCCGACCCCGGCGGTCATAGCCATAGCTGGTCTGGCTACCATCCTGATTCACCACCGTGGTCTGCTGGCCCGATTCGTTGTACTGAAACTGTTGCTGGTTACCCAACGGATCGGTCGTGCGTGTCAATCGGTTCTGGGCGTCGTATGCGCTAAGCCAGGTGTTTCCGGCCGGGTCAATCTCCCGGGTCCGATTGCCGGATGGGTCGTAGCTGAAGGCTCGCGTCGTGCCCGGCGGGTCGATCGTCAACGTCGGTCGATTCACCCCGTCGAATGCCGTTGTAGACGTGTATCCCCGAGCGTTCACGATCATGGTCCGGTTCGACGAAGCGTCGTAGGCGAATGTCGTGGTATGCGCTAGCGGATCGACGCTCTTGGTGAGCCGACCGGCGGCGTCGTAAGCCAAAACACTGGTGTTGCCGAGCGTGTCGATACTGCGGGTTGTCCGTCCATTCGCGTCGTATCCCGTCACCGAGGTAAACGAGTACGGATCCACCGCACTTGTAACGCGCCCGAGTGCATCGCTGTCGAAGCGGGTGGTGTAACCGTCTTCGTCGGTAACCAGCGAGACCCGACTTCGCCCGTCATACGCATAGGTGACGCTACTGAGGAGGGGATCGATCGCGGAGGTCAGTCGGCCGACCGTGTCATAGCCGCGCGTCCAATGGTTGCCGGCTGGCTCGGTCAGCGACGTCTGCTGGCCCTGTGCGTTGTAGGCGTAGGTAGTGGTGGCTCCGGCAGCGTCGGTGAAAGTCGTCCGTAAGCGGGACGACCAACCGAGGGCCGACGACCAGCCCGCCTCGTTGGTAAGGCCAGTCAGATCTCCCGTCGCAGTGTCGTAGGCAAACGTGAACGAACTGATCGGCCCGGTGATCGCGGCGAGCCGACGGGACTGATCGTCCATCAGATCGTAGCTGAGCGACGTGATGCTTCCCCGGCCGTCTTGAACACTTTCCAGCCGCTGTGTGGTGCCCGACCAGGTGTAGAGCAACGTCTGGCCCGCAGGCGTTACAACCCGGGTGGTGTTCAGGTTGCCGTCGGTGGCGATCGTCCACATCCCGCCTCGGGGATCGGTGACCGTCCGCGCGGTCGCACTCGTGTAGGCGATCTGGGTTTGTCCGCCGGTCGGGGTGACCAGCGAAGTCAGCCTGCGCGAGCCGTCGTAGGTGAGGGTCGTGGTAGATCCTCCGGCGCTGGCAACCGCCGTCAGCAGGCGTTGGGCGTCGTAGCGGAACAAGATGTCCGCTACACCGCCTGCGGAAACCTGCGTCAGGTTTCCGGCCGCGTCCATCTGAAAGCCGCTGGTGCGCGACGCGGTGTCGGTGACAGCGGTGAGGAGCCCGGATGCGTAACCGAAGGTGGTGGCGCGGTTGAAAGGATCGGTGATCTGTTGAACGCGACCGTCGCTGGCGCGGCTGATCGTCCACGAGGTTCCCGTGGGACCGACCACTTTCGAAAGAGTGAAGGTACCGCCCGCACTCGTGGGATCGACATCTTCGATCCACTGCTTCCACAGGCACGACCACCCATATCCGAACTCATGCTGGGCGGCGTCCAGGCTGTTGTAGAAGAAGCGGACGGGCGGGTCGGCCGGCCCGGCATCGGGCAGACTGAAAGTGACCAGCAGGTTGCCGCTGCCCAGGTGCAGGCCGAATGTCAGCCCGGCGATGCCGCCGTCGCCGCCTGTTGCCGATGACGGAAGATTGAACGGCAGCGTCGCGTTTGTCGCCAGGCGGAGCGCATGATCCAGCACGTTGGGAGTTCCAACGACTGCCAGCGACGGCTCGGCTCCGGTGGTCCCGGCATAAACACCGCTCGGCGGCACGTCCAGTCCGTGCCAGAACTCCTGATCGATGCCGCAGATCGAAGGCTGCCCCGTTTGATCAGACTTCAGACCGTCGGCCGCAGCGAGGCCCACCGGCGGTCCCACGAACGGCGTGGAGTAGCCACGGCCCTGAAGGTTGTTTGTACAGCCGATGCCGGACACCGGCAGGCTCAATCCCCCGACTGCCGGCGACTCGTAGTGGAGTTCGAAGCCGTCCGGCTGCAGTTCCACCCAATGCGATCCCCCCAGGTCACGAAGGGAATGGCGATCCTGGTCGTCGGGTGCGTAATATCCGTTCCCATCGGGCGTGCTGTAGGAGACGACCGAACCAGAGCCTTTGCGGACGCGAATCATGTTGGACATGGGTGTTCTCCCTGAAGATGGATCGATCGAGGTTACGAGAGCACAGGTCAGACCGATGGAGGCAGATCGAAGTTCTCGCCCCGACGGTGTCCATCGCTGATGCGGGCGATCGACAGAAGAGATGGGGGCAAGTCCACGAGCCGACCGCCACGTTGCAGCAGAAGTTCCCCGAGGACGACGTCGTCCAGCGCCTTGGTCATTCCGCGGTCGGGGTAATCATGAATGCGGAGGTAGTTCGTGCGGGCCACGAATAGCCCGCCGACGGCGAACGGGCACCATTCCCACAGGTCGGCCGGCAGGTGGCCGTTCGATTTCCACCACGGCCGCTCGCCGATGTAAGTCATGTAAGACGGGTCTTGAAACCTGCGCGGACCCCAGCGAGCCCGCTGCCCGGCGACATCAAAAGGGTGTTCACCACGGATAAAGCGGTTCAACTCCTGCGACCAGTTGGGGTCGGTGAAGTGCGAATCGTCGTCCAGCCAGAGCACGTAGGGCGTCTGCACCTGCTCCAGGAGGAGCCGCATCATCGGATCCTTGTTCAGGTTTCTCGTCGAACGCACCAGTCCCGTTGCCGCTCCGCAGCGGACGGCATCATCGGCCGCCCTGATCGTCTCTTCGCCACAGGCATTCAGTCCGATCAGCAGATCACAATCGGCCGACCGTGTAATGGCGTCCAGAACACTCCTGAGACATCGGATGGAATACTCGGGGTACGACCCGTAGCAACCCACGAGGACAGTCAGCAGCTTTCCATTCCCGGGGATTGGAAGGACCCGGTCATCCTGCATCGCTTTTCGTTTGTGTGCTGCTGCTTCGTAAAGCAAACCCAGTCTCGCGACCTCCCGCGGAACCCCATCCGGCCAGCGCCGCGGTCTGGAGCGGTGAAGCAAGAGGGCCTGTTCATACTGCATGATGGCTTCCGCCCGGTGGCCCTGTCGTTCGTGTACGACTGCGAGATAGGCATGGCTGTGCACGTCGCCCGGATCCGCCGACAAGGCCTGTTCCAAGGCCTCCCCGGCACCGGCCAGATCTCCTCCCTGAAGTCGGGCCAGGCCAAGTTCGCGATGTAATTCTGCGAGCGATGACCCGGAGGACGAACGGATCACCTGCTCCAGAAAAACAGCGGACTCGGCAAATCGTCCGTCGGTGCGAAGGTGTCTCGCGTAGTCCAGCATCGCGGCCGGCTGATCGGGTTGCAGGCGGAGCCAATTATGGAAAGCCGTATCCGAATCGCCGGTCCGGCCCATGGCACCAAGTGCTTCGGCAAGAAGGCGATGGGCATCCGGGTAGTGTGCATCTGCTTCGATCGCACGCCGAAACGCCTCGATTGCCTGTTCCGCGTCTCCCAGCGTCATCAAGGCGACGCCGACATTCCGCGATTGCGCCGCGCCGGGAGCAATCAGCTCCGCCCTTCGGAACTGCTCCAGTGCCTCCTGCACCCGGCCGTTGCCGGCCAGCGCGATACCGAATGCGGATCGCACGGTCTCATCGTCCGGGTGAGAGGCGATGATTTCTTCGAAGCAGGCGAACGCCTTTGCAAGCTCGCCCGACCGCAGCAGGGCCTCGGCATCCTGGACCGTTGGCGCCACCGATCCTGCGTGTTTCGCCGGGAGGTCCGATCGACACGGAAGCTCAACTTCAGGATGCGCGGATGTGCTGATCATGTGGTCTGACCTGCTGTTAATGCTGGCCAACAAGTTGAAGCTGAAGTGCCGACGCGACCTCGCTGATGACCGGTTCCCACTGATCGCGCTGCCTTTGCCGAAACAGCCGCATCGTCGGATACCAAGGGGAGTCCAGGCGATCATTCATCCACCGCCAGTCCACCATGGTCGAAAGCATGACCCAGACCGGCACGGCCATCGCCCCGGCGAGATGGGCCGGCATCGTGTCGACCGTGACCACCAGATCAACCGAAGCGATCCACGCGGCAAGGTCGGCAACTGCCGCCGACTCGGATGGTTGATCTCGAATGACCTCTTCGATCGCAAACGGGCAGCTGGACAGCTGCTCTGTTCCCGGGCCGCGTTGCAACGAAACCAGCCGAATATCTGGAACCTGTGCCAACGGTGCCAGGCTGCTCAGTGGTACGGACCGATGCCGATCCCATTGATGGCTCGGGTTGCCCTGCCAGATGACCCCGACCGTCAAACCATTGAGTTGTGCGAGCCTCTGTCGATGTCGTGCGACAAGCGTTGTGTCGGCGTGCAGGTACGGCACGTCGGCCGGAATGCTGTCCAAGCGGGTGTGCAGGAGGCGCGGCAGGCTCATCGCAGGGACGACGGCATCCACCGGCGGCAAAGCCGACCCCTCCGGAAAGACGCGATCGATCGCGGGACAACTGGACATCACCGCCGCCAACGGAGCGGGCGTCTCCAAAAGCACGGTTGCTCCCGCCTTTTTCAGCAATGCCGCATATCGCACGAACATCACCATGTCACCCAGGCCCTGTTCGCTGTACACCAGGATTGTCCGCCCGCAAGGCGATCGGCCGTCCCAGGTCGGTGCGTCGTAACTGCGGCGACGAGCGTTGCCGTCGCGATCCCAGCGGGCTTCGTATTCTTCCCAGCCTCTATCGAAATCGCCGTTCTGAAGCAACGCGAGCGATCGGTTCCATCGCGCGCTGCCGGCATCCGCATTCAGCAGGATTGCCAGGTCGTAGCATGCGATTGCCTCGGCGATCCTTCCCTGCTCCTTCAGTGCGTTCCCACGATTCACATGGGCTTCGGGCAGAGAGGGGGACAGCCGTAGTGCCGCCAGGAAGGCTGCCTCGGCGTCTGCGTACCTGGCCAGCGTTGCCAGTGCAAAACCGAGATTGCTCCATCCACCCGCGCACCTGGAATCAAGCCTGAGCGCCTGCCGCAACACGATCGTCGCCTCCCTGGCGCGGCCCAGATGCGTCAGCGAAAGGCCTAGCCCATTCAGTGCGTCTACGCACCGGGGATCGATCGCAAGGGCATCGCGAAATGCCTTGATTGCGTCCAGGTGACGATGGTGCGCCGACAACGCCTTGGCGAGGTTCAGCCGGCCCTCGAGGTAATCAGGCCATCGCTCCACGACTTGCTCGAACTGCAACAATGCCTCCGCTGGTTCTCCCGCCTGTGCCAACGCGACGCCAAGATTCAGCCGGGGCTCTCTGGCACCCGGGTCGAGTTTCGACGCCCGCTGGAACGCCTCGATGGCCTTAACGAAACGGCGGTTTCCGGCAGATTCGAGTCCCGATGTATTAAGTGCGCTGGCAGCTTCAGACGAGACCGAGACGGAAAGCGAGCCGGATGGACTTGAGCAAAGGTTCATGATCGCTACCTGCCCGGGGGACGGCTCACCCCGAACCGACACGCTAATGATCTACAGGTGTTGTTATATGTCAATTGTTTTACATCAATCGAGGGTAATCCCGTGCTGGCTTGCTCGGCATCAGGGGTCTCCAGACGATCGCCGGACGGTGACAACCGGCGATGGCAATTCAGACTGCGCAAGGGCGGCCGCGGGCTGAACGATCCCGAAGCGTCGACTATGATGCTCAGATGCGCGAGAAGGGCACCGAATCGTCCGACGAAACCACCGATCTGTCCGATGTCTCTAGCCAAGCTGACATCGAAGGTGACGATCTTTTCGATCCGCACGACCGTGAAACGCTGCAGCCGCCTTCTGTGTCCGACGCAGAATCCCCGCGCGACGTAGCTGCCAAGATCGAAGAAATTCCCGCGCAGCAGGCCGCGACCATCCTGCAGAACCTGAGCACCGCGCAGGCCGCCAACGTCGCCGAGTACCTCGACCCCGATACCGCCAGTCGCATCATGGCCGAAATGGACCCGGCCCTGGCCGCTTCGGTCCTGACGGGCATGGAGTTCGCCGAGGCCTCCATGGTCATGGCGGCGATGGATCCCGACGACGCCGTCGACATCCTTGCGCACGTACCGCCCGAGACGCACGACGAGATTCTTCGGGAGATGGCCGCTCGCGACGCGGCCCTGGTCCGGGCGCTGGAACAGTACCCACCCGATTCGGCCGGCGGCATCATGACGACGGAGGTCACGGCCCTGGCCGAAGACCTCACCGTCCAGGAGGCGATCGACGAACTGCGTCGACTGAGTGAGCAGCTCGAGCAGATGTTTTATGTCTATGTGGTGGACGCCCGGAGCCATCTCGTCGGTGTACTGTCGATGCGCGACCTGATCCTCGCGCGGCCGGACCGGCGACTGGTCCGCGTCATGAACACGCACGTCAAAAGCGTGCCCACGACCATGGACCGCGAGGAGGTCGCAAGCCTGTTCCGTAAGTTCAATTATCTGGCGATGCCGGTGGTGGACGAGAAGCACCGGCTCGTCGGGCTCATCACTGTGGACGACGTCGTCCGGGTGCTCGAAGAAGAATCGATGGAGGACGTTCAGAAGCTATTCGGTGCCGGTGCCGACGAGCGGCTCAACAGTCCCTGGTTCTTCAGCTTCCGCAAACGAACCCCCTGGCTCATCGTGAACCTCGGAACCGCGTTCATGGCGGCGGCCGTGGTGGGGCTCTTCGAACAGACGATCGCGCTGGTTCCCATCCTCGCCGGGCTTCAAACCGTCGTTTCGGGCATGGGCGGCAACGCCAGCGCCCAGGCGATGGCGGTCTCGGTGCGGGGAATTGCGCTGGGGGAGGTGGACAACCGCCGGATTCGTAAAGTCCTGCGCAAGGAAATGCTGGTCGGCCTGCTCGCCGGCCTGGTGATCGGGTTCATCACGTTTCTAGCTGTTGTGCTGTTTTACGGAAAGTTCGGCGTTGCGGTGATTGTCGGGCTGGCCCTGGTGTTCAATCACGTCAACGCATGCGTGAGCGGCGTGAGCATTCCTTTCATCATGAAGCGACTGGGGTTCGATCCGGCGCAGTCGGCGAGCATCTTCGCGACAACACTCACCGACTGCGGCGGTTTTTTCGCCACCCTCTGGCTCGCCAGGCTCGCGATGGACTGGATCAAGTGATGCCAGTGCTACGACGCCGGTAGCGCCACGAAGCGTGCCAGTCTCCTCGCGGTAGAGCGATGCCTCCGAACGACTCGTGCTGCTTCAATCCGCGTTTACTTCAGTCGTCACCCGGTCCATGATCTTGTTCGCTTCGGTACCCAGATCTTCCATCGAAGCGCATTTCTTCAGCACGTCTGCGGGCGGGTAGATGATGGGATTGTCCAGCAGCTCTTTCTTCACTTTGCTCCGACCCACCCTGTTGGGCGTGGCATATGCGGCAAAGTCCGCGGCGCGGGCGGCGACGTCGGGTCGCATCAGGAAGTCGACGAGCTTGTGCGCGTTGGCGACGCGCGTGGATGCCGTCGGAATGCTCAGGTTATCGATCCATAGCGTTGCACCTTCCTTCGGCACGATGAACCCCAGTTCCTCCGGCTTCTTGACCACTTCCTTGTAGAACTGCCCGTTGAATCCCTGCGCCAGCGCGACGTCCCCGGCGGCCAGCTTCTCGTAGATGCCGTCGACATCGTAGATCGGAGCGACAGCCTTCTTCTGCAACTTCAACACTTCGATGGCGGCGTTAAGGATGGCCGGGTCCTTGCTGTTGGGTTCCTTGCCGTCGCGTCGCAGGACGGACGTCACCATCTCGCGCGGGTCGTTCAGCATCGCGACCTTGCCCTTGTACTTCGGGTCAAACAGGATGGCCCAGCTGTTGACGGGGTCGGTGACCTTCTTCTTATTGTAGCCAATGCCCGTCGTCCCCCAGAACAGCGGCACGGAGAACTCGTTGGCGGTGTCGAACCCTTTGCCGAGCAGCGTGGGGTCGAGGTTCGAAAAGTTCGACAGCTTGGCCCGGTCGAACTTCTGGATGAGTTTCTGGGCCGCCAGCCGCCGTACCATGTAGTCCGACGGTGAGACGACGTCGAACTCATTAGACCCGCCGGCAAGCTTGGCGAGCAATTGCTCGTTGCTTTCCATGACGGCGACGGCGACTTCAATCCCCGTCTCTTTCTTGAAATCCGCCAGGACGTCGTCGGGGATGTACTCGCTGAAGATCAGCAGGTTGACCTTCTTGTCGTCCGCCTGGGCCGCAGGAGTAGGCGCGGGATCCTTCTTGCAGCCGATCGAACCGATCAGCGGCACCAACGCGACCAGGAGCGGGACAATCAACGACAGGCGGGAACGGCGATTGGGCATAGGGCGTCACCGAGAGAGGAGTTTCTGTGCAGGAACGATCATAAACGCGGTGACCACCAGTAACAGGGTACAGACGGCATTGGCCTGCGGGTTCACCGACGCGCGGAGCATGGAGTATATCTCGACCGGCAGCGTCTGCGAACCGACGCCGCTGACCAGAGAACTGACGACATAGTCATCGAGTGAAAGTGTAAACACGAGTAATGCCGCCGCCAGGATCCCCGGAAGCAATTGCGGCAGCGTCACCCTGACAAACGCCCCGACCGGGCCGGCACCAAGGTCGATCGCGGCTTCTTCGACAGAACGGTCCAGGCCGGCGAGCCGGGCCTTCACCACGACCGCCACGTAACTGACGGTAAACACGATGTGAGCAAGCGCGACCGTAGTCAGGTTCATCGAGCGCACGCCCAGCGCGTTGTAGAACGCCAATAGCGACACCGCCAACACGATTTCCGGGATGACGATCGGGAGATAGATCATCGCGCCCGTTATGCCCTTGCCGCGAAAGCTGTAGCGTGAGAGCCCAATCGCGGCGAGCGTGCCGATCAGGGTGGAACACAGCGTTGCGACGCCCCCAACGATCAGGCTGTTGGTCGTCGCCCGAATGAGCCGCTCGTTACCCGCCAGCGCGGCATACCACTTGAAGGAGAAGCCCTCCCAGATCGTCGCTTGCCTGCCCGAGTTAAATGACAGGACGATCAGCACCAGGATCGGTGCGTAGAGAAAGGTGTAGATCAGTAGGGTGTGGGTCGCGAGGGCGATGGAAGTTCGGCGGCTGGCGTTCATGCGGTATCGCCCGGCGTGCTGGCGTCAGCTTCCTGACTGAAGACTGACCGCGCCCGCTGGCGGATACTAACCGCTGACACAATGCAGCGGCTACCTGGCCGGTATGCTGCGGCCGGGGTTCCAGATGTGAGCCTGGGCCGCGTTGAGATCGCGCGTCGCCTTGGTCTTGCCGAACAGCAGGCAGTTCCACTGGTAGCGCCGCAGGAACCGGCGGAACTCGGCGTCGCCGTAGCGGGGATTCCGCTTGAACATGCTCTTGAGATATCCCCAGAGCATGGCCATCGAGCCCATGAAGATCGGCGGATGGAACATGCGGAAGGTGCAGCTGGCGAGCATGTAACTCAGCCCCGTCCCCATGAAATACTGCCCGAAGCCGTGCCGCTGCCGGCCGACCCACCAGTTCTTGTGGCTTGTGCCCATCGGCCGCAGGTGCTCGAAGTTGATCTTCGGATCGTCCCAGCTGACGGCGATCCAGCCGAGCGTGCGGCAGCGATGGCAGTCGATGCCGTCCCACATCAGTTCGCGGACGAACCCGCCGATCTGCTTGAACGCGCTCGTACGGTAGAACTTGACCATGCCGACGCACGTCTCGTCGCCGCACTTTTCGGAGATCTGCTTTCCGTCGCGGGTGAAATAGGGCTTGCCGCTGGCGGCGGCAATGCGCGGGTTGGCTTCCATCCGCGCCATCAGCTCTTCGAAGTAACCGCGAGGAAGGTCGAGGTCGAGATCGAGCTTGGTGACGTAATCGAAGTCGTCGGGATTGATGGTGTCGTAGCCAGCGTAGAACGCGTCAATCACGCCGCCGCCCAGCTTGCGGTCGCCGCGATCACCGCGGGTGACCACCTTGATCCAGGGATACTTGTCGGCGTATTCCTTCAGAATCTGTGGCGTCTCGTCCTTGGAGCCGTCGTCGACGATGATCCAGAGCGTCGGCAGAACCGTCTGGTTGACGACGCTGTCCAGCGTCCGCCGGGCGTACTTGGCCTCGTCGCGGCAGGGCGTGACGAGAAGATACTTCCGCGACGGGGCGGCGGAGGTGTTGGCAGTTTGGGTAGGAGTCATACCGGTACGACGCAAAGTCAGCCGCTCGGCGGCATCAAACAAGGACAGCATTCTAGATCCTCCGCAGGCGCTGTCCTCTACATCGGACATTCTACGGGAGGGCGAAAGAAAGTGTTGGAGTCGCGGGAATCGACGCGTAACGGCAATAAGTATCGGGATGGCGGGAAGTTGGGTGGCGTGGTCGGTTGCTGATAATCATCGCTCATCGATTCAGGCGAGGGGATCGATCCGCAAGCGACCGCGCGACCCCACGGCTCTGTCATGCTCATACCTCCTCCCGCGTCCGGATTTCTGCTACAATGCAGGGCCGGAGCGGTTTTTCAATCGTCCCGCCTGACCGTTCCTTTAACGGGTCCAATAAGTATGCCACCGCCAAAAGACGCCAAGGAAATGCGTACGACCGCCCCGAAGAATTTTAATGAGGCGTTCGAGAAGGTCAGCCCGAAAGATCGCGCTAATCTGCAAAAGCACCTCGATGCCGTGGCATCGATGCCGCACGCCTTTACGGACACGTGGAAGGGCTTGCTGCTGACGCTGTCTCAGCATGCGCCCCACGCCTGCCAGACCGTTGGCACCGAGGCCGTCCGTTTCTTCGTGCAGGACGGCACGTACAAGCTGCAGATGTTTGCGTTGGAAGACAAGCTTGCCGAGCCCATCCGCGTTTACCTCCCGAACGTGCTTGAGGCGTCGATCAAGGCCAAGCTGATCTCCCGAACGGCGGCTCCGAATGCATTCACCGTTGCCGGTGAGTCGGGCGAGCCCATCCTGATCGACGAACTGGACGCCTCGACAACGATCGACGCGCCTGTGCACTTCAAGTTCATGATCGGGCTGAATCGAAAGGCGCTGCGGGTGACGTTCCCGTCGCGAGATCGAACCGGGTTAGTGAAGCTGATCTCGGCGATGTGCGATCTGGCCATCAGGGCCAACGAGGCCGCCGAAGCACGAAACAAGGAAGCACTAACCAAGCAGCAGGCGACGCCGGCGGGCAAGCGATAGGATTTCAATTGGAGGGCGGAGGATGGTTCCAACGCTCGACTATTCCTCTCCGCGCGAGGGTCGGCAGCGTCTTATTGTGCCGCTGCTTGTGTCCCTCGTGGCCACGCCAGTCTTGTCGATCGGTGCGGCCGTGGTCGGCTGCAACATCGGGTTGGGCGGATGGTCGCTCTCGCCTTCTGACCTCGACTACAGCGTGATGTGGGGTGCGGTTTGGGGAGGGATCGGCGGCATGCAGACCGCAGCGTTCTCGTTGGCTTTGCAAAGAACTGCCGTGCTCGCAAGCTGCGTTGGCGCGGTCATCGTCTCCATGCTGAGCGGGGGATCGCTCCTCGTGTATGCACTTGCTTCAGCGGCCTGCTAACACAGAGCGGGGGATGACCTGGTCCTGCGGAATCAGGGCAATCGCACTGCCAGCACCTTGCCCGCCAACGCCGCCGTCATCACTTCTGTCAGTCGGGCTGCCTCACTGTAGATGTTGAACTCGGCTTCGACTTTCGTCCGGCCGGCGGTGCCGAGCTGCTGGCGCAGCGAGGCGTCTTTCAGCAGTGCGTTCACGCGTTCGGCCAAGGCATCTGCGTCGCCGGGCGGAACGAGATAGCCGTTGATGCCCGGCTCGACCAGCTCCGGAATGCCGGCGATCTGCGTTGCAACAACGGGCACGCCCGCCGCGAGCGCTTCCATCAGCACAACGGGAACGCCTTCGGCGAAACTGGCCATCACGAACACATCGGTTTGGTAGAGCAGTTCGCGCACCTGCTGCTGCGATTGATACCCCAGGAACTTGACGTTGGCTTCGATTCCCAGTCGGCGGCATTGCTCTGTCAGGCGCTGGCGGTCCGGGCCGTCGCCGGCGACGGTGAGTAAGACGTCAGGATGGTCGGCCTTCAGTTTCGCAAGCGCATCGAGCAGAACAGGCATCCCCTTCACGCCGGCCAGCCGACCGACGAACAGCAGCCGCTTGCCGACACCCGTGTGCGTGACCGGTGTGAACAGTGCCGGGTCGACGCCACAGTGGATGATGTGCATCTTCGGCCACTTGTCCTGCGGGCCGAAGATCATCGCCTGGCTGCGGCAGAAGTGGCTGATGCAGGCGACAAAGGTCGCCCGGCGGATTTTCTCGTCGATCCGCCAGTATTTGGGCTCGAAGAACTCCATCGGGCCGTGCATCGTGAAGCTGAACGTGAAGTTCGCCATCTCGGCGGCGATCATTGCGACCGAGCAGCTCGAATTACTGAAGTGGTTGTGCAGGTGCGAGAGGTTCTCGAGCTGCATCTTCCGCGCGATAACGCCTGCCTCCATGAAGTACGCCATCTGCCACACGAGCGACTTCAAGCCCGGGGCACGAACGCACATCGCCGTCTTCATCGCCTTCAGGTATCGCACCGGCGATGAGGCGAACAACTTCAGGTGCGAACCCAGAATCTGCACCGGCTTTGGCGGAAACACGTAGAACGTGCGGTCCCGCTCGGCCTGCGTCTCGGGGCCGACGTTTTCCTTGTTGTGCGGCTTGCGAATGGAGAGCGTCTGCACGTGGATGCCGCGCGTACGCAATGCGGCGACTTCACGCTGGATGAAGGTGTCCGTCGCGCGCGGATACTCGCCGGTCATGTAGGCGATGCGGAGATTGGCCTGGGTGTTGGTCATTCGATATTCGCATCCGCGCCTTCACCGAGACTTAACCTCCGCCAGTCCCGCATCCACTTCCGACAAACTCCGATCCAGCGATTCCTTCAAATTGAACCGCGGTTTCCAGCCCATCGTGTTCTTGATGCCCTGGTTCGTGTACTTCAGCGGCTTGGCACGGGCGGCAAGGCGGCAGGGGACGAACAAGCCGGGGATTTTCGCGCCGCCGCCGCAGAACCACTTGTTGAACAGTTGTCCGCCGCCGGCGATCGCCCACATCAGGCTGTAGGGCACCGGCACGATCCATGGCCGGCGCTTCTGCCGCTTGGCGAGCAGCTTGACGTATTTCCGTTGCGTCGGCGTTTCGTCGTCGACGACGTTGAGGATCTGGTTCTTCGCCCCTTCGGCCTCGGCGGCGGCGACGATCGCCTCGGCACAGTTTTCGACGTATGTCAGCGGCAGGTGGGCCCAGGCGCCGATGCGAATCCACGCCTTGCCACCTTTCATACCCATCCGGGCCGACCAGAGGTTGTCGCGGCCGAAGATGACGCCGGGGCGAAGGATGGTGAACGTCCAGTTCCGCTCCGTACACCACATGCGGACGAGCCGTTCCTGAACGAGCTTGGTGTGCGCGTATTCGTCGCGATCAAAGGCGTCCTTCTCCACCGGCGACATCTCGTCGACCGTGGAGAAGTATGAGATCGCCATGTAGTCGTAGACGCTGAACGAGCTGATCGACACGATGCGGGTGACGTTGGCCTGCTCCATGGCCCAGAGCAGGTTTTCCGTCGCGACGACGGTGCCGCCGTACTGGGCGTACATGTCGCCGGCCTTGGCGGCCGCAAGGTGAAGCACGGCGTCGCAGCCGCGAATGACATCGGGCAATTCCCTGCGCTTCCGCAGGTCACCCTGCACGGCTTCGATCTGCGGGTGGCCGGTCCAGCCGTTCTTGTCGGCGTCTTTGGGCGAACGGACCATCGCGCGCACCGAATGCCCGCGTCGCAGCGCTTCGGCCACGACGTACTTGCCCAGGAATCCGTTGGCACCGGTGATGAGGAGCTTCATCGCGTATTCGTAGG
This sequence comes from Humisphaera borealis, assembly GCF_015169395.1. Lineage (GTDB taxonomy): Bacteria > Planctomycetota > Phycisphaerae > Tepidisphaerales > Tepidisphaeraceae > Humisphaera > Humisphaera borealis. Next base: position 4,549,155 of record NZ_CP063458.1, read on the forward strand.
GTGGGCTTCAGCCCACCAAGACCCTTTCGTCTACTGTGTGTGTCAATCTCGTCGAAACCATGCAAACAGGACCCATCACGAACGTCTCTCGCAAGGTGAACACAACAGGTGTTCGATCGCGATGCGGTGGGGTCAACCCCACCCTACGTGGTCCGTGGCACGCGTCGTCACACCCGATTCTTCTCGTCCAACAATGCGTCAATCAATCGGCTGGCGCGATCCATGTCGTTGTAAGTCACCGGCGGTTCGCCGCCGGTGCGGAACGCCTCATACGTTCGGCCGAGGAAGGTCTTCAAGCCTTCGTACGGCGTGTGCTGCATGATCTTATTCCGGAAGCCTCGCACCGCCGCCCGCTTGAACATCTTTCCGTTCAGGTAATGGTTAATCAGTGGCGAAAGCTGCGCGCCGCCCTTCCGCGGGATCGTCACCCGGAGGTAGGGCTGGAACAGGTCCGTCTCCGCCCAGCCTTTCTCGCCGCGAACGGTGACCATGAACGTGTCGGGGGCGGCATGCGTGGTGAACCGGATGCGGCCATGAACGACGCCGGCCATCACCAGCGCGTCCAGGTCGTCGAACTTGAACAGCGGTTCGGTGCCGTGCTTGCTCCAGCCGGCGGCGATGCGGTCGACGTCACCCGGGATGAACCGCAGGGCGAGATAGCACAGGTGCGAGATGAACTCGTGTAACACACCGGCCGGCAGGTTATGGCTGGGGTGTGGCATGCTGGTGTCGGCGTACCGGCCGGCACCGCGAATCTGCAGGGCCATCCGCACTTCCACCTCGCGCGGTGCGCCGAGCTTGCCGTCGTTCATGAGTTTTTCGATCGCGAGGATCGGCTCGTTGAACCGGTAGTTGTGATCTTCAACCAGACGCAGGCCCTTGGCCTGGGCCATGGTCCAGAGATCGAGGAACTGCTGCCGCTGCGGGGCGATCGGCTTCTCGCAGACAACGTGGGCACCGTGCGACAAGGCATCCGTCACGATGCCGACATGCGTGTGCGGCGGCGTCAGAACGTGTACGACGTCCGGCTTGGCGGTGCGGAGCATGACGCCGGAGTCGGTAAACGCTTCGGCCGCCCCGAATCGCGTCGCGGCGTACTTCGCGAGCGACGGCGACAAGTCGCAGACGCCGATCAGATCCACCTGCGGATCGGACTTGAGGTACTTCAGGTGCTCTTCGGAAATCTTGCCGGTGCCGATGACGGCGGCGCGCAATTTCTTTCCGGAAGTCACGGGAGCGGGGGTTGTCGACAGGGATGACATCAGTGCCGGGGTAGTCGTGGCGTTGCGCAACAAACCGTATGTGTGTTAACGGTGCAACGGGGTCAGGACTTTAGGACATCGTCCCGTAAAGGTGAAGCGCGGCAGGCGTTCGCCTTGTCGAATGCAAACGAGAGACGCGATGCCGCGCGTCCGCCAAGGCGGACCCTACTTGGAGATGATTCGCGCGGGAATGCCGACGGCTGTTGCGCCGGGCGGGACATCCTGAAGCACCACACTCATGGCGCCAATGCGAGCGCCCTTACCGACGCGTATGCCGCCGAGCACCTGGGCATACGCGCCGAGTTCGACATCATCCTCCAGCACCGGCGTCGGCCCGTCGGGAACGCGGTTGCCAATGGTCACGCCTTGCCGCAGGACGCAGTTGGCACCGATCTTCACATCCTTGTGAATGAAGATGTTGCCGAAGTGGTGAATCTTCAGGCCTGGCCCGATCTCGACGCTCTTGGGAATGCTGATGCCGGTCAGCGTCTCGACGATGCGGTAGTAGAGCCAGTAGCGCTTCTCGGCGAGCTTGCGGAAAATGCCCGGTGAGCGGCGGTCGACCCGCCTGCCGAAACGGTAGACGCAGATCGCCCAGATCGACTGTTCCTTGAAGAACGGTCGGCGTGGGTACCTGGCGAGGTCGGCTTGGTAGTCGGGGTCGGGCATGGTTGGTCGTGGCACGGACGTCTGGCCCGCGTTCAGGTTATCGGCAAAACGCAAATCACGGGCGAGGTGCCTGTGCCACCGTTCCGGCCGATTTGTAATCGATCATGCGGGTCAACTTTCCGGATTTGCGGTCGCGAAGGTATTGCATGTGTCCCTTCCAGTTGGCCCACTTGCCGATCATCGTCAGGACGCCATACGCGAATGCCGTCTTCATGTCAGGGGCACGACGGCGGACGCCTCTGGCGATACGGATGCTTTGCACGCCCGCGAGCAGCCCGTACACGACTAAGACGCCGACGGCTCCGAAAACCGATCGCAGAAGCATCTTCTTCGGCGTCTCTGCGGTCCACCCGCTCAGTATCTCTGACAGCGGCAAGCCCACCGTCAGGACGAGAAATGCCATCATAAAGTTCGCGGACCACGCGTTCGCCGACTTCACCTGCTTCACAAACAGACCGTCTTTGCCTTTTCGAAACCGCGTCGCGACGTCCATCGCGCCGTAGCCGCTGCGGACGGACCGTTTCCACCACTGGGCAAATCGCGTCATTGCCGAATCGTGGATCGTCATCTCGGCGTCGATGCGGAAGACCTTCCACCCCTTCTCGCGCAGCCGCTGGCACAACTCCGGCTCTTCGCCGGCGACAACGCTGTTGTCGTACCCGCCGGCCTCCTGAAACGCGCTGACGCGAAACATCGCGTCGCCGCCACAGCTTCGGGCTTCACCAATCGGCGAGTTCCACTCGACGTCGGCGATGCGGTTGTAGATCGACGCCTCGGGGAACCGTTCCCGTCGGCGGCCGCAGACGACGGCGATCTTCGGGTTGGCATCGAGCTCGGCCTTGGCTCGTTCGATCCAACCGGCGACCACTTCGCAGTCGCCGTCGACCATCTGCACGCACGTCACGTCCGGTGCCACGGCCAGCAGTTTCGCCATGCCCTCATTACGGGCCCGGGCGGCAGAGAACGGGATCGACATGTCGAGATCGACCACTTCCGCGCCCATCTCACGGGCGATGGCGGGAGAGCCATCTGTGCTCGCCGAGTCGACGTAGATCACCGGCCAGCCGCGGCCGACGATGGATGTGAGGCACTTGCGAAGGCGTTCACCTTCGTTGCGGCCGATGGCGATGATTCCGATCTGGGGCATTCTCTCTTGTTCGTAGGGTCCGCCTTGGCGGACGCGCCGTCTTCATCCTCTTCTTCATCGACCTCGCACGATTCGCCCGCGTCCGCCAAGGCGGACCCTACGTTTCCACGTGCTCCGGAGTGGTCGCGATCTTCTTCTGCAGCGGCTTGGCGGGTACGCCGACAGCGGTTGCATCGGCGGGGATGTCACTGACCACCACCGCGCCGGCACCGATCTTTGCCCGGTCGCCAACCTTGACGGGGCCGAGGATACAGACGTGGCACGCGACCTGCACGTGGTCGCCGACGATCGGCATGCCGGGTTTGGCGCCGGCGCCGATCGTCACCAGGTGGTGAATGGCGCAGTCGGCACCGATCTTCGACTTCGGCGCGATCTGGATCAGCCCGACGTGCGGGAGCAGCAAGCCAGGGCCGATCTCGGCCGAAGGGTGGAGGTTGATGTGCGTGAAGAAGGTCAGCACCTTGCGTTTAAGCGCCAGCAGGATCTTGAGCGGAAGCAGCAGGGGGCCGAGCTTTGACTTGCGGGTCCACCGCTGCAGGCGGTAGATCGTTAGCATCCAGAATGTTTCGGAAAACCAGCCGCTGTAGCCGTGCTTGCGAAAGCGGGCCAGGTCGGCGCGCCAGCATCGCCATTGGCTGTCACCGGCCCATTCTTTGACTGTGTCGCCGTTGTAGTTCATGGGGCAGTCGTCAATACGCAGTAGTCAGCAGTCGGTCGTGCTTCGACCAGGGTCTAGCTCCCAGCTTCAAGTTCCTCTTTCCTCTTAATCACCTTTGCCGGCACGCCGACGGCGACGCTGTGCGGCGGAATATCCTTCGTCACGACAGCGTTTGCGCCGACCGTGGAGTCGTGCCCGACTCGCACCGGGCCGAGGACCGCGACGCCGCAGCCGAGATCTACGCGGTCTTCGATGATCGGCAACTGGTGCAGCGCGTCGCGCCGGGCGACACCGAATGTCGTGTACTGGCGGATGTGGACGTCGTCGCCGATCGAATCGGCGTGCAGAATCATCGCGCCGTGATGCCAGATCCGCACCCGCCGGCCCACCTTGACTGTGTACGGCAGCGTAATGCCGCAGGTCCATTCGACCCACTTGAACATGAAACGGTAGAGAATTGTAAAGGGAGGTCGAAGGAGTTTCGGAAGTCCCATCCGCCAGTTGCCGAACCGATGCACTCCAATCGCCCAGAAGCCTTGTTCGAACAGTTTGCCGTCGTGCGTGCGCAGGTCTTCGCGCAGCAGCGCGAGAATGCCGAGACCCGAAGGGTTCATGTTCCGGGAGCCGGGCATTGGCGTGGCGGCGGGGATGGCAAGGTCGGCAGTCATGGTGGCAGCGAAGTCGAATATCACAGCGGGGAAACGGATTCATCCGGCATCACCGCGCCCCTGTCAGCACGCTGTTACGGGCGAAGTCGCCGAGCAGTTTCTCCGGATCGGTATCGGGCTTTCGCTGGATCTTTCTTCGCAATCGAAAACTCGCAAACCCGGCCATCCACAGCAGATCGGCTACCGCGGTCTTTATCACACCATGATTCCGGACGAAGAACCGCCGCCGGCTTTGGAACCAGTATTTGGGGCGGCGCTTATTGGCTTGCTTGATGTCCGTCACACCTGACGACTGTCCGACGAGGTGGACGACGCGCGACGCCGGCACGTACCAGCAACGCCAGCCGGCGCGCGCCGCGCGGAGGCAGAAGTCGACCTCCTCGAAGTACATAAAGTACCCGTCGTCGAGCAGGCCGATGGCGTCGAATACTTCCCGGCGGATGATCATGCTCGCGCCGGCGACCCAGTCTGTCGGTACCGGCTGATCGCCTTGCGGCACCGGCGGGGCGACGATGCGCCCCTTGAGCACTTTCGACACCGGACCCAGTCTCAGGCCGGCTTCGAGCTCGCCGAGGACCGAATGAAATCGAAAGGCCGACCGCTGCGGCTGGCCGTCCGGATGTTCCAGTCGCGAGCCGGCGATTCCAGCCTTGGGATTGGCGTCCATGAACGACAGCAGCGAGCCGATCGCCCCGGGTCGCACGACGGTATCGGGATTCAGCAGAAGAACATATTGCGGCTTGTCATCCCCGGCGAGCGCAGGGCGGATTGCCTCGTTGTTGCCGTAAGCAAAGCCGCCGTTCTTGGGCAGTGGAACGAGTGCACACCAGTGACCCCACTGGTTGTCGGTGATCGCCGCGCCGATCCTCGCCACCGAATCGTCGCCGCTGGGGGCATCGGTGACGACGACGCTGGTACCGGGGTTGGCGACAATCTCAGGCGCAATGGACTTGAGGCAGTCGATGCAGAGCGACGCCGATCGGTAATTGAGAATGACAACAAGAAGGCGCATGGAAAACGAAAGATCGGAAGCTGTGGATTGCGGAGCCTGGTCGAGTATTCACAACGGGGTTAACAGGGCTCCGAGGGTCCGGGCAATCAGCGCCTCCGCCGAGGTTGGGGGATTGGCCCGGCCTGCAGTCCGGCAAGCGACGGAAAAGCGCCTCCGCCCGGCTGCGCGGGCGAGTATGCGGCCGGCACGACCGGCGGAAATCCTGTCGGAAGTCCATAAGCCGGACCCTGCCCCGGTGGCGGCTGGACTGGAAACGCACCATACGGCGACGGCAGACCTGCCGACCCTGGCAGATGCTGGTTGAGTGTCGCAATCGCCGCGGCGGGGCCGTAGAGCCGGCTTGTCTTTCGGACGATCGGGACGATTCCGCAGAGCCCGCCCAGGGCCAGCAGGTACAGCGAGTTAATCATGCCGTTCAGGAGATTGTCGATCATGTGCAGCAGCAACAGGATCGCCATGGCGGCGGCGGTCGCGACCGCCGGATGAGCCCAGAACTTCAATGGCACGCGTTTCCACAGGACGAATGCCGGCAGGATGATGGTCAGCGTCAGCGCTGTGACGCCGATCAGACCATACTGGCCCATCGTGATGATCCAGAGGCCGTCGGTGGGCGCGATGTCGCGGACGATTCGCGTCGGCATGCCGTCGAGGCCCTTCTTTTCATACTCCATGTAAACGCGCCACGGCGTACGCCTGGTGTCGTTCGGGTCCCACTTGCCCCAGCCCCACCACGGATTCGGTGCGCTCAGTGCTTGCGCGGTGACCAGGTCTTCTGCTTTCAATCGAACTTCCAGCGAGACCAGGCGGTCGTCGCTGGTGAACGTTCCCATGGCGGTAAGGATGGTGTCCTTATTGACCAGTTCGCTCGCCCGGGCATACATGTAGACCGCTGGCGCGATCGCCAGTGCAAGAATGGGCAGCCCGGCTATCAATCCCCCGGACTTGCCCATCCATTTGATCCAATAGAGGGCCGCGATTCCCATGAACATGAAGGCAGTCGCTGCCATCGTTTTGCAGAGAATCTGCGTCACTACCAGTATGCCGACCACCCAGAGAATGGGCATGCCCATGATCTTTTTCTGCGCCTTGGTCACCCAGAGCCAGAAAGCGATCAGCACGGCTGTAGTCATGTACATCGCCAGCGCAAGGCTGCTCTGCATGAAGACCATCGGCCTGAAGGCACCCCAGCGCTTGGCCTGGGCAATCGAGTGCTGCACGAAGCCGTAGATGTATTTGTGCAGGAGCGGGCTGATGACCATCTCGAGATAACAGAACGGCAGGTACACCAACGCGCCGATGATGATCCCGATCCCCAGTTCGGTGAACCCTTCCATGTCGGCGAAGTACACTCGACCAATGAAGTAAGGAATTCCCCAAAGCCCGAGCTGCTGGACGATGCTCGATACACCGTCGTACACGCCCAGGTCGTTGACAATACTCGTGAAGAACGGGGAGACGCACCAGGCGACGATGGGCAGGTCGTAGAGGCTCGGGCGGAACTTCAGCAGGGTCTTGTAGTCGAACAGTCCCGCGCCCAGCAGCACACCGAATGACGACGCAGTAATTTTTGTGAGGTCGGGGATGCCGCTGAAGTTGATCGACAGCATGGGCAGAAAAAGCCACCCGCCGACATACGCGAAGATGACCGCCCGTCGCGGCTTCATCACCGCGAAGACCAGGAGCACAAAGGGCACCCAGGCGTAGAGGGCAATTTTGGCGAGTGCGATCATAAATCGACTTTGTCGATAGGCATTGGCTGTCAGAGGTCAGAAGCCCAGGGTCATAAGCATGGCGCTCGGCCCCGGGAATGAGCGCCACTGTCCGAATCCATTCGACCAACTATTGACGAGTCACTTCCGACGGCCCGTTTCCGAAGTAATGGGCTACCCTACGACGCTGAAGCTCCGGCTCCAGTTTCGGATCGTATCCGCCTTGCCGGGCGTTGATCAGGTCGATCCAGGGCAGTTCGGCGGTTTTTTGTTTCAGTTTCTCGACAAACGCTTCCACTTTGCCGATCGGCTTGGCCGGCACACCGGCGACGATGTCCCCCTCGGCGACATCTTTCGTAACCACAGCGCCGGCGGCGACGATCGCGTTCGGGCCGATCGTTACGTTCGGCATGATCAGCGCGTTGTACCCGATGAAGACGTTGTCACGGATGTCTATCTTGCCGACCGAATCAAGCTTTAGACCATACGCATGATTCAGCATCGCAACCGAGCCATCATGCCCGATCAGGGCGCAGGTGCTGAAGTGAACGTTATTGCCCAGCCGGGTGAGGTACGGATCGCCGAACACCACGCCCGGCAGAATGCTGCAATGATCCCCGACCGCATTTAGGCCGCCGTGCCGCTTGACGAACTCTGCGTACTCCAGGCCCATCGGCCGACAAAGCTTGATGTACAGCCCGCGCAGACGCCCGGTGCGAAGGGCGATCTTGCGAACGCGGTTGGCGATGAGGCGTTTGATACCCATAAGTGAACGTTCTCAATCAGAAGTCTCTGGCGTTGGGCTTTCCCGGCACGCCAGTCATCCGGCGACCTTCATGTCCGTTCTTTTAGTCGCACGTTTCAGTGCGGCCTCGAACTCATCGGTCGCGACGTCCCAGTTGTGTCGTTGGGCCGTGTCGAATGCTTTGTCGCTCATGGACTTCCACTCGTCTTGGCGCATCGCGACGACCTTCAGGATGGCATCGGCCATCGCCTGCGGGTCTTCCATCGGGACGAGGATGCCGCCGCCTTCGCCGACCAGTTCAGGTGCGGCGCCAGCGGGCGTCGCGATCACCGGTGTGCGGCACGACATCGACTCCAGGATCGGCAACCCGAACCCTTCGCTGCGACTTCCGAACAGCCAGGCGTCGCACTTGCCGTAGTAATTCTTGATTTCGCTCTGCGGCGGACGGAACCGGAACTCGATGCCATCGGGCAGGGGGAGGCTCGGATGCGGATCGACGGCACCGATGCTCACCATTTTCAGGTCGGGCACCTTCTGTTTTGCGATTTCGTATGCCTTGAAGCTGATGTCGCAGCCCTTGAAATCGACCCAGGAGTACATCACGCCCACCGTCGGTATCGGCTGCTTGCCGCGCGGCGGGGCGGTGAACTGTTCGAGGTCCACCGCGTTGCTCACCAGTTCTGCGGTTGGGTCGTTGAACTTCTCGCGCGCCAGGTCCACCAGCCATTGGGCGACACAAACCTTGTGCATGGGCAACCGCCAGGTCGCCTCGACCTGATGTTCCGGGCCGGCGAAGGTCTCGAAGTGCTGAAGAAAGTAGACCTTGGCCCCTTTGCGGGCGGGGAACAGGTCCACCCATTCGGCCGTCTCCCACCAGGTGGCGATGACGACATCGGCATCGGGCACATCCGCCGCGGTGGCGGGGCGATGCTCGGGAAGAAACTTGAACTCGTAGTCGCGCGGGTACTTGTCCTTGTCGAAGTAGCTTTCGCTCGGCTGGGCACTTGCCGGGACTGGCTTCTTCAGAAGCTTCCACCGGAGGGTCTCACGCAGGGTCGCCTTCCGCGGCGGACGAGCGATCACCAGTACCTGGTGTCCACGCTCGGTGAGCTTCTGCGCGTAGATGTGAATAACGCGCTGCCCGCCGCACAGGTCGGCTCGTCCGACGAAGATCGTGATTCTCATATCGTTGCTCCTGCGCAATTCTATGTCTGCTTGCTTGTCGAAGGCGGCACCAGATCGTCAGGTTTTTGCGACGATCGATTCGTTGGGCTTAAAGCCTTCCATCGTCGGGGCGCGGTACTCGAAGTACTTCTTGAGCTTCAGGAAGTGCTTCTCATAAAGGTGCCAGCTCAGCAGGGCCAGACCGATCGAAAGCAGCATTGCCGTCACCACGTAAACAACGTACGCCAGCCAGTATGACCCGACCATCTGCTGGATTCGTTTCAGCGGATACTCGTGCATCATCCAGTGGTGCAGAAAGCTGTGGATCACGTAAATGCCGTAACTGTACTTCCCTAAAAACCGGAGGCTGGTGGCAGTAAAGACCCGGGTCAGAATGTTCCCCGGCTTTGCAGTGATCGTGAGCACCAGCAGTGCCGCAGCACCAACAGCGACGGTCGTGTAGCCGACGGCCTGGATCAACTTGTGTGGCTGGTAGGAGAACGACCCGTACTTTGCCACCATCGCTCCGCAACCCGCGATCGAAGCAAGCAGCACCCAGGGGGCGAATCGCCTGAAGCGGGACAGATCAGCGGCGATCCCGTTGACGGCCAGCGCCAGCAGCGATCCGATCGCGAGCGAGTCCATCCTGCAGATCGTCCAGAGGTAGGTCATCTGGGCGTTGATGTAAGTGCTCGGGAGCATTGTGACGCGGCCGATGCGAATGGCCAGTGCGCCGGCGATCATCAGCACGCAAGCCACCATCGCGCCACGCCGCCCGCAGAAGAACAGAACGGCCGGCCACACCAGGTAAAAGTGCTCTTCAACAGCAAGCGACCAGAAGTGCGAGAATGCCAACCAGTCGATCTGGATGAAGTTCTGAACGTAGAGCCAGAGGGCCCATTGGTCCTTATAAACGTGCTCGTACGCCGGGTCGCGACCAAACACCAGTGGCAGGATCACGAATGCGACCAGAAGGGTTCCGAAGTAAAGCGGGAAGATGCGGAGCGTTCGGCGGGCGTAGAAGTTTTTAAAGTAGCCCTTCGTGCCGACGGCTTCACAAAGAATGGAGGTGATGAGGAAGCCCGAAAGCACGAAAAACAAATCGACCCCGACCCAACCGGCACCCATGACACGCTGGACCAGGCTTTGAAGTCCCTTCGCCGCCGGATCGTAAGCGACTTGGGAAAAGTGAAAGATCAGGACGAGAAGGATGGCCAGCCCGCGAATGCCGTCCAACGCTGGTATGTGAAGGCTGCGTTTGGGCTTATGCGCAGCGGAAGCGGATTGCGTGCCGGCGTGTCCGATTGAAGCGGGCATGCCGGCACCCGTGATCGGTGCAGGGGTTGTAGTTGAAACGGACGACATTACGAAGGCGGTTTGGCCTATCAGACTTATCGCCTTGAGGCTGGTCGGGCATGAATGTACACCGATCGCGGGGAAATGGCAGCGGATACCGGACGCCCTTAAGTGGAGGCTACATAGGCCTGGAATCCGTGTGTGTTCCAGCTAACGCATTGAGCATTGATCGTTATCCCGCCAGATTTGAGGGACAAATCTAGACACTTTGCTCATACGTGACTTAGATTGTCCGATGAACCTCCCTCATCGCGCGAGAACTGTCGGTCGAACGAATCACACGCCGATGTTCGTCCGATGACTGTGCAGCGAGATTCCCTCTGCAGGCGTTACCGTTCTTTCGTGAGGAACGGTAGCCGCCGCAACCGAGATTGGATGACCCATGAGCCTGGATTTGATTAACCCGATCGACAAAAACGCGCTTCGCAACGAGTTCCAGAATGCCAAGCCGGTCCCCTGGTTCAAGATCGACAACTTCCTCAAGGCCGACTTCGCGGATGCGTGCGAGGCAGCTTTCCCGACGTACGACGAGGTGCAGAAGCTGGGTGTCACCTTCACGAACATCAACGAGAAGGGCAAGTTCCAGGTCTCCGACAGCCGTAAGATGCCGCCGGCGCTCAAGCAGCTCAACGATCTGCTTAACGGCAAAGAGTTTCTCGAACTGATGGAATACGTCACCGGCATGCCAGCCCTGTTGCCCGACGAGAAACTCGTCGGCGGCGGTCTGCATTCGACCGGTGCCCGCGGCCACCTCGACGTACACCTGGACTTCAATCAGCTGAAAGACCGCGGCTGGCACCGCCGGCTGAACATCCTCGTCTACCTCAATAAGGGCTGGAAGGATGACTGGGGTGGAGAGTTCGAGTTATGGGACAAAGACGTGCAGGTCTGTCACAAGACGTTCCTGCCGATCTTCAACCGCTGCGTGATGTTCAACACGAACGAAGTGAGCTTCCACGGCGTCAATGCCGTCAAGTGCCCGGACGGCCAGGCCCGCAAGAGCTTCGCCGCGTACTACTACACGGAGAAGGCACCTGCGGAGTTCAAGGAGTTCCACGACACGATCTTCAAGGCGCGTCCCGACGAGAAGCTCAAGAGCGTGATGATGCCCGTCGGCCAGGCGACCAAGGGAATCCGCAAGTTCCTCCAGCGCGGGGCGAGCAAGTTGAAGTCGGTCGTCAGCGGCGGCAAGTAGTCGGCCCTTCCTAACACTGTACTGAATGCGGCCGCGACACATGGTGTCGCGGCCGCTTCTGATTCTGCCGGAGACTCGAAACGCCGAAACCGGCGCGATTCGAACGAGGATCAGTGTGGCTCTGCCAGTGATTCTCGGACGCATCGGCTGAAGTTTTGCCGGTCGTGCCGATTGGCGAAGTTCGACCCGCGCGGCAACCGGGGGAAACACATAATTATCGGTGAATCTGGCCTCATCGTGCGACGTGCTCATCCGATGTCACAGGCATGAGCCAGAAAGCCCGCAAGCCAGGCAGTATGCGCGACCGGTCCGATGCTCAGTGGTCCGGCGCGCAGGTTGAAACCCATCCTTTGCTGGTTGCGTTCGCCGACCCGCCGACGCCGTTCGGTGGCTTTGCCGCGACCCCCAACGCGATCGACCAGGCCATCGCCGAGGTGCTCGAAGACCGCACCATGATGTCCACCGTCACGCTGACCAATGGCGTGCTGACCATCGACGCAGCCGGTGACGCGCGCCTCAAGGCGAACGTAACGCAGAACGCCGCCGCCGATAAGATTCGTGTTTTTGCCTCTGGCTCGGATGACCGCCGCCAGTCATTCCCCAGGGTTCAGGTTCGCGAGATCGAAATCATCGGTTCCAATGGCGACGACAGCATTCATCTGGCCAAAAATGTGAACGTGCCTGCCGTGATTCAGTCCGGCGAAGGCAACGACCGGATCGTCGGCGGTGCCGGCGATGACGTGATCGACGCCGGTCTCGGCAACGATAAAGTGAAGGGTGGGCGTGGGGACGACATCCTGGCGGGCGCCGAGGGTGACGATCTTCTCCGCGGCGGCGACGGGAATGACGAACTTCGCGGCGGCGAAGGTGCAGACACGCTGGCCGGCGACGACGGCAACGACACGATACTGGGACAGGCGGGCAATGACCGCATGTTAGGCGGGGCCGGCAACGACACCCTGACCGGTGGCGAAGGCCGTGACCGATTCTACGGTGGAGCCGGATCCAACGACCTGACCGACAGTTCCGCCGGCGATCGCGGCGGCCGCTCGCAGCCTCCGGTCATCGGCGACGGCAATTCCACCAACAATGGCGGAAGCACCGACAACACCAACCCGACGCCTCCGTCGACCGATACGCCCGATCCCACCGACGAAGTGCCGGGCAACAACGGCAGCAACAACGGCTCGTCCAACAACAACGGATCGACCAACGGCAGCAACAACGGCGGCAACACCAGCAACAACGGCGGCAGTACCACTTCGGCGGGCGCAAACAGCTCGGGCGACTGGGGCGGCGCGTTCGACGCCTCGCAGGCCAAAAGTGCCGCGCCAAAGGCGGTGCTGCGCTTCGTGGCCGGTTCACAGTCAGGCCCGGCCGGCCACACCGTGAACGTCAACGCCAACAGCACGCAGTTCTTCAACGGCGATTTTATCGGCGCCAGTTTCGAGTGGGACTTCGGCGACGCCGGATCGGAATACAACAAGCTGATCGGATGGAACGCCGCGCACACGTACGACAAGCCCGGCACCTATACGGTCAAGCTCACGGTGACGGATATCGGCGGTAAGTCCACGACCGTCACCAGTACGGTGCTCATCACGCCTGATGCGCGGGAGTCGATCTTCGTGGATGCCAAGTCTGGCAACGACAACAATGACGGATCGAGCGACGCCAAGGCCGTCCGCACCCTTGAGCGTGCGTCTAAGCTCGCGGGCGATAACACTCGAATCCTGCTCAAGAAGGGGCAGACGTTCGAAGTAAGCGATTCCATTCGCATCGCCGGCCGGAATGTGATTGTCGACTCCTACGGTCCCGGCAGCAGTGCACCGACGATCAAGAAGATCGCCGGCCTCGGCAACAGCATCTTCTACATTGCCCCGACCGCCACCGGTTTCATCGCCCAGAACATCTGGCTCGACAGCATGTGGGACTTCGCCAGCGCCTACGGCAAGAAAAAGATTCCGGCCGAAGGCTTTACCGTCACGGCCGACAACTTCACCGTTCGCAACTCGGCGTTTTTCAACATCAACACCGGCGTGCAGACGGAGACCGGTCCCACCGGCGTGCTCGTGCAGAAAAACTACTTCTCGCACGGCATACGGTCTTATGGCATCTGGGCCCAGGGGTACGATCACGCTTACCTGGGCAACGTGATGGTCAACAGCCAGGTGGAACACCTGATCCGCGCCGATGGCGCCGACGGTAAAGGCGTCATCCGTGTCCTCATCCATGACAACGACCTGTCGCGGACCGTTGACAACGGCAAAGGTACCATCGAGCTGCGAACGGCCAGTTGGTTTTACGTGTCCGACAACCGCATCAAAGGCGGAACGCTTCGGGCGGGCCTGCAGGCGATCGACCAGACCCAGTTTCCCAACTGGGCCGCGTACAAAACCGAGTACGGCGTCATCGAGAACAACATTACGGAGAAGGTTTACATAAATATCCGTCCGGGCACCGACCACTTGGCGATTCGCAACAACGTCGTCAGGCTCGACGATTTCTACGCCATCCAGCTAGAGAACATCGAAGCCGGCTACGACCAGGTCCGCAAGACCGAAGACGTCCGCATCGAGCGGAACACGGTCATTTCGATGGGATCGACGGGGCAGTTCCTGCGGGTCCACGGCAAGGCGTCGGGCGTGGTGGTCAAAAACAATCTCTACGTCGCGCCGCACCTGAACCTCGACGGGAGTGGCCGTACCGCGGCAATTTCTGTCTCGTCGGTCGGCGACCTCAGCGGTTTCGTGGAGATCAGCGGCAACGTCTGGCCGGACCTGGAAGGCAACAGCAAGCAGGGCGGCCTGAACTACGTCGGCCCCGACATGCCGATCCGCACCGGTTACAAGGATGCCGACGACTGGGAATCCCTCCCCCAGGTCAAAAGCGACGTCTACCGCAACGTGACGCTCGGCAATGGTTATCAGGCTCGCATCGGGTCGGTCGCGGCGGGAAGCTCGGTCGCCAAGGCGGCGTAGCACCGGGCCGGAGCAACACGCCGTCGGATTCTGGGGAGCGACAGGGGGGATGACGCGGGGGCGACGCGGCGCGTGAAATACTGGAATGGAACGCGCCGCGCCAAGGGGGCTGTGCGATTCTTCTGCGCGCCGCTACAATTCTTGGACCAACTGACTCACACCGTCGATAGCGCTTCACAGGTTGTTCCCAACGCGTTTCCAGCCAACTCGAGCCGCGCAGGTTTCGCGTTACACCCGTTTAAAGGCACTGGCGGATTCGCGCCGGTTGTCGTAAGTGTGGCGGTATCAGCCGAACCGGCTGTCGAGTCGCCACTTGAGAAGCACCCGCGTACCGCCGATGAGGGATCGTCGAGCCGCATTTTCCCGATCAACCGGGATGCGGATCGGCAAGGTCCGATAGCGAGCCGTGCGTGCCCATGAACTTTATGTCAACTTCCGCCAGCAATATTCCCGCCGCACCGGCTCCCGTCCGCGAGGGGATGCCACCGGGACGCCCGAGTAATTCAGTGAACGGCACAACAGAACCGCTCGAAGAAACAATCATTCAGCCACAAAAAGGCTGGATCGCGATCGACTGGCACGAATTAGGTCGCCAACGTGAGCTGCTTTACTTTCTCGTCTGGCGCGACATCAAGGTTCGCTACAAGCAGGCCGCCCTGGGCGTGCTCTGGGCGGTGCTCGTGCCAGTGGTGCAGGTCACCATGTTCGCGCTGATCTTCGGGTCAGGCCTGAGCCTCGCGAGCAAGCTGGGTGCGAACTTCGACCCCAAGCAGTATCCGATTTACATTTTCTCCGCGATGCTCGGCTGGCAACTGATCAGCCGATCGATGTCGGACGGCGGGCTCTCTCTCGTCAACCAACAGAATCTGCTGACCAAGATCTATTTTCCAAGGTTGTTCGTTCCGTCGGCTTCGGTGGGCGGGGCGATGTTCGACCTGGCGATCTCGCTGCCGGTGTTCATCCTTGGCATGGTCATCTTTAAGGTGCAACCGACCTGGCACCTGGTGTTCTTCCCATTGCTCGTGGTGCATGCGGCGATGCTGGGTGCGGGGCTGGCCTATACGCTCGCCGCGCTTACCGTCACATACCGCGATTTCCGCTTCATCATTCCGTTCTTCAACCAGATCCTGATGTGGATCAGCTTCGTGATGATCCCCGTGCCTGAAGCTTGGCTGAACAACACCAAGTGGAGCATCCTGTTCCACCTCAACCCGGTCTATGGCATCGTCGCGGCGTTCCGGCGGGTGCTGATGGACCTGTCCTATGGTTGGTCCTGGTCGTATTACCTGTGCTCGCTGGCGATCACGATCGGCGTGTTCGTCTTCGGCTTGTTCTACTTCAGGAGGACCGAGCGACGGTTCGCAGACATCGCGTAGGGTCCGCCTTGGCGGACGCGACGGGTTGGGTCACACGATTACGACAGGTCCGCCAAGGCGGACCCTACGAGTTCAGCACTTATGTCCGACAAGCCAGTCATCTCCGTCGAAAACCTCGGTAAGGCCTACTTTCTCGGTAAGGCCGCCGACAAGCATGCAACCTTTGCCGACGTGCTCGTGGGAGCCGCCAAGGGAGCCGTTCGCCGCTTTACCGATCGGGTTGCCGACGCTTCGAAATCCTCGGACGCGTACTGGGCGGTCCGCAACGCCTCGTTCGACGTCAATCGTGGCGAAGTTCTCGGCTTGGTGGGTCGCAACGGGGCCGGTAAGAGCACGATGCTGAAGATGCTCAGCCGTATCACCGAGCCGACCGAAGGCCGGGCTGTGATTCGTGGTCGCGTCGCCTCATTGCTGGAAGTGGGAACAGGATTCCACCCTGAACTGACCGGCCGCGAGAACATCTTCCTCAATGGCGCGATCCTGGGCATGCGCCGGACCGAGATCACCCGCAAGTTCGACGAGATCGTCGCATTTTCCGAAGTCGAACAGTTTCTCGACACGCCGGTGAAGCGCTACTCGAGCGGCATGTACGTTCGCTTGGCGTTCGCCGTTGCGGCGCACCTGGACCCTGAAGTGCTGATTGTTGACGAAGTGCTTGCCGTCGGTGACGCGACATTCCAGAAGAAGTGCCTCGGCAAGATGGGCGACGTCATGCGGGCGGGACGAACGGTCTTGTTCGTCAGCCACAACATGGATGCCGTCACCAACCTTTGCACGCACGTCGTGCTGGTGAACAAGGGCAAGGTCAGCGATCGGCTGCACCCCGAAGACGGCGTCAAGCAGTACCTGGCGACCACCGCCGAAGGCATGGGCGTGCCGCTGTCGCAGAAACAGCGCACCCAGTACAAGCCTCGGCCTGCGGTTTTCACGGATCTGAAGATCGAAACCGAGACCGGTCACGATCGCGTGCTGCACACCGGCGGGCGAGTCCGTTTCGATATTGAGCTCAGCGATTGCCAGGACATCAAGGCCGCAACAGTCGGGCTGGCGATCTCCGATAACCGCGGTAAGCGCGTCGCGCTGTTCCATTCGATGTATCACAGCGGGCTCTGGATTCGCGGCGCGCAGTCCGGCCGGATGACCCTCGAGGTCCCCAGCCTTCCGCTGACGCCCGGCAACTATTACGTCGAACTGGTCATGGCCGATGATCAGGGGTACATCGATCGCGTCGAAAGGGCCGACAAACTTGATATCGTGTTCGGAGACATGCTCGGCACGGGAAAGATCCCCAGCGCCAGTCAGAGCGTGGTTGTCCTGCCCGCCCACTGGGATATCGCCGGCGGCCTGGACCGTGCGGCAGCGTCGGACATCCCCGGCGAAGTCGGCGGCGTTCAGGCCTACCAGGGTGGAAGCGACGTCAAGGCCGGCGGCGCAATTGCGATGAATGCGATTCCTGCCGCGGTTTAGTGCCGGTTACTCGTCTGATCTTCCATGCGAATTGTTCACCTCAGCACCTCCGATACCGCCGGCGGCGCTTCGCGAGCGGCGTATCGCGTGCACACCGGTCTCAAGGGGCTGGGGCACGACTCACGCATGTTCGTGCAGAAGAAGTGGTCGGTGGATCCGACTGTCACCGGGTTCACCCCCTCCGGTGGACTCGTGGACCGCCTGCGCGTTCGAGTCCGCCAGCGCCGCATCACCGCCGATTTCGCACCTTATCCCGGCAAACGACCTCCCGGGGCCGAGCCCTTTGCCGACGACCGAACGCCCTACGGCGATCAACCGCTTCGAGGGCTTCCCGAGTGCGACATCATCAATCTCCACTGGGTCGCGGGTTTCGTCGATCACCTGCCGTTCTTCGAGACGTTCAAGCGACGATTCCCGAAGGTCCCTCTCGTCTGGCGGCTGGCCGACATGGCGCCGGCGACGGGTGGCTGCCATTACGACCGCGGCTGTGGACGATTTAAGGCTCAGTGCGGCGCGTGCCCTGAACTCGGATCGAACATCGACGCCGATCTCTCCCGGCAGATCTGGCAGCGCAAGCACGACGCACTGGCGAATGTCGGCGACGCCGGGATGCACATTGTCGCCACCAGCCGCTGGGTCGCGGAAGTCGCCTCTCAGTCGTCGCTGCTCGGTCGGTTCAAACGAACCATCATTCCCAACGCACTCGATACGAGTGTTTATCAGCCGCGGGACAAAGGCTTCTCGCGTGACCTGCTGGGCATTCCGCGGAACGCAAAGGTCGTGCTGTTTGCCGCCGATTCGTCGAAGCATCCCCGCAAGGGCTTTGCCCAGCTGACCGAGGCGCTGGAAGGCATTCGCGGCGTGGACAACCTGACCCTCGCAAGCGTCGGTGGCGGCAAACCGGCGATCGGCGGAAACATTCCGCTCATCAACGTCGGCAAGGTCGATGACGATCGTGTCCTTTCCATGGCGTACTCGGCGGCAGACGTCTACGTCATTCCTTCGCTCCAGGAAGCTTTCGGGCAGACCGTCATCGAATCCATGGCGTGTGGAACGCCAATCGTCGGGTTCGCGTCCGGCGGAATCACGGACACCGTCCGCCCCGGCCAGACCGGACTGCTGGCGCCCACGGGCGATGTCGGTGCGCTGCGGCAGGCGATTGTTGACCTGCTACAGGATGACGCGGCACGCCATCGCCTGGCAGAAACCTGTAGGGCGACGGCGCTGGCCGAATACGCGTTGCCTGTTCAGGCCAGGCAGTATGAAGCGTTGTACCGGTCGTTGCTCGGCAATTCGTAGCGACCGGAGACTTGGGCGCGACCATTTTTCCGGGCGGTATGGAACAAACGGCGTTTGTGCAGCGGAAATGCAGGCTGAAAGCCCGCACCACAATTGCCGCCCGGAAAACTGATCACGCCCGGCGAACCGTGCTTCCCGCGTGCGTTGGAGTGTGACTTATGCGCATCACCGTTGTTTGCAGTGTCTACCCTCCGGCCCAGGCGGGCGAAGCCGCGCACGCCGCCCATCTCTGCAAACATCTTGTCGCGGCAGGTCAGTCTGTCACGCTCATCACCAGCAAGATCGACGGCGTCACACCGGAAGGTGAAGGCTTCGCGATCAACACCGACATGAAGAACTGGGGTTGGAGCGAAATGCGGACGCTCAAGCGTGCGCTGGGACAAAGCAGGCCCGACGCCGTGCTGCTGATCTATCTCGGGCCGATCTATCGGCGGCATCCGATGATCACCTTCCTGCCAACGTTCTGCCGGGGGCTGAAGCCAAGGCCGGTCGTCATCTCTCAGTTCGAAAACACGCCCGGTGCCGACCCGACGACAATGGAAGCGCGGTTGGGGCGAAAGCTGGCGTCCATCTGGGCCGGCTCGGCCGGACTCGAGTATCGCTACGGCACCCTGCTTCGTGATAGCGACGCCGTCATCACCCTCTGCCGTCCGCATCTGGACGTCCTCGCGGGGTTCTATCCCGCGGTCGAGAAGAAGTCGCGCGTCATTCCCGCGCCGCCACTCCTCGAAGTGCTTAGTGACCCCGACGGGACGATCAGGGCCGAAACCCGCAGAAAGCTCGGCTACACCGACGACGATTTTGTTGTCAGCTATTTCGGCTTCATCTACCCGCAGAAGGGCGTCGAGACCGCGATCGAGGCCGTCAGCTTCGCTGCGGCGAAGGTGCCGAACATCAAGCTGCTGTTGATCGGCGGCAGCCCGACGGGCGCGGATCAGAAAGATCCCGGTTACGCCGGTCGCATGCGAAAGATGGCCGACGACATGGGTTTGGCATCAAGGGCGACCTGGACCGGCCACATCGCCGAGGAGACCGATGTCTCTCGGCACCTGCATGCGTCGGACGTCAGTCTGATGCCCTTCGTGCAAGGGATTCGGCTCAACAACAGCTCCTGTGCCGTTGTCACGAGTCATGGCCTGCCGGTGGTTGCCTCGCGCGGCGAAACCTTGGAGCCGGAGTTTGTCGATCGGGAGAACGTGTTGTTGTTCCCGGCCGGTAACTCCCGCGCCGCCGCCGACGCGCTGTCCGAGGTGGCGAACGATCCATCACTGCGACAGAAACTGCGAAGCGGTGCGGCGGCATTTTCGCAGGGTCGTTCATCCTGGACGGCCGTCATCCGTCAGACCCTGGAAGTCTGTCGGCCGGCTCCCGCTGCCTGAGAGAAGTGACGCCAAGCCATCAAGACGAAAATTGTCGTTCGCCAATGGTTCCTGCCCCGTTGCACACAGGGCCGTTTCCACTATTGTCACCGCCGCGTTTCGCCGAAAAGAAGGTGTGCGCAACGAACCACACATCGGTTCGTGCGGGTCTCGTTTCTGGTGCCCCATTAGGTCCCTTTGCCTCGAATTGTTATGCAAGCCACACAACCCAAGAAAGCGCTGATCACCGGTATCACCGGCCAGGATGGTTCTTACCTGGCGGAGCTTCTGCTGGGCAAAGGGTATGAAGTCCACGGCATTATCCGCCGGAGCAGTTCCTTCAATACCGATCGTATCGAGCATCTGTATGCCGACCGGCACATCACCGGGGCCAAGATGTTCCTGCACTACGGCGACCTGGTCGACGGCATGGGCATGCGTGAGGTGCTCAGCCGCGTCAAACCCGACGAGGTCTACAACCTGGCGGCCCAGTCGCACGTCCGCGTGAGCTACGATCAGCCGGTCTACACCGTGCAGGCCGATGCACTGGGTACGATGAACCTGCTGGAGGCGATCCGCGATACGGGTCTGCCGACGCGCATTTATCAGGCCAGCAGCAGCGAGATGTACGGCAAGGTGCGGGAAACCCCGCAGACCGAGTTGACGCCGTTCCATCCGCGCAGCCCGTATGCCTGTGCCAAGGTGTTCAGCTATTGGCAGACGGTGAACTACCGCGAGGCGTACAACATGTACGCCGTCAACGGCATTCTCTTCAACCACGAGTCGCCGCGCCGTGGCGAAACGTTCGTGACCCGCAAGATCACCCGCGCCGCGACGCGCATCAAGGAAGGTTTGCAGGACGCCCTGTACATGGGCAACCTCGAAGCCAAGCGCGACTGGGGCTTTGCCGGCGACTACGTCGAGGCGATGTGGCTGATGCTGCAGCAGGACAAGCCGGAAGACTACGTCATCGCGACCGGCGAAACGCACAGCGTTCAGGAGTTCCTGGAAGTCGTCTTCAGCCAGCTCAATCTAGACTGGAAGCAGTACGTGAAGCAGGACCCGAAGTACTTCCGCCCGGCGGAAGTGGATCTGCTCCTCGGCGACGCGACCAAGGCCAAGAAGAACCTCGGCTGGACGCCGAAGGTGACGTTCAAAGGCCTGGCCGACATGATGGTCAAGGCCGACTGGGAACTGGCGAAGCGCGAACGCGTGATCGCCGAGTCGGAAGGCAAAAAGGTCGGCAGCAAGCGGTAGTAGGTCGAGGCTTCTCAGTGACACGGGCTTCCAGCCCGTGCGAGCGGCGCCTGAGTAGTTGGTTGCTCATACGCCGCTCCTCAATGATCTGATACGACAGGTAGTCTCGACTACACCATCGCCCGCACGGGCTGGAAGCCCGTGTCACTGATAGGGCCGTCCAATTGGACCCCAACTATGATCTCGAAGACAGATCGCATCCTCATCACCGGCGGCGCCGGGTTCCTGGGCAGCTTTGTGACCGCCAAGCTCAAGAGCCTGGGTTACAACGACCAGGTCGTCCCGCGCCGGAAGGACTACGACCTGACGCGCCAGGACGCCGTCGAAAAGTTGTATGCCGATGTGAAGCCGAATGTCGTGCTGCACCTTGCGGCGGAAGTCGGCGGCATTGGGGCCAATCGTGAGAACCCCGGCCGCTACTTCTACGCCAACGCCACCATGGGTATTCATCTCATGGAAGGTGCGCGGGTGAACAAGGTGAAGAAGTTCGTGCAGGTGGGCACAATTTGTGCCTACCCGAACATGACGCCGGTGCCGTTCAAGGAAGAGAACCTGTGGGCGGGTTTCCCCGAGGTCACCAACGCGCCTTATGGCATCGCGAAGAAGGCGCTGCTGACGATGGCGCAGGGTTATCGCGAACAGTACGGTCTGAACGCGATCTACCTGTTGCCGGTGAACCTGTACGGCCCGCGCGACAACTTTGACCTGCACTCGTCGCACGTCATTCCGGCGCTGGTGCGCAAGTACATCGAGGCCCAGAACCGCGGCGACAAGGAAGTGGTTGCTTGGGGCACGGGCTCGGCGAGCCGTGAGTTCCTGTACGCAGAAGACTGTGCCGAAGGCATCGTGGCGGCGATGGAGAAGTACGACAAGCCCGATCCGGTGAATCTCGGCAACGGCCGGGAGATCAAGATCAAGGAGCTGACCGAGATCATCGCCCGGCTGACGGGTTTCCAGGGCAAGATAGTCTGGGATGCCACCAAGCCCGACGGCCAGCCACGCCGTTGCCTCGATACCTCGCGGGCCAAGGCCGAGTTCGGCTTTGAAGCCAAGACGACCTTTGAAGACGGGCTGAAAAAGACGATCGACTGGTACCGGGCGAACCCCTTGCCCGCGACCAAGACCGCCTGATCCCGCCGCCGACATGGAAGCCGCCGCGCCGATCGTTTCCGTCGTCATGCCCGTCTACAACACGGCGGCTTATGTCGCGCAGACGATCGAAGCGATCCTCGCCCAGACGTTTCGCGATTTCGAACTGCTCATCCTGGACGACGGCTCGACGGACGATACACCGGCGGTGTTGAAGCGGTACGCCGCTTTGGACTCGCGGATCCGCATCATCTCGCGAGAGAACAAGGGTATCGTCGCCTCCCGGAACGAGTTGATCGCGGCCTGTCGCGGCAAGTACATGGCCGCCAACGACGCCGACGACCTATCCGTGCCGGATCGTTTCGAGAAGCAGGTGGCATACCTCGAGTCGCACCCAGAATGCGTCTTGCTCGGCTCGCGCGTGGTCGTGATGGACCCGTACGGCTCGCCAAGCTACATCACCGATCACAAGCTGACGCACGAGGACATAGAGAAGCAGTTGCTCGGCAACGGCGGCGGCTGGGCGGTGGTGCAGTCGTCGATGATGTGCCGGACAGAGGCGGCTCGAAAGGTCGGCGGCTATCGCGGGGAGCACCCGGTGTTTTCGGAGGACCACGACTTCTACCTTCGGGTCGCCGAACTGGGCAAGTTCGCGAACCTGCCTGAGCCGCTGACCTGGTATCGCCGGCATTACAGCAGCACGACGCGCACCTACTATCTGGAGAAGGTCAAAAGGCACGCCGAGACCCGCGAGAAGGTGCTGCGGGAAGCTCACCAACGGCGCGGCTTGCCTTTCCCGGCCGACTGGACCTTTTCGCCGATCACCGCGCCGCCGCGCGACGAGCAGGCCCGCCTCTGGGGCTGGGCGGCGCTGAAGCACGGCAATATCGCGGTGGCCCGAAAACACGCGAAATCGGCCGTCCGATACGGGCCCTTCAAACTGGCATCCTGGAAGCTGCTCCTGACGGCGTTTCGGCGATCGGCCGATACAAAAGGGCAGGTGTTTCCGAATGCGTATCGGTAGAAATCTGCCGTAGCACGGGCTGGAAGCCTGTGCCGCGAACTGTGATCAGTCTGGAGTATCACCGAAGTGAGTGACCCGTCCGAGAAAAGTCCGACCGTCTCCGTCCTGATGTCCGTTTACAACGGCGGGGCGTACCTGCCTCCGTGCATCGATAGCATCCTCGGCCAGACGTTCAAGGACTTCGAGTTCATCATTATCGACGACGGATCGAAGGACGATTCTCCCGCCGTGCTGAAAGAGTACGCCGACCGCGACTCGCGCATTCGGCTGGTCGTCCGAGCGAACAAGGGGCTGACGAAAACGCTGAACGAGGCGTACAAACTGTCTCGCGGCAAGTACCTGGCACGGATGGACTGCGATGACGTCGCCGTGCCCACGCGATTTGCGGCGCAGGTGGCATTCCTCGGTGACCATCCGGATGTCGCCTGCACCGGTGGATACTTTCAACTGATCGACGGCGAAAGCCGGTTGCTGACGACGCTCAAGCCGCCGACCGATGACGCGGCGATTCAGGCTGATTGCCTTGCCGGGCATAACCCGATCTGCCATCCGTCGGCGATGATCCGCCGCACCGCGATGGACGCCGTCAACGGTTACGACGAGCGGTTCAAGACGACGCAAGACCTGGACCTTTGGCTTCGACTCGGTGAAGTCGGCAAGCTGGCGAACGTCCCGGAAGTGGTCCTGAAGTTCCGCCTGCACGAAAGC
The DNA here is from genome assembly GCF_015169395.1 of Humisphaera borealis. GTDB lineage: Bacteria > Planctomycetota > Phycisphaerae > Tepidisphaerales > Tepidisphaeraceae > Humisphaera > Humisphaera borealis. The sequence continues at coordinate 4,573,299 of NZ_CP063458.1, forward strand.
AGCGTGAGCGAAACCAAGCGGCAGGAACAGCGCAAGGCCGGCGAGCTGGCGTGCAGCGAGGCGTGGGAACGCCGAAAACTGCCCCCGGAGCGACGAAAATACGAAGCAAGCGAGCCGTGGCGTCCCGGAAAGGACCGATCAAGTCGGCACCAGCACGCACTGCAGTACGGCTGGTGGGCGTACAACAGCGGCGAGAAGAAGACGGCGCGGCACTACGGATGGAAAGCGATCGGCGCCAAGCCGCTGAGCCCCAAGGGCTGGAAGCTGGTCGCGGTTGCGACGCTCAAGTAACGGAATGCACATGCGAGCATCGAACATCGAACATCCAACATCGAACGCCGAACGGCTTCGGCATTCTGTGTTCCATTCGATGTTCTGCGTTCGATGTTCGATGTTCGATGTTCGCCTCTAGAATCGCCGTCGACCTGCTATGTCCACCTCTCCCGCCATCTCCGTTCTCATGCCGGTGTACAACGCCGAGGAATTCGTAGCCGAGACGATGGACTCCATCCTCGCGCAAACGTTCCGCGACTTTGAGTTCATCTGCATCAATGACGGATCGAAGGACGGCTCCCTGGCGGTGATGCAAAAGTACGCCGACCGAGATTCGAGGGTGAAGATCATCAGCCGGCCGAACACGGGCCTGGTACCCGCGCTGAACGAAGGTCTTGCCGCTTCGCGCGGCAAGTACGTCGCCCGCATTGACTCTGACGACCTGTCGGCCCCCGAGCGGTTCGATCTGCAGTTCACGCGAATGGAAGCCGAGCCCGAACTGGTCGCATTGGGATCCAATGCCAACGCGATGGACGAGTACGGCAACCTTCTCGGTTCGTACGACAATCCGCTGACGCACGAAGCGATCGAAAAGGCACACCTGCTTGGCATGTCGAGCATTCATCATCCGGCTGTGATGTTTCGGCCTGATGCCGTACGACGGGTCGGGGGGTATCGCAAAGAGACCTGGCCGTGCGAGGACTACGATCTGTGGATGCGCCTCGGCGAAGTTGGCCGATTGGCGAACCTGCCGCAGCGACTGCTCACGAAGCGCCTGATGAGCAGCAGCATCGTCGCTACTACGCTCGATCGGCAGGAAGCCAAGCAGTTGCTCGTCCTCACGGAAACCTGGAAGCGCCGCAACCTTCCCGGCGAGCCGAAACTGCCCCGGCGTGAGCTCAATTCCCAGGGGGACATGTTCCGCCAGTGGGGTTGGATGGCGCTCAAGGCCGGGCACCTGAAGACATCGCGGCGGTACGCGATCAAAACGCTCAAGGCACAGCCCTTCAAGAGCACCTCATGGAAGCTGCTGGCATGCGCGATTCGCGGGCGGTAGCCGCGGGGTTGGCCGATTGCAGGCCGTTCTCGATGCCATGGTGAACGCTCGGTTCACAGACGCTTTGGCAATCCTTATACTCCCGCCTCGATAGTCATTTGACACCTCCCTCGGAATCCGCGGAGCGAACCCCATCATGGCCTATCTGCTCGGTATCGACATTGGAACCAGTGCTACCAAAACCCTGATTTGTGACGGCAAAGGGAAGGTAATCGCGACCGCGATGGCCGACCACCCGATCTACTCGCCCAAGCCCGGTTGGTCGGAACAGGAGCCTGAAGACTGGTGGAAGAGCACTTGCGACGCCACCAAGGCCGTGCTGAAGAAGGCGAAGGTCAAGGCGACGGATGTCGGCGGGATCGGCCTGTCGGGCCAGATGCACGGATCGGTCTTTCTCGATAAGAATGGAAAGTCGCTCCGGCGTGCCCTGCTGTGGAACGACCAGCGAACCGCCGAACAGTGTGCAGATATCGAAGCCAAAGCCGGCGGGCGAGAAGCGCTGATCGGCATGGTCGCAAACCCGGCCCTGACCGGCTTTACTGCTCCCAAGATCCTCTGGCTGCGCGATAAAGAGCCGAAGGTGTACGACAAGGTCAAGCGCATCCTGCTCCCCAAGGACTACATCCGCCTGCGGATGACCGGCGAGTACGCCACCGAAGTCTCCGACGCCAGCGGCATGCTGCTGCTCGACGTCCGCAACCGCACCTGGTCGGACAAGCTCTTGTCGCTGTTGGAGATCGATAAGGCGATGCTCGGC